>CANLLR010000082.1 GCA_947491985.1 Flavobacteriaceae bacterium | reverse complement strand
AAACTTAATCCTACATTTCGTTTCGGATTTTTTATCTCAGCAGCTATAAATGTAACACCCACCCATGCATCGCTAGAAAACAAAGAACCGACCATAGCTGCAGAAATTCCTGAAATTAATGCAACACCACTTATTGGCAACCAAGAACTTGAATCTTTAACGAATGATTTTGTAGCCCACATATCAGACCAATTGGCATTCCAAATATCAGCTTTTGCAGCTAAAAGAAATCCGAAAATAATTAACCCAAAAAGCGATAGTATTTTTATAATTGTTAAAACAGTTTGCATCATTTTACTCTTCTTGACTCCACGACTGTTTAAATACGTAAGAAAAATAATAGTTATAATGGATACAATTTGAGCTGCATTGAGTTTGAAATTACCTATTTCAAAAAGAATATTTTCGTCGCTCATTGGTGGAAATAAATAGGCTGCAAACTTCGAAAAGCCCACTCCAACGGCTGCAATTGTTCCTGTTTGTATTACCGCGAAAAAACTCCAACCGTATAAAAAAGCAATTAATTTCCCATAGGCCTCTCTTAGGTAAACATACTGTCCGCCCGCTTTTGGAAACATGGAACTCAATTCACCATAGCTAACAGCAGCTATCATTGTAATTAGTCCAGAAATCATCCAAATTAAGGTTAGCCAACCTGCTGAACCAACTTGTCGAGCAATATCTGAACTTACAATAAATATTCCTGAACCTATCATAGAACCAACGACAAGCATTGTTCCGTCTAGTAATCCTAGTTCTCTTTTAAATTGATCTTTATTAGAATCTGACATAAAATTTCGTTTTGAGTGTGGTTAAAGATATACTTTTTCTTGAAAAAAATGAAACTGAAATATAAATTTAGAATATCATTCATCTAAAAAACAGATAAACCTGCTCTTTAAAAGAACAGGTTTATCATTTGAGAAAACATAAATACAAAAAAATCAATCCTTAATTCCCTAATTAAACTTTATAAATCTTCTGGGTATATATATTTCCTGCTGAGTATACTTTCACAATGTAGTATCCTCGTCTTAAATTTGAAATATCTGTTGATCTTGATCGTAATCTACCATTTAAATTATAAACCTCAATGGTAAATGTTTTCGCCGGCAAATTCGTTACTGTAATTGTCGAATTATTTATCAAAGTAATTTTTACTGGATCAACAACAACTGGAACTGGAACTACTATTGGTTCTGCAACTACAATTGGCTCTGTAATTACTATTGGTTCTGGAGTCACAACAACCGTTGCAGTTGATTTAGTATACGTTTGATTCAAATTATTATACCCTTTAGTAGCATCCCAAACTCCAACATTAGCAAATTGAATAGAGAATAAAGGATTGGCTATTTTTGGATCTGGCAAATTCAAAAATAATGCGTAAGTTCCTACTGGCACATCAAGATTTAAGTTTTGAACAATTTGTGTTTGAGCACCTCTATCCCATAAACGTACATCTGAATTTATAGGAAAAGAATATTCAACATTAGTTGAAGTATTTCTTAATACAATGAATGCCTTTCTTTGATTAAACACATTTCCAAAGCCAACATTTTGCAAATTGATAGTTAAGCTATTATTAGTAATTGTAGAATTCAATAATTCAAATCGATACCCTAATCGTCTTTGTACTTCATCATAACAGCCACCTGTTTTCCATAAATCTAAAGTAGCGCCATAATAACCTATATTTAAATAGTTGTAATGAAACTTATTTAACATACTAACAGCATTGGTACAATTTTGATAGGTACTATTCAATTGATTGGATTCTCCTCCACAAAAAGTATACTTAGATTGTCCTTCTAAATACGGATATTCGACAGCAGTATTTTTAAAAGTACCAACATCTGATGCGCTAGATAAAAAAGCGTCATTGTGTAATGCAACCCTAGATTTAGCTGAACCATTATAAGCTTCGGCAGATGAAATTGAAGTAGTTCCGCTAATTATTTGTTGAAAACTTGGTGTTCTAAAGGCCACCATTCTTTCTGGAGCTAATTCTAATATTTTTAGTCCTATTTCTTTTCTATCGGCCAAATTTTGGGTAGAAACAACTCCGTTGTTACCAAAATTATTGGTGTAATACCATTCTCCGTACTGACCAATAAATCCAGCTTCAATATTAGATATTACATCTTGGTTAGGAATAGTAATCGTTTTTAATTGTTCGATATGAGAAATGATTTGAGCCTTTGTTGCATCAACAGCATCATCTTCAGTATATCGAAACCTAACGATAGCCTTTACGCCCGATAACCGTAACGTATTAAAATCTTTCAGAATGTTATCTAAAAAGGTTTGAGAAATTGGGGTATTCTTAAACGCTCCTAAATCATAAATTCTTAGAATTAGAGTTACTTTTTCATTTATCCGAGAACTAGTCAAGGAAGATTGACTTAAGAAAGAAAATGTAGTTGTACTTTGGGCTTTAGAATACCTGTACCATCCTCTTTCAGGATTTGTAAAATTTTCAGCGCTAGACACATAACTTTTTGTTTGTGCCTGCAGAGCCACTGTAAAAAGCAGCATGAGTAATACTTTTTTCATAACAATAGTAGGTTAAGATTTTTTAAACAATTGAAAAACGAATTATTGTTAATTGGGGAATTATCATTAATTCATACTCAAATTTACACGATAAAGAGCAAATTACATCGATTAAAAGTTTATTTTAACATTTTTAATCGATAAAATACACAAAAATTTAATTTTTATACGAAATGTTATACGAATTTTTCAATGTAAAAATAGTGTCATAAAAAAATTATCAAGATGATATTCAAAATAGTATTTTATATAAAATAGAAATTTACTAAACTTATCTATAATTTGGAATAAATAATATAAAACCAAATTGGACAAAAAAAATCCTCGAAAAAACTTCGAGGATTTCTATAAAACTTAAAGAATAAATTATGCTTTACCTGCAGCTGCAATTAAATTTAAAGCAGACCCAGCTACGAACCAACCAATTTGTCCATCATTATAGGTATGGTTAGCTAAGATACTATCTTTAGAACCATCTGCGTGTAAGAATTCAAGAGTTAATGGTTTGCCTGGAGCAAAATCAACTAAATCTAT
>CANLLR010000081.1 GCA_947491985.1 Flavobacteriaceae bacterium | reverse complement strand
GGTATTTGTCCCTGAACCTTTGTACTTGAATGCAAGGTGAATATTGCCAGTGTAGGAAGATAAGTCAATTTTCCCAGAGCTAAAAAAATCGAAGTTTGTATCGTAATCAAGAGGTGGTCTGGTAAAAGCTACAGATTGCCATGTTGCATTTAAAACATCCGTACCGTTGTAGTTCGTCGCAATCAATAGTTCAATCGAGTTTGAACTTGTTCCTACATAGGCTTGAGCAACGTCAAAAGCTAGTTTTTCATCTTTCTGTAAATCCATATTAATTGGAGGAGAAATCAGCCAACCAATATTAGATGCTTCGTCAGATTGATAGGCTGTAAATTCAGCATATTTAGTGTCACTATAAAATCCTTGCGCCCATTTAACAGTACCAGCTTCTGCGAAATTGGTCCATCCCTGAATTTCCAGGGGTTGACCTTCAGTCGCTTCGCTGACGCTTCCTGTGAAATCTTGATAAAAAGCAAACGGTTCAATAGTTGAATTTTTGATATCATTTTCAGGGGAGCACCCGGAAAAAAAGGATAAAGCTAAAAAGCTGAAAGATAAAAGTTTTATTTTTTTCATAGTTAAATTTTTAAAAGTTAACATAAAGATTAACGAAATAGGTTCTTCCAAAACCATAGAAATATCTTGGTGCAAAAGCAGGAGTCCCGCTTGAAACATCCTGATTTACCTCTCTAAAGTTGGCGTTTCTGGTTTGTTCAAATCCTCCAGTTTTATAAACAACATCAAAAACATTATTCACTGAGGCGAAAAACCCAATTGTTTTACCACTAATTCTCCATGATTTCCCACCGGTTAAGTTGATTAAGGTAAAGTCTTTAAATTGTTCTTGTTTTAATAATTCATTAGCTCTTGCAGTTGAAGCTTCTGGAAAAGAGAGTCCTTCTAGGTCTGCTGGATTTTTGTAGAAATTATTAGTTCTTAATAACGAAGAAACATCTAGATAATTGTTGGCAAGATAATTCGCATTAGCACCAATCCACCAAAACTTTGGGTCTCTATATTCAACTCCAAACGATGCGGCAGTTTGTGGACCGCCAGAAACGCGATATCCCTTTAGGTTGGCTTTACCAAAGTCCGTAACAGGATTTGTGTTTGTTGGAGAGGCTAGATTATCGTTACTAAGACTTACGTTAGGGTTATTATTGAAGGTATATTCTCCATATGCGCCAGCAAGCGTTAATTTTATCGTTGAAGTAAGATTATATTCCATCCCCAGCTCTAAACCAATATTCTTTTTTTCTATATCGCTGACGGTTTCGGCAACAAATGCATCACCACCATCTCCATTATCATCGTCAAATATACCTTCACCGTAGAAAAAGGAGTTTTCCGTTGCATTTTTTATGTTGGTGTAAAACGCAGTTAATCTAGATTTAAATTTAGGAGCTTTAATAATATAACTTGCATCTAGACTAGTAATGTTTTCTGGACTTAAACCAGCAAGCGTATTGTCGTTAATACGTGCATTTGGGAATACATTTCTCAATGTTGGAGCTTTCGTCATATAAGCAGCATTAAGCCCCAAGAATTGTCTTCCACTCAACTTGTATGTTAAACCACCTTTAAAACCAAAGGTTTCGTAGGTGTATTTTGCACTTTTCCCAAAAGAATTATTTGGGTATAGACCATTTCGATAAAGCCCTTCTCGTTGATATTCACTGCGAGTATATGACTGAGCCATATAGAAATCTATTTTTTTGTAGGTAAATTTAAATTGCGTAAAAGCGTCAATAGTATTGGCTAATAATTTATAGTTATAACCGAAAGTATCACCAACACCCACGTTTCTATTAGGATTATTTAAGTCTGGTTGTTGTTCGTCTCCTACCTGAAAATTGTCAAAGTCTTCAAAAAACTGTCCCCCTAGTAAATCCAATAGATTTTGGAAGTTACGTGAACTTAAATTTCTATAGGTAACTCCTGCATTCATATTAATGTTGTCAGCTAATTGTGAAGCCAAAAACGAATTGGCAGTCCATACTTTATCGTCCGTTCTATCTTCATATAAAATGTAGGCACTATGTCCGTCTGAAGTTGCTTGATTTGCCTGATACATCTGCAACCAATTCAATTGTTTGTTTTGAATAAAGTTAGAAGCAGCAGAAATTCCATCAGCAACATTTTGAGGGTCATCTCCCAAGAAATCGGTATAATCATCAGGGTTATAAGCAGAAGTATAAAAACTAGGTAGATTTCTGTAATAGGTTGGATCAGGATTGTCTGCTCCTTGAAAATCGATACGACTATTTCCCACTTTTCCAAATTGATGAGCCACATTTGTGGTTAGTGTTGTTTTGTCGCTTAATTTCCAATAGTGCGACAACATCAATACGGGCTCTACAACATCTCTGTCCCTAGAATTTCTCTTTTTTCCGTTGAAATAACCCCAATAAGAGTTATATTTTTCACCAACAAGATTGGTCACCTCATCCGAATTTGGAGAGGTTCTACCTCTACTGTTTTCCGAGTAAATAGAAGTGAAATTTACAGAGTGACTATCATTGAATTTCTTTTCAACACTGGCAAATAAAGCTTTAGAATCATAATCGGTTCCTTCAAAATAACCTTCATTTGCCCCTCTGCCGGAAGCGGAAACAACATATGCCCAACCATTGGTTCCCATCCCAGAAGCATGTGTTCCCATAGTTCGCCATGTGTAGTTTGTATTTGTTCCCGAAAATGACACTCGAGATCCTTTTCTATAGATAGAAGCTCTAGTATTGATTTCTTGCGTTCCTAATATGCCCCCAAAAGTATAATCTGATGGTGCAGTACCCATAGTAAATTCTTGATTTCTAGTAGCATCATTCAAACCTCCCCAATTATTCCATTGTGGTCTTCCGTCATATATCTTGTTCATAATAACACCATTAATCATGGTGGTACCGTATTCATTATCTAAACCACGAATTCGGAATCGTGATTGACCCCAGTTGAATGCTGCCGCTTGCTGAAAAGCATCTCTACTGGCTTGAAGTAAACCAGAAGTACTTTCCGAACCACTACTGTCATCTCCTAAATCATTTTCTGTAATTGTAATTAAGCTTAGCTGCTGTTCTTGAGTTTGGTCTTCCGCCAATAAAACAGTACCTAAATCTAGAAGTTTTCCTGACTCAATTGCTACCTGAAGTAATTGGTCTGCGTAACCTTGGGTTCTAATTTGTAATAACTGATTTCCCGGGGTCACATCATCAAAAATAAATTTTCCGGT
>CANLLR010000080.1 GCA_947491985.1 Flavobacteriaceae bacterium | reverse complement strand
CATTGTTTTACCAGAATTTATAACATCATCCACTAAAACCACATAGGCTTGTGAGAGCATTTCTTCCGGTATGGAAAGTTGAATAGGATTTGTCAATGGATTTTCTTTGTCTACTATAATTTCAAACAAAATAATTTCGGTTCTTCCTTCAGCCTCTATGATGGTTTTTAATTTTTCAGCTAATACTAAACCATTCCCGCAAATGCCACCCAGAAAAATGGTTGACTCACCAAAACTATTTTCAATGATTTGATGCGCTAAACGCATGATTTTTTGCTCAATTTGTTGATGGGTTAATATGCTTTGCATCGCTGAATTTTGGTTAAAATTACAAATAGTCTTTGAGGTAAGTGACAAAATAATAAAGTGTTTTTTACCTTATTTTTAAACAACGTGAGGTGAAATCCAGAAATCAATACAATAGATTTTGGAATTGTTGATTACATGCTGTTTTCTAAGAGTTGACTGTTAATACTTATTTTATCATGTAAAGTGTGGTCGAGATTATAGGTGTACATTTGAAGTATTAAACTATTCATGTGGCAATTTTAAAGATTGAAAATATTTCCAAGCGATTTTTCGAGAAACAAGCGTTGAATGACGTTTCGTTAGCTGTTAATTCAGGAGAGATTTATGGCTTGTTAGGTCCAAATGGCGCAGGTAAAACTACCTTGATTCGCATAATAAATCAAATTTTAATGCCCGACAGCGGCACCATATTTTTTGATAATGAACCCATCAAACAACGTCATTTAGTGCAAATTGGCTATTTACCAGAAGAAAGAGGCCTATATCGATCCATGCGGGTTTTTGAACAGTTACTTTTTTTAGCGCAATTACGTGGACTATCAAAATCCGAGGCGACCGTTCAAATTGAATACTGGTTAGCCAAATTCGATATAGCCGATTGGAAAAAGAAAAGGATTGAGGAATTATCCAAAGGAATGGCTCAAAAAGTTCAGTTTATTGGTTCGGTGCTTCACAATCCAAAATTGCTCATTCTAGACGAACCATTGAGTGGTTTTGATCCCTTGAACGTTGAGTTAATTTTAAGTACGCTAAAGGAACTGAAAGAGCAAGGAAAAACAATTATTCTTTCTACGCACAACATGAAAAGTGTGGAAGAAATTTGTGATCGTGCTGCGTTGATTTACAATGCCAAAAAAGTATGTGAGGGCAGTGTCCTAGAGTTGCGTGAAGCAATTAAAAAAGGACATTATGGATTGCGATTTAAAGGAAACATGATAGCATTTGTAAATGCGCTTTGGACTGATTTTGAACTGATCGATAAACGAGAACTTGGTGATAATCGATTTGAAGCTGTCGTGGCGATGCGATCTGCTGCAGATTTCGAGGATTTATTAAAATCGATGCTTGGTCAAGTGAAATTAGAAGCTGCTTGGGAAATTATGCCAAGCATGCAAGATGTGTTTTTACAACAAGTGCAAGAAGAGGATACCAATCAAAAACTAGAATCATGAAGAATAGTTGGATAATTGCGAAACGCGAAATAGCTGAAAGACTGAATTCTAAGTCGTTTTTGATGTTTTTATTTATTGGTCCCGTTCTCGTTTTGTTCGCCTTATTTTTGTTGTTTCAGGCCGGAGATGAAGGGAAAAGTCAATTGAAAATTTTGGTTTCCGATGAAGGAAATTTGTTAGAAGGGATTTTACATACTCAAAAAAATAGCCCCATTCAATATCAAATCTCACGTGATTATGTTTCTTTTGAAACGTTTCGAAGCAAGCCGGAATACCAACAATATGACGCGCTGTTGGATGTGAATCACAAGGTATTAGAAAATAAGATGTGTATGGTTTTTTACCGCGATAAACCAGCGGTGGAAAGACAAATTGGCATCCGTTTTCAATTGGAGAAACGCATTGAGGAAATTTTAGTCAATGAAACATCTCAAATGAGCATCAGTGACTACAGAAAAATAAAACAACCGCTCAATGTCGTTTATCGCAATGTATATGATCCGAAACAAGAAATTGATCACCTCGCTGGATGGTCTGGTTTTGCGTTCGGTTTGTTGACAATGATTTTTATCTTCCTATTTGGAATGACAATATTGAGAAGTACATCACGCGACAAAAGCAATCGAATTGTTGAGGTGATTTTGGCTTCCGTAAAGTCGTTTCATTTTATGGTCGGAAAGATTGTGGGTATTGGAGTTGTTGCCTTTTTACAATTTTTAGTTTGGACATTATTTGTGGTGATAGGACTCTATTTTTTCAGGGAAAATTTGTTTCCGGACATCTATGATCCAGCCAATTTGGGATTGAACGGTATGGGCTCACAAGACGCATTGGTTGCAGAAGGAATGCACTTAAATAAAATTGTAGAATTGGTGTACGATCGTATCAATTATTCGGTAATGATTCCCATATTTTTGGTGTTTTTCACGGTCGGATACTTTTTTTACGCTGCTTTTTTTGCGTCTATTGGAGCGAGTTCAGGATCTGAAAGTGATGGACAACAGTTTATTTTGCCTTTAATAGGATTATTTGGGCTGTCCATTTACGCGGGATACTTGGCCGTTCAATTTCCAGAAAGCGACTTGGTAACGTATTTGTTTTATTTGCCTTTTACCTCTCCAATGGTCGCTTTGGTCAAAGTGTCACAAGGATTTGCTGCCGGTCAATCTTACACGCTGTTCATGTCTTTAATGGTTTTACTTATTTCAACCATAATTGCAGTGCAACTAGCATCACGAATTTATAAAAACGGAATTTTACAATTTGGTCATCGGTTATCGTTTAAACATTTTTGGAAATGGATGAAAAAAATATAGTGCGCAAAGCGGTTATTGATCTCGGTACTAATACATTTAATTTATTGGTTGCCGAATTGATTGAAGGAAGGTGGAGACGCATTCATTCTGAAAAAGACGGAGTGGCTCTGGGTATGGGAGGAATCAATCAAAAAATGATTGCAGAAGATGCGATTTTACGAGCAGAAAAAGCATTGACACATTTCAAAAAAGTTTCAGAATCATTCGGCGCTTTTGAAATTACTGCCATTGGTACGAGTGCCATTCGAGATGCTAAGAACCAACAAGAATTTGTGGAACGTATTCGAAAAGATGTAGGTATTTCGATTACTGTTATTACTGGCGATGAGGAAGCGGATTATATTTATCAAGGAGTGCGTAAAACGATAGACTTTGATATTCCATCTTTAATCATGGATATTGGCGGCGGCAGCACGGAGTTCATTTTGGCTGATCGGTCTGGTATT
>CANLLR010000079.1 GCA_947491985.1 Flavobacteriaceae bacterium | reverse complement strand
TAGATATTCGTAATCAATGTTCAGGTTTTGTATACGCCTTGTCTGTTGCTGATCAATACATAAAAACAGGAATGTATAAAAACATATTGATTGTTGGTTCAGAGTTACAATCTTTGGGGTTAGATATGACCAATCGTGGTCGAAGCGTATCAGTTATTTTTGGTGATGGAGCAGGAGCAGCAGTAATTAGCAGAGAGGAAGATAGTACTAAAGGAGTGCTGTCTACGCATTTGCATTCTGAAGGAGAACATGCAAAAGAGTTAGCTGTTTTAGCACCAGGAATGGGGGGGCGTTGGGTATCTGATATTCTTGCTGAGAATAATCCAGATGACGAAAGTTATTTTCCTTATATGAATGGTCAATTTGTATTTAAAAATGCGGTAGTTCGTTTTAGTGAAGTAATTAATGAAGGGTTACAGGCTAATAATTTAAATGTTTCAGATATAGATATGTTAATTCCACATCAAGCCAACTTAAGGATTTCACAGTTTATACAAAAGAAGTTCGGATTGAGTGACGATCAAGTTTTTAATAATATTCAAAAGTATGGCAATACTACGGCCGCTTCTATACCAATAGCTTTGACTGAAGCGTGGGAATTGGGTAAAATTAAATCCGGTGATTTGGTGGTTTTAGCAGCTTTCGGAAGCGGATTTACATGGGCAAGCGCAATAATTAGATGGTAGTTTAAATGTTTTAGATATCAAAAAACCCGAAGTTATCTTCGGGTTTTTCTTTACTAATTCAAACAAAACATTAAAATAAAACACAATTATCTTTTCATCGCAAAATGGGATTTAAATTCTGTAATAGTACCATCCTTTTCATAAAATATAGTAAACCAATAATCAGTAGAAGGCATGTTTTGACCTGAAAAGGTTCCGTCCCATCCTGAGTCACTAGGTTTAATTTCTTTAATTATTTTACCATAGCGATCAAATATTCTTATAATAGCATCAGATTGTCCGCTTAAGGATGAAATATTCCAAGTGTCGTTTACACCATCTCCATTTGGTGTGAAGTATTTAGGATAGTTTATTGCTAATGCTTGAACAACAGAATTTCCACAACCATTTTTGTCATTTACATTAATAGTATGTAAGCCAGATAAAACATTGTCAAATACAGGACTGTCTTGAAAATATCCTGAGTCTAGTTGGTATTCATAGAAGCCACCTTCTCCCTCTGCATCAACAGTTATTGTTTGATAATCTGAAAAATCTTCAGAAAATTTAAAAGTAACTTTAGCCTTTTCAGAAGAGAAAACTTCTGAGACTATAGGAAATGAAGAACATCCTGATTTTTTACTAGTTGTTATTAATGTATAGCTTCCAGTTAATTTAGCTTCATAAGTACTGTCTGTACCAACGATTTTGCCTGATGCATCAAGCCATTTAAAAGCATAATCTTTATTATCTAAACCACTTGGTATGGTATAAGAATTTAAAAGTGTATTTGTCTTACTATCTATACAAACAAAACCTCCTTTAGGATATGGGATGGGTGCTTTAATGACAGTTATCGAAATGTTTCTTAAATCGTAGCAGCTATTTGCTAAAGAATTATTTACTCTTGCATAAACTAACGGTAGGTTAGTTTCATTTAAACCATTTCTTTCAGCTGCTGCATCTTCAGGAGTAGCATAATATTTTACAGAAAATTCTGTCGTTTTTTGATTTCCTAATACTGTGGTATTTAGTTTTGTTAAATCAAAATTCGCAATTCCATCATTTTCACCATCCTCATCGCAAACAGTGGTTAATCCATTAGGTACAGGATAAGCTACTGGTTTAGGTATAATGGTTACAACAAATGAACTTTCGCCATAACATACTGGATTAAATGGTGATGGGGCATAGATATAAATTGTTCTTGTATTGGTAATTAATTCATTAATAGCAAGACGCAAACCAGTTCCAGAAGGGCCACTATAATAAGCACCAATCTTTAATGCAGGTAATCTATAATTTTCACAAACCGTTACATTAGATAAATGATCTACATTGAATACATTTATGTAGAAACTTTTCTCGTCATAGCAATTAGGTGTAGTTGCAGTTTGTGCATACATGTATATCTTTTGACTCGAAGTTATCACATCATCTTCTTTTAACATACTACCAGCTCCGTTTGGCTCTGTAAAATAATTTCCAATGTTTAATTCAGGAAATGTGAAAGAATTACAGGTGTAAACATCAGGTATAGCAACTACTTTTGGAGTTTTATTGATTGTTACTACAAATACATTCTCATCTGTACAATTAATTCTTTCTCCAGATTCTATATAGACGTAAATGGTTTGAGTTGTAGTTATTACATCACCTGCATTCATAAAAGTTCCTTCACCACCATGTGGGCCATTTGGCTGTGAATAGTAATTTCCGTTTTTCAGGGCTGGTAAAGTATAACTATCACAGGCGGTAACGTCTTCTGGCGCATCTGCTTCAATAGTGAAAATATTAAGTTTAAAACTATTCTCGTCTGAACATTTTGTTAAAGGGTCTGTTGCATATATATAAATAGTTTGCGTGCTAGTTATTTTAGCTCCTGAGGTAAGTTTAGTTCCTGTGCCTCCTGGTCCTGTATAATAGTCTCCAAATTTTAGTGGAGTCAATTTATAAAAATGACAAATATCAATATCTGATCTGGAATCTATCTTAGGTTTTTGATTAATTGTAACTTTAAAACTAGATTGATTGCTACAAGAAAGTCCAGAACGGTTAAAAATATAAATAGTTTGAGTTGAAGTGATCTTGTCACCCGCATTTAGCATTTTTCCAGTTTCATTAGGCCCAGTATAAATTTTTCCTTCAAATAATAGATTTGGTAGGGTGTAGCTTTCACATACGGCTACATTATCAAGAATATCAATTTTTGGTTGCCCTATATTCAATTTGAAGTTTGTAAAATCGGTACAATTGGGTGTTTTCGCATTTTGTACGTATATATATATTGTTGTCGATTCGTTAATTAAGGATTCTTCTTCTAATTCTGTTCCAGTTCCAGCTGGTCCCGTATAATATTTTCCAATGGCTAACTCAGGTAGGGTATAACTACCACATTGTACTATATATCCTGGAGTTTCTATTCCTATAATAACTTTGAATGAAGTTTCAGAATTACAATAATAAGGAGAACCTGAAGTAGAAAACACAAATACTTTTTGTGAATTGGTCAAAATAGTTCCAGCCTCTAATTTTGTTCCACCTCCCATTTTATTTGTATAATAATTCCCTACGGATAAGGGTGGTAATGTATATGAATCGCAGTCAAATACATTTTTAAAGGTGCCAACATTTTGTATTGGAGTAATTGTAACAGTAAAGTCAATATCTATTTCGCAAAAAGGTTCAGTTAGAGTTTTATAATAGAAATAGAGTTTTTTTGTTTCAGTTATCTTTGTTCCGATGATTAATTTGGAATCCTCCTTTCCATGGGGTTCGGTATA
>CANLLR010000078.1 GCA_947491985.1 Flavobacteriaceae bacterium | reverse complement strand
GCATACAAAAATGAGTTTTTCGCTCCATTTGTTGAAGAAAGTCGTGTACAGTTTGCAATGGAATTTAAAGAGAAAATAGATTTAAAAATAAACAATACGGTCTTAATCATTGGTGAAGTGAAGGATGTTTATTTTCCGACTGATTGTCTTGAGAATGATGGCTTTCTTGATTTGGAAAAAGCAGAAAGTCTGACTTGTTCCGGATTGGATAGTTATCACAAAACCATACAACTTGACCGATTGAGTTATGCGAAACCGGATAAGGAACTGACTTCCATCAAAAAAAATTGAACAAAAAAGAAATCAATATAGTTTGGTTTAAGCGTGATTTGCGTTTTATAGATCACGAACCGCTCTATGCTGCGCAACAAGAGAATATTCCATTATTGCTTGTGTATTTTTTTGAACCTTCTGTCATGAATTATGACGATTCAGATTTGCGCCATTGGCGATTTATCTATCAGTCTTTGGTTGACATGCAAAGCAAATTGAACAAATTGTCTGCACAAATTTATTATTTCCAAAGCGAGGCTATGCCCGTATTTGAAGCACTAGCAAAAATATACCAAATTCGTACTGTTTTTTCTCATCAAGAAATTGGAAACAAAATTACTTATGATCGTGATATTGCAATGCACCGTTTTTTTCAAGAAAATGATATTCCATGGAAAGAATTTCAAATGCATGGTGTCATTAGAAAGCTAAAATCCCGCAGCGATTGGGATAAAAAATGGGAGAATGTAATGCGTGCTGATCCTAAAATGGTTGAGGTAAGTACCATAAATTTTGAAACTTTACCAATTTCATTATACGAAGCGCTGAGAGGTAATGATTTAGATCCGTCAATTACTACTATTGACAAAAATTTCCAACAAGGCGGCGAAAACCTCGCGTGGCGTTATCTGGATAGCTTTGTGAAAGAGCGGTATGTAAATTATAGCAAGCATATTTCAAAACCAAGTTTGAGCAGAAAAGGATGTAGTAGGCTTTCACCTTATTTGACGTACGGAAATGTTAGTATGCGGATGATTTACCAATACACGAATCAGCATTACGAAAACTCGAAAAACAAGCGTGCCATTTTAAATTTTGTTTCTCGGTTGCATTGGCATTGCCATTTTATTCAAAAGTTTGAGGATGAATGTCGAATGGAATTTGAAAATGTAAATCGAGCATTCGATTCCCTGGTAAAACCTAAAAACGAAATCTACATCAAAGCCTGGCAAGAAGGGAAAACGGGTATTCCAATTATTGATGCTTGCATGCGTTGTGTTGTCGCCACGGGTTATCTCAATTTCAGAATGCGCGCTATGGTGGTTTCTTTCTTTACTTTCAATTTATGGCAAGATTGGCGAGAGTTACATTTCTTAGCCAGGCAATTTTTAGATTATGAACCGGGAATTCATTATCCGCAATTACAGATGCAATCAGGTACAACAGGAATCAATACGATCAGAATTTACAGTCCAATCAAAAATTCTGAAGAACATGATGCGGAAGGCATTTTCATCAAGCAATGGGTTCCTGAATTGGCAGAAGTTCCAGTCGATTTAATTCATGAACCTTGGAAACTCAACCCTATCGAACAACAATTTTACCATTGTGAGATTGGTAAAGACTATCCAGAACCAATTGTAAATATTGAAGAAACTCGAAAATACGCCAGTGATATTGTGTGGAGTTTTAGAAAAAAAGATGCAGTTAAAATAGAAGGCAATAGAATTTTAAAAAAGCACGTAAGCAGTCCCAACAAGCGAAAAAAAGCAGGAAGCAAAACATAAATATGACAACATTTCTACAAGCAAATTGGGAAAACATCATCATGGTCAATTACGAAATTGATCCAGAAATACTGTTGCCCTTTTTGCCCAAAGGCGTTGAAATCGATTTATGTGAAGGAAAAGCCTATATGAGTTTAGTTGGTTTTATGTTTAAAAATACCAAAATTTTTAAAGTCCCTATCCCGTATTTCGGAAATTTTGAAGAAATAAATCTTCGTTTTTATGTAAAACGAATAGAAGGAACAACAATCAAACGTGGCGTTGTCTTTATCAATGAAACGATTCCCTATCGCATTGTGGCTTGGATTGCAAATAAATTGTATAAAGAGCACTATACCGTAGTACCAACCAAACATTTCATCCATCAAATTGGAGAAAAACAGCAGGTAAAATTTGATTGGCTACTCGATAAAAAATGGAATCATATTTTGGTAGAGACCGAAGTGGCCTCAAAAGAAATAACTGCCAATTCATTAGAGGAATTTATCTACGAACATTATTACGGTTATACCAAAGTGAATGAATGCGCCACAGAAGAATATCACTTGCAACATCCGAGTTGGAAAGTTTGTAAAATGTTGAACTACAATATTAATTGTGATTTCTCTTCTATGTATGGTCCCGCTTTTTCTGTGTTAAATACAACAAAACCAACAGCTGTTTTTTTAGCGAAAGGTTCTTCTGTGTCAGTAGATTGGAAAAGAAACAGATTACATATGACCAATGAAAGGAGTTAAAAAACAACATTTGCCCTCTAAAGTTTGTATTAGCTGTGATCGACCTTTTGTCTGGCGAAAAAAATGGGCGAAAGTTTGGGAAGAAGTAAAATATTGTAGTGATAAATGCAGATTGAATAAGTAATAAATGAAAACAAAAATTCTAAGGTTAATACTCGGTGATCAGCTTAATAGCAATCATTCTTGGTTTGATAAAGTTGATAATGCCGTTACATATGTGATGATGGAAATTCGAACGGAAACGGATTATGCCACGCATCACATTCAAAAAGTAGTGGGTTTTTTTGCTGCAATGCGAGAATTCTCCGGTGCATTAAAAGATAAAAACCACAACGTCATTTACATTCAACTCAATGACAAAGACAATTTGCAGTCGTTTGGTGAGAATGTGCAGCATCTAATCACGAAACATAGGTTCACTCATTTTGAATATCAATTGCCTGATGAATATCGAGTTGATCAACAGTTGAAAAATCTATGTCAATCTATCGCAATCACAAGTACTGTGGTTGATTCGGAACATTTTTTTACAACTCGGAATGAATTGGGAAGTTTCTTCGAAGGTAAAAAAACCTTTTTATTGGAGAGTTTTTACCGCGCTCTTCGAAAAAAACATGATGTTTTAATGGACGGCGAAAAACCGCTTACCGGACAGTGGAATTATGATGGTGAGAACAGGAAGAAACTGCCGAAAGACCATAAGCCCATCCCGCCAATGGTTTTTAACAATGAGGTCTCAGATATTTTTCAAGAAATTAGGAAAACCGATATTAAAACGATTGGTGTTATTGATGAACATGATTTTGTTTGGCCGATCAATCGTGCACAATCATTGCAGCTCCTCGATTTTTTTGTTACAGAATGCTTGCCTCTTTTTGGTTCCTATCAGGATGCGATGACGCCAAATGAATGGTCGTTGTATCATGCTCGAATTTCATTTTCGATGAATGTTAAAATGATTTCCCCACAAGAGGTGATTGAGAAGGCAATTCGAGAATGGCAGAAAAGACCGAATGAAATAGAATACAATCAATTGGAAGGATTCGTAAGACAAATTATAGGTTGGCGCGAATATATGCGAGGAATTTATTGGTTGAAAATGCCGGAATATGCTACGATGAATTTTTTCGATAACCAGGAAAAATTACCGGATTGGTTTTGGAC
>CANLLR010000077.1 GCA_947491985.1 Flavobacteriaceae bacterium | reverse complement strand
ATTTTCAAATTTGGTTAGTTTTTGTAAAATTCATCTTTTCAATTACATTCATCTGATGAAATTTTTGGAAAATCCAGAAAAAGACTGGGAAATAGAAAAAATAAATACAGAACAATTGGCTTTTTTTTAACCCCTTGTTTTGAAAAAATAATATAAAATAAATTAAACAACTGATTAACAGAAAGATAAAATTAAATATTGAAGTTTTTAATTTTTATCGGACATTAATGAAAAAATAAGAAAACTAAAGAAACGTACAAATTAATTCATTTTTTAATTTTCTTTTTATTCGTAATTTTATTTTCTTCTAATTCGTATTCTCAAAATCTTATTACAAATGGAGATTTTGAAAGAGGTACAGTTGGATTCATTACTAATGGTATTGCCTATAAATTAATTACACCTCCTTTTTCAGGTTCTACTGCTCCGGGCGAATACGCAATTACAAACGACCCTAAACCTTTGAATACCGCTAATTTTATTTCTATCGGCGATCATACATCCGG
Source organism: Flavobacteriaceae bacterium (assembly GCA_947491985.1). Taxonomy (GTDB): domain Bacteria; phylum Bacteroidota; class Bacteroidia; order Flavobacteriales; family Flavobacteriaceae; genus Flavobacterium. The sequence goes on along the minus strand of CANLLR010000077.1, from coordinate 3,208 downwards.
AACAGGAAATATGATGATTATTGACGGAACTACAACAACTGGAAATCGTCGATTTTGGATTGCTGGGAGCACTGGAGATGGAATTTGCGGACTAAAGATTGGCGATATATATACTTTTAGTTATTGGATAAAATCAATATCGACTACTGTTACAAATAATGATACACAAGCAAAAATTGTGACTTTTTTTGGAGGTGCTACTGATATAACTCCTAGCAACACCACTGCAATTGCTCCCCTCCCAGTTACTGATTGGCAAAAAGTTGAATATACCTTTAAGGCAACTAGCAATTGTGTTAATATTGAGTTGTTTAATACCAATCTAAACCCTGTAGGAAATGATTTTGCAATCGATGACCTTGTGTTAACCGGTCCTCCTGTTTTGTTATCTGTTACTACTTCGTTTACAAATCCTCTTTGTCCTAGTTCAAGTGACGGAACCATTACCGCCACAGGAGCTGGAGGTAGTTTTCCTTATACGAAATACACTTTGTCAGGTGCATCAGATGCTATAAGTTTGACGGGGTTATTTACAGGATTAGCTCCAGGTATTTATGAAGTTTCAGTAACTGACAATAGTAATACTGAATCCCCAAAAACTAGAATTATATTAACTCCACCAACTGATTTAACTATAAGCCAACCAAAAACAATTTGTTCTGGCAATTCAACAGAATTAAGTGTTAGCTGTAGTACCTCTACTTATACATGGACCGCATTACCAGTTGATGTGACGTTAACAAATCCAAATAGTGCAAATCCAACTGTAAAGCCAACTCAAACCACCACTTATACTGTAACTTCTAATCCAATCAGTCCAAATTCTATTTCACTATTAACTAACGGAGATTTTTCTCAAGGAAATACGGGTTTCATTAACGATTATCAATATATATTTAATCCAGGAAATAGTGGTACTCAAAGAGCTTATGGAATTGTTACTTCTGCAAAAAATTGGTTTTCTCCTTTTGCTGATTGTAGAGACAAAACCACTGGAACAGGAAATATGATAGTTTTTGATGGCTCTACTGCTAATTCTGGGAATGATAAAGCTTGGGAACAAACCGTTCCAGTAGTTCCAAATCAAAATTATACTTTTAGTTATTGGGTTCAATCTGTAGTGTCTGTTAATCCTGCAAGAATTGAGGTTACTATAAATGGTGCATCTATAGGAATTGCTAATGCGCCAAGCTCAACTTGTAATTGGGTTCAATACTCCTATGTCTGGAATTCAGGAAACAGTACCAATGCAACTATATCTATGTATGACAGAGTCTTTATATCTAACGGAAATGATTTTGCTTTAGATGATTTGTCTTTTAAAATTAACTCAACTTGTAATTTATCCAAACAAGTTACTATAACTGTTGATCAACCCATTACCCCTAGTTTTACACAGCCTGCTCCAGTTTGTTTGGGGACAATTATACCAGCTTTGCCAACAACATCAATTAATGGAATAACTGGCACCTGGTCGCCTGAATTAGATAACACCAAAACCACAGAATACAGCTTTACTCCTACTTCAGGAATATGCGCAAATCAGGCTAAATTAACTGTATCAATAACTTCTTCAATAACTCCAACATTCGATGCTATAAATGCTATATGTTCTGGAGCTTCACTAGCAGCTTTGCCTATAACTTCTACTAATGAAATAATGGGAACTTGGTTGCCCCCACTAGACAATACAAAAACTACTGAATATACTTTTACACCAACTTCTGGAAATTGTAACACTACAGCTAAATTGACCGTTGGAGTTAATCCAAATATAGCTCCAACTTTTAATCCTATTGCTGCAATTTGTTCTGGAGACGCACTTTTACCATTGCCAACATCTTCTATAAATGGAATATCAGGAACTTGGTTTCCCGATTTAAACAACGCCTTAACTACCGATTATAAATTTACTCCTTCAGTAGGACAATGCGCTACTACAAAAGATTTGACAATAACTGTTAACAACCCTTCGGTTTCAATTACTGCTGGATGTATTGCTACAAATTATACCTTAGAAGCTATTCCGTCTGAAAACAATGTAACTTATTCTTGGTTTAAAGATAATGTAATAGTCAACAATCAAAGCGCTAATAAGCTAGTTGTAAAAGATTTAGGCTCTTATAAAGTAGTTATCAATAGTGATGGTTGTAATGCCGAAGCTATTGAAAATGTTACTATTTTAAATTGCAATTCTCCTATTATTCCAAAAGGAGTTTCTCCTAATAATGATAATTTGAATGACACTTTTGATTTAAGCAATTTCAATGTATCTAAACTTGAAATTTTTAATAGATATGGCATTAAAGTTTACAGCAAATCGAATTATAAAAATGAATGGATTGGAACATCAGATGCTGGACAAGAGCTTCCTGACGCCACTTACTATTATGTTGTTGAGTTTGAAGGTAGAGACACAAAAACAGGCTGGATTTATTTAAACAGACAAAATTAATAGCAATAAAATAGACTCAATAAACAATATACCATGAAAAAAATACATATCCTAACCCTATTAATATTATGCGCTTTTACCGATATACAAGCGCAACAAGACCCTCATTACACCCAATATATGTACAACATGAACATTATAAATCCGGCTTATGCGGGATCAAAAGAGAACCTTTCATTCGGGTTACTATACAGAAAACAATGGGTAGAAATAGAAGATGCTCCAAGCACGGCAACCCTTTCAGGCTCTATGCCTGTGGGTAAAAACGTAGGTGTTGGTTTGTCTATTATTTCTGATAAAATAGGGCCAGTAGAAGAAAATAATGTTTATGGAGATTTTTCTTATACTTTAAATTTAGGAGGCGAGCACCGCTTGGCTTTAGGATTAAAAGCAGGAGCTACTTTTCATAAAGTAGGCCTTTTTGACGAGGTATTCAATAATGTTCCTCAAGCAAACGACCCTGCTTTTTCTGACAACATAAACAAAACCTATTTAAACATTGGTTCGGGATTGTTCTACTACACCAACAAATATTACATTGCTTTTTCGGTGCCAAACATGCTAAAATCAAAACATTTAGACATTACAAGAAACGGTCAAGATGTTAATTTCGGAACCGAAACCTTACACTATTTCTTAACAGGAGGATATGTTTTTGATATTAATCCGAATTTAAAATTCAAACCCTTTGCTATGATAAAATCGGCGTTTAACGCTCCCGTATCAGTCGATGCTTCTACGAATTTTATGTTT
>CANLLR010000076.1 GCA_947491985.1 Flavobacteriaceae bacterium | reverse complement strand
TTTTTTTATCGTATCCGTTACAACTAAATCCCCAATATCACCAGCATGCCAAACCTCATCGGCAAGACGAACGTATTTCAAAATCGTATCATCAATGTGACTATGGGTATCAGAAAGCAAAAGTATTTTTTTCAAAATTGTTTTTTTTTTGGAGCTACCTGCCTGCCGCCAGGCAGGTTTCCAGCTTTCCGCTTCAATCCACGCTAAAAAGCGTGGGATTTTCACTTCAATCTGGGCCAAGATTTTGTGGTAAAAATAAACATTCCAATTCCAAATAAAAAATTAAATGAAAACTTAAAAAACTTTGGGTGCTTCTGATTTAGTATCGGAAAATTAATAAGTATCTTTGTAAACTAAAAAAAAATCACTTGCGCTACTTCATAAAATTGGCATACAACGGAACTAAATACCATGGTTGGCAAATTCAACCGAATGCTTCGTCTGTACAAGAAACGTTGAATAATGCACTTTCTGTGATTTTGAATTCCGATATTAATACAATGGGGGCTGGACGAACAGACACAGGCGTTCACGCAAAAGAAATGTTTGCGCATTTTGATTACGAACCTACTTTCGAAATTGAATCTACCGTACACAAACTCAATTCCTATCTTCAAAAAGACATTGTGATTTTTGATATTTTTCAAGTTCACGCAGATGCTCACGCCCGTTTTGATGCAAAAAAAAGAACCTATCAGTATTACATTTCTATCTATAAAGATGCCTTTTCTCAAGATGGAAGTTGGTACTACCACCAAAATTTAAATATCGATTTGATGAATCAAGCAGCGCAATTGCTATTGAATCATACCGATTTCCAATGTTTTTCAAAAGTAAATACTGATGTAAATACATTCAATTGTACCATATATGAAGCCTATTGGAACCAAGAAAACAACCAATTAATTTTTACCATTTCCGCCGATCGCTTTCTTCGGAATATGGTTCGGGCAATTGTAGGAACACTTGTTAATATTGGTTTACACAAAATATCCTTATCCGATTTTAATACCATTATAGAAAATAAAAACAGAAACGAAGCAGGATTTTCCGTTCCAGCACAAGGTTTATACCTCACAAAAATAGAATATGATTACATATAACGGAATTGCATTATGCAAACCACCAACAAAAATATGAAAGCTACCGCGTTCGATACCACCGTTTTCAAACGGATTTTAGAATATGCCAAACCTTATAAAATGAGGTTCAACGGCGTAATTCTCTTTGCAATATTCCTATCGGTATTTGCTGCTTTACGCCCGTATCTATTGAAATTAACCGTTGACGACTACATAAAAACCAATGATAAAAACGGCCTTTTATGGTACGTAACTTTAATGGGAATTGTCCTTATTCTTGAAGTACTATCCAACTTTTTCTTCGTTTATTGGGCGAATTGGTTAGGACAAGACATCGTAAAAGATGTTCGTGTAAAACTCTTCAAGCACATGCTAAGTTTCCGAATGAAATATTATGATACTGCACCTGTTGGTCAGCTCATTACACGTTCAGTTTCGGATATGGAATCTATCGCAAAAATTTTCAGCCAAGGTCTTTTTATGATTGGTAGCGATTTACTGAAAATGGTTGTAATCCTAGGTTTTATGCTCAAAGAAAACTGGCGATTAACGTGTATCGTTTTTGTAGCGATGCCCATTTTGGTCTATATTACCCGAATATTTCAACGAAAAATGCAAGTTTCCTTTGAAGAAGTTCGAAACCAAATTGCCAACCTCAATACGTTTGTTCAAGAACGTGTTACAGGAATGAAAATCGTACAGCTTTTTAATCGGGAAGATATTGAGTTTGAAAAATTCAAAGAAATCAATTCAAAACACAAAAAAGCGTGGATAAAAACCATACTTTACAACTCTATCTTTTTCCCAATTGCCGATATAATTTCATCTTTAACACTTGGTTTCATTGTGCTTTACGGCGGTTTTAGAATTTTAAATGGAGATACGTCAACTTCGTTTGGTGACATCTTCTCTTATACTATGTATATCGGAATGTTATTCAATCCCCTACGCCAAATTGCTGATAAATTCAACGAAATGCAAATGGGAATGATTTCTGCCAACCGTGTTTTTGAGATTTTAGATACCAAAGAACACATCCAAGACATTGGAACAATTGAAGCCCCAATATTTGAAGGAACCATCGAATTCAAAGACGTGCGTTTCAGTTATATCGAAAACGAAGAAGTAATTAAAGGCATCAATCTAAAAGTCAAATCGGGACAAACTATCGCCATTGTGGGAGCTACAGGTGCAGGAAAATCAACGATAATCAATCTACTAAATCGGTTTTACGAAATCAACAGTGGAACCATTTTTGTTGACAATCAAAACATACACGATTATACATTGGATTCGCTCAGAAAACAAATCGCAGTCGTTTTACAAGACGTTTTCCTATTTGCAGATACAATATTAAACAACATTACACTCAATAATCCTGATATTTCTCAAGAACAAGTAGTGGCAGCAGCCAAAAAAATTGGAGTACACGATTTTATTATGAGTTTGCCCGAAGGTTATGATTATAATGTAAAAGAACGAGGTGTGATGCTTTCTTCTGGACAACGGCAACTAATTGCATTTTTGCGAGCGTATGTCAGCAAACCAAGTATCTTGATTTTGGATGAAGCCACTTCATCAATTGATATGTATTCTGAAGAATTGATTCAACGTGCTACCGAAACCATCACAACAGGACGAACGTCAATTATCATCGCACACCGTCTGGCAACCATCATTAACGCCGATAAAATTGTAGTAATGGATCAAGGAATAATTGTAGAACAAGGAACGCACCACGAATTATTGAGTCAAAAAACGGGTTATTACAAGAATTTATACGATTCTCAGTTTATACTGAATACGTAATTTAGATTTTACTAATTGCACAACTAATTGTACTTTTCCTATTATCAAATAAAAAATAATTCTTAAATTCGCAGCAGAATTCTAACATAGGAAATACACAAACATGACACGAGCTTTTGCGACTGCATTTTAACAACTAAAAAATAAACATATAGAAATGACACGAGCTTTTGCGACTGCATTTTTACCATAATAAAATAAACAAGGAAAAATGAAATACGATATTATAGTTTTAGGAAGTGGTCCTGGTGGATATGTAACCGCAATTAGAGCCTCCCAATTAGGGTTCAAAGTAGCCGTTATAGAAAAAGAAAACTTAGGTGGTGTGTGCTTAAATTGGGGCTGTATTCCAACGAAAGCATTACTAAAATCGGCACAAGTTTTTGATTACCTGAAGCACGCTTCCGATTATGGTTTGACGGTTTCATCTTTTGATAAAGATTTTACAGCCGTTGTAGGACGTAGCCGAGGAATTGCTGACGGAATGAGCAAAGGAGTTCAATTCCTAATGAAAAAAAATAAAATCGATGTGATTGATGGTTTTGGCAAAATGAAACCTGGAAAAAAAGTAGCCGTTACCGCTGCAGATGGAAAAGTAACCGAATACGACGCCGATCATATCATTATTGCAACAGGAGCGCGCTCTCGCGAATTGCCAAACTTGCCTCAAGACGGTGTTAAAGTAATTGGATACCGCCTAGCAATGACATTAGAAAAACAACCAAAATCAATGATTGTAGTAGGTTCTGGAGCTATTGGAGTTGAATTTGCACACTTTTATAACGCTATGGGAACCGATGTAACTATCGTTGAATTCCTTCCAAATATTGTTCCTTTAGAAGACGA
>CANLLR010000075.1 GCA_947491985.1 Flavobacteriaceae bacterium | reverse complement strand
GGATCTTTTCCGTGCCAAACACCCCAATAATGTTGCGTTCCATGGTTGAAATATTCGTCCTTTCCCCAATTACTCAAAGGCGATGTATGTTCATAAGGAATAAAACTTTGCGCTTTCACTACGCTCGGAATCAATTCTTTAAATAATTTTCTATAATCTTCCTCCATTGATTTTTGCGCTTTTGGGAGAATTTTATAGGTGACTTGAAATCCCCAATTTTTCCAAGCAACATCGACTTCATTATTTCCATTAAACAAAACCAAGGATGGATGCGCAGAAATTCTTGGTACTTGGTATTCCAATTCTTGTTTCACATTGGCCAAAAATACCGCATCACCTGGATACATGGCACAAGCGAACATAAAATCTTGCCAAACCATTATTCCAGCCCGATCGCAAGCGTCAAAAAATGCTTCGTCAGGATAAAAACCGCCGCCCCAAACGCGCACCATATTGAAATTCGAAAGACGCATTTGTTCGACTAAATCTTCAATAGATTCTGTTGTAATTCTGGAAGGAAAAACTTCCTGCGGAATGTAATTTGCGCCTTTGCAAAAAATAGGTTTGCCGTTGATTTTAAGATAAAAAGAGGTTCCAAATTGGTCTTTTTCTTGAATTAATTCACTGGTTTTAATTCCGAAATTTACATGACAACTGTCGATTAATTTTCCTGTGAAATCATAGATTTTCCAATTATCGTGATACAAATATTGCTCGCCTTGTCCGCGCGGCCACCACAATGTAGGATTCATCAAATCAGCATCAATTTTCAATTCACCATTGACTAAATTTAAGTTGTCAAAATTGCCCCAAATCTCGCTTTCAAATCTTATTTTTTGCGTTGATTTTACAGCACAAACAAGCGACAATTGCAACTTTGCTTGATTGTCTGTAACACTTTTTGTATCAACTTTTTGAAGTAAAATTCTATTTGAAGAATAAGTCCGCAATCGAACTGGTTTCAAAAAACCAATGGTATTCATTCTCAATGCCCAATCCCAACCGAATTGATACTGAGGTTTTCGAGACATGGATGAAACAGCAATTTCGCCCAAATCGTTTGGCGCAGGAAGTTTGGGTGATTTAGCATCAAATGCTTTCCTATGATAATTTACCGGTGAAGTGAAAATAACTTTAATGCTATTTAAACCGATTTTCACAAAAGGTTTGACTTGTAAAATGTAAGGATGAAACGCATTTTTAGTGCTTAAAACTAAAGAATCATTGATATAAATTTTGGCATAAGTATCAACTCCAGGGAAATCCAATTCAATGAAATTTTCTGCAAATTGAATTTCAGTTAGATTAAATGACGATTTAAATTCCCAATCATATTTTTCTATCCAATTAAAAAGCTTTTCATTTTCGCCATAAAATGGATCTGGTAATTCTTTAGATTCAATTAATTTTTCTTGCACAGAGCCGCATGTTCCTGCCTGCAACCATGTTTTCTTAACCGGATGAAAGAAATTCCATTCAAGTTCATTTTTTTGCGAAAATGTCATGCAATGAAAGCTTAAGAAAAGTACAATAAAAAATATTCTCATATCAAAATTTGAAAATGAATTACCATTTTCTATCACAAGAAGTTTCGACCATCACATGCTTTTGCGCATCGGTGAAAGCATAATTAAAGCCATTGAAAACAGAATAACCGCCCACATTTCCGAACTTATCAATGGCAATAAATCCGCATTGCAAACCATCCATATTTTCATGCTTCGAAATGATTCTTTCAACTGCCATTTTACAAGCTTCTTCAGGCGAATTTCCTTGGCGCATCAATTCGACGACCGTATGACTTCCAGCCACACGAATAATTGCTTCGCCCAATCCAGTTGCAACAGCGCCGCCCACTTCATTGTCTACAAACAATCCAGCACCAATAATGGGTGAATCTCCAATTCGTCCGTGCATTTTATAAGCCCAACCAGAAGTTGTGCACGCGCCGCTGATATTGCCAAAACTATCAATCGCTAGCATACCAATTGTATCGTGATTTTCGACATTAATTGTCGGTTTTTTCGCAAGAGCTTCTTGTTCTTTTTTCCACTTTTTGTAATCTTTTTTGACTTCAGGAAGTGGCGTTTTTATTTTTTCAAATCCTTTGGAAAGTGCGAATTCTTTGGCGCCTTCGCCAACGAGCATCACATGTTGCGTATCTTCCATCACTTTTCTTGCCACTGAAATCGGATGGTCAATGCCTTCCAAAAAAGCAACTGAACCACAGCGAGATTTTTCGTCCATGATGCAAGCATCTAAAGTTACATGACCTTGTGCATCAGGTCTTCCACCGATTCCAACACTGCGATTGGTAATATCAGATTCAGTAACACGCAATCCTTGTTCAACGGCATCAATTGATTTTCCGCCGGCAGAAATCACTTCCCATGCAGCTTTGTTGGCCGCCAATCCGTGTTCCCAAGTGGAAATAACTTTCGGTGTAATTGCCATTCTGCGTAAACCTTTATTCAGCGGTTCAATCGCCAAAGTTGGTTTCACAATTCCAACCAATGTCCCAATGGCGCTCCATTTTATAAATGTTCTTCTTTGTACCATACCTATTTATTTTCAATAAATTAAAGTCGCTCCATAAAACTCATGTCAGTCAGGGAATACAAAAATTCAATCAGATCATTTTTCTCCTTTTTAGTCAAGGTAAAAGGTTGAATAATTGCTGATTTATTCTTGTGATTTTTTCCACCTGCTGCATAATGATCAATTATATCCGACAAAGATTCATACGAGCCATCGTGCATGTAAGGATCCGTAATTTCGATATTCCTCAAAGTCGGAACTTTAAATTTTCCCATTTCGGTAGAATCGTTGTTAATTCTAAATCTTCCATTGTCAGGATAAATTTCATACAAACCATTATTTTCCACTTTAAAAGTTGTAAAATATGGCGCTGGATGACATTTTGTGCAATATAATTTTTCAGAAAAAATGTTCCAACCACGTTTTGCGGAAGCGCTCATAGCCATTTTGCTGTTGCCATAAAAGAATTTGTCGAACGGAGAATTATCAGAAATCAAACTTCTTTGATAAGCGGCTAAAGCGCGCGTAAGTACCCAAACATCCATATCTCGATTGAAAACACGTTTGGCAGCCGCTTGATATTCAGGAACAGATTTCAACCGTACGATTAATGCTTTCATTTCCATTCCCATTTCAACATGTTCTTGAATTGGAACGATTGATTGCATTTCTAGCGTCGGAATTTCACCGTCAAACATCACTTTTGGTAAAAAAGCGGCATTCAATAAAGTGGGTGAATTTCTAGCTGATTTGCGACCTAAAATTCCCTCGCTGACTTTTAATCCATCTGTAAAAGCCAAACCAGGTTTATGACAAACAGCACAAGAAACCGATTCATTTAAAGACAATCTTTTATCGAAGAAAAATTCTTTTCCTAAAGCAATTTTTGCTGTGTCTAATTGATTATCAGCAGGAGATTTTACGGCACCTAAAGGACTTAAGAAACCTGTTTTTGAAACGGAACATTTGAGAAAAAACAACGATGATACTGAGAAAATCAATATAATAGGCAAATTGATTTTTCTCAACAAATTCATGGCTGCACTGCTTTAATTTGATTTAATAAAATACCAGATTCACTAAAAAATCGCACAAAATAAACGCCACTATTTAAGCCAGAAACTGGCCATTTTCCATTTATTTCTTTGGCTAAAAATTGATTTATTTTAGCGCCAGAAATGTCAAACAATTCAACTTTTTCTAAATTTTTCATTCCCTTCCAGCTGATAGAAGATTCTTTTCCATTTTGCAGAAAAAAAGCTTCTCCAAGAAGATTGGAAATTTCATTGACATTGGCATTCAAAGGAGCCGTAAAAACCGGATAATTTTGCACATTCATCAGCACATCCGCATTGATTCCTGTG
>CANLLR010000074.1 GCA_947491985.1 Flavobacteriaceae bacterium | reverse complement strand
TCTATTTCACTGATTAAGTTAATCAGTGCCCAATCAATATTAAGTCTAAGATTATATACTTCGTTGTTCATTGTGATACGAAATGATACGCAAAAATACGATAATGATTCGAATTAGCAAGCTTCATTTGATTCGATTTGATACGAATTGATTCGATTGTGATACCAAACCTCTCTAGTCTATTAGTTGTATGATTCTATGGCCGCATGCTCACCTCGCCTTGCTGCTAACTGTTTGCAGCTCGTCGCAGTGGCGGAAATCGAAGCTCAAATGTTCAATCGAAGAACTGCCGCTGAGACTACCACTGAACCCGTCATTTTACCAAACTGATGTTGGTGGTAGTGCTAACGATAATGAGCGAATGGAACGATGAGTACATATTCTTTAGCAAACCGCATATTATGCGCAGTTCTTAAAAGTGCATGACTTATCTAATGATAGAAACAAACTATTCATCACGTTGGTTCAGGTGTATTGAAAAGAGCAAAAAACATATACATAATAAAAACGCCGTATTTTGTCCATTCCAGTTTTTTGACTGCCACATTAAAAACCATTCTCCACCAATTGTAACAAACATACCAAACCAAAGGATCACGCCAAACGATAAGCCGGTCAGTAGTAGTTTTTTAGATTTATTAAATTCTACCGAACCTGACTTTACCTTTCTTATCATTTTGAAAACGCCAGTTATAGTCAACATAGCGATAGTTAATTCCGATGCAATAATGAAAAGGTACATGATGTGATGTAAGGTTTCGCTATTGATGGAACGCCATCCAGTTTTTTCTTTTGAAAACACATCTCCCATGCCTGAAACCATACGTACAAATTGGAAGTTTGAATCATAGTCAGTTATGTTATTGAAACAAACAATGAACATATAAAGACTAATGGATATGCCAAATATTATTTTAATTACTCTATTGTTCATTTTTATGTTTTGGTTAGTAGTTGTTATTGCAACTGAGTTCCCAGAGTAGCCGATAGCATTGCGCAGAACGAACAGGGCTTTGTACAAGTTGGGAATTAGTATTCCGTCTTCCCGAAACCGCTGCTTTTCGAAAATATAAATTTGAAATTAAGCACTAATGCTCAAACTTATTCTTCAAGCCCGAACAAATGCTAAATAAAATTACAAATGCTCATTGTTATTCCGTCTGCCTAACTTGCACAAAACTCCGTGTTGGGGGCTTTTGTTTATGGGTATTGTTCAAATTATCGAATAGAAATAATGCAATTATTTTTTTACCGCAATAATGATTCCTGTTGCCCAATGTTGTTTTGTTACAAACAAATCGCTTCTGCTTTCTAAATATTTTACAAATTTTACTGCTTTTTCTTGATGTCCATCGGGCCAATTTGGTTGTGGCAACATATCGTCTAATATGTAAAGTCCACCTCTGTTTAACATTTCTAACACTTCATCCAAAAGTAGATATTTCCCATGCCAGGTATCTGCAAAAATATAATCAAACTTCTGACCCAAATTACTTTTCACCCAATTTTCTCCGTCTGAAAGAACTAATTTTAATCGCTTGTCTTGGTCTAAATATTTGTGAGCAATATTTAAAAATTTCTCATCATTGTCTATCGAAATTAATGTTGAGTTGCTATCCATTCCGTCAAGTATCCAAGATGTTGAAAGCCCAGTCCCTGTGCCAAGTTCAAGGAATCTGCTTGCAGGTTTTGATGATGCAAGTGTTCGCAGCAGGGAACAGGTTAAAACATCAGAAGCCATTGTAAATCCACTTTCTTTTGTTGATTTATCAATCGTTAAATAAGAGGCAGGTATTGGTTGATTTATTTCGTTTGTCATTATGTAATTTGTCAACTGATTTGATAATTTGGGTGTTACAATTTGCGGTTGCCACCAACAGACATGACTTTGTGTAGTTGGGGAATTAAAAGTACAAATGTTCAGGCTTCTAGAAATGCCAAATAGAATTACAAAGCTCAATTCATTACTTCTGCTCCCATTTGGGCAAACCCCTCTTATCGGCTGTTCTTCTTTTGGTCATTACGGTTTAAACTTTTCAAATGTCTTTCCATTAAATTTATATGCACCATTTTCTGGTGTTCCAAGCCAAAGGTCACCATTGTTGTCTTTGTAAATACTGAATAAAGTAATGTCTTTTGAGTTGTCTTCAACGATAAAATGAGTGATTTTCATTCCGTCATATTTCCAAACACCATTACGATAAGTTACAAACCACAAATTATTTTTGTTGTCTCTTACTGTTGATAAATACTCTTTTAGACCACTGGTATTTTTTCCGTCTAAACTGCCTATGCTCTCATGTCTTGTATAAAACTTATTGCTTTTTAATGTTATGCTGTCGTAAACACTATAACGATTTTCTGTATTAAACCAAAAGTCGCCATTTTTGTCTTCTGTAATTGAACGCACTCCGTTTGCCCCTTCGTTGCGAAATTCAGTCACATCTTCCTCTGTAATCCATTCAAATGATTTTCCGTCATAACGACAAACTCCAACTGGATTTGTGCCAAACCAAATGTTACCTTTTTGGTCTTTATAAATGCTATAAATTTCAAAAGGATTGGAAAGATTAGATGGTTTTGGAATTGTTAATTCATAAAATGTTATTCCGTCAAACCTATATACTTTTCCGATTTGATAAGCATTTTTTAGCCACAAATCATTGGCTTCAAGTTTCCATTCATTACTTGGTCTTGCTATAATCTTGGTTAATGATTTTCCGTCAAATTTTGATACTGTAGAATTTGGGTTCATACCAGTGAAATATATGTTGCCCGATTTATCTTCTTTTATATCATCAACTCTATTGTTATGCAATCCGTGTTTTGTTGTATAATTGATCAAAGTCTTACCGTCAAATCTATACACTCCTGTTTTCCAACTACCAAACCAATAAGTATTTTTCGTGTCTTGATAAATCACCATAATGCTGCTTCCAAGTTCTTTTACGGTGTCTCCCTTTACATATATTTCTTTTAAGAAGTTCGGGTTCTCTGAATTATAAGTCTGCCCATTGCACGAAGTCAAAATGGATAGAATGCTAAAAAATAAGAGAGCTGTTAACTTCACTTCTGTTTGTTGATTTAATACTGTCGTTCCTAGATCTGATATGGAATAGGTATTTGCGATGGTACGGAAATCTAAGAATAAATGTTCAATTTATTTCCGAAGATGTTTAGAATTCCGAATCCTCAAACTTTACACTTCAGCCCCACTATTGCAAATACCAAGGCGGGAAACATATATTTGGAACCAGAAAACGAAAATGGTGTTATAATCATACTAATTTAAAAGGACTCATAAAAGTAAAAGGAGATTTTGCATTAATCATGACCGTTTATAACATGAAACGCTGCAAGAACATTTTAGGAATGGATGATTTGATTGAAAAAATCAAAAAAGGGTGACCAATTACAAAGGAATAACTCATGCTTTTGAAAAACTGACCTGTTTTAGAGCTATTACAGACTCTTTTTTCCTCAACCAAAATTTACAGCTTAAAAATCTATTATCGTATAATCGAAGCAACTCGAACTATACCCCATTCTGTAAAACAGTTTACACCTTTTTTTTATAAAAAACCGAGTTTTTCATAGCCTGACGTTCCCACTGTTCATACTGTCTACAGATTTACTAGAAAACCTTAATTTACACATGTCTTTTATTTTAAACAACCGGCCATTTAAAAGTTGAAATCAGCGGAATTCGCATTCCATTGGCTGATGATTTCCTTGCAGCTTCTATAATTTCAAGCACATGTAAGGCATGTTCAACATTTATCAAAGGCTCAGTTTTATGAACGATTGATTCAGCAACTTTTGTTGCACCTTCCTGCCACATGTATCCACCCGTTTCTTTTTCATGAAGCTGTCCTGGTGTTTCCCATGAATCGTCGAGGATTACGCCATTGGTTTCCCAATCGTAACCAATCAGCCTCATATTCCCTTTATCCCCGAAAATCTGGATGGAATGCAACTGCTGGCCTTTGGCCTCATGCCCATGCGGATCAAAATAATTGAAGCCACACATCACATGGCTGATGATGCCATTGCCATGGTCCATCAACACGTGAGCATTGTCCTCTTCCTCCACTTTTATTTTGCCTTTTTCATCAATAATTCGTTC
>CANLLR010000073.1 GCA_947491985.1 Flavobacteriaceae bacterium | reverse complement strand
GATCCCATTGTTTCAGTTGATATCATTGGACACCCAGCTAGTTGTTTGTTTGATGCCGGGTTGACGAGTGTTGTTGGAAGCATGATAAAAATTGTGGGCTGGTATGACAACGAAGCCGGATATTCCAATCGCTTGTTGGATCTCGCTGTGCGTTTGGGGCAGTTGGAGAAATAATGCGTTAATTGCTTTGGCGGGAAATCACTAATTAATTTCCAAAAGCAAAAATTTCTGAAAAGACTAGTGCAATGTAGAGACCTATTAAAACTACAAGAACACTCAATGCGATAACTGCTTGTTTCCACAAGGGCATTTTAGCGGGCCTAATTTTTTGTTGGTGAATTGATTTTGGATTCGACCGCTGTTTTAATTCAGTTTGTTGAAGTTGAGAATGATCTGATATCCGAGTGATTTTGTTAGATCCGAACTTACTAGTACTCTTTTTATTGTTAGCCTGATTAGCGAGAGAAATTGATGTATTGAGGCTAACATCGGCCTTTCTATTCATTTCTTGTAATTCGGGTTGATACTCAAAAGAACCACTTGGAGTTATGGTTTTTCTTGATTCTTGATTTATTTTTTTTGAATGAATAAGTTTGGTCTTCAATGATACATTTTCTACAAAATTTAGCGTAGCATTTTCCTTTCTGGGAGAAATTTTAACCTTTTTGCCTACTCCTGATTTACTGATTTGAAATCCTTTCAAATGATAACGCTTTTGAATAATACAACTATTCAAGGTTAAAAAACACAAGAAACTCAACACAACAATTTTTTTCATAAAACAAATATTAAAGAATTCAAATGTAAATAAATATAGGAATTATTTGGAATTCAATTCCATAAAAAGACAGATTTTAGTGGTTGTTTGATAGGGCCGTGTTTAAAAGCTGATCTCGACATGCCTCGATTGACTCTGTATGTAAAGCCCGATAAGCTTGTTGAGTTTATCGAAACAAGCTTGGCGATTTCAATTATTTCTCGTAAATTCAAGTATGTCAAAACCAACCATGTATATTTTAAAATGTGCAAATGATAAATTCTATACCGGTAGCACGAAAAATTTAGAAAGAAGATTGAACCAACACCAAAGTGGTGAAGGAGCTAATTTTACCAAAAAGCACTTACCAGTAGAGCTTGTTTATTTTGAAATTTTTGAACGAATAGATTGGGCGTTTTACAGAGAAAAACAAATACAAGGTTGGAGTCACAAGAAAAAGGAAGCGTTGATCAATGGAGATCTCCAAAAACTTAAAGAGTTGTCGAGGAGTAAAAACGGCTGATTTCGGCAGGCTCAATCAGCACGACAAGCTCAATCAGCAAAACAAGCTCGATAAGCCATACGAGCTTGATGAGCTTGTCGAATCAAGCTTATCTCGACAGGCTCGATAAGCTTGTGTTGGTTGTTTTCCAAAATTGTTTCGTAGATCCAATTCTTCGTTTCTTTTTTCAAATTCAAAACACTATCTTCGGGCACTAAATTTCCCTTATGCTATCTGCTGACTCGCCCCGTAAACTATTTTTGTTGGATGCCTATGCACTGATTTATCGTGCCTACTTTGCTTTTGCTAAAAACCCAAGGATAAACTCGCAAGGACAAAACACCTCCGCCGCGTTTGGCTTTACCAATGTGCTCATTGATATCCTGAAAACAGAAAAACCTACACACATTGCTGTTGTTTTTGATCCTCCAGGTGGCTCAACGATGCGCCAAGAAGAATTTGAAGCCTACAAAGCACACCGAGATGAAATGCCCGAAGATATCAAATCGATGATTCAACCCATCAAACGGATTGTGGAAGCGTTTAATATTCCACGGTTGGAAGTCGCTGGTTTTGAAGCCGACGACGTAATTGGAACCATCGCTTGGAAAGCAGAGGCCGAAGGCTTTTTAACCTACATGATGACACCGGACAAGGATTACGCGCAGTTGGTGACAGATAGATGCCTGATTTACAAACCCGGTCGAGGAGGTAATCCGCCGGAAATTATGGGTGTGAAAGAGGTGTGTGCCAAATTTGAAGTGGAAAATCCGCTGCAAGTTATTGACATTTTAGGATTGTGGGGAGATGCGGCTGACAATATTCCGGGAATTCCGGGAATTGGCGAAAAAACTTCCAAGCAGTTGATTAAAACCTATGGATCGGTTGAAAATTTGATTGCTAACGCACATGAATTAAAAGGGAAACAACAAGAAAATGTGCGCAATTTTGCCGATCAAGGATTGGTTTCAAAAATGCTGGCTACAATCATTACTGACGTTGAAATTGAGTTTGATGAAAAAGCACTTCTGGTAGAGCCCGTTGACGCAGATAAAATTAGAGAAGTTTTTACCGAGCTCGAATTTGTAGCGCTTGCCAAACGCATCATTGGCGAAGAAATCGTGGTTTCAACCTCATCAAAAAACTCTTCGGTACTACACACAGAAAATCAACTCGATTTATTTGGTGCTCAAAGCATGCTGGAACCTCAAGAACCCATTGAAACAGCTTCTTATAAAACTATTGCTACCGAAAAACCGAGCTATCACCTAATCTCAACGGCGGTAGAAAGGAAAGAACTGTTGGATTTGTTACTGAAACAACAACAAGTTTGTTTTGATACAGAAACCACGGGCCTTGATGCGCTTCATGCGGATTTGGTTGGGTTTTCTTTTTCCTACAAAGCTAGAGAAGGATTTTATGTAGCTGTGCCTGCTGATTTTGAAGAAGCCAAAAAAATTGTGGAAGAATTCAAGCCATTTTTTGAATCAACGTCCATTGAAAAAATTGCACACAACATTAAATACGATTTAAAAGTGCTGAATCGGTATGGAATTAAGGTTTCAGAACCAACATTTGACACAATGATCGCCCATTATTTAATTAATCCGGAAGCCAAGCAAAACATGGATTTTCTGGCCAATTATTACCTCGGTTATCAACCTATTTCGATTGAAACACTCATCGGAAAAAAAGGAAAAAACCAAGGGAATATGCGCGATTTAAGTCCGGAAGAAATTGCGGATTATGCCAGTGAGGATGCCGACATTACGTTTCAATTGAAGCAAATATTAGAACCAGAAATTCAAAAAGACCACTTGAAAGAACTGTTCTATCAAATGGAAATACCTTTGATTGAAGTATTGAAAGATATGGAAGGAGAAGGCATTGCGATAGACGTTAAAGCCCTACAAGATTATTCCAAGGAACTTGAAATAACCTTGCTTCGGTTGGATAGCGAAATAAAAACGCTTGCGGGAGTTGATTTTAACGTAGATTCCCCAAAACAATTGGGCGAGGTACTTTTTGATCATTTGAAAATTTCGAGCAAAGCAAAAAAAACCAAAACAGGACAATATGCTACTTCGGAAGATGTGTTGATGAAGCACGAAAAAGATCATCCAATTGTACCACTTATCTTGGAATTTAGACAGCTGCGGAAATTGAAGAGTACCTATATTGATCCGCTACCAACCCTGTGCGATAAAGTAGATGGGCGCATTCACACCAATTTTATGCAAACGGTTACTGCAACGGGAAGACTCAGCTCCAACAATCCCAATTTGCAAAACATTCCCATTCGATCTGCCAAAGGAAAAGAAATTAGAAGGGCTTTCGTTCCTCGTTCAGCTGATTATCAATTGATGGCAGCCGATTATTCGCAAATAGAATTAAGAATTATAGCCGCCTTAAGTGGCGATAAAAACATGATTCAGGCATTCCAACAAGGAGTAGACATCCATACGGCAACTGCTGCAAAAGTGTTTAATATTCCGCTGGAAACCGTAACACGTGATCAACGAAGCGCCGCCAAAGCCGTAAATTTTGGAATAATATATGGCCAATCTGCCTTTGGTTTATCACAAACATTGACTATTTCTCGGACAGAGGCAAAAACAATCATTGATAGTTATTTTTAAAAATTTGTTCAACTTAAATCCTACATGGATGGGGTAATACACATGGCACGAGAAAAAGGCTATGTGGAAACAATCATGAAACGCAGACGGTATTTACCTGATATTAATTCCGCCAATGCAGTGATGCGCGGTTTTGCTGAGCGCAATGCCATAAATGCACCGATTCAAGGTTCGGCAGCAGATATTATCAAAATGGCTATGATTGCGGTACACTCTTCCATGAAAAAAGCTGGCGTGCAATCGAAAATGATTTTGCAGGTACATGATGAGTTAGTTTTTGACATTCACAACACCGAAAAAGAGATGATGCAAGCCTTGGTAAAAGATGCCATGGAAAGAGCCATTTCGTTAGTTGTGCCCAT
>CANLLR010000072.1 GCA_947491985.1 Flavobacteriaceae bacterium | reverse complement strand
TAAGGTGGTTATTGCGGCGGGGCTCACCTCTTCCCATCCCGAACAGAGAAGTTAAGCCCGCCTGCGCAGATGGTACTGCAATTTGTGGGAGAGTATGTCGTCGCCTTTTTAAGAAAAACCCGTTGTGAAAACAACGGGTTTTTTGTTTTATTCAAAGTTCAACATTCGTTGTTCAATATTCAAAATTTTAAAAGGTTGATTAATGAATATCGAACGTTGAAGTTTTACTACAGTCTACAGTAGATTTTTCCCTCGCAAAGTCGCTAAGACGCAAAGGAATAAAAGCACTAAGTGGTATGAATAGATTTAATTACTACTTTTATACAAGCTTAAAAAAGCATTGTCATGAAAAGATACTACTTCACCATAACCTCACTATTAGTTTTATTAATTGGGATCACTTCTTGCTCCAACGAAGAAACCAATACACAAAACCAAATAGCTGCTCGACCAACAGTACCAATACAAAATGGTGAAGTGCAAATCGGTACGCAAATTTGGATGACTAAAAACTTAAACGTGAGCCGCTATAGAAATGGTGATCTGATACCGCAAGTGACCAATTCATCGCAATGGGCAAATTTGACTACTGGCGCTTGGTGCTATTACAATAACGACCCTGCGAAAGGCCCAATTTATGGCAAATTATATAATTGGTATGCGGTAAACGATCCTCGTGGATTAGCGCCTGCCGGATGGCATATACCTAGCGATGCGGAGTGGACCACGTTAGTCTCATTTTTAGGTTTTCCAGATGTTGCTGGCGGTAAAATGAAAACTACAGGTACTGTACAAGCGGGTAATGGATTATGGAGAAATCCAAATGCTTCGGCTACAAATAGTAGCGGTTTTTCAGCGGTTCCAGGTGGGTATGAGGCTGATAATGGTAGCGGTTCATTTTTGATGGATAGATATGGATATTGGTGGAGTACAACTGAATTTGGCAATCTGCGAGCGGTAGCCCGAATTTTGAATTATACTAATGGTGGTGTTACTACATTAGAATATTTTAAGGACAATGGTTTTTCTGTTCGTTGTATCAAGAATTAGTAATTTATGCCCGCGTGAGGGATAGTAGTAGAAATCCTTTTTTGTCTTTGAAAATCCCTTCAACAGCGCTCAGGGTGACAAACAAAAAAGATTGCAGCGCATAGCCCGACGGCTCGCCAAATATTCATGAATAGGCAGAAAGTTCCTCGAGCCGGCACGCCAAAATGATTCTAATGCGGAAACACAAATTAGTTGACTGTGGTTTGCAAATCTTGCACCGTCGTCATATGATACCCCGATTTCGCTTTTTCAAAAATGCTTTTTGCCCAAGTTTTTCCTTCAGGTGTTTTGACCATTTCTTTGTATAAAGTTTGCAATGAACCTGTGCGACTTGTTGCTGTCATAAACTGTTCTATCGCTTCATAGGCGGGCTTGTATTGTTGGCGAATGGCAATTATAAACCATTGACGCTTGATAACGAAGTTGCCACTTTGGGTGAAGCTGAATTCCGCATCAATCGCAGTGATTTCTTTCTCAGTAATGTCTTTCGGCAAGTAGTCAATGAAGTGCTGTTTCTCATTTGTTGATTTGATTTTGGCACTTAAACCTTTAACGCCTATTTGTCTCCAAGTTTTTTGAATTTCATCGATGGCATTAAAATCCTCGGAAACTACTTTTGTGATATTTGATGGAATACCAGGTTTGTATATCCATTCTTCGGCTTTGATTTTTGCAGCTAATGTTTTGTCGCCTTTGATGAGTTTTTCATTAAAATATTTCAAAAAGTCTTCCGTCGTGATTGATTGAAATGCGTGACTGTTGAAGTAGTCGGTAATAAATAGATCAAATTTTTCCCGACCAACAGTATTCTCTACGGTTTGTAGGAATGCGTAACCTTTTTCATAGGGTATGTCAGAAAGGCAATCATCTGCATTTTTCCCATCAACATTTACTTTTAGTTGGGTGGCTGGATTGTTGGGTCCGTAGTCGGCAATATTGTCATAAAGCAATTTTCTACTTAATACAGCTTGCATTTTAGCTTCTTTCACCCCAAAAATTGCTTCGCCAATTCTATGTTCTACGTAGGTAGTAAAACCTTCGTTGAGCCAAACGTCATTCCAAGTGGCATTAGTAACCAGGTTGCCGCTCCAACTATGACCTAATTCATGTGCTAGTATACTTGTTAGTGACCGGTCGCCTGCAATTATGCCTGGAGTAAGAAAGGTTAGATTCGGATTTTCCATTCCACCGTAAGGAAAGCTCGGCGGAAGAACCAATACGTCATATCTTCCCCACCGGTATGGGCCGAATAATTTTTCTGCAGCGTAAACCATTTTTCCGAGTTCACTAAATTCGAAAGCCGCTTTTTCTAAAACGGATTGTTCTGCATAAACGCCGGTGCGTTTGTCGATTGATTTGAAACCCAAATCGCCCACCGCAATTGCCATTAGGTATGAAGGAATTGCTTTGTCTTGTTTGAAGTAATAAATTCCAGTGGTGTTTTTACGCTGTGGATTCGTAGCACTCATGACCGCCATTAGATCTTTAGGAACGGTTACTTTAGCATTATAAGTATATCGGATTCCCGGTGAATCTTGACAGGGAATCCATGTGCGAGACCAAATCGTTTCGCCTTGTGCGAATAGAAACGGTTTCTTTTTGTCGGCGGTTTGTTCGGGTTTCAGCCATTGCAAGGCTACCGCGTCTTTGGTGGTGCTATAATAAATATTGACTTTCGTAGTGCTGGGTTCTATTTGTATGTGGAGTGGTTTTCCGTGGAATTCTACTTCAGTTCCAAAACTGAATTTCGTTTCTTTTTCATCATCGCCGAGGGTTATTTTGGTAATATTTAGTGTGTTTTCATCAAATATAATTTCATTTCCTTTGGATGTATTGTCGATGGTCCATGTTGCTTTTCCGGAAATGGTCTGTGTTTCGAAATCAACGTTAATATCTAAATCTAAATGCTTCGCAACGGCGTCATTGGGTTTAGAGAAAGAATGTTCATCTTTGACGAATTGATTTAACGCAACAACTTCCTTTTTTTGACATGACAAAATAGTTGAAAGTAAACAAATTGTAATTAGCTTTTTCATAGAGTGGTATTTATGCTGTAAATTAAATAAAAAATTCCCGTTCTGAAAGGTCAAAACGGGAATTTGTATTTTGAAGCAATTTAATGAATTGCAAGAAAAGTCATTATGCTAACATCGTAACTGGATTTTCCAAATACTGTCGAAGTGTTTGAAGAAATTGTGCTCCAGTAGCACCATCAACCGTGCGGTGATCGCAAGCTAAAGTTACTTTCATGGTATTTCCTACCACGATTTGTCCGTTTCTAACAACAGGTTTTTCTTCGATAGCACCAACCGATAAAATAGCAGAGTTCGGTTGATTAATTATGGAAGTAAATTCTGAAATTCCAAACATGCCCAGATTAGAAACCGTAAAAGTACTGCCTTCCATTTCTGAAGGTTGTAGTTTTTTCGATTTTGCTCTTCCAGCAACATCTTTCACACTAGTGCCAATTTGAGATAAGCTCATTTGATCGGTAAATCGCAAAACAGGAACCACTAATCCATCTTCTACCGCAACGGCAACGCCAACATTCACGTGGTGGTTGATAAGAATGGAGTCTTCTCTCCATTGTGAATTTACTTTTGGATGTTTTTTCAACGCCATTGCACAAGCTTTGATCACCATGTCATTGAAAGAAACTTTGGTATCTGGAATCGTGTTGATTGTCACCCTTGATTTTATCGCTTCATCCATCGCCACTTCAATAGTCAAGTAGAAATGAGGAGCAGTAAAAATCGATTCAGATAAACGTTTCGCAATGATTTTACGCATTTGCGAATTTTTGATTTCTTCAGTTAAAGTTTCTCCAGCAGGGACGAAAGGTTGAACTGTTGTTTGTTGACGGTTTTCTGTTGACGGTTGCCCCTCGACTGCGCTTGGGGTAACAGCTTGAGAAGATGGCGTGAAGTTTTCGATATCGCTTTTAACAATACGTCCGTTTTCTCCAGAACCTTTCACTTGAGCTATATTGATTCCTTTTTCCTCCGCTATTTTCTTTGCCAAAGGCGATATGAAAATTCTTTTTCCGTCAGACACCACTTGAACTGTATTGTCTGGAATTGTTTCAGTATGTTTTTGTCCATCGACTGCGCTCGGGGTGAGAACTGCAGTAGCGCCGTCTTTTCTGTAATTTTCTGCTATGCCTGTGATGTCAGTTCCTGCAGGTCCAATAATGGCAAGTACACTATCGACAGGGGCGGTTTCGCCCTCGTTAATACCAATGAACAATAAAGTTCCAGCATTAAAGGATTCGAATTCCATTGTAGCTTTATCG
>CANLLR010000071.1 GCA_947491985.1 Flavobacteriaceae bacterium | reverse complement strand
AACACCCCAACAAACCCCTCTTGATGTAATCGAAGTTCCAGCTGTTACAATTGTAATATTACCACCAGTACTTGCTGAAACTGCTGTAGCAAAAGATATATCTGTAGTAGTTATAGTTAAAGGACTGGGAGGAATGAATGAAACCTGGTTTCCGTAAACGATGTCAGCTAAATTTGTAATGGCATAGGCACGCAAATAATAGGTGCTCCCAGGGTTTAATCCCGTTATTGTACTTGTAAATAAACCATTGCCACTACCATTCATTTTTTTATAATCGTAAACAGTTGGATTTTGACTAGTGCTCCAGCACAAGCCGCGTTCAGTAACAGAACCAAAACCCGTGGTAGTAATATTGCCGCCGGAACTTGCACCTGTTGAGGTGAGATTTGCAACATTATTTGTAGTAATAACTACACTTAAAGGTTGAGCAGTGGTAAAATTATTTTCATTGCCATAAATGGTTTTTCCTGAAGCGATTGTAGCATATGCCCGTACATAATATTTTGTAACCGCATTCAAACCGGTTAAAGCACTGGTAAAAGTACCCACCCCATTGCCATCGATGGATTTATTATTGGCTATTGTTGGATTTGGATTGGTATTCCAGCAGACGCCTCGTGTATTAACCACTATCGTTCCGCCGGACAGGTCAACAATCGTTCCTCCTGAAACAGAAGAAGAGGTGGTAATTGAAGTAACTGCTGTGGTTGTAGCAGTTATACCTTCTAATGAAGTAAAACTAAGCACATTTCCATACGAAGTTTTACCTGTACCGGAAGTGGCATAAGCCCGAACAAAATAAGTAGTACCGGCAATTAAACCTGATATGGAACTGACGAAATTTCCGATACCTGTACCATTCACTGTTTTACTGTCTGTGATTGTCGGCAAGGAAGCCGTACTCCAGCAAATTCCTCGTGCAGCAACCGTTCCGGTCCCGGTTATCTGTATGTTTCCGCCTGAATTTGCGGTAGTAACTGAAACAGCCGAAACTGTAGTAGTTTGAATGCTGAATACATAAGTAGGCAAGGTTTCAAAAGTAGTTTGTGCTCCATAATAGGTAATGCCATTGCTGGCTGTAACATAGGCTTTCAGGTAATATATTTTTTCTGAAATTAAATTTGTTAAATAACTTGAATATGCTCCAGCCCCGATTCCATCTGTAGTTTTATTATTGGCAATAGTTGGATTCTGGCTGGTATTCCAGCAAACTCCCTTAGAAATAACTGTATCTGTACCATTAAGTGTGATGTTACCACCTGCCGTAGCTGTAACAGTCTTAATATTAGAAGCTTCAACAGTAGATATTGTAACAGACGGCAGTGTTGTTATAGTTATTTGATTGCTATATAAAACCACTCCTAAATCTGTTTTAGTATAGGAACGTATATAATAAGTTGTGTTTCCTGTAAGTCCTGAAATGATGCTACTAAAGGTGCTTATACCAATGCCATCTGATGTTTTACTATCATTAATTGTTGGATTATTTAATTTACTCCAGCACATACCTCTTTCAACAACTTTTGCATCACCCCCTAATCTAATTATTTCCCCATCCAAATTAACAATGGCAGCAGTAAATGAACGAATAATAGGTGTGTTAACAACAAGACCTGTATCAGCACTTATAGTAATTGATTTAGTAATAGAATAAAAAGGATCGCATGAATCTTCCATTACTACAGCTCGAAATTGAGTATTAATAAGAGGTTTTACCCAAATATTATTTATTGTTCCGCCCACTATATCTTTCCAGATAGTTCCATCAACAGATTCCTGCCATTTTATAGTTCCCCTGTAGTTGTCTATAATCGAGAGCTGAACGGAATCCCCTTTATAAATAGTTTGACTAGTTACACTATTGGATAATAAAATTGTTTGTAAAAAAAATAATGTCAGTAGGCAATTGAATGTCTTTAGGTATAGTTTTTTCATAATAAAGTTAAAAAAGTGAAATAGGGTGTTTATTGTATCATTATAGTTTTAATAATGTTAAGCTTGCTGCCTGACAATTTTAATAAATAAATTCCACTGCTCTTATGAGGCAGAATGATGGCCTTATTCCATTTGTTCCAATTTTCAGAAATGTTCTCCGAGTAAATTAACTGGCCGTAAACATTAAAAACTTCAATCATCACGTTCCCATCACTCAAACTTTTTTCGGACGTTATTAAGAAACTGCCATTATTTGGGTTGGGAAAAATTCGAAGATTCTTTTCAGCTTCCATATCCTGTATTCCTAGCGAATTAACTGTAATTACTGTGGAAGAGGTTTTAGTGCATTTTTTGCCATCATTTAATGTAAGTGTATAAGTAGTTGTCTTTATTGGGCTTGCAATAGGATTTGCAATAGTTGTTTTGCTTAAACCATCAGCCGGAGTCCATGAATAAGTATAAATTCCTGAGCCACCTGAAGCTGTAGGGGAACCTCCTAAAGTGGTGTAGCTGCCATTTGAAATAGATTTATCTGATCCTGCATTAGCTACTAATTCAGGAGATTGATTAATTGTGAATTTTAAAACGGTTTGAGCTTTTAATTGAGAAAACCAAAATAAAATTACTCCCATTAACAAATAAAAATCTCTCATAAGTTTATAATTTAAGATGGATTAAGTTTTGTAGTCTTTTTGAAAAAAATTTGTCAAAAATACATTTTTTTTTCTATTTTTGGAAATTTTTATTTGAATTTGTGGGTAAACGCTTTTAAATTTTTAGTAATAACTCGCTGTAAATCTGTTTCAAAGGTTTTTTCATTTTCTAGCCTTACTTCATTTTTTGCTTTTCATTGCTAAGCATACTTTGACATTTTTTTTATTTTTATATTCATATTTTAGGCATTGTTTCGAAGTATAATTGAGTTGTTCATCTTCTTTCATGATAACATCTGAACAACAATTGATTAAATTCAACGGCAATTTATAGAATATTATGACAATAAATTTAAAGGTCAATTAGAATTATATCATATTTAGTTTTGAATTTATAGACAAAGACTGCGTTTTATTATTTTTAAATGTATAAAAAATCCTCAACTACTTTCGCAATTGAGGATTGTTATTTTAGAGTGCTCCTTCGTCTAAATGACAAAAAAAGAATTAGTCATTCACAATAATCCATTCGCCAGAATGCAACATGCTTTCTGCTTTTTTGTATTTCATGGTATCGGTTTTACCACTCATAACATGTTTAATCGTTACCGTATCGTTTCTGTTGATTTTTGGCATTTCTCTAACGATGGTTTCCGTAACTTGGCGTTGTTGGGTGTTTCCGGCTTCACTCCCGACACTTCGGGATTGTTCTGCTAGCGTATCGCTATTTGGCACTTCGTCTTTACTGGTTTTATAATTTTCTTTTACCTTTACTTGTTTTGCTTCCTGAATAGCCGGTGCATTTTGTGCAGGTAAATCGCCTTTAAATAAAAAGGAAATTACTTCTTTATTCACCCCATTTAGCATAGAACTGAATAATTTGAATGCTTCAAATTTATAAATAAGCAACGGGTCTTTTTGTTCATGAACCGCTAATTGAACCGATTGTTTCAATTCGTCCATTTTACGCAAGTGTTTTTTCCAAGCTTCATCAACAATGGCTAAGGTGATGTTTTTTTCAAAATCGGCAATCAATTGTTTTCCGTTGGTTTCATAAGCCTTTTTCAAGTCAGTTACTACATTCAACGATTTGATTCCATCAGTAAAAGGGACTACAATACGTTCGAACTGATTGGTTTTGTCTTCGTAAACATTTTTTATAATTGGAAAAGCTTCTCTAGCGCTTCTCTCTGTTTTTTCGGTGTAAAATTCTAAAGCTACTTTGTACACTTTACCGGTCAATTCCATGTCAGACAGTTTTTCAAATTCACTTTCTGAGACAGGTGACGTAATGGAGAAATAGCGAATCAATTCAAATTCAAAATTTTTGAAATCTTTCGCTTGTTTGTTTGCTTCAACAATAACCTCACAAGTGTCATACATCATGTTGGCAATATCTACTTTTAGACGTTCTCCGTGCAAAGCATGACGACGGCGTTTGTAAACCACTTCACGTTGTGCATTCATTACATCATCATATTCTAACAAACGTTTACGCGTTCCAAAGTTATTCTCTTCTACTTTTTTCTGAGCACGTTCTATCGATTTGGTCATCATCGAATGTTGAATCACTTCGCCTTCTTTCAATCCCATTCTATCCATTACTTTAGCGACTCTTTCTGATCCAAAAAGACGCATCAAGTTGTCTTCTAGTGAAACATAAAATTGTGAACTTCCTACATCACCTTGACGACCAGCACGACCACGCAACTGTCTGTCTACACGACGAGAATCGTGACGCTCAGTACCTACAATGGC
>CANLLR010000070.1 GCA_947491985.1 Flavobacteriaceae bacterium | reverse complement strand
CTGAAGAATTTTGAGAAGTAACCCTAAAAGGACCAACTCCCATAGGAGCTGTAAATGCATTATATGGAATTCTAGAAGTTACAGTTACTTCATCAAAACCTGTCTGAGCACCATTTGGATTATTGTCTCTTACAGTTAATGAGAATTTTAATGCTCTCGAAACAGAAGAAACTGATTCCCAAGTCGTATTTAATTTTCCTCCTAAAACATTAGAATAGGACGGCATATAACGAATTGGAGAGTCTATAGGGTTGAAAGATCTAAAATTCGGACCTGATGCCTTTGCTGATGTTGTTACAGAATCTGATCCTGTTTCTAGTCGTGAAGCACTATTGTTTTGCTCCCAACAATAGGTTAAGGAATCATTATCAATATCCGTTGCCATACCTTTTAGTAAATAAGCAGTTCCCGAAGGAACAGTAAAATCTATACCTGCGTTAACTATTGGGGCTGAATTTGCAACAGGAGTTCTTACTACACAAGATATATTTTCTAAATTTTTTTGAATTTGTAATATACTCCTGTAAGTAAAATAAGGGTCAGAATTATCTTGAATATTAAGATTATCAGGTTCAGCAATTCCTGCATAACCCATAATAGTAGAACCGCTTCCTGGCTCGACTAAAACTCCCGAGTTTTCAAAATCATAGGAAAAAGTATGAAAGGCTCCTAGCTGATGCCCTAATTCGTGAGCTACATAATCTACATCAAAACTATCCCCTTCCGGAATATTATCTTTTGGTGAGGTATATCCACTTCCTTTTGTTTCAGAATTAAAACCTAAGTCGTCAATACATACGCAGCCTATACAACCCGCATTACCTCCACCACCTGAAGCGCCAAACAAATGCCCAATATCGTAAGCCTGATTTCCTAATACATTAGTTAAATTATTTTGCAACTCAAGATTCCATGTGCCATTTGTTCCTGTTTCAGCATCAGAATAAGGATCTGTGTTTGGATTAGTGTATATAATTTGCTCATTTTCGTCTATTATATTTAAATGCAACGCTAAATCCTTTTCAAAAATCCCGTTTACTCTAGTCATTGTGGCATTCATTGCTGCTAAAGCTTCGGGAACTCCGCCAAAATAGGCACCATACTCTCCCGTGCATGATATTGCTAATCGAAGGGTTTTATAGGTTTTATCATTTGAAATATTTGTTGATTGGATTCTATTTAGAACTTCTTGATTATTAGCCACATCAATAGTTTTACAATCAAAGGGAAGCTTTCCTGACGGCCTGGTTTTAGAATCAAAAAGCACATATACTGAGTTGTCATTTGAAAAAGACTCTATAAATTCTGAACCTTTACTTGGTCTTAAAACCATCGTTTGTATTCCTTTTTGAGATATACTAAAATTTATAGTTGTTGAATTATCTGAAAGGCTTTTCCCTACATAAGATCTGATATCTGGATATTTTGCTTGCATTTTTGGAGCAAAATTTGAATTTTCCCATACTTGAAACTTTTCTAAGTTACCTTCTAAATTGGGGAAATCGATAATAACACCTGGTAGTCCCGAAAATTTATCATTAACACTTAGTAATGATTTTCTAAATTTAGCTGCATCAAATTTATAAAGCAGTTGGTCTTGAGAATAAGATAATTTATTTACTTGGTTGGAACGAATAGTACTGTTTAAACTAACTTTTTCCCAAATAGTATTACTTTGAGCATGAAAATACAAATGTGAAAACAGACAAATAAGTAAGAGAATACTATTTCTCATATAAATAAATTGAATTTAACATGCAAAAATAATGCTATTTTGAAGTGTTAATGAGAAAAACATTAAATATTTAACGCTTTTTTAAATAAATTACTGCAATAGTACTTTCGAATTTATTTCTATTAAAGTAATTAAATATTGTTCAATTAAACTCCACTTCAAATTATTAAATATCGAATTGATAAACTAAATTTGTATTTTTATAAACTACCATTTTGAAGATTTTTCATTCTATAGAAACATTTCGAACTAAGCAAAAAACCATTGTTACTATTGGCACTTTTGACGGAGTACATATTGGGCATCAAAAAATTATTGAAAAGCTACTTGATAATGCAAAAATCAATAATTATCAGAGTGTAATTCTTACTTTTTTTCCACATCCTAGAATGGTTTTACAAGAGGATTCTGAAATAAAATTATTAAACACCATTCATGAGCGAGCAGAATTATTAGAACAAACAGGTCTTGACAATCTAATCATTCACCCATTTGACAAGACCTTCTCTAAACTAACTGCTGAAGAATTTGTGAAGAACATTCTTGTTGACCAACTTAAAATTAAGAAAATCGTCATTGGTTACGATCATAGGTTTGGAAGAAACCGTTCAGCGAATATTGAGGATTTAATTATTTTTGGAGAAAAATATGATTTTGAAGTAGAGCAAATTTCTGCTCAAGAAATAGAAGAAGTTTCTATTAGCTCTACAAAAATAAGAAACGCACTTCAAGAAGGAGATATTGTCCTTGCTAATGCCTATTTGGGCTATCCTTATTTTCTATCAGGAATTGTGAAAGAAGGCAAGCAATTAGGTCGGACTATTGGCTTTCCTACAGCTAATTTAATGATTGAAGAAAATTATAAACTCATACCAAAAAATGGTGTATATATTGTTAAAAGTACACTTAATAATAAAACGGTGTTTGGTATAATGAATATAGGTACCAATCCTACGGTAAATGGTAATAAACAATCCATTGAAGTATATTATTTAGATTTCGATTTAAATCTTTACAATCAAACTATTAAAATCTCGATTCTGAAATATATTCGTTCAGAAGAAAAATTTGAATCTTTAGCATTACTCCAACAACAATTAGAAAAAGACAAAGCTACTGCATTTGCTTTTATAAATACTCTTTAGCTAACAATAATTTTTAGCAATTCGTGTCGTATTTAGACATTTTGAATATTGTTATATTAGAACTATTTAACTACTTTTGAAGCATTATAAAAATGCTACTATGAGTATTACAAAACACAATTGGACTAAAGAA
This sequence comes from Flavobacteriaceae bacterium, assembly GCA_947491985.1. Taxonomy (GTDB): domain Bacteria; phylum Bacteroidota; class Bacteroidia; order Flavobacteriales; family Flavobacteriaceae; genus Flavobacterium. The sequence continues at coordinate 1,482 of CANLLR010000070.1, read as the reverse complement.
GAAATCATATCTATTTATAACAAACCTTTAATGGATTTGCTTTACGAAGCGGCTTCTATTCATAGAGAGCATCACGATCCAAATGTTGTTCAGGTTTCTACACTATTATCTATAAAAACAGGTGGTTGTCCAGAAGATTGTGGTTATTGTCCTCAAGCAGCAAGATACCATACTGAAATAGAAGGCAACGATTTAATGTCTGTAAATCAGGTAAAAGCACAGGCTTTACGGGCAAAATCAAATGGCTCTTCACGCGTTTGTATGGGTGCAGCTTGGAGAAATGTAAAAGATGGTCCCGAATTTGATCAAGTTTTAGAAATGGTTCGTACCATTAATAAACTAGATATGGAAGTATGTTGCACACTTGGAATGATTACTGAAAATCAAGCGCAACGTCTTGCCGAAGCAGGTTTATATGCCTATAACCATAATTTAGATACCTCTGAAGAATATTATAAAGAAGTAATTTCAACTAGAGGATTTGAAGATCGTTTACAGACTATTAAGAACGTTCGTAAAACTAATGTAACTGTATGTAGTGGAGGAATCATTGGCATGGGAGAAGCTATAGAGGATAGAGCTGGAATGTTAGTAGCGCTTTCTACCTTAAATCCGCAACCTGAATCAGTACCAATAAATGCTTTAGTTGCTGTTGAAGGCACTCCTCTTGAAGATGAAAAGCCAGTAGAAATTTGGGAAATGATCCGAATGGTAGCCACTACTAGAATCATTATGCCAGAAACTCAAGTTCGTCTTTCAGCAGGAAGAATGAATATGAGTCGCGAGGGACAGGCTATGTGTTTCTTTGCTGGAGCAAATTCTATTTTTGCAGGAGATAAATTGCTAACAACTCCAAATCCTGATGTAAATGAAGATATGAAAATGTTTGAAACATTAGGCCTTATTCCTCAAAAACCATTTATAAAAATCATGCAACCCACGACTGTAGAAGCCTCTGATTCGCAATTTACACCTCTGGGAGAAAAGCCTAAATGGTCTAGACCAGATCATAAAATTGAAAGAAACTTAGAAGCATCTATTAAAGGAAAATAAAAATAAAAATCCCATCTAGTAAATTTACTGATGGGGTTTTTAAACAAAATGAGCCAGATACTATATCGAGCTCATTATTATCAGAATTAAATATAAATTTGTCCAAACTTTTGGGTTCAGTCTAATTGTTAAGGAAAGGATTTAGAAATGCTTTTTTTATACTATCTTGCAACAGCTGGTTCAACCCATTTAAAAATATATGAGTCTTCAGGAATTATTAATCTTTCAGAAATTTTAGCCATTCTTGCAGGTAACTTCATCAAATAATCTCGAGCCTTTTCGGCTTCATCAGTTAAACCGCTTATTTTGTCTATTTCCCATTTTTCGATAAGCTTTTGCATGATATCTACATAATCACCTGCGGTATAAACCCCTATTCGCTGAGCTGAATCTGAAAATTGCTCGAATGCGGTACTTATTTTCTGACCT
>CANLLR010000069.1 GCA_947491985.1 Flavobacteriaceae bacterium | reverse complement strand
TTCGGATAAAAACTCAAACCATCTATAACAGATTGCTGTCTGTTTTCCTGAGCGTATGTGCCAAGCGAAAACAAGCAAGCGATAAGGACGGTATAGAAGTATTTATTTCTCATGAGATTTTACTTGGTGGTAAAGATAGGAATTAAAATTAAAATAAAAACATAAAAAAACACCTCTTTGTCTAGAGGTGTTTTTTTGATAAAAAATACGAATATTTTAGTTCAATAAGTTGATTCCTTCAACAATAGTCCATGCTCCTGGTGTGATTGAAGCGCCAGTAGCTTCTCCTAAAGTATAATTAGCAGGATCAAAAATCACCGTTATCCCACTTGCGCCCGCAAATTGTGAAGTACCATCGTTGATTTTTACATTGCTTAATTTGATTTTACCACTCTCTACTTGCCCTGTATTTGTAGCGGCATCTTGAATTCTTACAGCAGTAGCTCCATCAGTTGTGTAACCAGAAATTAGAATGTTAGAAAAATCACCATTTCCTTGTTTTTTAAATTGGATTGCATCGAATTCAGCAGCAGAAGTTCCGCCCTCTGTAACCGTTCCAGCAGCTCTCTTCAAAGTAATATTTGTGATTTTTGGAGAAAAATCGTTATTAACGCTTTTAGCCTCTACTTCCATACCGAAGTTTCCTGTGCCAACTTGTGATGCATACCAATTGCTATTTAATTGACCTTTCCAACCATCTTGCCAGTCGAAAGAGTCATCAGAGTTTCCGTACGATATTAAGTTGGTTCCGCTAACAGTTCCACCGTAAAACTCATAACCATCATCAGCTCCTTTGTAAGAAACTAAATTTTCTAAGATCGTTCCTGAACCCACAGAGTAGAAAGAAAAACCGTTCATTTCACTTGTTCCGTCAGTAATTTTCTTACCTGCATATTCTACACGTACATATCTTAATGTCCCACCATTGTGAGTATCATTAGAACCGCCATAAGTATACGCTGTTCCTGTAATTGAACTAGTGAGCCCGTCTTCAGAATTAGCAGTCGCTACTGAACTTGCACCAACAATGGGCGCATCACCATACATAATAATTCCTCCCCAAGACCCTGCAACTTTAGTCAGGTGCGTGCATACAATTGGCTCTGCTGCAGTCCCGTTCATAATTAATTTCCCACCGTTTTCTACTACAAGCGCATCAACACCGTCAGTTACATCGGCTGTAATTACTGAACCAGCAGCTATGCTTAAAGTAACACCAGCTTTTACGCGAACTGTTCCTTTTAGAGTGTAATTTCCTTTTACGTAATCTCTGTTAGCACTAAAATCTCCTGAAATTTCCCCTGTTGGAGTTGGAGTTGGAGTTGAACTTTCATCATCTGAAGAACATGCTGTTAATAACGTTGCAATGGTTGCAAAACTCAAAAGTAATTTTTTCATTTTTAATGTAGTTTTAAATTTTACGCAAAAATAAAAACAGCGCTTGTTTTACTCGTTATCTCATTGTTGTGTTATGATTATAAAAAAATAAAGCGAATGTAAATTCTAAGTTAAATCAATTACAATTTGTTAACCTAAGAAATCTGATTCAAAAAAAATCGCCAACCAAATGATTGACGAACTTTTCTATTTTGAATTTTTTTTAAAAAGTATAATTGATGCCTAATGAGAATCCAGTACCTCTTTTAAATTCTCTTACTGTCAAATCTGTTTCTGTAATAGTCTGTTGACTTTCGCTACCAAGTTCTCTTCTAAAAGATGGGTTTAAGATGTTTTCAACGGCGAATTTTGCTTCGATATTCTTAGATAATTTACTAGACCATACAAAGTCTAATTTGTGAAATGGTTTCTCGTAGATATGATCAATTCCAGCAGTACCAACCGCATAAATTCTTTCACCAGAAACACCATAAACTAATGAAATCGTGTTTTTCATGTCTTCATTAAATTTAAAATCGTACTTCAAGTCAGAATTAATTAACCAATCTGATGCGCCTTGAAGTGCTCTTGATTTGTTGTTTTCAAGCGGGTTTTTAATCAAATCAACATTAACATCTGTTTTCATCAAAGAAGTATTAAAGCCCCATGAGAAATTATTTAAAGCTGCACTAATCTTGTTCAAAGGCAGCAAAACTTCTAATTCTAGCCCAAACAACAAGGCGCTTTTCGAGTTGGCATACGTAATGATTTGTCCGCCACTACTCGCAGTAGGAATGAAAATTCTTTCAATTGGATTATTGATTTGTTTTCCAAAAAGACCTACAACAAAAATTTGATTGGAGCTCGGGAACATCTCATACTTTAAATCGAAATTAATATTGTCACTATTTTCAATTTTAGGATTTCCAATTTCTACAGTTCCGTCAGGATTTACAAAGTTGACCGGAAGAATCTCAATAGAAATCGGTCGGGTAATGGTCTTTGAAGCAGCAAAACGAATATTGTTTTTATCGTTTAAACCATATTTCACATTAATTGCAGGCAAAAAGTCGACTTTGTTGTTTTTCAATTTTCTGTAAGGAGTAGTAAAAGAGTCGCCAGTTTGTCTGTATTTTATTTCTCTGATAGAGCTTTCCATCCTAACTCCACCATTGACATCCCATTTTTCAGCAAAATTAAAAAAGATATTTGTGTATGCCGAATTGATTCCTTGATATAATTTGGAACGCCAATCGCCCGTTGATTCTTCCGTAAATTTAACCAATCCGTTGTTTACATCATTCTCGATAGTTTCATTGATCGTATTAATATCCGTAATGTAGGTTGTCGCCAATAATGGTCTGCCAAAAACAAAACGATACGAAGACACTTCTTCATTGCTTAACCCATTATAACCAACAGTCAATTTGGTGTCTTTGCCGTTTTCTTTTTCCTTAAACTTTATTGCATATTCTAACATTCCAGAAAAGAAGCGATCCCCAGAAACATCAAAGTATTGACGTATTAAGTTGTCTGCACCATAAGTTACTTTTGTGTCATTTTCATTCAGTTTTTCTCCTGTAATTACTTTTCGGTCAGGCAAACCAAAGGCGGTTTTCACATACGAAAATCCTCCTTTTAAAGTTTGTTTTCCGTTAGCGGTTAATTTATAATTCGCCAAGATTTGATTGTTCCAATATTTTGATTCTTCAAACTGATTCAATCGAATTAAAATATTCGGGTTGGTGTTTAAACTATTCTTGTAACCAAGTTGGTCTTGAATAATACTTGAAGTTGATCGCAATGCGAAGGAATTTAAACTAACGTCAAAACGATTAGATTTGAATTTTATTCCAACTAATGCAGACAATGAAGTGTTGTAACTATATTTTGCAACTTCGAAATTATTGTCATAATTCCCTTGCCCCTGATTGAAGGTTCTGTCAATACCTTCTAAAACTTGATACTTGTTATCGGCATTCAACGAAAAAACATAACTGATGCTTCTGTTTTTTTCGAGATTGAATTTTTCAGTATGTAAGAAACCAATACCCGAATTTATTGGGCTACTTGATTGATCAACATTCCATGAATTTTGTTTGCTCGCGTCATTATATTGTGCTGGTGTAAGAATTTTTCCCGAAGGAACGTTTTGAAAAGCAGATGGCAATTCTCGGTCTTTTCCTAGTAGTCCTAAAAAGCCCTGTGTAGTATTAGCATCTTCTGAAATAAGAAATTCACGTCCATTATTATTGGTTGTATAACCAAAACTTGTACTGATTTTGGTGATGCTAGCTCTCGGTTGAGAAGTTTCTATATTAATTGTAGCTCCTGCAAAATCTCCCGGGATATTTGGATTGAAGGTTTTATAAACATTTAAAACACCAACAATATCAGTAGGAAATAAATCTAAAGGGATTATTTTTTTGAACGGACTATTAGATGGGGCTTGTAAATCATTAATCAATAAATTATTGTACCGTTCTTCTAGTCCACGAACAAATAAACCTCTCGATTCAACTTTAGAAACCCCTGTAATTTTAGTTAAGCCTTCTTGAACATTACTCACTCCTTTTCTCGCCATTTCCTGAGCACCAATACTTTGCTTAATTTCTACTGCTTTTTTCTGATCTAATAATAAAGCACTTTCTTTTTCTCTTCCGCCGGCGCTAGCTTTTACAACAACATCTTCCAATTTATAACTTCCAGAACCTAAAGCTCTATTAATGGTAATGGCTTCTCCTGCTTTTACTGTAACAGGCACTTCAACGTTCTCATATCCCAAAAAACTAAAGACGATGGTGTGGTTTCCTGCTGCAACGGTAAGCGTATATTTTCCTTTTTCGTCGGTGGTGGTCCCAATCGTAGTTCCTTTGATGGCAGCATTGGCAAAAGGTAAAGTAGCATTGTTTGCCTCTTTATCAGTAAGTACTCCTGTAATGGATCCTTTACTTTGGGCTAAAGCAATCGTACAGACAAACAGGGTAATGAATAAAAACTTGATTCTCATTTTAATAGGATGTTAAATTTTTGGCAAAGGAACGCCGACGCTGTAAAGTTCATGTTAACTAGCTGTTACGATTAAGTTTGCATAGTATTACCGAATTGTTAAGAGATTAAATAATAGTAAACATGATTTATCACGATTCTTTTATCTTTACATTTACAATCGCAAAGGAATTCATCTGTTGAAAAACACTTATAAATAGGTGCGTTAAACCC
>CANLLR010000068.1 GCA_947491985.1 Flavobacteriaceae bacterium | reverse complement strand
ATGATCCCAATACGCTTTATGCCAATCAAGAATTATTTTTTGTTCCACCATTAAGTTGCGAAACTCCTAATATTATTGATAATATCCCAATTATAGAAAAAATAGGATCAAGGGTATATAACGGTCGTGTCACATTAATAACACAATCTGGATCGAGTTTGAATTTTGAAGTAAATGGAACGCCTTACTCCATTTCTTCACTAGATAATTTACCTGGCATCACTATTTCGGGTCCAACTACTGTTACAGGAAATAGCAATTATACAACCTATGTTATTACTGGTTTAACCGGAAATATCAGTGCTTTTTCATCGGGTCAACTCTATTTAGCAGCATATGGTACAAGCAATGCAGCTACTTTTGGTGGATTTTATTCGGGTTTTACTTTCAAACCAGAAGTAAGTTTTAGTTTATTGGACGCAATAAAGGAAGATTGTATTCCTAATAAAGTTTTATCTGTAAATTCCTTAAGTGCTTTTGATGTTTTTCAATGGTATTATAATGATTTACCAATTTCAGGAGCCACAAAGGGCAAATATACGCCCACAAAACCTGGTTATTATTTTGTGAAAGCTACAATTTCAGATTGTGGAACTAAATTAGATTCTGATAAAATCCCAGTAAGTTCATGTCCAACAAACTTAGATAATGACCTAGTAAATGATAATTTAGATATTGATATTGATAACGATGGAATAACCAATTGCAATGAATCGCTTGACAATAAAGATATTGATCTTTCGGACAATAGTACTTTAAACATTTCTACAACTGGTATTCTACCGGCTTTAATCCCTTTTTCAGGAACAACATCTGGCAATTTTATCACTGAAACTTCAAACGATAAAAACAGTATAGTTTCCTTTAAAAAAACATTTCCTGTAGCTACAAATATTTTATTCGAATATGTAAATATTGCAAATACAACAGATTTATTGAATGATGGTGGTGAATTTATTCTAAACTCCGATTCAGAAAGAACCATTACTGTTTTTAATCCGTCAAACCAATTGCTAATTGACACCAATTATGATGGTATTTTTGAAAGTGGGGTGACTCAATTTTCATCCTTCGAAATTCGTTTCCGTTTAAATAGTTCAAATCCTTTGGCAGCAGGTACTGGTGATTTTAAATTTCAATCTTTTCAAACCACATCGATATCATTTACGCACAAAAACTTATCAGAATTAGATGCTAATAAAGCAACTTTTAAATTAACTGAAACTTGTTCTGAAAAAGACTCTGATTTAGATAGAGTTTCTGACTTTATGGATTTAGATAGTGATAATGACGGAATTCCTGATGCTATTGAAACGCAAGGGAAAAACTTCATAACTCCATCTAAAATTGATTTAAATCTAGATGGATTAGACGATACTTTTTTAAGCGGCTTGACACCAGCTGACACCGATAAAGATGGTGTTCCTGATTACTTAGATTTGGATAGCGACAATGATGGTATTTATGATTTAACCGAATCTGGAAATAATATTACCGACTCTAATTTAGATGGAGTTATTGATACTAGTGGTAAGTCATTTGGCGAAAATGGTTTATTCAATTCTATTGAAACTTTTACCGATTCTGGAATTCTAAACTATACTGTTGCAGACACTGATAGTGATAAAACGAATAACTATTTAGATTTAGATTCTGATAATGATGGCTGTCTAGATGCCATAGAAGCTGGAAATTTAGATGGTGATGGTGACGGATTATTGGGTGATACTACTCCTATTGTAAGTACGAATGGAGTTGTAACAAATGCTCAAGGATATGCAGTACTTCCAAATTTAAACTACATAACATTTGCAACCATAACTATTATTTCACAACCTATTATTGTCCCTACTTGTGAGTTACAAAATGCAACTGCAACAATCGAAACTTCACCAGTAGATAAATATCAATGGCAAATTTTAGAATCAGGCAATTGGAATGATATTATTGATGGGGTTTCTTATTCAGGAAGCAAAACAAAATCATTAAAAATTATTGCCATTACAGCTGCAATGAAAGGTTTTAAGTATAGAGTTAAATTACTGAAAGATGTAAACTCATGCATTCAAATTTCTGATGAAGTGGAATTAATAGTTTATGATTTACCAATTGTGAACTCTCCAATTACATTAAAACAATGTGATGACGATGCTCTTTCCGATGGTTTTGCTAATATCAATTTAACTCAAAACGAATCATTTATTTCATCGAATTACAATAATGAAGTCTTTACTTATTATACATCCCCAATTGCTGCAAAAGACGCAAATTCGAGTTTACAAATTACAAACCCACTACAGTATTTAAGTGGAACTACTTCGGTTTGGACAAGAGTTCAAGATAAAAATCAATGTTTTAGAATTGCAAGAATTGATGCAGTAGTTACAGCAACTCAAATCCCTTCCACTTTTTTGAGAGAGTTTTACGAATGTGATGATTTTTTAGACATTAATGGAAATAATAATGTAAACAATAGTAATATAGACGGAGTAACTTCATTTAATTTTAGTAGCGTTACATCAGCTGTTAATACCCTTTTGCTTAACACTTCCAATTACACAATTAAGTATTATAAAAATTTAAATGACGCTAGTGCTGAAACTGATATAAATGGAAATTCCTTAGAAATATCGCAAAATCCATCAGATCCAATTAGTATTTATAATTACAGGAATATTGGATATGCTAACCTACAAGAAATTTGGATTCGAATAGATAGCACTCTTGATAATAATTGTTTTGCTCTTGGTCCTTATATAAAATTATATGTAGAAACTATTCCCGTAATTAATGATATTAGTTCAGATAATATTATTAGACGTTGTGCAGACAGACAAGGTAATTTTTCATTTGAAACTTCCGATATTCAATCTTCTATTTTAAAAGGGCAAGCAAATGTATTATTAACCTATACAGATGATTTAGGCAATCCGCTATCCAGTCCTCTTCCTAACCCTTTTGTTGTAAAAGGAACAAAAACAATTACTATAAAAGCTTTTAGCACTTCATCTAAAGATCCTGACGGACCATGCGCAGCCGAAAAAACAATTCAATTTATTGCAGACGTTTTGCCAGAAGCTTTTCCAATACCAGCTAGTTTACTTGAAATATGTGATGATGAGCCAAATCCTAAAGATCAAAACGGTATTCTTTCTTACGATACATCTAACTTTGAACCCACAATTATTAAAAAACAAACACAAATTAAAGTAGAATATGCTGATGCTTTAGGAAATTTACTCCCAAGCCCTTTGCCTAATCCGTTTACAACCAGCTCACAAAACATAACAGTAAAAGTTACAAGTACCATAAATACAAGTTGCATTGCACAACGTGTTTTACGATTTGTTGTAGAACCGTTACCTGTAATCGATTTAAATGAAAACGGCACCTATACAGCAATGGTTTGTGAAAATTTACCTAACTTTAAGGTTGCTATTGAATCGGGTATACTTAATAACTTACCTTCATCAAGTTTTAAATTCAAATGGTATAGAAACGGTATAGAAATTCCTAACGAAACTTCGACTAATTTAATAACAAGTATTCCTGGTACTTATACTGTCGATGTAAGCAATAGAATAGGTTGTTTTAGAACAAGAACTATAAATATTACTTCTTCAGATATAGCATCAATTAAGGATGTAAAAGTTACCGATTTGTTAGACTCAAATACTATTGAAATTATTGCTGACGGTATTGGAGATTATGAATATAGCATCGACCTAAAAAAAGGATTTCAAGCTTCGCCTCTATTTATTAATGCGCCTTCAGGAATTTTACAAGTGTATGTAAATGACATAAATGGATGCGGTACTATTGGCCCTGTTGATATTTCAGTTTTAGGAATTCCAAAATTCTTCACACCAAATAATGATGGTGCAAATGACACTTGGAATGTAAAAGGAATTAGTGATACATTTAATTCAAAAGCTAAAATCGAAATTTTTAATCGTGAAGGAAAGTTACTTAAACAACTTAATGCAATTGATATAGGTTGGGACGGAAATTACAACGGAAAAATGCTCCCTTCAGATGACTATTGGTATGTAGTAACTTTTGAAAATAATAAAATTGTTAAAGGCCATTTCAGTCTTAAAAGATAAAAAAATTAACACCCTTGTTTTATAATAAAATTAGAATGCAATATATAAATTATGACAAATTTTAAAATACCCTTTTTCGTTATTATACTTTTTTTATCAACTACAATCTATTCGCAAAACGATTGCAACAAAGCCATTATTGTATGCGGAAATAGCGGATTCGAAGGTTTGACAGCTTCTGGAATTGGGAAGCAAGAAATTTCTGGATCCAACAGTTGTGATGGAGATGAAAATAATAGTATATGGCTAAAGCTTTCAATAAAAACTGCAGGAACATTAGGATTTACTCTGATTCCAGAAAGCACCGATATAAACGAAGACTTCGATTTTTTTATTTTTGGTCCAAACGCTACATGCAATGCTTTAGGTCAAGCCATAAGATGCTCCACTACAAATCCTGAATCTATTAATCAGCCTAATAATTATACAGGTATGAATGCTACCTCAAATGATGTTTCTGAAGGTCCTGGTCCTGATGGAAATAGTTTTGTGAAATGGCTTACCGTAGTTGCTGGAGATTCTTATTTCTTG
>CANLLR010000067.1 GCA_947491985.1 Flavobacteriaceae bacterium | reverse complement strand
ATAATAGAGCGCATTAATGAGAATGCGATGATTGGATAATTTAAAACTATTTTATAAAATGAAAAAATATTTATTGTTTACTTTTTTAATTTTTCAAATTACCTTTTCACAAGTAAAACAAGAAATTGGTAATATTTTAGGTGTTAAATCTTTTAGTAAAGAAATTTCTTTGTATAGAGGGAAAGCATTTGTAATAAAGGAAGTTTTAGTTTTAGGCGCTAATGATGATGTGGTAAAATTTGAATTAGATCCAATTGAAGCTGCTGCTTCGGGAGAGCTTACTACACTTTATTATTATTGTGAAGAACTTAAAATGGAAGGAATTGTATTTGGATTTTATGGTGATTATGTTAATGAACATGGTTTATTGCTTCAGGGGTATGCTTATAAAAATCTTGATAAAAAACAAGGATTAGAACTATTGCAAAAAATTGAAGATGTAAAAGCAGAAAATGCGGATTACTTGCGTGAAAATTCAGACAATCACAATATTTATATTGCCTATGATGATTTAACTATTCTTATTTACAGGAAAGATCAAGCGTATAAGTATCGTGTGTTTTGGAATAACTTTGATGCTGAGTGGGGAGATTTTGAATTTAAGAGAACAAAAACCAAATTTCAGTTAAAAGTAAAATAAGCAAAAGAGTGGAACTTAATCCACTCTTTTTTTAGTAACTGCATGAATTACATTAATATTCATACCATCAACGATATCATTATCAAACATTTCTAAATAGATTCCTGTTACTGAATTACCATATTCGTGACCTAGCGCCTCTGCAATCAAATCTTTACTATACCCAAGTTGCTTTGCAATATTTGCATAGGAATATCGAAACACATAGGTAGTAATAGGTTCGTCAATATTTAATAATCTACCTATTTTTTTGAGTTTGATATTTAGTTTTTTTACGTACTCTTGAAAGTAATATAAATCTAATGTTCTCTGAATTCTATTGTTTCTTAATGTTCCAAATAGGTAATCTGAATTGTCAGAAAACTGCTGTATTAATTCTGTCACTTGAGGAAGTATTTTGATAGAATACATTTTTCCAGTTTTTGATCTTTTGTAAATGATTCTATCATTATGAATATTGCTTTTTTTCAGCAGGAGAATATCGGTCAAGTTAATTCCTCTCAACAGAAATATTAATTTACCGGTACACCAAGCAATATAAAGTTTATCATCACAAGGAATGTCCAAAGCAAAGTAGTTTCTCATATCTTCAATGGATATTGTTCTTGGAGTAGTTTTCTCTTTTTTAATTTTATACTTTCTAAAAGGATACCATTCAAATGATGCCACATTATAAAGTATTGCTCTGTTGCACACTGCTCTAAAAGTTCTCATATAAACTGCAATTCCATTGAGTGAAACACCTCTTTTCAACAAGGTGGTTTCAATGGTAATTAAGTCTTTGTATGATATTTGAGTGAACTTGCATTTAAGATCTATAATCTTTGAAAGTACAGATAATGTAGTTTTGTAGGATCTTGCAGTTCCAGTTCTGTTACTATCTAGGAGTTGTTGGATAACTTCTTTCCAGAATTCATCCACTGTAATAAGTTCAGAGGGTTTTTGAATTACATATTTCTTCAAATCATTAATATCAGTAACAAAATTATTGTTGTCAGTCATATAACTGCGAATTCTTTTAGCAAGTTTTTCTTTAAGTTCTTCTATTTGAAAATTTGCCTCTGTATTACTAATGATATGTTGCTTTTTTTCATCAAAATGCTTCTTCTGAATACAATAATTGGTTTTAATGTCAAAGTATCTGTCCTTGTGTCTGATTCGCAGAACCACAGGAAAAGTTTCGTCATTCTTTACTCTACGCTGGTCGAGTACAATTTTAATAGTTGCCATAATTAAAAATTTGTAGCAGCAGAGCGTAAAAAAGTGTACACGGTATTTGCACTATTTCAGTCATTTTTACATCATTTTTGACCAAATAGTACTAGTTATCCAAAACTGATGGAAGTTGAAAATGACACAGTTTTTACACTTAAAAGTGTTAAATTTCAATACATTATTACTATTACAATCCTTTGTTAAGTCAATAACTGTAAGGAATATGCGACAAACATTTGGAATGAACCAAAATTAATAGTAATATTGCAACCTCACAAACGGTCCTATAGCTCATTCGGTTAGAGCAACTGACTCATAATCAGTAGGTGCTTGGTTCGATTCCAAGTGGGACCACAACCAAGACTTTCAATAGGAAAGTCTTTTTTTATTGACGATAAAACTATATGGAGTTAATTTACGTTAATATAACTTGTAAAGTTTGAGATAGTCTTTATTAAAATTGTATTTTTGTTTTCCTTGTCAAATAAAATTATAATTTTAAAAATATTTTGATGAAAGGAATTTTTATTTACTTTTACGACCTATGAAAATTACGCCAAGTAAAATTATAAGTGTTTTGGCCTTGTTTACAGCAAGTGCATACGCTGCCCCAACTGGTCCGCCTCCGCCAGGAGTTCCGCCTCCTGGACTACCGATTGATGCCGGAGTATGGTGTTTGGCTTTTGCGGCAATACTTTTCGGTGTTTATAAAATATACAAACTACAATTCAATAAAAAAACTCCAATGTAAATTGGAGTTTTTGTTTTTTACCCTCTTTCTTACTGCCTGAGAGATTGAAGTCGCGCGACGTATTTTCCAATTACGTCAAACTCTAGGTTGACTGCAGTACCAATCTCGAAGGTGCTAAAATTAGTGTTCTCAAAAGTGTAAGGTATTATAGCAACACTAAATTCGTTTATTTTTGAATTTACAACTGTTAAGCTTACTCCATTTATGGTTATCGAGCCTTTTTCGATGGTGAGGTTGTTTAAGTTTTGGTCGTATTTAAAAGTATATCTCCAGCTTCCGTTTAAATCTTCGGTATTGTTGCAAATTCCAATTTGATCAACGTGGCCCTGCACAATGTGACCGTCTAGGCGATCCCCAAGTTTCATTGCTCGTTCCAAATTTACAGTGTCACCTATTTTCCATGAAGCCATATTGGTTTTCTGAATGGTCTCGTCTATGGCGGTTACGGTATAAGAATCTGCTTCGATTGCGACAACCGTGAGACAGATGCCATTATGTGAAACACTTTGGTCTATTTTGAGTTCGGGAGTAATAGAAGACTTAATTGTAATTTGAAGATTGGTGTCTGATTTCTTAATATTTTCTATTACACCAAGTGTTTCGATAATTCCTGTAAACATTCTTGTTTTAATTTACTAAATTTGCACTTCAAAATTAGCAATAAATAACGTGTAGCAGAATGAAAAAAGCAGAAAATATAATCGTTGGAATTTCAATAGGAGATTTAAACGGTATTGGAAGCGAAGTGGTGTTAAAAACATTTGAGGATTCTAGAATGTTAGAATTGTGTACTCCTGTCATTTTTGCCAACGTTAAGATTTTGTCCTTTGTAAAAAAAACATTTGAATCTACCTCGATACTTCACGGTATAGATCACTTGAATCAGATTCTCCCAGGAAAGATAAATGTTTTGAACGTTTGGAAGGAAAGTGTTGATCTGAAGTTTGGGGTCAATGACGATGCAATTGGTAAATATGCAATTGATTCTTTTGTTGCCGCAACTAACGCGTTGAAAGAAGATTTGATAGATATTTTAGTTACAGCGCCTATAAATAAGTATAATATTCAGTCGGACAACTTTAAGTTCCCAGGCCATACAGATTACTTGAACAAAGAACTAGAGGGCAATGCCTTGATGTTTATGGTGCACGACAATTTGCGAGTGGGACTTTTGACCGATCACGTTCCTGTAAATGAAATTGCAAAGCACCTAACTCCAGCTTTGATGATTCAAAAAATTGAAACAATCAAGAATTCCCTAATCCAAGATTTTGGTATTCGCAGACCTAAGATTGCTGTCTTAGGATTCAATCCGCATAGCGGAGACAATGGCGTCATTGGAAAAGAAGAGCTTGAAATCATGAAGCCGACCATTAAAAGCATTTACGAAAAAGGGACGATGGTATTTGGACCTTTCCCTGCAGATGGTTTTTTTGGAAGTAATCAATATGAATCCTATGATGCTGTTGTTGCGGTTTATCATGATCAAGGATTAATTCCTTTTAAGACACTTTCATTCGGAAGAGGAGTTAACTTTACTGCTGGTCTAAGCAAAATAAGAACTTCTCCAGACCACGGAACTGCTTTTGATATTGCTGGTAAAGGAATTGCGGATTACAACTCATTTAAAGAGGCAGTTTATCTCGGTTTAGATATCTATAATTCCAGAATTCAGCATCAAGAAATTAGTCAAAACCCTATGAAAATAAGGGAAAAACAACTGGAGAAAAATAATAGGTAAAAAAAAACAAGCAAGAGTTTTGTTTGTGCAATTATTTTATATCTTTGCGCTCCCGAATCATTCGGACAAATTGTTGTTGAAATGAAACAGTTAAATGAATTTTTAATTCCATTTATTGGGTTAAAGTTAGGAAAACACCAGTTTGAATATCAAGTAAATAATACGTTCTTTACAGATTTCGGTTTTGACGAATTTGAAGATGCATCAGTAAAAGTCACTGTGGTTTTGGATAAGAAAAGCACCTTTATGGAGCTTACTTTTAAACACAAAGGATCAGTTAATGTTCCGTGTGATTCGACAGGAGAATTTTTTGATTTACCTATTAAAGG
>CANLLR010000066.1 GCA_947491985.1 Flavobacteriaceae bacterium | reverse complement strand
GGAAAATATACACTCACCGTTGCAGCAGGAAACCACACCATCGTATTTAGTTTTTTGGGATATGAGAACGTTGAAGTGCCTGTTACTGTAAAAGCAGGAGAGACCATTACCATTAATAGAGCTTTAGGTTCTGGAAGTTATAAATTAGAAGACGTCGTGGTGAAAGCAAGTGGCGGTAGAGAAAAAGAAACTGCCTTATTACTTGACCAAAAGAAAGCGGTTGAAATCAAACAGAGTATTGGAGCGCAGGAAATGGCGAGAAAAGGAGTGAGTAATGTTCAAGAAGGCTTAACTAAAATTACAGGGGTTTCTAAAGTTGAATCGAGAGGTTTATTTGTTCGTGGACTAGAAGAACGGTATAACAATTTATTGATTAATGACTTACAAGCCCCATCTAATAGTCCGTTCAAAAAAATAATCCCTTTAGATTTATTTCCTACTGATATTGTTGGTGTTTTAAATGTATATAAAACTTTCAATCCAAATATCCCTGGAGATTTTGCGGGAGCGACAATTAATATAGAAACTTCTCAACCTAGAGCGAGCATTACCAAAATCAGTACAAGTTTTGGTTATACAACCAATAATAACGGACGTGAATTTCTTATTTCAGAAGATGCTAATACTACACAGGGCTTTTTAGGACTACTAGGAAAAGACCGAGAATTGCCATCTGCTTTTCAAAACGTTCCTTCGGGAAAAATTCTTACACCAGCGCAATATAATGACGCGAGCAAACAAAATTCATGGAATGTTGATCAATCAAGTAGCCCTATAAATTCGGGTATTGGTTTCTTACATACTGAAAAATTCAATCTCGAAAAAAACAGAAGTATCAGTTATATTTTTTCGTTGAATGCCGATAACAGGTATCAAGTTTTGGAAGGTATTGATAGAACCTTCAATCAGGGGCAAGGGAATTATGACAATAATTTCGAAGTTGCAAAATACAGTTACAACACTTCATTGTCTGGATTAGTTGGAATAAAATTCAAATCTAATCGTTTTGACGTTAGCTTAAATTCCTTCGCATTGCGATCAACTTCAAGTATTATCCAAGACCAACTTGGTTACAAGAATAGTTTAAACACCAACCCGAATATTTTAATTCGATTGAATCAGTTTGAAGAATCTAAATATTGGAACAATCAAATCTTGGCGAATTATAAATTAACGGCTAACGGGAAACAAACTTTAAAGGGAGGATTTTCGTATGTAAAAACAGCCTTTGGTTTGCCTGACCGAAAAGTAATTACCGGAGAAAAATTGAATGAAAATGATACGAAAATAACGTATGGAGCAGACAACTTAATACGTCAATACTTTGATGTTTCTGGAGATCGCTTCTTTTCTGGCATGTTAGAATATGCTATAAAATTTAAAGAAAAAGACAACGGCAAAGACACCAAATTGACGGTTGGTTATAACGGATTAAGTAATGAAGAAGTGTCTTCGTATCGTTTTGTTTTTGGCAGACCTTTATTGGCGACAACCTACATTACGAATATTAATACGATCAATGAAACTATCGTGAATGATGTAAACAACGGGTTGGTTAAATTCACAGAAGAATCAACAGGTGATTGGCGTTCCAAATTATATCAAGGAATCAATTCGGCATACGCAAATATCTTTTTCAATTTTGCTGAAAAATGGGATATCAATGGTGGAGTCAGAATGGAAAGCTCTATCAGAGAAATAAAATACCGACAAACTGGCGACTCTTTTACTGCTCCTTACAGAAAATTGAAAAACAACAAAGTCGACTTTTTACCTGCAATTAATGTAAAATATAGTTTAAACGATAAAAACAATATTCGTTTTGCTGCTTCTAAGACCATCACCCGACCAATTTCTATTGAAATTCTTCCTGTCAACTTTGTAAATCCTGACGGAACTGTAGAAATTGGAAATCCTAAAATTGAAAATAGTGACAATCTCAATTTTGATTTAAAGTATGAGATGTTCCCGGGCACCAATCAAATATTTGTTGTAGGCCTTTTTGGAAAACAAATTAATAATCCAATTGAAAGAATTTTTATTCCTACTGCCAGTAGTGGCGGGCAAATCATTACGTATGCCAACTCAAAAAGCGCCTTGTTGTTTGGGCTAGAATTAGAGGTTTTATTGCCTTTGAACAAGATTAGTGCAGCTTTAAATAATTTCTCATGGGGCTTTAATACTTCTTTGATGAAGACAGATGTTGATGTCGATTTGATTAAGAATCCTCTTGAAAACAACAAATCGAGAGCACTTCAAGGTGCATCAGATTGGTTGATTAACTCTGATTTGAAATATGATTTTAAATTTAATGAAGACATGAAAAACACTATTTCATTAGTTTATGGTGTTTCTGGCGAAAGAATTTATGCAGTTGGTACTGCTGGAATTGATCATATCTATGAGAAACCATTTCACAAATTAGATTTTGTCTGGTCTAGTAAATTATCTAAAAACATAGAAGCAAAATTGGCTGTAGAAAACATCTTAAACCCATCTTTTAGAAGAGAACTTGGTAGCGAAAGTCAACAGACTATTACAGAAACAGATTTAACAGTAAGAGAATTTAAAAGAGGTACTGGATTCTCATTAGGCATCAATTATACTTTTTAAAAGAAATTCAAAATAGAAAAATTCGTCAATCATTTGGTTGGCGATTTTTTTTAATCAGATTTCTTAGGTTAACAAATTGTAATTGATTTTACATAGAATTTACAATTGCTTTATTATTAAATAATCATAAAACAACTGTGAGATAACATCTAAAACAAGGGCTGATTCTATTTTTGCTAAACAATTTAAACTACTTTAAAAATGAAAAAATTACTATTGAGTTTTGCAACTATTGCAACATTATTAACGGCGTGTTCTTCCGATGATGAAAGTTCAAATCCAACTCCAACTCCAACAGGAGAAATCTCAGGAGATTTTAGTGCAAACAGAACATACGTAAAAGGCAACTATACATTAAATGGTACGGTTCGAGTTAAAGCTGGTGTAATCTTAACTATTGAAGCAGGTTCAATCATTACAGCTGATGTCTCTAATGGTGTAGATGCTCTTGTAGTAGAAAACGGCGGAAAGTTAATCATGAACGGAACAGCAGCAGAGCCAATTGTGTGCACTCACTTAACTAAAGTACCAGGGTCTTGGGGAGGAATTATTATATATGGCGATGCGCCTATTGTTGGTGCAAGTTCTGTAGCAACCGCTAATTCTGAAGATGGGCTTACTAGTTCAGTTACAAGTACTGCTTACACTTATGGTGGATCTAATGCTACTCACAATGGTGGTACATTAAGATATGTTCGAGTAGAATATGCAGGTAAGAAAATTACAGACGGAACAAGTGAAATGAACGGTTTTTCTTTTTACGCGGTAGGTTCAGGAACTATCTTAGAAAATTTAGTTTCTTACAAAGGAGCTGATGATGGGTATGAGTTTTATGGTGGGACTGTTAGCGGAACCAACTTAATATCATATGGAAATTCTGACGACTCATTCGACTGGCAAGACGGTTGGAGAGGTCAATTGAATAGTAACTGGTATGCTTCACAAGTTGGAACAGGAAATTTCGGCATGGAAGTGGAAGCAAAAAGTGTTAATAACGATTTTTGGCCTAAAATTACCAATATTACGCTAAAAAGAGCTGCTGGTACGGTAACAGAAGGAGGAACTTCTGCGGCTGAATACGACGCTATTCAATTCAAAAAACAAGGAAATGGTGATTTTTCTAACATTCTAATTTCTGGCTACACAACGTCTGGAGCAACTGCTGTTAGAATTCAAGATGCAGCCACAAATACAGGTCAAGTAGATAGTGGTAAAATCAAATTAACTAATGTAAAAATAAACGATGGTACGTCGCAATTTGCGGGCGCATCTGGGATAACGGTGATATTTGATCCTGCCAATTATACGTTAGGAGAAGCTACTGGCGCTTCTATCACTCCAGGAGCATGGACTGTTGTTGAAGGCATCAATTTATTGAACTAAAATATATGTATTTTTTATAAAAAAACACCTCTTTCACTAGAGGTGTTTTTTTATGTTTTTATTTTGATTTTAATTCCTATCTTTACCACCAAGTAAAATCTCATGAGAAATAAATACTTCTATACTATCATTATCGTTTGCTTGTTTTCGCTTGGCGCTTTCGCTCAGGAAAACAGACAGCAATCTGTTATAGATGGTTTGAGTTTTTATCCGAACCCGGTGAGTACTGGTAAAATCTACATCACTTCTAAATCTGCTATGGATAAGGAAGTTATGATTTTTGATGTCTTGGGTAAAAAAGTGCTGCAAGCTACTATATCTTCTAAAGTGTTGAATATTGCAACACTTTCTCCTGGTGTTTATATCATCAAAATTCACGAAGGCGAAGCTACCGCTACTAGAAAATTGATTGTCAAGTAGTTGTTTTTATCCGTCACAATCCCTTAATCTTTATTTTACCTTTTTTTCTTTTACACAAAAGAAAATACTTCCTATATTTGTAAACTAAAATTTAAAAAACTTAAAAATGAAAAAACTTTACACTTTAGTTGCGATTCTCAGTATTTCCGTTGCCACACAAGCACAAGTAGTAATTAGCCAAGTTTATGGTGGTGGTGGAAACACTGGTGCAACATTCAGCAATGACTTCATAGAACTATTCAATAGAGGAAATACCGCACAAAACTTGCTTGGTTGG
>CANLLR010000065.1 GCA_947491985.1 Flavobacteriaceae bacterium | reverse complement strand
GGAGCATTGGACTAAAAGGCTCTGTATTAATCGCGAATCCAGTTCCTGCCGAATATGAAATGAATCCCACTGAAATAGAAATAAAAATTTTGGAAGCCTTAGCTCAAGCGAAGCAGCACGGTATAAAAGGAAAGGCAGTTACGCCATTTTTGTTGCAATATATCGCCAATCACACCGAGGGAGAAAGTTTAGAAACCAATATTGCTTTGGTGAAAAACAATGCGAAAGTTGCGACCAGTATTGCCGTTGCGATGCAACGTTAATTAGCGGCCGATTTTATTTAATTTAATTTGTTAATTATGACTTTATACGATCAGTTTAAGAGAGACGGCTATTTGATTCTTGAAGATTTTCATACTGCGGATCAATGTGATGATGTCATGAAAAGGGGAGAAGTACTTGCTAACAGTTTCGATTTTGACGGACATCCGTCGGTTTTTCAAACCAATGAACAAACCCGGACTTCTGACGATTATTTTCTGAATTCTGGAGATAATATCTCATACTTTTTTGAGAAGGACGCTTTTGATGAGCACGGGAAGCTGAAGCAAGATCTATTTCACTCTTTGAACAAAATTGGACATGCTTTGCATGATCTTGATCCTATTTTTGAGGCATTTTCGCGTTCACCTCAACTCAAGAAATTGGCAGCTGAATTAGGGCTTGATTCTTCGGTGATTATTCAAAGTATGCTCATCTTTAAACACGCTAAAATTGGAGGTGTGGTCGATGTGCATCAGGATGCCACCTTTTTGTATACCGAACCCAAATCGTGCATTGGTTTTTGGTTTGCATTAGAAGATGCGACGATAGAGAATGGATGTCTGTGGGCAAAACCAGGTGGACACAACACGAGTTTGCGATCTTGGTTTAAAAGAAAACCGTCAGGAGGAACGGAAATGCATGTTTTTGATGATACACCACTTTCGATGAAAGACATGATTCCACTTGAAGTAAAAAAAGGCACGTGCATCGTTTTGGATGGTTTGTTGCCACATTATAGTTTACCAAATACCAGCGGGAAATCGCGCCAAGCCTACGCCATTCATACGATTGACCGCAAAGCGAAATACCCGGAAGAAAATTGGTTGCACCGGGACATGACTACTTTAATGGGATTTTAAAAAACAGCTATGGAAATTAAATATTCCTTTACTTATTGGGGCAGTGATCATTTGTCGCCGACACAATTCATCCAAGACATTCATGCCGCTGGTTTTGACGGCGTGGAATTGTTTCTAACGCCAACCGATGTGATTTCCAAGGAATTTATGGTTGCAATTGATTCGATTAGAAAAGAAAATCCAGACTTTTATTTTATTACGTTGCAACTTCCTTTTCCACAGCAAGAGACGGCAGCAGCGCACATTCAAGTGATGGAAGAGAACTTTCGAAAATTGGCCGATTTGCAGCCATTATTTATCAATTCACACAC
This sequence comes from Flavobacteriaceae bacterium, assembly GCA_947491985.1. Lineage (GTDB taxonomy): Bacteria > Bacteroidota > Bacteroidia > Flavobacteriales > Flavobacteriaceae > Flavobacterium. Next base: position 4,027 of record CANLLR010000065.1, on the reverse strand, counting down.
GGGTAGAGATTATTTTTCCTTTGATGACAACTGCCGCATTCTTGATGCTGCGATGAATTTTTCTGCAAAAAAGGGGATTAGAATCTTGCATGAAACCCATCGTGGACGTTTTTCGTTTCACGCGGCTTCGTTACTTCCGTATCTCACAAAATTCCCTGAAATGGAACTTGTCGGTGATTTTTCTCATTTCTGTGCCGTTTCGGAAAGTATGCTTGCCGACCAACAAGAAATCTTACAACAGATTCTCCCTCATGTGGCGCATATTCATGCCCGCGTGGGTTTTGAGCAAGGACCACAGGTCAATGACCCGCAAGCACCCGAGTGGCAAGGACATCTAAAGCAGTTTGCATCTTGGTGGCAGCAAATTATTGACAGTAGAAAATTGTCTGGCCAATCTTTATTTACCATCACGCCGGAGTTTGGTCCTGCACCCTATATGCCGACGGCGCCTTATACGCAGGAAGCGCTGAGTAGTCAATGGGATAATAATGTGTTTATGAGGGAGTATTTGCGGAGTGTATTGCAGTAAAATTTTTAGGTTCTATTCCAATTCCACTTACTATTATTAAAACAAAAAAGTGAACAATGGTCGAACTTAATCGAGTTGTTCACTTTTGTATAGTCGGGGAGAGTAGCTCCGCTCAGCTTCTGCATTCCATACCTGCAAATGCAATTTGCTGCCTTTTGCAAAGGCAGACGCTTATAAACGAAAAAATCCAAACAAGTAAACTTGATGGATTTTTATCATTTACAGTCGCAATAAAATTGCGCTTGTAGGACAGTGGAGCAGAGGGGCGTTATTTCGAAAACAACCCGCCTTGTCCGAGTTAATTGAAAAAAAGGCATAAAAACCTTTAGAAGAAAACAAAGGAGAATAACACAGCAACTTAGGGTGTTCTGAAAATATGCTAAATAGCGCAATAGTTTACCTTTTGATTACGCGCAAGGTTTTAGCAGAAGTTCCTTGACTCACAACGATATTATACACTCCAGAAGAATAGCTCTCTCCTATGGCAAGGTTGGCGATGTTTTCGACAGTATCCTGATATGCCGCCATCGATCGGCCAAACATATCGTATACTTTAATTTCAATAGGTTCTTCACTTGAAGTATTGAAATTTAGGTTAAAGAAGTTGGCAAACGGATTAGGCGTCGACTTAACATCAAAGATCCTAAGAGGTTCGCTTGCCAGCCTGGTAGCATTTGGCAAGATTGTAAGTGTGCAAGTATCCCTGCCTGGCACGTAGCTATTATTGTAAAGCACATCTACACGAATGGAATACGTGGTTCCAACCATCGGACCGCCAGGAATATTGAAAATCTGCATTGAACTATTCGCTGTAATGTATTCTCTGTGTCGGATACCATTATCGAATACGAATTTATAGCCTTGCGCACCGTTAATCTGAATCGCATAAATGCTTTGCCATAAATTATTTGTTGAACTTCCACAGCTTGGATTGGATATTCTCGAAACCCCTGGAGCTGAAGGCGTTGCTATTACGCAACTAGTACCATATTCGGTATCCGGAAGCCAATTACCATTCATTTTCAATAAAACATCAATAGTATAGGCGGTTGCAAAACTAATATTACTCATTCCTAAGCTAACCATACTAAACCTATTGACAGGGCTATCCACTGTTCCGATTAGCACGCCATCTTTTTTTACTCTAAATCTATATCCTGTAGCGCCTTGAATTTGAAAACAAAAAATCGTTTCCCAAATATCTCTTAAGAAAGATCCGCAAACAGGTGTATTTACAGACGTTGAATTTGGAACCGGCGGAGTATTAACAATGCATGGTAATCCATAAGCCCGCCAAAATCCATTTAACTTTACCGCAACTCTGACACTATTAACTGTATTGGTAGAAGAAAACGTCACTCCAGGCGAAAGGTTTAGTAGATTAAATCGGTTAACATTGGTGTCGAAAACACCTACATTAGGACCATTTGTTACTTCAAATCTATAGCCTTGAGCTCCCGCAATTGGTTGTGCAAAAAGCGACGCATTAAGCGTTGGAATTGTTATACCACAACTAGTTGCAATCAAATAAGAGGTCGTAGTAATTTCATCAACATAACCATCGCAATTGTCGTCGATACTATTACCAGAAACTTCTACGGCATTAGGATTTACAGCAGTATTGGTGTCAAGGCAATCTGTACCGATATATCGCGAAGCAAAGCCAACCGGAACCGTAGCGCCGTAACAAGAAGAAACCGGAGGAAAACCATTGCTGTAGCCATCGCCATCTTGATCAATATAAAGATTCGACGTGCGCCACTTTAAAGGATCTGTAGGAGCACAATCAGTATTGTTAGTAGAGGTATTTGACGGTTGTCCGGTACATGATACGGTTGCCACACCAGTCCCATATCCATCTCCATCCGTGTCAGCATAGTAGTTGGTTCCTGAACTTACTGTGATATATAGTGTCCGACTGGTAAACCCGCATGGATTGTTTATAATCACATTATAGCTGCCTGCAACGTCAACCGTCGGTGTTCCCGTAATTGTTCCTGTTAGTAAATTAATACTCAATCCTACAGGTAAGTCAGGGCTGATTGACATGGAGGTTACTAAATCTCCCGAATAATTCATTAAGTTAGGCGTGATGGGTATCCCAGTGCAATAAAAAGCCGAATTGGCCGTGTAACTTAAAGCAGTGGGAGGCACACATGTCATGACATTTGCCCGCTCTTGAGGTTTGTCCTGTGAAGCAATTGAATTATTTTTTTGACTAACTACTTGAGAGTAGGAAGGAATAAAGGAACTAAGAAAAATAAGATAAGCAAAAAGTGCCTTGTTAATCGAAACATTTGAACAAAAATTTAGACACCTGCTGTCTAATCTTGTAATGCAAGGGAATTTAGTCTTCAGTAAAGTAACAATTACCATTTTCAATAGATTAAAGATATTACAAATCATAAAAAGCCCTGCTTTTATATAAACAAATTTTCCATTAGTCGCTTTATACAATTTTACTAAAGTCTCTTTTTCTGAGTTAGAAATGTTTGCCATCATTGATGCTGTTGCAACAAAAGAAAGAAATAAGGTAGTAATCGTTTTCATAATGAGTTTTTTTTTATGTTTATTGACGGTGTAAACCTATGGTCATTATCGATAATAAGCAAATAAAATCGACAAAATACATCTTTGTTAATATTTTTACTATATTTTTCTTACAATAATTAAACTTTATTTTTGCAAAATAGACGAACTACATCATGACAAAAAATCCAAAATTTGTAAAATTCGTATAAAAAAATATTGATTGTCCGCAATTCTATAACCTGAAATATGAAAAAGTACCTGAATTGTGATAATCTCTGATAGAGATAAGTTAGACTTTTTAAGACGTTTTTTACCTGCTGTAATCAGTTGGTTTTCCCAAATTGGAACAAATTCTTTACAAAAATCATCAATAGAACAAAAAATCCGTGTAATTTTATCTTGCGAAAGCATAAGCAAAAGTTTATTATTTATTTGAAAATAAGCACTTTAAATATACTAACTTTTGCTTTTTTACCCAAATTATTTTATAAAAATTACGTCGAACTCACGTTAATTAAAAAATGAAAATGGCCCATTTGATTTTTATTCCTTTTTGGTCTGTGAAAATCTTTACCTAAAATAAAATAAAGTTTTCTTTTTTTTTAACAGTAACTTATTATTGCTTTATTTTAAGTTTCCTTTCTTCTATGCTCTGTATTCGATCGTATGTATGCTTTAGAAACTTTATAATCTAATTACCGCCTTAACAGTAATTTAGTATAAATAGTAATTAATCAAGTTGCTTTTTCTTAAAACTGATTTAAATTACTGATTAAGCAGTAAAAAAATACAGTTTTAATTGTAAATTGTATAATTGTTTTACAAAATGCATTACATTTACTGCTTAAACGGTAAAATATGAATAATTTTGATTTAGGACTCTTTATAAAAGAGCATCGTAAGAAAGCAGCATTAACCCAATTGCAATTGGCAAATCTTGCAGGAGTAGGAAAGACAACGGTTTTT
>CANLLR010000064.1 GCA_947491985.1 Flavobacteriaceae bacterium | reverse complement strand
ATTTGTTTTCATTCGCATCTGAACTACCAGAAGAGTATTTTGTTGTTTCAGTGAGAGCGCCGTATGATTTGATGTACGGAAGTTATGCTTGGTATGCGATTAATTTTGATGCCGACGAAAATAAATTTTCTGACATCGAACAAGGAAAAACCTCTAGAGATTTAATTGTTTCCTTTATAGACGAATTGCTTGTCAAATATCCAATAGAGGCTACTAATATAACTTTAATCGGATTCAGTCAGGGAAGTATTTTGAGTTATGCTATTGCGTTGTCATATCCTGAGAAAATTTCAAGAGTTGTTGCAATAAGCGGCTATTTGAACACCGAAATGGCGGTGGCAAATTTTGAAAAAAATAATTTTTCGCAACTACGTATTTTTGCTTCTCATGGAACCGTTGATCAAGTAATTCCAGTTGATTGGGCTCGAAAAACAGAACCCGCGTTAAAAGCCTGCGGAATTTCGGTGGTCTATAAAGAATATCCTATTGGTCACGGTGTTTCTCCTCAAAATTTTTATGATTTTAAAAATTGGTTGCAACAATAAAAAAAAGGTCTTGAATATTTCAAGACCTTTTGTGCTTTATGGTGCTAGGTCTTCACTGTCATCGCTTCCGGTGACTCTGTTGCCAATTTCGCCATCGCCAACAAACAATAATTTTCCTGCTTTCTTAAGAACAAATCCTTTGTAAGAAATTAATTGCCAATCACCGTTTACCCATGGTTTACCCTCAGATTCCCGTGTTAAAAGAACGGATTCCTCTTCGTTTGGCAAAAAGACTTCAGCATTGGTTGCCGATTCATCAAAAAGTAAATAAGCGGCAAGAACTGCCTCATCTTCACTAGCCTTTATTTTATCTGCGGGTAATAATTGAATACCACTAAAAACCCTAACGCATTCTTTATTCAACTTCGACCATGTATATCCAGCCGATGCCAAACATCCATCTTTGTCTTTATCGCCACCGATTACGACATCTTTGGCATTGGTTATGGTGTCATTTTTCTTATTTTTCTCTTCATCGTTCCATTTACAAGATAAAAAAAATGTTAGTGCTACTATTGTGAGTATACTCTTCTTTAACATACATCTCTGTTTATTGTGTTACTATTAATTATTGGGTAGATATATAAACGTTTGCATGGTTTCAAACGTCACTTTTTTATCATTATTTACAAAATATTTCAGCAGTACTTCACCCCATAGATGGCCATTGTTAAAATCGGCTATTATCCAACGGGCATTTAGAATTTTTATTTTATTGATGATGAATTTTTGTTCTCCAATCATCGGTTGATCAACATATCTATTTCCTTGAGGACTGTCATTATAATTCATCAATTCGTTTTTCACTATCGGAATTAACTCATTATAATCGTGGTTTTCAAAATAATTTTGTGCATTATCATTGTTTTCTAGCGAAAAATAATTCGCTTCATAGAGTTTGTCGGTTAAGGCTACAACACTGTCTTTATATCTTTTAGATACCACTTCGGATGATTTTTTATTGGAAGCTTCCTTTTTAGTGAAGTACATGTAGGTAAAAATATTCATTAATAAGGCAACAATAAAAAGGTATAATAACAATTGTTTCTTCATTACATAAGGTATTAAATAGTGATATTTAAATTATCGTAAGCCAAAAAAATATTGGCTGGTAAGGTATTTTGAACTTCTTCATGAAAGCCTAAAATATGACTTATATGTGTTAAATAAGCCTTTTCTGGTTGTACCAAAGTTATAAAATCTAGCGCTTCTTGCAAACTAAAATGTGAATGATGTTCTTCAAGTCTTAATGCATTAATAACCAATACTTTTACTCCGATTAATTTTTGAATTTCAGTATTTTCCATCTTTTTTACATCCGTCAAATAAGCAAAATTATTCAAACGATAACCAAAAACCTGTAAATTACCATGCATGGCATTTATAGGTACAACGGTGATGCCTTTTATGATAAATGATTGGTTGTTAATCACTTCAATTGTATCGACATTGGGTGCGCCTGGATACTTATTTTCGGTTTCAAAAATATAATCAAATCGCTTTCTTAAATTTTGCAAAACCCTTTGGTGAGCATATATAGGAATGTTTCCTTGTGAAAAATAAAACGGACGAATATCATCCAAACCCGCGGTATGATCCGAATGTTCATGTGTAAATAAAATAGCATCCATATGTTGGCAATTGGAGGTAAGCATTTGCTGTCTAAAATCGGGACCACAATCAATTACAACTGAAAAATCAGCATTGTAAATCCATACAGAAACCCGCAACCGTTTGTCTTTACTATCCTTGCTTTTACACACTGAGTGTTGACTACCAATTACAGGAATACCTTGCGATGTTCCAGTTCCTAAAAAATATACATTCATTTAGCACGGTTTTTGATAAAAGTACGTAAATAGTTATTGTACTACTACAAAAATAGCACTATTTATCTTTTGAAACCGTTTCAATTTTATTAACTTTGTACTGTATTTAGAACATTATGGCAAACTCGGAAATAAACATTAAACTAAAAGGAGACAGAGTAATTGAACACATTCCTTCGTTGAAAGACAAGGCATTACGAATCAACCTTAACGATAATATTTACGGCACTTTTGCAGAAATTGGTGCTGGGCAAGAAACGGTGCGTCATTTTTTTAGATCTGGTGGTTCTTCTGGAACGATAGCGAAAGCAATGTCGGCCTATGATAAAGATTTTAGTGATGCCATTTATGGCGTTGAAGAAGACGGTCGTTATGTTACAGAAAGTCGTCTAAAAAAAATGCTTACCCACGAAACTGAACTTATTGAAAAACGTTTAGATCGAGAAAAGCATCCTAATAAAATGTTTTTTAGTTATGCTAATACTGTAGCTACAATCGATTTTGCAAAGCAATTCAAAGGTCATGGTTGGGTTGGAATTAAATACCAAGTCGAGCCAGACGAAGATTACAACGAAATTATATTACACATACGTTTCAAAGAAACCGATCCGCGTTTACAACAAGAAACCTTAGGGATTTTAGGTGTTAACTTAATTTACGGTGCTTATTATAAATATGCAGATCCAAAAAAATTACTGCGTTATTTGTACGATCACCTCGACAAAGATCAACTAGAAATAGACACCATTAATTTCTCTGGTCCTCGTTTTGCCAACGTAGACAACCGTTTGATGAGTTTGCAATTGGTAAAAAATGGCATGACTGATGCCGTTATGTTTGGTCCCGATGGGAAAAACATTTTACCTGCTGCTATTTTATATAAGAAAAACATCTTGGCTTTACGAGGTAGTTTTCGTCCGGTTACGAATGTAAATATGGACATGTACGAGCAGTCGTTGAAAATGTTTTTGCAAGAAAATAAAGTTGAAAAAGATAATACGTTAGTAATATTTGAAATTACCCTTTCTAATTTGCGTTCGGATGGTGAAATTGACGAACGCGATTTCATGGATAGAGCCGAATTGCTGTGTTCGTTAGGACAAACAGTGATGATTTCGAATTTTCAAGAATATTATAAAGTAGTGGAATACTTCTCTGATTATACCAAAGCCCGAATGGGATTGGCAATGGGAGTGAATAATTTAGTGGATATATTTGATGAAAAATATTACCGCCATTTAAGTGGTGGTATTTTGGAAGCCTTTGGAAAACTATTTTACCGCGATATTAAAGTATTTTTATATCCGATGGAAGATGAGAATGGCGACATCATCACTTCTCAAAATTTGAAAGTGCATCCGAGAATGAAAGAGTTGTACAAGTTTTTTGCTTACAATGGTAAAGTGGTAGACATTACCGAATTTGACCGAAAAAATCTTAAAATTTTCTCTCGAGAAGTGTTGAAAATGATTAGTAGCGATAGTAATGGATGGGAAAAAATGTTGCCAGAAGGAATTGCAGACTTGATCAAAACACACCATTTATTTGGTTATGAATCAAAAAAAGAATTATCGAAAGCGTAATTTTTTAAATTATAAAAAAAAAGAGTCCGACTATTTTAGTCGGACTCTTTTTTTATTATCCTAATATTTGATTGGCATGCGCTTTTGTTTTCACATCGGTAATCACCTCTTCAATAATTCCGTTTTCATCGATAATAATGGTGGTTCTGTGGATACCATCGTATTCACGACCCATGAATTTTTTTGGTCCCCAAACGCCAAATGCCTCAATAACAGCTTTATCTTCGTCTGCTAGTAATGAAAATGGAAACTCATATTTATTTTTGAATTTAGATTGTGCTTTGGCACTATCAGCACTTACGCCTAATAATGCATAATTATTAGCTTGAAATCGTTCATAATTGTCTCGCAAATCACAAGCTTCGGCTGTGCATCCTGGTGTATCGGCTTTTGGGTAAAAAAATACCACAAGTTTTTTTCCGGCATAATCTGCTAAAGTATGTGTGTTTCCGTCTTGGTCTACTGCTGAAAACTTTGGAGCGGCATCGCCTTTTTTGAGTGTTGTCATTTGTAATTTTGAATTTTAAATTATGAATTTTAAATTATACTGTTTGGTTAAGAATCTTGACTTAATTAAAATTCAAAATTCAGAATGTATAATAATCATTTGCCCCAGATTGAAGTGGAACGCTTTTTTGGAAGAAAGTTTGTTTTTGTTGTGGTGAAAAAGCGACCAAAGGAAGCTATTTTCAACAGGTACAAAAACTACTTTGTGACAAAAAACGTGCAAAGGAAAGCTGAATTAGGCACATAAAAATAATTACTATAAATTTACCACAATAAAAGTACTAAAATGACTAAAAAAGAGCGTGTAACGTTTGTTATAAATACGTTAAAAGAACTGTATCCAACTATTCCGATTCCACTTGACCACAAAGACCCATATACCCTATTGATTGCTGTGTTGTTGTCGGCGCAATGTACAGATGTTCGAGTCAATCAAATTACACCTTTACTTTTTGCCAAGGCAGATAATCCGTATGATATGATTAAAATGAGTGTGGAAGAGATTAAAGAAATCATTCGCCCTTGCGGTTTATCGCCCATGAAATCGAAGGGGATTTATGGCTTGTCGCACATTATAATTGATAAGCATAATGGTGAAGTTCCGCAAAGTTTTGAAGCCTTGGAAGCGATGCCGGCAGTGGGACACAAAACGGCGAGTGTGGTTATGAGTCAGGCTTTTGGTGTTCCGGCATTTCCTGTGGATACACACATCCACCGATTGATGTACCGTTGGAATTTGACTTCGGGTAAAAATGTAGTTCAAACGGAGAAAGATGCAAAAGCGATTTTTCCGAAGGAATTATGGAATGAGTTGCATTTGCAAATTATTTGGTATGGAAGAGAATATTCTCCAGCTCGTGGATGGAATTTAGAAAAGGACATTATAACGCGGACTATTGGACGAAAAGAGGTTTTGGCAAGTTTAGACAAAAAAATATCCCGATAAATGTATCGGGATATTTCTTAATTAGCAATGATTTCGAAGTTCTGATTACCAACCTTCATTATTTTTAGCACTTTGGAATAATTTAGAAGAAAATTAATAGTTTCTTTTTTGGGTAACATTTTTGTAGTTGCTAATTCTTTTTGAGTGTAAAGTTTTGCCATAGAATGTTTTAAATTATATAGCTATAACGCAACTTATTTTACAATATTGTTTAATTTGTTAAAATTATTTGATTTTTTTCGATAATTTTTCGCAGGTTTAAGATAGCGTAACGCATACGTCCGAGAGCAGTATTGATGCTCACATTAGTCAGTTCAGCAATTTCATTAAAACTTAAATCTTGGTACAAACGCATCATTAATACTTCTTTTTGATCGTCTGGTAATTCTTGAACA
>CANLLR010000063.1 GCA_947491985.1 Flavobacteriaceae bacterium | reverse complement strand
CTGAAATCAGGATAAGAAGGAACTCCTTCAAAAATTACTGTAGTTGCTCCGTTTAGTAGTGGACCGTATAAAATATAGGAATGTCCAGTTATCCAACCTATATCGGCTGTACACCAAAAAACATCATTCTCTTCATAATTAAAAACATTTTTAAATGTATATGCGCTGTAAACCATATACCCAGCTGTGGTATGCACCATGCCTTTGGGTTTACCAGTAGAACCAGAAGTATATAGAATAAATAACGGATCTTCTGCATCCATGATTTCAGCCACATTATTATCTGTAGCTTCATCTAAAAGTGGTTGTAGCCATTGGTCACGTCCTGATTTCATATTTATTGAAGTATTAGTTCTTTTTACAACTAAAACTTTTTTTACACAAGGACTTTTATCTAATGCTTCATCAATGATACCTTTTAAATCGATAGTTTTATTGCCTCGATATCCACCGTCAGAAGTAATTACCATCTCACATTCGCAATCGTTAATTCTTGCAGCTACTGCCGATGCAGAAAATCCAGCAAAAACCACCGAATGTATGGCTCCTATTCTGGCACAAGCCAAAACAGAAACTGCCAACTCAGGTATCATTGGTAAATAAATACATACTCGATCTCCTTTTTTAACGCCTTGCTCTCTTAGAACATTAGCCATTTTAGACACCTTTTGGTGCAATTCATTATAGGTAATGTGTTGCGCTTGCTCTTTAGGATCATTTGGTTCAAAAATAATTGCAGTTTTAGTACCTCTCCTTGCCAAATGTCTGTCGATACAGTTTTTAACAATATTTACTTTAGCTTCGGTAAACCATTTTATTTCCGCCTCAGCCATATTAAACTCGACCACTTTATCCCATTGTTGATACCAAGTAAAATTTTCTTCAGCTATCTTACCCCAAAATTTTCTTGGCTCACGAATCGATTTATTGTAATGCTTGAAGTATTGCTCTAAATTGTCAATTTTGTAATAACTCATAGTAATTCTATTTTTATTTCTTTTTTGATGAATCGTATTCTCCCATTAAAGAATAATAACCAAATATACCTAATCCCAATACAATTAATGGTGTTAATATAAATAGTATAATTATCCCGAAAACTAAATCTTCTTGTTTACCAGATAAAAATTTTGGTAATCCAAAAATAAAGATACAAAAGTAAGCAGAAGCAATTGCTAATCCTATCCAAATCATTCCTAAAATTCTTTTTATCTGATTCATTGCATTTTAAATATGTTTGTTTTTATTTGAATTATCTATATAAATCATCCCAATTATAAAGCAAACTGACGCTATGATTATTGGATACCATAATCCCTCTAAATAGTATTCAGCATATCCTGATTCTTTACCATTTATCACTAAATAGGTAGAAATTGCAGGTAACAATCCCCCAAAAATTCCGTTTCCAACGTGATAAGGCAATGACATCGAAGTGTAACGTATTTTTACTGGAAACATTTCAACTAAGAAAGCGGCTATAGGTCCGTAAACCATGGCAACAAATAGAACTTGAATAAAAACCATAAACACTAATAGCCATTTGTCGTTTGAATTAATGGTAATTGTTGATTTTATTTCTGTATTAGATTTTTCTTTATTTAAGGTTACTGTTTTTATTTCGTGGTATACCGTTCCATCTGTAAACTCTTTACTTAAAGTAAAAATTGAATCTAAAGCATGCTCTTTATTCTTTTTTAGTTCAACTATGGTTTTGGTTTTTTCTGAAATTTCTACTTTATTGCTCAGTAAAGTAGTCTGATACATTGTTTTGTATATTGGTCGATACAATAAAATAGCCAATAACATTCCTCCCATCATGATGTACTTTCTTCCAATTTTATCGCTAAGCCATCCAAAAAAAATAAAAAAGGGTGTTCCTAATACTAATGCTATTCCTAATAATTCATCTACTTGCGATGAATCTATAGCCATTACGGTTTTCATAAAATTCATCGCATAAAATTGGCCTGTATACCAAACTACTCCCTGCCCCATTGTAGCTCCAAATAATGCTAGCAAAACAAATTTTAGATTGTACTTATTTCCGAAACTGTCTTTTAAAGGATTTGAACTTGTTGTTCCTTCCTTTTTAGCTTTAGCAAAAACTGGAGATTCATCCATGTTTTTTCTAATCAAATAGGAAACAAATACCATAACTATTGAAATCCAAAACGGAACTCTCCAGCCCCAGTTATCAAATTCTTCAGGACTAAGTGCATTTTTTGTAGCTAATATAACCATCAAAGAAATAAATAATCCGACTGTTGCAGTGGTTTGTATCCAAGAAGTCCAATATCCTCGTTCTCCTACTGGAGCATGTTCAGCTACATAAGTTGCAGCACCACCATATTCACCGCCTAATGCTAAACCTTGAAGTAACCGAAGAATCAATACTAATAGTGGTGCAAAAAAACCAATGGTTTCGTAACTTGGAACACAACCTATTAAGAATGTTGCTCCACCCATTAACAATAATGTAGCCATGAAAGTATATTTTCTACCTATAATATCTCCTAATCTACCAAAGAAGAGTGCACCAAACGGTCGAACAACAAATCCTGCCGCGAATGTTGCCAATGTTGATAAAAAAGCTGCTGTAGGGTTATCGGAAGGAAAAAATTTAGTTGAAATAACCACTGCTAAACTTCCGAAAATGTAGAAATCATACCACTCAATCATAGTGCCCATTGAGGAAGCAGAGATTACTTTCCAAATGCCTTTTGTAGATTTATTACTCATTTTGAAACCTATATTTAATATTTCTAATTATCAAATATAAAAATAGTTATAGTAATAATACTATTCGTAATCTATTAAAATAAAAAAGCTTCCAAAAATGGAAGCATTTTCAGTATTATGAATTTTGATTTTAGCGTTTTAAACTAAAATGAGCTTTAAATAGTTTATTAAGATCATTATTAGGTTCTACATAATCAACAGTAAACCAATAATCAGTAGCGGGTAATTGGACTCCATTATATGTTCCGTCCCAACCTTGTCCTTTTGGACTAATTTGTTTTAATAATTTTCCGTAACGATCATAAATTAAAAGTTTCGTGTTGCTTTGATCACTTAATCCTTTAATATTCCATGTATCATTAAATCCGTCTCCGTTTGGGGTAAAATATTTAGGATAATCAATTACTAATACATCTTTACTATAATCAGTACAACCATCAGAATCTGTTATTCTTATAGTGTAATTCCCTGCTCCTATTCCGCTAAAAACATTTGAAGTTTGTAGTGCTCCATCATCAATTTGATACAAATATGTTGTAATTGCATTTTGACCTGTCACAGTAATTGAAGCAACTTCAGTAAATGCATCAGATACTATCACATCAAATGAATTCGTCGGATTTACTTCTGTGACAGTTGAAGTGTTTGATTTAATAGAACATCCGGTTGATTCAAATCTTACATTTACATAATAATCTCCCAATTCTTTCGCTTCAAAAGTGCTACCTGTTGCTCCAGAAATTGGTGAAATAGAGTTGTTAAAAAACCATTCAAAATCGTATGAATTAGTACTCAAATTAGTATCTAAAATTAAGCTATTCTTTAAAGTCCCATCTACTTCTAAACATAAAACACCACTTTCAAGAATTACACTTGGTGCTGGATTTACATCAACAGTAATTACAATTGGTCTTCCTGAACAATCTCTAAATGATGGAGTTACAGTATATTCTACTTTTCCTAGACTATTTTCTGCTACTAAAATTTGATCAATTTCATCTCCATTCCCATCGGATGCTCCAGTAACTTTATTAGACAAATGAGTCCAAGTAAATGAAGTTCCAATAATTAGTGGAATTAAACTAATTTTAGGAGAATCACCACTACAAATTGTAGTTGAGGATGGTCCGAATACTTCTGGAGTTGGATTAACTTGAATCGGTACAATAACTGGATTTCCAATACATGAATTAATTTGCGGGGTAATTGTATATTCTGCAATTCCAATATTAATTCCAGTATTTTCGATAATTTGCGCTATAGAAATACCATTTCCTGATACTGCTCCAATTACATTAGTTTGTGCCACAGACCAAGAAAAAGTAGCACCAGGAACATTACTTATTAATTCAATATTTGTTGCAGTTCCCGAACATATTGGATTATTAAAAACATTTGTTGAAACATTTGGCATAGGATTTACAGTTATTGGTACTGAAATTGTTGATCCAGCACAACCATTTAAACTTGGAGTTATGGCATAAACAGCTTCTCCAAAATTGTTTAAAGAAGTTTGTAATACTTGTGCTATTGTGTTTCCAGAATCTTGAATTCCACCTGTAACATTATTTTGAATGGCATTCCAGCTAAAGGTGGTTTGTGTATTACCGCTTGTTAAAGCTACAGCCGTTGTTTCCCCAGAACAAATAACATCTTTATCAGGAGTTGCAACTGCTGCAGGCGTTGGTGAAACAGAAACTGTAATTACAACCGGTAATCCTGAGCATCCGTTTGCTGTTGGGGTAACTGTGTACTCTGCTGTACCTACATTAATTGGAGAAGTAGTGTTAAGAACTTGAGAAACATTATTTCCTGTTCCTAAAGATGCTCCTGTTACACCCGATTCAATTACAGTCCAATTAAAAATAGTTCCTAATGTAGTACTTGTTAATAAAACTCCTGATGATTGACCTGAGCAAATAGACTGAGAAATTGTTGCAGGTATTACATCTGGAGCAGCATTAATACTAATAGTTGCAGTTCCTGTCTGAAGTTGCAAACATGTTGTAGTTGTATCTGATACACTTACTAAACTATAAATAGTGTTTGAAGTTAGATTTCCAGTTGGTAAAGTAGCTTTTCCTGTTGAATCTAAAACTATAATTTGATTAGTTCCTGAATCTATTGTATACGTTACCGTTGCATTAGGAGTTCCATTAAAAGAAATTAAAGTTGAAGCTCCAGAGCAAATTGAAGTTGTTCCAGAGATAGTTGCAATTGGTAACGGTGTTACAGTTATAGGCGCTGATCCTGATTGTAATTGAGAACAAGAAGTAACAGAATCTGAAACACTTACTAGTATATAAATGGTATTAGAAATTAAATTTCCAGTTGATAAAGATGCTTGCCCTAATGTATCTAAGTTAATAGTTTGATTGGTTCCAGAATTTACTCCATAAGTAACTATTGCATTTGGAGTACCATTAAACTGAACTGTCGATGCTGAACCTGTACAAATTGGTGATGAAGTAGAAATTGTAACTGTTGGTAATGAATTTATACTTATTGTGGCTGTTCCTGATAGTGTTTGTGAACAAGTTTTAGTTGAATCTTCTACACCTACTAAACTATAATCAGTTGCGGCAATTAAATTTCCAGTTGATACTATTGCATTTCCAGTTGCATCTAAAATTACGGTTTGATTTATTCCTGAATTAATAGTATATGTAACAGTAGCGTTAGGAGTTCCACTAAACTGCATTGTAGTGCTAGTTCCTAAACAAATAGTGGTTGAACCAGAAATAGTAGCAGTAGGTAAAGAAATAACTTTTACATTCGCTGTTCCAAATTGAGTTTGAAAACAAGTCGTGCTTAAATCTTGAACACTAACTAAACTATAGATTGCATCAGATGTTAAATTTCCAGTTGGTAAAGATGCATTTCCAGAAGCATCTAAACTTACTGTTTGATTGGTTCCTGAATTTATCGTATAAGTAACAATTACGTTTGGTGTTCCATTAAAAAGAATTGATGTTCCAGTTCCTGAACAAATTGATCCAGTTCCAGAAATAGTAATAGTTGGTAGTGCATCAACACTTATTGAGGCATTTCCAGTTTGTATTTGTGAACATGAATTTGAATCAACTATGCTTACCAAACTATAATCTGAATTGGCTATTAAATTTCCTGATGGTAAGGTTGCCTGGCCAAATACATCTAGAAGTATGGTTTGATTAACTCCTGAATTAACAGTATAAGTAACGATAGCATTTGGGGTTCCATTAAATGAAATTGGAGTTCCAGAGCCAGAACATACAGCAGTTGTTCCTGAAATAGTAACTGTTGGTAATGAATTAATAGTAATTGTAACTGTTCCAGTTTGTGTTTGCGAACAATTTGTAATAGGATTCAGAACACTTACTAAACTATATATTGTGTTAGTAGTTAAATTTCCAGTTGATAAGGTTGCATTTCCTGAGGAATCTAAAACCAAAAATTGATTAATTCCTGAATCTACTGTATAAGTAAC
>CANLLR010000062.1 GCA_947491985.1 Flavobacteriaceae bacterium | reverse complement strand
AACGAGATTTGAACTCGTGACCTTCGGGTTATGAATCCGATGCTCTAACCAACTGAGCTACCTCACCAAATATTTATATTTTAAAGAACTTTGAACTCCTGTCCGCTAGCTAGCGGATATGAATCCGATTCTCTAACCAACTGAGCTACCTCACCAAATATTTATATTTTAAAGAACTTTGAACTCCCGTCCGCTAGCCAGCGGATATGAATCCGATTCCGACAGCTGGCGGATACTCTCACTATTTATTAAAAACAAAACCCTCTGAATACAAAGGGTTTTATCTGTGATCGTGTAGGGATTCGAACCCCAAACCTTCTCATCCGTAGTGAGATGCTCTATCCAGTTGAGCTACACAACCAATCCAAAAAATTGGAGTGCAAATATACTTATTTTACTTAAATTGCAAAGAATTTTAAACGATTTTTTATGCAGTCAATTATTGAATCTATCTGGGACAACCGAGATTTATTAAATCTACCTTCTAATAAAGATATTATTCGACAAATTATAGAGAATTTAGATAAAGGAATATTAAGAGTTGCTGAACCTATATCTGATGGGACTTGGAAAGTTAATGATTGGATAAAGAAAGCGGTAATATTATATTTCCCAATTCAACAGATGGAAACTATTGAATTAGGTCCATTTGAATTTCATGATAAAATGAAATTAAAAACAAATTTTGCAGAAGCTGACGTAAGAACAGTTCCTGGTTCTATTGCACGTTATGGCAGTTTTATTTCAAAAGGTGTAATTATGATGCCCAGTTTTGTGAACATTGGTGCTTTTGTGGATGAAGGAACTATGATTGATACGTGGGCAACTGTTGGCAGTTGTGCTCAAATTGGAAAACATGTTCACTTAAGCGGTGGGGTTGGTATTGGTGGCGTATTGGAGCCAGTGCAAGCTGCTCCAGTAATTATTGAAGATGGATGTTTTATTGGCTCTCGTTGCATTGTTGTAGAAGGTGTTCGTGTTGGTAAGGAAGCTGTTTTAGGTGCAAATGTTTGTTTAACCATGTCTACCAAAATTATTGATGTTACTGGTGATACACCGATAGAAACAAAAGGATATGTTCCTGAAAGAAGTGTTGTTATTCCTGGCTCATATACAAAACAATTTACTGCAGGAGAATACCAAGTGCCTTGCGCATTAATTATTGGAAAACGTAAAGCAAGCACCGATTTAAAAACATCGCTAAATGATGCTTTAAGAGAGCATAATGTTGCAGTTTAATTTTGGTAACACATAAAAACATACTTATTATTCAAACAGCTTTTATTGGCGACGCTATTTTAGCCTCATCAGTTGTAGAAAAACTACATTCATTTTTTCCTCAAGCTAAAATATCAATTTTAGTGAGAAAAGGCAACGAATCATTATTCAATGAACATCCTTTTTTAAATCAAACCTTGGTTTGGAATAAACAAGAAGGTAAATACAAAAGTTTATTTCACTTATTAAAAACAATAAGAAAACAAAAATTCGATACTGTTATTAATTTGCATCGATTTGCAAGTTCAGGTTTTTTAACAGCCTTTTCAAAAGCAAGGTATACTTCAGGTTACGACAAGAATCCATTTTCATTTCTATTTGACAATAAATCAAAACATAAAATTGGAGATCGTAGGCATGAAGTAGAACGTTATAATGATTTAATAGAATCCATCACTGATAAAACTGTAACTAAACCAAAACTATATCCTACTTTCAAGCAATTTTCGAAAATTGAAAAATATGTTGAAACGCCATTTGTATGTATGGCTCCTTCATCTGTATGGATTACTAAACAATTACCAATAAATAAATGGATTGAATTATGTAATTCAATTCCGAAAGAAGTAACTATTTATTTGCTAGGCGGCGCTGGTGATAAAGTTCTATGTGAAGAGATACTAAACAAAACTACTCACTCAACTATTCGAATTTTAGCAGGCGAATTATCACTTTTAGAATCATGTGAGTTAATGAAGCATGCCAAAATGAATTATGTTAATGACAGTGGACCATTACATTTAGCATCTTCAGTTAATGCGCCTACAACGGCATTTTTTTGTTCAACAGTTCCTTCGTACGGATTCTTTCCATTATCTTACAATTCAACCATTATTGAAGTAAGTGATTTAAATTGTAAGCCTTGTGGCTTGCATGGATATACTAAATGCCCGAAAAATAATTTCAGATGTGGTAACGAAATTAAATTGCCTTTATTGAAATAACTGCAAAAAGCCCTGCTTTTTTATTTCTTTGTAATCAAGATCTTTTGCATTAATTATGTAAAAATACGTTCCGTCTGGCACCAATGTATTATCAGTAGTTCCATCCCAACCATTTCTAATATCGTCCCAATAATAAAGCTGTAAGCCCCAGCGATTAAAAATAGTACAATTAAATTCAATTATATTTTTACCCGTTACTTTAAACACATCATTGCTATTATCACCATTTGGAGTAAATACATTTGGAATAATTAGAGTTGCTTCTTCATTTAAGACACTAATTATTAAACTATAATTATCAGTGCATAGGCCGTTAATTGCTGTTAAATCAACAGTATAAACGCCAACTGCAGAATACGTTTGTGAATTTACATTTTGAGTTGTAGCTGAATTTCCATTGCCGAAATTCCAAGAAAATGAATTTGCACCTGAACTATTATTTGTAAAACTAACCACTAATGGAACTGTTCCACTTGTTGGATTTGCACTAAAATTAGCATTTATAGTAGTTTCATTAACTACTGATATGGCTGTAGATGTACCGCAAGCATTTGTACTTGAAACAGTAACGGTACCAGCATTTGTAATAACTGTATTACCTGTGTTAGAACTATTTGACCAAGTATAAGGCGCTGAACCTCCAGCCACCGTTAAAGTAGCTGTTTCGTTTGGACAAATTAAAGTTGAACTTGGAGTTATAGTTAATACAGGCAAAGTTCCAGATGTAATATTTATCGATTCTGTTGCTACACCGCAATTATTTGAAACACTCACGGTAACAATTCCGGACGTATTTACAACTGTGGTATTATTAAAACTTCCATTACTCCATGAGTAATTAGTAACATTACTAATCGCTGTTAAAGTTGATGTTTGACCCGAGCAGATGGTAGGTGCAGAAGCAGAAATAGCAATTGTTGGAGTTACCTGTGTTGCAATAGTTACAGAACTTGCAGCAAATCCACAACTTGTTGTAACAATGCCTGTATAAACACCAGCATTCGTAACAGATGTGGTGGCAGTTGTTGCTCCATTACTCCATAAAATTGTTCCAACACTACCTGTCAGAGATAATACACTTGTTTGTCCCGAACACAACAATGTTTGAGTTGCAGATGCCGCAATGTTTGGCAAAGCACTAATTGTGACATCAACAGTTGCATTGGCCACTCCACAAGCATTAGAAACATCAACGGTATAAACACCGGCTGCATTTAAAGAAACCGTATTTGTATTAACCCCACTACTCCAAGTGTAAGTAACTGGAGTATTTACATTTGCCTGAACTGTGGCACTTTGACCTGCGCACAAGGAAAAAGAATTTGCGCTTAATGTTACTGTGGGAATAGGAATAATAGTAATAGTTTGAGATGCCTGAGCATTTCCACAAGCATTAGTTGTTGTAACCACTATTGGAGAACTACTTGCACTAACGGTTTGAGTAGTTGCACCACCGGTCCATAAATAATTTGCATCACTTGAGTTTGCTGTAAATGTTAGCGCACTTCCTGCACAAAGGGTTGTAGTTGGCACTGAAATTGAAACCGTTGGCAAAGGGCTTGTTCCAATAGTTACTGTAGTTGATGCGCTGCCGCAACTTGGGGTGCTAACTGCTGCGGTATAAACACCAGGTGCATTAATAGTTGTAGACGATGAGCTGCCACCGTTACTCCATGAATAAGTTCCAGTACTTCCTGATAAAGACAAACTAGCTGTTTGGCCGCTTGCGCAGATTGATGGAGACGAAGATGAAACTGAAAGCGTTGGAACTGCATTAACAGTAACATTTACGGTAGCTGAACTAGTTCCACATAAATTAGATGCATCTACTGTATAAATTCCAGCAGTATTTAAAGAAACCGTATTTGTATTAACCCCACTACTCCATGTATAAGTAACGGGAGTATTTGCATTTGCCTGCACTGTGGCACTTTGGCCAGAACATAATGAAATTGCATTTGAACTTAAAGTTACTGTTGGAATAGGAACAATATTTACGGTTTGAGATGCCTGAGCACTTCCGCAAGCATTAGTTGTTGTAACTACTATTGAAGTAGTATTAACACTAAGGGTTTGTGTTGTTGCGCCACCATCCCATAAATAATTTGCATCACTTGAGTTTGCTGTAAATGTTAGCGCACTTCCTGCACAAAGGGTTGTAGTTGGCACTGAAATTGAAATAGTTGGTAAAGGACTTGTTCCAATTGTAATTGAAGTTGATGCGCTGCCGCAACTTGGAGTACTCACTGTTGCTGTATAAACACCCGGAGCATTAATTGTTGTTGAAGATGAATTGTCACCATTACTCCATGAATAAGTTCCTGCACTTCCTGATAAAGATAAACTAGCTGTTTGACCGCTTGAACATATTACCGGTGATGAAGTTGTTATTGCAATAACAGGTAATGGATTTACCGAAACAACAGCACTATTAGTAACTATGCATGTTACTACTGAGTAGGTAACTGAATAAGTAGCCGTATTAGCAGGGCTTACTGAAATTGTTTGAGTTGTTTGACCTCCCGGTGACCATAAATAGCTTCCACCAATAGCAGAAGGTGTAGCTGTCAATACAACTGAATTTCCTACACAAAGTGTTTGATTATTGATGTTTACAGTCGGAGTTGCTCCAGATGGTAAAATCGTTACATTTATAGAATCCTTGCAACCTATGTAAGATGTAGCAACAACTTTATAATCCCCAGCACATAAACCATTTGCTGTAGAAGAGGTTTGACCAATTGGCAACGCATTTGAATCATACCAAGCATATGTATATCCACCAATAGATCCCGATGCATTAACTGTTGCCGAACCATCACATAAACAACTAGCATTTACAAGTGTAGGTGTAGAAATAGCTAACGGTGTAATAGGCATACAGCCATTGTTAAACTGTGCAATATACGCCGCATTCAAAGCATTATTTGGAGCCCCAGGAGTTTGATCAGCTGGAGATGGCGAGGCGCTGCCTTCTGACCAATTTGCCTGAACGGTTGGATTACCACCATTAAAATACCAAACGTTTTGTGAGCCTGTTAAACCTCCAGAATTAAAATATATTAAATTATTTAAATTATTAGAAACCCAACAAACCGAAAAAACTTCACATCCATTTAAATCTACAATTCTTGCGCAATCTCCAGCATTTGCTAATAATGTAGTATTCCAGTTTCCTCCGGGCGTCCAACCAGTTGCTGGATAAGAACAAGCAATTGCCCCAGGAGTAGTCACATTTGATTCGAATAAAGTACTATTTACAGGGGCTATTATGGTACAATTCCCATCTGCCATTGATAAATCATCCGGTGGTATGGCTGGATTTCTATCCCCATTATTATAAATTAAAATGATAGTGCCTAATGGGACACAAGCCCACATTGGATTTTGAGAAAAACGCACAGCTCCAGATGCTACCCCACCAGTTCCATGATAACCACTATTATCATCAAATATCCAACCTCTAATATCAATACAAGGGGGGGTTAAATTGGTACAAGTATATGTTACTGCATTACTTACGACAACTAGCTCAACGTATTCTTGATTTCCGGCAGGACCATTAGAAACCTCATTCATTATTAATGTTTGTGACTGCAACTGACAATAAAAAAATATGACAGGTAAAATTAGTTTAAGATATTTCATTTTTTGGTTGTTAATGCAATTTCTCTAAATTACGAATTATTGTTGATTGCAATTTAGAAGTTGTTATTTTATGATAATAATTTTAAAATTTTCGGTTTTATATGGGGTCGTTATCCTTACGAAGTAAATTCCTTCCGTGAAATTTTGAACATTAATTTTAGTTTGAGAATTCTTAACTTCTTCTTCAGCTAGCAATTTACCTGATAAATCAAACAAACTGATAGAGCTATGTTTTGGAACTGAATTTTTAAATTCAATTACTAAATTTTGTTCTTGCTGGTAATGATTGCACTTCCAATCATCAGATTTTTCATTAACTGAAATAATTTTATAAAAGTAATCTTTCCCGTTTTTTTCTTTGGTTCCTAGTCTATAGTAAGTAATGTCGGTAAATGGTTCTTGATCAACTACATTATAAGTTTTAGTTTGAGAGTTACTACTAACAAAAACAGTTGTTAATTCTTTGAAATCAATACCATTATTACTTTTATCAATTGTATAATACATAACATTTTCTTCAGAACCTACTTTCCAAAAAACATCATTTACATCATTATTTTTTGTAGCATAAAAATCAATTAATTCGATTGGTAAAGGCAATAGTTTAGATGCCAAAGTCCAAGGAGAAAATGTTGTAATGCCTGGCACAAATACTGAGTTTGTTGCCGTATTTTGTAATTGACTCCCAGTCGCAGCTTGCCAAAAAGATGGGCTCCAACGTTGTGCTTCGTAATTAGGTAATTCAGATGAATCCCATTCATTGTCCCCATAAGTAAAGGTTAAATTTGCAGTTCCAGAAGCTCCCGATTTATCTATTTGCCAAAAACGATTAATGGTATTTGCACTATTATCTGTACCTGAAACATCGAACAAATTGGTCACCGTTTGTGGTGTAACAGGGAATGGAGTATTATTATTGGGAGTTGGATAAGTCGATATAGTTAAATCAGTAACGTCTCCAGCAGTTAAATCAAACGTAAAGGGTATAT
>CANLLR010000061.1 GCA_947491985.1 Flavobacteriaceae bacterium | reverse complement strand
AATCCAAATACAGAAGGAAACATTAGAGACGTAGCAACAATAGAACAATTATTAGTTTTAGCAAATATTGAAAGTTTAAATGCAGAGTTTATCAGAATGGAAGTTTCTCAAAAAGATAGATTATTAAGACTTAATCAAATTGCAATTACTCAAATAAAATCAATTACAAACAATTCAATTATTCAAAAATTAAAAGAATAATTCATGAAACATTACAAAGATAATTTCGCACACAACTTATTACCAAGTATCGATTTACAGCCCAATTATTTTAAGGGTTTATACGAAATTGATATGCTTAATTGCGTCGATAAATTACTTGACAATCACATCCAAGAAGATCGAGGAAATACTATTTGCATACGAACCTTTGAAGAAACGTGGACGTATCAAGATTTGTATGAAAAAGCCAATCAAATTGCACATGTTTTAGTCGAAGATTTAGGTTTACAATCCGGAAATCGTGTCTTATTGCGTTCGGCAAACAACCCAATGATGGTTGCCTGTTGGTTTGCCGTTTTAAAAGCAGGCGGAATTGTAGTGGCCACTATGCCTTTATTACGTTCCAAAGAGTTGAATACCATAATAGATTGTGCTGAAATTTCTCATGCGTTATGCGATAGCGATTTAGCTGAAGAGATAAATTTAGTAACTTCTGATTTTCTAAAAAAAGTAAGTTTCTACAGAAATTCTGATTTAGAAAATTTAATGGAATCCAAACCAAAAACTTTTGAAAATTATCATTCAAAAGCAGATTCGGTTGCACTTATTGGCTTTACTTCTGGAACTACGGGTTTACCCAAAATGACAGCTCATTTTCATAAAGATATTCTAAATATTTGCGAATCCTTTCCAAAGTATTCATTACAACCTACTTCAACTGATATTTTTATTGGAAGTCCGCCACTTGGTTTTACCTTTGGTTTGGGCGGATTGGTGTTGTTTCCGATGTATGTTGGTGCTTCCACTTTTTTAATCGAAAAACCAAGTCCTGATGTGTTGTTACAAGCCATTCAAGATTATAAAATCACGATTTGTTTTACTGCTCCAACCGCTTGGCGAGTGATTACCACTAAAATTCAAGAGTACGATATTTCGAGTTTACGAAAATGTGTTTCGGCAGGTGAAACGTTACCGTTGAAAGTTTGGCAAGATTGGTACGATGCCACAGGATTAAAAATTATTGATGGCATTGGCGCTACCGAAATGCTACATATTTTTATTTCATCAAATGAAGAAAACATGAAACCAGGTGCAACAGGAAAAGCCATTACGGGTTACGAAGCTAAAATTATAGACAAAGAAGGCAACGATTTACCAAGAAATGAAGCAGGAAGACTTGCTGTTCGAGGGATTACGGGTTGTAAATACTTAAATCGAGAAGAAAAACAAAAGGAATATGTTGAAAACGGCTGGAACATTACAGGCGATATTTTCCGACAAGATGAAGAAGGGTATTTCCATTTTGTGGCACGTGGCGATGATATGATTATTTCTTCAGGCTATAATATTGCAGCAATTGAAGTGGAATCTGTACTTTTAACTCATGAAGCTATTTTGGAATGTGCCGTTGTGGGTTTACCTGATGAAGAACGAGGAATGTTGGTTTGTGCGCATATTGTTTTAAAAGAACAAGAAATAGCAGATGAATCATTAAAAATTCAGATTCAAAATTGGTTTAAAAACACAGCAGCACCGTATAAATATCCAAGAGTAATTAACTTTGTTACAAGTTTGCCAAAAACCGAAACAGGTAAAATTCAACGATTCAAATTAAAATAGCGCCAAATTATCGGTTCTAGACACGATAATCCTTAATTATCGGCTCTAGACACGATAATTTCAAATTATCGGTTCCAGACACGATAATTATAGTATATTTGCATTATTAAAATAAGGAGCATAATGAAAATAGAAGACGAAAATATAGGTATTATTACGGCTGACATCATCGATTCTACTGAAATTGAGTATGATTTAAGAACCGTACTCTTTTCTAAGTTCAATGATGGATTGGAACGAATAAAAAAAACAATACCCATTGAATATGAGTGGTATAGAGGCGATGCATTTCAAGTAAAGGTTTTAAACTTTAGAGATAGTTTAAAAATTATTTTATTGATAAAATTCTGGGTAAAAAGTTTTGAAAAAGAATCTAAAAAATCCTATGATGTTAGAATTTCATTAGGCATTGGCAAAAACGAATGGAATCAAAATCAAATTGTTACTTCTGATGGCGAAGCCTATCGAATTTCAGGCAGAAATCTTGACAATTTAAAATCATTAAAACAATCATTCATTATTGATGCTAATGATGCTAATTCGGATGCTTTTAGAATTGAAAGTTTACTTTTAAATGTAATCATTGACAGCATTACTCCTATTCAATCAAAAGTTTTGTTTTACAAAATTTGTGGATACAAAGAAGAAGCAATTGCAAAAAAAATTAATCTTGCTCAATCAACTATAAATCAACACTCTAATGCTGGAAACTGGTTTGCTATTTCCAAATATTTAGATTATTTTGAAAAGAAATATGCACATGAATAAAGTATATCTTTTTACAGAAATACAAGTGATTTTCTTAATAAAGTTAATCATTGCACACCTATTAGCGGACTTTTTATTTCAAACCAAAAAAATGGTTGAAAATAAAAAATGGCTGTCAAAAGAAATGTTTTTACACGTGTTTATTGTATTTATTACTACCTTTTTGTTCAGCTTTAATTTATATATATCTTTAATTATCACTATTTTACATTATTTAATAGATGGTGGAAAATTAGAACTTAATAAAACAAAACTTTCAAAACCAATTGTTTTTCTGCTGGATCAAATAGCACATGTTTTGATAATAATTTTGGTTTGGTGTATTTATTTTGATAATGTAAATTCTGTAGCAAAAACACTTTTAATTCCATTCCAAAATTACAAAATAAGTCTAATTTTGCTAGGCTTTTTACTAGTTACAACTCCTTTTGGTTTTTTCATCGGAATGGTGACTAAACGATTACAAAACACCAACAATAAAAAAATAAAAACCGATAAAAATGGCTTTTTAATAGGTATTTTTGAACGCTTAATCATTCTAACTTTTGTGCTTCTTGCTGAATATGGTGCTATTGGTTTTTTGATAACAGGAAAAAGTATCATTCGGTTTTCTGCCAAAAACGAAGATATAAACAGCGAATATGTATTACTCGGAACCATGATAAGCTACGGCATGACAATAATTACTGGACTAATAATCAAACAATTAATAAACTAATTTATGAGAAAAGCATTTTTAGTTATTAGCATTACCATTCTATCACTAACAGGAATATTGATATTCATCAATTGGAAATTTAGTTTTTTACTACTAATTTTTATCCCTTTGATTTTAATGGGTTTATACGACATGTTTCAATCCCAAAAAACAATTAGAAGAAATTTCCCACTTCTAGGCAGAATGAGGTATTTACTTGAAAGTATCGGTCCCGAAATGCGTCAATATTTCATCGAAACCGATCTTGATGGAAAACCTTTCAATAGATTACAACGAAGTATTGTATATCAACGAAGCAAAAAAGAAACCGACTCCATGCCTTTCGGAACCCAATTGGATGTTTACAAAGACGGTTACGAATGGATCAATCACAGCATCAAAGCTATTTCTTTTTCACAAGTAAACGAAAACCCAAAAGTAACTATTGGCTCTTCGCAATGCACCAAACCCTACCAAGCTAGTTTGTTCAATATCAGCGCAATGAGTTTTGGCTCTTTAAGCAAAAACGCCATTTTAGCATTAAATAACGGAGCAAAACAAGGTGGTTTTTTTCACAATACAGGCGAAGGTGGACTTTCACCCTACCATCTTGAAGGTGGTGATGTAGTTTGGAATATTGGTACAGGATATTTCAGTTGCCGCACGGAAGATGGTAAATTTAATTATGATGAATATGTTAAAAGAGCCACCCTTGACAACGTTAAAATGATCGAAATCAAATTCTCCCAAGGCGCAAAACCTGGTCACGGCGGAATTTTACCTAAAGAAAAAGTAACCGACGAAATCGCTGCTATTCGACTCGTTTCCAAAGGAATGGACATCATCTCTCCTCCTACTCATTCTGCTTTTTCCAACCCTTTGGAACTTATGGATTTTATCCAATTACTCCGCAAAGGTTCTGGAGGTAAACCTATCGGAATCAAAATTTGTATTGGCAATAAATCCGAATTTTTATCCATTTGCAAAGCCATGGTTCAAACCCAAACCTACCTCGATTTCATTACTGTAGATGGCGGCGAAGGAGGTACTGGTGCTGCACCACAAGAATATTCAGATCACGTCGGAATGCCACTTCGCGACGCAATTGCCTTTGTTTACGACGCCTTAAACGGTTTCGGAATCAAAGACCAAATAAAAATTATTGCCAGCGGAAAAGTAATTACAGGTTTCGATATCATCAGAAATCTTTCCATTGGTGCCGATTTGTGTAACTCTGCTCGCGGTATGATGTTTGCCCTAGGCTGCATACAAGCGCTCGAATGCCATTCCAACTCATGCCCAACAGGGGTTGCTACTCAAAATCCAAAATTAACTCAGGGACTTGTTCCTCAAGAAAAAAGCGTTCGTGTTGCACGTTTTCAGCACGAAACCGTAAAAAGCGCTATGGATTTAATGGCATCAGCAGGCATCAATCACCCCGACCATGTTACCCGTGATGTGGTAACAACCCGTATCGACCGAAATAAAGTAGAAACGTTTGCACAAATATTTCCCGAATTAGAGCCCGGTTGTCTTTTAAATCCAGACACCGTACCTCCAGATTTACGCTATTTTTGGAACAAAGCAAGTGCCAATGTTTTCTAATTTTTTCAGAAGCTATTCCCGCTCTCGCCTTTATCTCCCTTGCCCTCCGGTCCCGAACCGTCGGGACGGGAGGATATCGGCTCTCCCGAAGCGTCGGGACGGGGCTAAACCATCACAATGGCAAGTGATTATTCAAAAATAATTTTTTATTTATTTACATCAGTAACAATATGACACAACAATTTATAAAACAAGAAAAAATCCGCTTCCAACATATCGATTATGCTGGAATCGTCTTCTATCCCCGATTTCTAGAAATGCTCAATTGTCTAGTCGAAGATTGGTTTGAAGAAGCACTCGACCGTCCTTTTTCAAAAATGCACGATACAAACGGAATTCCAACAGTTGACCTCAAAATTCAATTCAAAAATGCAGCACGATTGGGCGAAATATTAACTAAAAAACTTTGGGTAAAAGAGTTAAAAAACTCCTCAGTTCTTTGCGGTTTTCAGTTTGTAAATGAATCTGAAAAAACCGTCCTAGAAGGCGAAGTAACTCTTGTAAACGTAAAAATTCAAGAAGACAGAAATAACATCAAAGCCGAACCTTTTTCAGAAGAAATGAAAGAGAAAATTTTAAATTATAAATTATAAATTATAAATTACTAATTATGAAAAGTATAGGATTTACATTAGTGTTATTTTTGACAATAAACTGTTTTGCTCAAAATTCAACTTCACATTACAAAAAAGTGTATCAATTTAATGCTCAACATCAAGATTGGGCATTAGTGAAAACAGTGGCTAACACTTATGGTTTTATAGATACGAGTGGAAAAGAAGTTGTGGAAGCCATCTATTCTAAAATTTATGATTTTGAAATTCAAAAAGATGGAAAAAAATACGCAATGATTAAAAATGTTGCTGATGCTTTTGGTTATATCGATGAAAACGGAAAAGAAATTGTTGAAGCGATTTATTGGAATAAAGAAGAGGCGATTCAAAAATTAAATTATAATTTAACTTCAAAGTAAATTCAAGAAAATAGACCAAATAGTAAAGCCGAAGCTTTTAATGAAAATAGTATAATTAAAATGAATAAATTAAATATATAAACCAATCTAAAAAAAAATCATGAAAACAAAAATCACTTTTTTATTATTAATTATGTATTCTTACTCGACTTACTGTCAATGTTTTAAATCAGTTTACGCAGGAGAATTTAGCACTATGGCTATTGGAAACGACAACAGTCTATGGGGTTGGGGCAGTAACGTAAATCGTAATCTCGGTTTTATTTCAACCAGTCCAGATTCAAACGAACCTACTCCAGTGCAAGTAGGAACAGATTTAGATTGGAAAGAAATAAGTATAGGCTTAGCTCATACGCTTGCCATTAAAAACAATGGAACCTTATGGGCATGGGGATCAAATGCTTATAGCCAGTTAGGAAATGGTACAAGTATCGATTTATCCACTCCAACTCAAATTGGCACAGCAACAGATTGGAAATCAATTTCAACAGGGAGTTTCTCATCTTTTGCAATTAAAAACGATGGAACTTTATGGGCTTGGGGAAGTAATAATTTTGGTCAATTAGCATTGGGTGATAACAGCAATCGTAATATTCCAACTCAAGTCGGTACAAACACTGATTGGAAATTAGTAGAAGGTGGAGGGCTTCATCTTTATGCAATTAAAAATAATGGAACTCTTTGGTCAAGCGGAGATAATAGGTATG
The DNA here is from genome assembly GCA_947491985.1 of Flavobacteriaceae bacterium. GTDB lineage: Bacteria > Bacteroidota > Bacteroidia > Flavobacteriales > Flavobacteriaceae > Flavobacterium. The sequence goes on along the minus strand of CANLLR010000061.1, from coordinate 330 downwards.
GTGAATTAGGTATTGGAAGTCAAATAAATACAAATACATTAACACAAGTTGGAACTGATACAAACTGGGAAAAAGTTTCATGTATTTCATATCATGTATTAGGGTTAAAAAATAATGGTACGCTTTGGGGTTGGGGTGCAAATGTGGCATGGTGTCTAGGCATGCCAAATACTTCACCATTTCCTTTTTACGTTTTATCTCCTACTCAAATAGGTGTAAATACCGATTGGATTGATATAGCTGCTGGAGAATATCATTCATTAGCACTTAAAAATAACGGTACAGTTTGGTCTGCAGGTTCAAACTATTTTGGAGAATTAGGTAATGGAA
>CANLLR010000060.1 GCA_947491985.1 Flavobacteriaceae bacterium | reverse complement strand
AAGAATACTTAAACGCGATAGAAATCTCGCTTCTGTTTTTTTATGGTCCATTGGCAATGAGGAACAGAATATTCAAGGAAACGACTACGGAAAACGAATTGCAAAAACACTTTTAGCAATACAAGAGGAATTAGACCCAACTCGAACTTCAACTTATGCAGCAGATATGCCTAACGAATTTAAAGGTGTAAATGAAGTAATTCCAATTCGCGGATTTAATTATCGTGAATACGCTGTTGCCGATTATCATCGCGATCATCCCAATCAACCTTTGCTTGGAACTGAAATGGGAAGTACCGTAACTACTCGTGGAATCTATGAAAAAGATGAAATTCGCGCCTATGTTCCAGACCAAGACATTACACATCCTTGGTGGGCAAGCAAAGCTGAAACTTGGTGGAAATTGGCTGCAGAAAATGACTATTGGCTTGGAGGTTTTGTTTGGACAGGATTTGATTATCGCGGTGAACCAACACCATACAAATGGCCTAATATTAGTTCGCATTTCGGAATTTTAGATGTTTGTGGTTTTCCAAAAAATATTTATTACTATTATAGAAGTTGGTGGACCAATGAAGATATTCTGCATATTTCACCACATTGGAATTGGCCAGAAAAATTAGGAAAACCAATTGACGTTTGGGTAAATACTAATGCTGACGATGTGGAATTATTTCTTAACGGAAAAAGTTTAGGTAAAAAAACGATGCCAAGAAACAGCCATTTACAATGGGAAGTTAATTACGAACCAGGAACTTTAGAAGCAGTTGCTTATAAAAACGGAAGGAAATTAACTTCAAAAGTTGAAACTACTAATCACGCTACAAAAGTTATTGCTGTAGCTGATAAATCTTTTGTTTTAGCTGATGGTAAAGATGGTGTTGTGGTTAATGTTTCCATTGTTGATGATAAAGGAAGAGAAGTCCCAAATGCTAACAATATGGTTTATTTCAAACTAATTGGCGATGCTAAAATTATTGGTGTAGGTAATGGTGATCCGAGTTCTCATGAACCTGATAAATGTTCCGATGGTGCATGGCAAAGAAGTGCATTCAACGGAAAATGTCAAGTGATTATTCAAGCCGGAAAAACAGTTGGAGATGTAAAATTGGAAGTAAAATCAAATGGACTCACATCATCATCTATCCAATTAAACATCAAATAAGAGCCGCAATATTTATCTCATGAAGAAAAAATTAATACAAAACACAACGGAGCATTTTGAAAAATCCTTTCAAAATAAACCTGAGCATATTTTCCTTTCGCCCGGAAGAATCAATATTATTGGCGAACATGTTGATTATAATGATGGATTTGTTTTGCCAGCAGCAATCAACAAATACGTTTGCATCGCAATTTCACCTAATAAAAATTCTGATTGTAAAATCATAGCCAAAGATTTGAATGAGGTTTTCGAATTTAATTTAAAGAAGACTTTAGTTCCAAATCAAACCATGTGGATTAATTACATTCTTGGAGTTTTGCAACAATTAAAAGAGCAAAAGCAATTCGATAACGGATTTAATGCAGTTTTTAGTAGTTCAGTTCCTATTGGTTCTGGACTTTCATCTTCGGCTGCTGTGGAATGTGGTTTTGCTTATGCTTTCAATAAAATGTTTGCTTTAGGTTTAACCAAAGAAGAAATAGCGCTTATCGGACAAAAATCAGAGCATACTTTTGTAGGTGTAAATTGTGGTATTATGGACCAATTTGCCTCAGTTTTTGGTAAGAAAAACAACGTTATTAAATTGGATTGCAATACTCTTGAATATGAATACCATAAAGCAGATTTCAAAAAATATTCACTACTTTTATTGGATAGCAATGTAAAACACACCCATTTAACATCAGGTTATAACGATAGAAGAAATGAAGTAGAACAAGGTTTAGTCATTATAAAAAGTCATTTTCCAGAAGTAAAAACCTTTAGAAATTGTACTGAAAAAATGGTAAGTACTCTTAAAAATGAATTAGGAGAAATCGTTTACAAAAGATGTCATTTTGTAGTAAAAGAAATTCAACGTGTTCAAGATGCCGTTGATGCTTTAGAAAATTCAGATTTTAATAGATTAGGAAGTTTAATGACTGAAACACATCACGGTCTGTCTAAAGAATATGAAGTGAGTTGTGAGGAATTAGATTTTTTAGTTGATGCTGTAGCCAATGAAGCTTCGGTTTTAGGAGCAAGAATGATGGGTGGAGGTTTTGGAGGTTGTTCTATAAATCTAGTAGAAAAAGGCTCAGAAAAGGAACTAATCGAAAAAATTTCAGCGCAATATCGTTCCAAATTTGGAATCGAATTAAAATCATACAAAGTCAAAATATCCAAAGGAACATCAGAGTATAATAATTAAAAAAAATAAAATTTAAACCATTAAGAAAGTTAAGTCAATTAAGCTTAATACCTTAATGGTAAAAAAAAATCATCTAGAATTCGTGAAATTTACAAGCTAATTAATTTGTGAAAACTCGTGTAATTCGTGTCAAAATAAAAACATGCAACAATTCGACCACAACGAACATCCACATAGAAGATACAATCCTTTGCTAGACGAATGGATTTTGGTTTCGCCACATCGTGCCAAACGTCCATGGCAAGGTCAAAACGAGAAAATCTTAGAAGACAATCGTCCAGAACACGATGAGAATTGCTATTTGTGCTCAGGAAATATTCGTTCCAATGGAGTAAAGAATGACAATTACACCGATTGTTATGTGTTTGAAAATGATTTTTCTGCTTTGTTACGAGATGAAGTTGATTTTGAAAATAATTCCAACAATTTATTTCAGTTAAAACCTGAACGTGGCATCAATAAAGTAATTTGTTTTTCACCAAAACACAATCTCACATTACCCGAAATGGAAGTTTCAGATATTGAAAAAGTGGTAAAAGTTTGGAAAGAGCAATACATCGAATTGGGAAGTCAAGATTTTATCAATTACGTTCAAATTTTTGAAAATAAAGGAAGCGTAATGGGTTGCAGCAATCCACATCCACATGGTCAAATTTGGGCACAATCTTCTTTACCAACTCAAATAGAAAAAACACAAAAAAATCTACGTTCTTACTACGATAAAAACCAATCTAGTTTGTTGAAAGATTATGTTGAGCAAGAATTAAATTTACAAGAACGTGTCGTTATTGAGAATGATCATTTTGTGGTTTTGGTTCCTTTTTGGGCAACTTGGCCTTATGAAACCATGATTATCAGCAAAAGACATTTCGGAAATATCATAGCAATGACCAATGACGAAACGAAAGCTTTCTCCGAGATTCTAAAAGGTATTACTGTTAAATATGATAACTTATTTGAAACATCTTTTCCCTATTCAGCAGGAATTCATCAATCACCAACGGATAGAGTTTCGCATCCAGAATGGCATTTTCACATGCATTTTTATCCACCATTATTGCGAAGCGCAACTGTAAAAAAATTTATGGTCGGTTACGAAATGTTGGCTGAAGCCCAACGCGATATTTCACCCGAACAAATCTCTAAAATTTTAAGAGAATTATCAGATGTTCATTTTAAAAAGAGATAATTAAAGTATAAACTTTAACCATTAAGAAATTAAGATTCATTATGACTTAATTACCTTAATATCTTAATGGTTAAAAAATTAAAAACTAACTATTAAACTAAACTAATGCAAACATTAGCAACCAAAGATTATATTGTTTTCTTCCTCTATTTTATAATAATTGTAGGTTACGGATTTTGGATTTACTACCGAAAAAAGAAAGCGCAAACTAGTAGTAACGATTATTTCCTTGCCGAAGGTTCGCTAACTTGGTGGGCAATAGGTGCTTCTTTGATAGCAAGTAACATTAGTGCCGAACAATTTATCGGAATGAGCGGAAGTGGTTTCAAAATGGGATTAGCGATTGCCACTTACGAATGGATGGCAGCAATTACTTTGGTAATCGTAGCCGTTTTCTTCATGCCAGTATATCTCAAAAACAAAATATTTACCATGCCACAATATTTAAAGCAACGATATAATGGGAACGTTGCAATGATTATGGCCGTTTTTTGGTTGTTATTATATGTATTGGTAAATTTAACTTCCATTTTATATTTAGGAGCTTTAGCAATTAGTAGTATTTCAGGTTTGAATATTACTTTGTGTATGATTTTTTTGGCGGTTTTTGCAGTTATGATAACGCTTGGTGGAATGAAAGTTATTGGTTATACCGATGTTATTCAGGTGTTTTTCTTGATTTTAGGTGGATTGATTACCACATATTTAGCTTTAAATTTAGTAGCAACCGAATTTGGTTCAGATGGAGTTATCAACGGATTTAATATTATGCGAGACAAAGCTGATGACCATTTTCATATGATATTTGATAAATCGAATCCTAATTATATGGATTTACCAGGACTTTCTGTTTTAATTGGTGGAATGTTAATTATCAATCTGAATTATTGGGGTTGCAACCAATACATTACTCAAAGAGCATTAGGTGCCGATTTGAAAACCGCTCGTGGAGGAATTTTATTTGCAGCTTTCTTAAAATTATTAATGCCAATTATAGTTGTTTTACCCGGAATTGCAGCTTATGTTTTATATCAAAACGGACATTTTCAAACCGAAATGTTACAAGATGGAAGCGTAAATCCAGATAGAGCTTATCCTATTTTATTGAATTTATTACCAGTTGGATTAAAAGGACTTTCGTTTGCAGCATTGACTGCGGCGATTGTAGCTTCTTTGGCAGGAAAAGCGAATAGTATTGCAACGATTTTTACATTAGACGTTTATAAAGAAAAAATCAATGTTGATGCAAGCGAGAAAAAATTAGTAAACATCGGAAAACTAACGATAATCACAGCAATGATTATTGCCGTTGTTGTTGCACCATTTTTAGGAATAGATAAAAAAGGAGGATTTCAATATATTCAAGAATACACTGGTTTTGTAAGTCCGGGTGTTTTTGCGATGTTTATTTTGGGTTTCTTTTGGAAAAAAACGACTTCAAATGCAGCTTTATTTGCAACAATTGGAGGTTTCATTCTTTCTATAATTTTCAAATTCATGCCAGCTTTCGTTGATTTATCATTCTTAAATCCGATGGGATTTGCAGTGCCAAATGCTAATGGTGTTTATGAAATTCCGTTTATAGATAGAATGGGATTTGTATTCTTAATTTGCGTAATTGGAATGTACTTTATTAGTATGTATGAAACTAAAAAAGGTGTTCCAACCAATGGTTTAGAAGTTGATAAAACGATGTTCAAAATGTCACCAAGTTTCACCGTAGGAATGCTTGTGATTGTTGCAGTTACAGCAGCTTTATATACTGTTTTCTGGTAGGAGTAAATCAGATGCTTTTAATCACAAAAGTAACTATTCCCCATATAACTAACTCGTTTTCATCGGTTACTTTTATGGGTTGGTAGTTTTCGTTTTCGGGCATCAGGTACACGCCCTCTTTTTCTACATTAATTCGTTTTACGGTAAACTCTCCATCGATGAAACAAACCGCTACTTTGTTGTTTTTTGGCTCCAGACTTTTATCAACTATTAAAATGTCTTTATCGTTTATTCCAGCATTTATCATAGAATTGCCTTTGACTTTGATGTAAAATGTAGACAAAGGATTTTTACACAACTCTTTATTTAAATCGATATTGTTTTCTGTAAAATCGGTGGCAGGAGATGGAAATCCAGCAGAAACACCTTCTTTTATATACGGAATTCTGATGTCACTTTCGAAATCAGGACGAAAAAATGATAGTGTTGTGTCTTTTTTTAAAGGCATTTTATTTCTAGAATTTCGTTAAATCGTGTGGTAAATCTTGGTGACAAATGATTTTGCTTCATATTCCAAGTTAGATTCAAATTTTGTGTACCTAATTTTACTTTTCGGTCACCAATTTTAGCATTTAAAAAATCCATAGCCTTCATTAATGCCAAATGTTTCGGATTTTCTTCTTCAAACAATTGCAATTGCTTTTTGTCTTCATCAATTAACTCGGTAACTATCACTCCTGCTTTTTTGAATTTTACTCCCTCATTTCTTTTATACAAATCCTTTAACATGGATATGGCTACATTTGAAATGGTTAGAGTCGAATTGGTTGCATAAGGTAAAGTTACTGCTTTATTGAAATAGTATTTTTGCGATTGGTATTTGTGTTTGTCAATAACAAGCATCACAATAATGGTATAGCAACAAGAGTTTTGTTTTCGTAATTTTTCGGCACAAACGGCTGCAAAAGTAGCTACACGTTCACGTAAATCATCAAATTCTGAAATTTGTTTTGGAAAACTTCGTGTGGTTGCAATACTTTTTTTCTGCTCTCGAATGGGTTCTAATTCTAAAACAGATTTTCCTTCCAATTCATATTTTAATCTCAGACCAATGACACCCATCTCTTTTTTTATCCAAGCCTCATGTTGCGGTTTTGTAAAATCGTAAGCGGTAAGAATATTGTGGGCAATCATTTTTTTTCTTAAACGAAAACCTATTCCCCATACATCTTCAATTTTAGTCCACTTCAACGCTTTGATGCGTTTTTCGTCAGTATCTATTACGTAGACTCCTTGTGTTCGTTGTTGAAATTTTTTAGCAATTCTATTGGCTACTTTTGAAAGTGCTTTAGTAGGAGCGAAGCCTACACAAACCGGAATTCCAACCCATTTTTGAACGCGTTTTTTCATCTGAATTCCATAATCGTGATAATCGGTAATCCGCATTCCGTCAAAGCTTAGAAAAGCCTCATCGATGCTATAGATTTCGACATTTGGAGTAAAGCCTTCAAGAGTTTTCATGACACGATTACTCAAATCACCGTAAAGCGGATAATTAGATGAAAAAACCTTTATATTTTTCTCTTTGATTAATTCCCGAATTTTAAATTCAGGCGCACCCATAGCAACACCACTAGCCTTGGCTTCGTCGCTTCGAGAGATGATGCAACCGTCATTATTAGACAAAATGACAACAGGTTTTCCATTGAGTTGAGGGTGGAACACCCGTTCGCACGAAGCATAAAAATTGTTACAATCGACTAAAGCATACATCTTGTAAATTTACAGAATAGTCAATTATGTTACAGAACGACAAAAGTTAATTTTTTTGGATTGTTGATAAGTTAAAATTAAAATGAAATTAATAGAAGCAATGATTTTATCTAAATATTCCCAATAATTTTATCCATAACCCAGTTGGTATGTGCCGCAGTTGTCCCGCTAGAAGGATGTGTTGTTTTCCCCAAAAGATGATTGCGCATATTTTCTACATGATACAATTGTATGTTTTCAGGATTTTCGATGAAGAGTTCGGTTTTTCCTTTTTCGTTTAGCAATAGCAAAGGTTCATCATTGAAAACGGAGAATGTTATTTTACCAGAACTCCCAAAAATTTCTACAATATCTTCTCGAGTACTACAGCCAAAATTCCAACTTCCTGATCCTGTAACTCCCGATTCGTGTAGCCAACAAGCAGTTATAGCATCCTTAGCAGAATATAAATTTTGTTGTTTGACGCTGATGCCTGAAACGTCTTTTATGTTTCCTAAAA
>CANLLR010000059.1 GCA_947491985.1 Flavobacteriaceae bacterium | reverse complement strand
GTGGTAGACTCAAAAACTCAGAAAGCGTTACAAAACGTTGTAATTACAATTTTAAACACGAATCTAACCGCATTGACAGATGTTAGTGGGACGTTTATATTCAATGATGTCAGTCCTGGTAATCAATTATTACAAATTAAGACTCAAGGTTATGCTGATCAATTGCTACAAGTTGAGATCGAATCTGGTAAAATTTTAGATTTAGGATCTGTAGTAATGGCTGAGGATCAAACACAAGAGCAGCAATTAAGTTTGATTACAATTACCGAAAATGATTTAGGTGATGATAATAGTGGTTCAGAAAATACTTCTGGTTTACTTCAAGCAAGTAGAGACGCTTTTCAACAAGCAGCTGCTTTCAACTGGGGTCAAGCCCGTTTTAGAATTCGTGGTTTAGACAACGAATATGGCGTTACGATGATCAACGGTATAACCATGAACAAATTATACGACGGAAGACCGCAATGGGCAAACTGGGGCGGTTTGAATGATGCTACCAGAAATCAAGAATTTACAATGGGTTCTGCACCGTCAGACTATACTTTTGGTGGTATCTTGGGAACTCAAGAGATAAATACAAGAGCGTCTATTTATAGAAAAGGTTCTAGAGTTTCTTTTTCAGGCACTAACACCAATTACGCTTGGCGAATGATGGGTACTCACGCATCAGGAATGAATACTAACGGCTGGGCATTCGTTGTTTCTGCTGCAAGAAGATGGGCCAAAGAAGGTTATTTTGAAGGGACAGATTACGGTGCTAATTCAGTATTTGCAAGTGTTGAAAAGAGATTCAATGACAAACACAGCATAAATTTTACTTCAATTTACGCGCAAAACAGACGTGGAAAGACCTCTCCAAATACGGACGAAGTTACCAATCTTAAAAACTATAAATACAACGCTTACTGGGGTTGGCAAGATGGAAAAAAGAGAAATTCTAGAGTAAAAGATATCGAAGAACCGATGAACATGTTAAGTCACTATTGGAAACTTTCTGACAAGACTAATTTGAACACTAATTTGGCATATCAAATTGGGCATATTGGTAACAGTAGAATTGACTACCAATCAGCCAATAATCCGGACCCAACGTACTACAAAAACTTACCAAGTTACTACTTGAATTCTCAAACTTACTATCAACCATCAACCAATCCTGATGGTACACCAACTTTAGATGTCCAAGGAAATCCTGTTTTTGTAAATCCAGCTGCTATCACTGCGCAAACTAATTTTGTTAATGATGGGCAATTAAACTGGAATCAATTATATTATGCTAATGCAAACCAGGCCATAGATCTTAATGCACTAGGTGAGCCTATACTAAATGCAGAAGGAAATCCTCAAAGACATGGAGTTTACGTCTTATATGAAGACCGTACAGATGACAAATTGTGGAGCGCTAATTCTATTTTGAATTCAACCTTGTCAGACAACATTAATATGAATGCTGGAATTAGCTTCAAAAAGCTTAGATCAAGAAACTACCAAAAATTAACTGACTTATTAGGAGCAAGTTATTTTGAAGATATTGATCCGTTTTACCAAGGAGATTTGACGCAATCAGACCTTAACAATCCAAACAGAAGAGTTGTCGAAGGTGATACTTACGGGTATAATTATTATTTGAATGCTACAACTTTCGATGGTTTTACACAATTTAAATTTACTTATAAGAAAGTAGATTTCTATTTAGGACAATCTTTTACGAGATCTGAGTATCAAAGAGAAGGTTTGTACAAAAACGGTATTTACGCAAGTAATTCTTACGGAAAAAGTAATAGTTTAGTGTTTGAAAACTTCGGTTTTAAAGGTGGTTTAACCTATAAAATAAGCGGTAGACAAATGTTAGATTTTAATGGGGTTTATATGACTAAAGCGCCTTCATTAAGAAATGTTTTCGCCAACGCAAGACTCAATAACAATATTACACCAGATTTAAGAAGCGAATCTGTAGTAAGTGCTGATGCAAGCTATATAATTAAAGCGCCAAAATTCAAAGGAAGATTGACTGGTTATTACAGTAAAATTTCCAACTCTACCGAGGTATCGTTCTTCTATGGTGAAGGGCTCTTTGATGAGACTGTAGTAGGCTCTGGAAATGAAGATTCTTTTATTAGTGAAATCGTAACAGGAATCAACAAGAAAAATATGGGAATGGAGTTAGGTCTTGAATACAACTTAACCTCTACGATCAAACTTACAGGTACGGCTGCTTATGGTCAATACACTATTGACAACAATCCAAATTTAAAAGTTAATGATGATGGACAAGCTTCCGCTACAAACACCACTCCGATTGTTGATTTTGGCAAAGCATACCTGAAAAACTACCGTGTTTCTGGAATGCCGCAGCAAGCATACTCAGCAGGTATTGAGTATAGAGACCCTAAATTTTGGTGGATTGGCACCAATGTTAATTATTTGGCAGATAGCTATATTGATGTTTCTAGTATCCTCCGAACCAATAACTTTACTGTAGATAAATTAACCGGTAATTCTTATGATGGTTTAACCGAGGAAACGCTTCGTAAAGTATTGAAACAAGAAAAATTTGACCCGATTACTTTGGTTAACCTCGTTGGGGGAAAATCATGGAAAATAAAAAATGATACTTTTGGCTTTTTTGTAACTATTAACAATGTGTTTGATATAGTATATAAAACGGGCGGTTTTGAACAATCAAGAAAAGCAACTTACCCTGATTATCAAGCGGACAATACTTCGCAACTTCCACTTAATGATCCTTCAAACGGAACATTTAATGTTGGTTCAACACATCCATCTTTTGCACCAAAATATTTCTACGGTTATGGTAGAACTTATTTTGTTAACTTCTACATCAATTTCTAAAAAATAATACCTATGAAAACTATATTTAAATTAATCTTCTTGTTCGCATTTTTTTCAAGTGTGTTGGTAAGTTGTGTCACAGATGACGATACATCTATTCCCTATTTAGATCCGCCGCCACTTCCTTCAATTTATAATGAATCTTTTGATACTAATTTTCCTAATTGGGTAAAATATAGTAAAACTGGTGGCCAAACATGGCAATTAGATACTCAATACGGTAACCCAGGTTCTTGCGCAAAAATGTCTGGCTATTCTGGCGGTACTAACAATGAAAATGTTGATTGGTTGATTTCTCCTGCTCAAGATTTTTCGGCTGTATCTTCTGCAAAATTAGATTTTGATAACGCATATAAATTCACAGGTGCTCCTATTGAGGTCTATGTTTCGAACAACTACTCAGGTGCTGGAAACCCAGAAATTGCTGGGGTTACTTGGACAAAAATTAATGGGGCTATTCTATCCCCTGGAAATTACACTTATGTAAATTCAGAACCATTAAATATTTCCGCTTTTACTGGGGCAGGAAATTCAACCGTTTATATTGCTTTCAAATATACCTCGTCGTCTTCCGATGGATCAACATGGGAACTAGACAATATTAATGTAACTGAATAATTTCATTTCTTTAAAAATATTAATTATGAAAAATTATAAAATAATTCTGACCGCGGCTATTCTTACCACCGTTTTCGGTTGTGTAAATCCCGATAAATATGATACTCCAGAAACGCTTTCGGGTGTTTGTGGTGACTTTACTGCCAATACGTCTATTCAAAGTATTATTGCAACATCTATATCAAGCCCACAGAAATATATGGAGGATACCGTTGTAGGGGATGACATCATTGAAGCATATGTAACTTCAAGCGATCTTGGTGGAAATTTTTACAAATCAATTTCATTTGTTTCTATTGATACAACCGTTGCTTTTAGTATGCCAATAGATGATTATAATTTGTATACAAAATACGAACCGGGAAGAAAAGTATACATTAATATGAAGAATCGTTATTTCTTTAAACAATATGGTTCTACTGTAATTGGTTCTTTATACAATAATGATACTCCAAGTATACCTGGAGATGACAAAGTAGGGAGAATTTCTGGAGCAGAATATCAAGACATATTAACGGCTTCTTGTTCTACTGTTGTTAAAGATACAATTGCTTTGGCTCAGAAATTAACTATAGAACAAGCTTGCAAAGATTTAACTTTAAACAAATTAATTAGACTAGATAATGTACAATTTACGGATGAATCATTGGGGAAAAAATACTACGACCCCAGTCTTTTTACTGTTGGTGGTGCAACAAACCATAAGATTGTTGATGCAGAAGGTAAAACAGTAATCGTTAGGGTGAGTCAATATGCAACTTTTGCCGGTGAAGCTATTCCAAGTGGTAGCGGACATATTTTTGGCGTTATGACTAAATACAATAATGATTATCAATTCATGATAAGAACAATAAATGATGTAAAATTGAAAAACAACAGAGTAGTTCCATTCTTTGAGGAATCCTTTTCATCTAATTTCTCTAATTGGTCGAAAATTAGTGTAACGGGCGCTCAAGTTTGGACATTAGATACTCAATATGGAAATCCTGGTTCTTGTGCTAAAATGTCAGGATATGCAAATAGTACTAATAATGCAAATGAAGATTGGCTAATTAGTCCTGTTCAAAATATGTCTGGTATTTCATCTGCTACTCTTAGTTTTGATACTGCAACAAAATTTACTGGTAACCCATTAGTGGTTATGATTTCAAATAATTATAATGGTTTAGGAAATCCTTCCTCTGCAACTTGGACAACTCTTAGTGCTACATTATCACCCAGTACAGGAAATTATATTTGGACTAGTTCTGATCCTACACCAAATCAACCAATAAATATTTCTTCGTTTACTGGTGCAGGTAATTCAGCTGTTTATGTAGCATTTAAATTTACATCAACAACCTCAGCTTCCGCAACTTGGGAAGTTGATAATGTTAAGATCACTGCGAACTAATTTAAAAAAAATATTACAAAGGAGGCCTAAAGCCTCCTTTTTTTTTGCTAGATCATTTAGTCAAGTTCAATGTGTTTGAAAAAAGTAGATTAGAAACTAAAGGCGCTGTTCAATTTTCATAAACTATCCTAAAACTGAAGTTCAATGCAATAATTATCGATAAAACATTGATCATGAAACTAGATAAGCCCTTGATTGTTTCACAAAAAAAAATTATTATTATCTGAAAAGAGTTCAATTGCTTTGAATCGATTTAAAAAAATCTCAAAAGGCAAAAGATAATTTAGAATACAGCATCATATTCACATCAATTCATCTCCTGCTTATTATCTATTATTATGAGCCCATCTGCCTTTATATGCCTTTATTGGCGACTTAAATCCTATGTTTTTAAATAAAACAATGAGAGGTTAGAATAAAAAAAACCGAGCTTTAAAACTCGGTTAATCTATAAAACTATTTTCGTTAAATATTTACTTCACAATCAAGAACTCTGATCTTCTGTTTTGTTTATGTTGCTCTTCAGTACAAGTCTCTTTACAATCTGCTTTCGGCTCAATTTCTCCCATTCCTTTACCAGAAATTCTTTCTTTCGCAATTCCTTTAGATATTACGTACTGAACTGTGGCTTTTGCTCTTCTGTCGGAAAGGTTTAAGTTATAAACGTCACTACCTCTATTATCGGTGTGTGATTTAGCCAAGATAACCAGCTTATCATTGCTCTTCATTACTTGCACTAATTTATCTAACTCAAAAGCACCTTCCTGCGTGATATTACTTTTGTTATACTCGAAATAAATAGGACTTAGAATTATCTCAGTCTCTGTAATTATGACATCAATAGGTTGTAAAGCAGCATCAACTTTAACTTGTCCGCCTTTAGTTTTAGCTACACCAAAAGAACTTCCTTCGAATCCGTCTTTTGAAGCTTGAATACTATATGATTTCTCACATTCCAAATCATAGGATACTTCACCTTTTTCGTTAGTGGTTTTCGTCGCAATTACATTTCTTTTGTCATCAACAACTGAAACGCTAGCATTCGATAATATCTCTCCTGTTTTAGAGTTAGTAACAATAGTTAATACTTCAATACCACAAACAGGAGTAGCTCCAAAAATATCATCATTCCCGTTTCTGTTACTAGCAAAAAATCCTAAGTTTTTTGGCTTGTTGAATGTAAATCCGAAATCGTCTTTTTCAGTATTGACTGGAGCTCCTAAATTAACCGCTTCCGCACCCTTAGTTAAATCAATTTGAAACACATCAAGTCCACCTAGTCCGGGTCTCCCGCTTGAGGCAAAAAATAAAGTAATATTGTCATCTGAAATAAACGGAAAGCTTTCATTTCCTTCCGTATTAACTAGTTTCCCGAGATTTTCCGGATTCCCAAAAGTACCATCTGTATTAACGGCAACCTTCCATATATCCACACCACCCATACTTCCCGGCATGTCAGAAGAAAAGTAGAGTGTTTTTCCATCTCTGCTTAAACTAGGATTACTTGTAGAATATTCATTACTGTTGAAAGGTAATGAAATCACCTTGCCCCATTTTCCGTTATCTTTCGTACAAACAAATAAATTATTTCTACTTAATTTCAATTTATTTTCCTTGTCTTTTTCAAATGAAGCTTCTTTGAAACTATCACCAGAAAAATAAGCCGTCAATCCGTCTGCACTTATCGTAATTGGACCATCATGAAATTTTGAGTTCAACTCACTTACAGCATTTGCATTTGTGATTGTTCCATCAATGTTGTAATCAGCTTTATAAATGTCTAAAAATGGTTCCTTGTTCCAGCCGTATTCCTTTTTAGATTCATTTCTCGCACTTGTAAAATACAATTGATTATCATATAATACTGCTCCAAAATCTGACTTGTCGCTACTAATTTCAAGTGATTTAACATCATACTTTTTTTGTTTGTCACGTAGTTTAGGAACATAATTTGGATCCTGCTTGAACGTCATGGCTCTCTGATCATTAGGCGCTAACGAAGCGAATTTCTGCATCTGCTTGTTAGACTCTTCATATTTTCCATTAGACTTCAACATTTGGGCGTAGCGGTAATACGTTTCGGGATCTTGTGCAGTTTCTGTTGCTTTCGCATACCATCTTGCAGCTTCAACTGTATTAAACATATTGAAATAAGATTCAGCCAATCGTTTGTATACATAATTGTCTGCCTTTCCATTTTCTACCAATTTGAGATATTCCTCAGCAGCTGTAACATATTCGTAACGACTGTATAATTTATCTGCTTTTTTAGTGGCCGCACTTTGGGAAAAAACTGAACTGCTGGCGATCACAAAACTAAATGCTATATAGAGATTTTTCATGTTTGGATTAATTTTATTTCTAGAAATATCTAGGTGATTGTGATACTTTTTTCGGGAAATTCAAATCGAATAACAAAATGATTTCATGTGATGAAGGTGTTGCTACATTCAGATCAGATATAATATGGTCGTAAGCATATCCTATTCGTAAATTAGGATTAATCGCAAAATTAACCATAGCTCCAAAACTGTCATCGCGTCTGTAAGTAGCACCTACTTCAAATTTCTGATTGAACAGGAAATTAGTTGAAACATCGTAAGAAACTGGAACACCAATCGCTGATTTAATCATACCGAATGGCTTGAATTTAACATTGTCTGACAAATCAAAAACATATCC
>CANLLR010000058.1 GCA_947491985.1 Flavobacteriaceae bacterium | reverse complement strand
GTGGAACCTATACGATCACTTTAATCGCCTCGAATTGCATTTTTTCTCATACCATTACAAAAACAATTCAGGTAGGAGCATTAAGTATTAATGAAAACGCAGTAGGTAATTTTGAATTTTACCCTAATCCAACTA
This sequence comes from Flavobacteriaceae bacterium, assembly GCA_947491985.1. Taxonomy (GTDB): domain Bacteria; phylum Bacteroidota; class Bacteroidia; order Flavobacteriales; family Flavobacteriaceae; genus Flavobacterium. Next base: position 7,554 of record CANLLR010000058.1, on the reverse strand, counting down.
CAAACCAAATAACTATAAAAGTAGATAATCAATTACTTGGGTCTGTTTATACTATTTATGATACCATAGGGAAATCTGTTTTAAACGGCAAAATTAGCTCAGAACTCAATGCCATTGATTTAGGTAATTTATCAAATGGTGTTTATATCATAGAAGTTGCTTCTGAGGGTAACTATTTTAAAAATAAGTTTATTAAAAATTAGAAAGTAATGAAATATAAATTACTACCCTTTTTTTTATTTTTTTCGTTGATTTTGTTTTCACAAGAAAATTGCACCAACGGTATTGATGATGATGGCGATGGACTAATAGATCTAAATGATCAAGAATGTCTTTGTAATAATTCGTCGATAACATCAATTATACCGAACCCTTCCTTTGAAATTAAAACTAGTTGTCCGACTACTCATACGCAATTAGAATTAGCAACACCGTGGATACAAGCCACTACAGCCACAGCAGATTTTTTTCATAATTGCGGCTACCTTTTTTCAGGAATGGCTGCATTAGGAATTAATAATTTCCCAGATGGAAATGGTGCAGCAGGCGTTTATTTTACAAAAAATTATAAGGAATATTTAGGTACTTCATTAACAGCACCAATGGTTGCAGGGACAAGTTATCAGCTAACTATGAATGTAGTTGCTTTAAAACTGAATAACGGAGTTGCATCTGCCATAAACCCAACAACACTTGAACCTGCAAATATTACTGTTTATGGCTGTAGCCTTGGAACAAATTTACCTGTCGATACAGAACTCAGCCCAAATACTGTAGATCCAACTTGGATAGAAATTGGTCATGCTTCCTATTCACCAGTTTCAACTTGGGGACAAATTACCATTACTTTTACTCCATCAATAAATATTAATGCAATAATTATAGGTGCTCCTCCGGTATTACCGCCATCCTATCAATCAGTAGAATTCCCTTATTTTGTCTTTGATAATTTACTTTTAAACACATCGTCTTCTTTTGGTGTTACTATAACAAGTGTTGGTTCTTATTGTGATAATAATTTAGTATTGAGTGCTGAAATTACAGCCCCACTTGGGCCTGGAACAACGTATCAATGGTATAAAAATGGCATTGCAATAGTTGGCGCTACAAATAGTACCTACAATGTTCTTGGAAATACAACAAGTTTAGGAAGTTATTCTGTACAAATAATAAATGGGACTAATTGTTATGTAAGTTCTAATTACACAGTTAACAACTCTATCCCAAGCCCAAGTTATACTAAAGTTGATCCAAATTGTACCGTTGCTACAGGATCAATTACCATTACAACTCCAGCATTTCAATATAGTTTTGACAATGGAGTAACTTGGCAATCTAGCCCTACAAAGGACTTATTGCCTTTGGGAATTTATTTAATTAAAACAAAATCATTAGGCGGATGTATTTCATCTACTACAGGCGTTGCTATTACCCAACCTCCATTATTAGTAATCTCAAATGTCACTGTTGTACAGCCAACAACCTGTAATGGTTTGGGAGCTATAACAGTTAATTCTCTAATTGCTTCGGAGTATAGTTTTGATAATGGTGTAACGTGGCAAACCAGTCCTACAAAAGATTTATTGCCTCCAGGAATTTATTACATTAAAATTAAAACATCTAGTGGTTGTATATCATCTACTGTGGAAGTTAGTATCACCCAACCTCAATTAATAGAAGACTCAAATCTTACTGTTATTCAACCAACAACATGTAATGGTTTGGGTACTATAACAGTTAATTCACCAATTGCAACGGAATATAGTTTTGATAATGGCATAACTTGGCAATCCAGTCCTACAAAAGATTTGTTGCCTCCAGGAATTTATTACATTAAAATTAAAATACTTGGAGGATGTATTTCATCTACTTTTGAAGTTAGTATTAATGAACCTCAATTACTAGGAGACTCAAATCTTACTGTTATTCAACCAACATGCAACGAAGCATTTGGAACTATAACGGTTAATTCCCCAATTGCGACGGAATATAGTTTTGATGATGGCATAACTTGGCAAATCAGTCCTACAAAAGATTTATTAACACCTGGAGTTTATTACATTAAAATTAAAACATCTACTGGTTGTATATCATCTTATGTTGTAGCTAGTATTGATGATCCTCAATTAATAGAACTCTCAAATCTTACTGTTATCCAGCCAACATCTTGTAATCTATTTGGAACTATAACGGTTAATTCACCAATTGCGACGGAATATAGTTTTGATTATGGTGATACTTGGCAAATCAGTCCTACAAAAGATTTATTAACACCGGGAGTTTATTACATTAAAATTAAAACACTTAATGGTTGTATATCATCTACTTTTGAAGTTAGTATTAACCAACCTCAATCATTAGGAAATCCAGAATACACAGTCATTCAACCTGGCTGTGGCACTACTGGTAGTATCACCATTACAACTTTAGCATCACAATATAGTTTTGACAATGGAGCAACTTTTGGAACCTCTAATACTTTAAACAATTTAATCGTTGGAACCTATTTCATAAAATTTAAAGATGCATCAGGATGTATCTCGGGAAGTAGTTCCGTTACTATTTTAGCTGCTCCAATAATCCCATCTGCACCAACCGTTACTGTTGCACAACCCGCAAATTGTACAGCATCTACCGGCACAATAACTGTAACAAGCAATGCTTTACTTTATAGTTTTGACAATGGACTTACGTGGAGTAATAATTCTACTTCAGGACAATTAACTCCGGGAACCTATTTTATAAAAATTAAAAATAATTTTTCTGGTTGTCCTTCTTTGTCAACAACTGCAATTATAAATGCACCAACAGGTTTTCTATTGGCGCCAAGTTTTACTATTGTACAACCTGATTGTACTACTTCTACTGGAACTATTACAATTACAACATTAGCAAATCAATATAGTTTTGATAATGGATTAACATGGAGTACAAACCCAACATCTTTGCCATTAAATCCTGGTAATTATCTTTTAAAAATTAAAGATAATACGGGTTGTGAGTCTAATAGTAGCGTAGCGGTAGTATCTCCTTTCACAAACCCTACACCAACATTCAATACAATACCTGCTTTTTGTGCAGGAACCACAGCACCAGTATTACCTACAACTTCATTAAATGGAATAGTTGGAACGTGGTCGCCTACAACAGTAAGTAATACAACAAGCGGAACTTATACTTTTACTCCTAATGCAGGACAATGTGTAACTTCAACTCCAGTTCAAATAACAATAACTGTCAATCCTTTAGGCACTCCAGCTTTTGATCTTATTCCAGCTTTTTGTGCAGGAACCACAGCGCCTGTACTACCTACAACTTCATTAAATGGAATAGTTGGAACGTGGTTGCCTGCAAATGTAAGCAATACAACAAGCGGAACATATACTTTTACTCCTAATGCAGGACAATGTGTAACTTCAACTCCAGTCCAAATAACGATAACTGTGAATCCTTTAGTCACTCCAGCTTTTGATCCTATTCCAGCTTTTTGTGCTGGAACCACAGCACCTGTATTAACTTCAACTTCATTAAATGGAATAGTTGGAACATGGTCGCCTGCAAATGTAAGCAATACAACAAGCGGAACTTATACTTTTACTCCTGCTATAGGACAATGTGTAACTTCAACTCCAGTTCAATTAGTAACTACCATAAATCCAAGCAACTTAACGGATTTTCAATGGATAGTGAGTGAACCGTTTTCAAGTAATCCGACCATTACTATTATTCCAAATAGCCCGGGTAATTATTTATACCAATTAGATTCTGGCACACCACAAACGTCTAATGTTTTTTATAATGTAAGTTCAGGATTGCATACCGTTCAGGTGACGGATATAAATGGATGTTCAGATACAATAGTAAAGAATGATATATTAATTATAGATTATCCAAGGTTTTTTACACCTAATGGTGATGGTTATAATGATACTTGGAACATTAATGATTTGTATTTACAAAAGAATTCAAAAATTTATATTTATGACAGATATGGAAAGTTACTAAAACAAATTTTTCCTTTCCAAAGTGGTTGGGACGGAAAATATAATAACAATGATATGTTTTCAGATGATTATTGGTTTGTTGTAGAATTTGAGTATAATAATACTATGAAATTATTTAAAGCACATTTTACATTAAAGAGATAATCAGACTATTAAAATTGAAAATAGCGAATTAGCTTCAACCTTTAACAGAAAGTTAAGGGACACATTAAAACAGTAAAATAACAATCTTAAAAAAATTATGAAAAAAACAATTTATTCGCTACTTCTACTTTGCTCGATTATGAGTTCTGTAAGTGCGCAAAATAGTAAAGTAAAACCTGGCGACGATTTTTATCATTACGTTAATAAAGCTTGGCTTGATACCGCTAAAAATCCAACTTTATCATTAAAAATAATTGCAGAAAGAACTCATCAACAATTATTAAATGTTATTAAAAATAATGCTCAAAATAAACAGTTAATTAAAGGTTCTCCAGAAGCTAAGTTGGCAGATTTATATAATAGTGGTATAGATACAACTGTAATAGAAAAACGCGGACTAACTCCATTATTAAATATTTTTAATAGGATTGATAAAATCAAAAACAGTGATGAATTTTTTAATCTTTTAGCTAAATTACATACCGAAGGACATCCTCATTTATTAGGCGTTGGCGTTATTCAAGATGAAAAAAATAGTGCATATAATATCTTATCATTATCTCAAAATGGTTTAACCATAATGCCATCCTCTCTTTATACCTTAGAAGGAGAAATTTTTGACAAAATCCGTAATAATTACAAACAATATATTCAAACACTTTTTGAATTGATAGGCTATTCTACCGAAAATACTAAAAAAATTGCCAATGATATTTACGAGTTTGATAAAGAATTGGCTAGCGACTTCAAGTCAAATCATGATTTGACTTACTCTTCCGAATCTACCTACAATAAAATGTCTGTATATGAATTGGAAAAGCTTACACCAAGCATTAGGTGGTCAACTCTTTTTAAAATTATGAACATTAAAACAGGACAAGTTATCGTTCAAACTCCAAATTTTTATCAGAATTTAAATGCTTTAAAAGAAAATAAAGATTTAGAAATTTGGAAAAATAAGTTAAAGTCTCGAATCATTCTAAATAAAACCACAGCTCTACCCTTCGCGTTTCGTGATGCATTGGCTGAACTTCGTTCTGTGTTTGGAGGTGTAAAAACGTATACTCCAAGGTCTGAAGAATTACTTGATGAATTTAATGGAGAATTGTTAGGGAAACTCTATGTAAAAGAATACTTTAATGAAAAATCTAAAATAAAAGTAGAAGCTATGTGTGCTAACATTAAAGAAGCTTTTAAAAAGCGACTTGAAAACAATAAATGGCTGACTACTGAAACCAAAAACAAAGCGCTTCAAAAACTTAATTCACTAACATTTAAAATTGGATACCCTAAAAAAATTAATACTTATGAAGGCTTAGAAGTGCAGCCGAATTTATTTTTTGAGAATACGTCTAATAGGAATGCCTATTCTTTCATATTAGATGTTAATACAATTGATAAAAAAGCAGATGTAAATAAATGGGCTGAGGTATTGACACAAAATGTTAATGCTTTTTATGCCCCATCAGACAATGCAGTTGTAGTGCCAGCTGGCATACTTCAGGAGCCAATATTTAATGCAAATGACAACGAAGCAAAATTATATGGTTCAATAGGATATATCATTGCTCATGAATTAACTCATGGTTTTGATAATAGCGGTAGAAAATATAATGATAAAGGGAACCTTGAAGATTGGTGGACTGATAAAGACGAAACATCATTTAATGAGAGGTGTGAAGGAATAAAAATCCAGTATGCTAAATATGAGGTCTTGGATAGTTTGTATATTAATGGAGAGCAAACTTTATCCGAAAATATTGCTGACCTTGGTGGGCTTAGTATAGCCTATGATGCATATAAATTAACAACTACAGGTAAAGAAAATAGTAAGGATTTTGATAAACAATTTTTCATTTCATTTGCTCAAGTATGGCGCGAGAAGTTAACAGAACAGGAACTTCAAAATATGATTAGAAATGACAGTCACGCTCCTTCCCAACTTAGGGTTAATGGGGTACTTACAAATTTTACTCCTTTTTATGATTTATTCAATTTAGATAAATCAGACAAACTTTACAAAGAAGAAAAAGATAGAATTTCAATTTGGTAAATTATATGTCAAATAACAACTATTTGTATATTAAATTAATCTTAAAAAAAATCATGAAAAAAACAATTTATTCGCTACTTCTACTTTGCTCGATTATGAGTTCTGTAAGTGCGCAACAAAAAGAAAACAACAACAAACAAGAAACTGTTAATGCCAAGTTAGCAGATTTTTCAATCAACAAATCTTCGACTGATGTTGAAATAAAACGAATTACTGAAATTTTAGAAAAGCAATATGAGATTCAGTTAAAAACATCCAAAATAAAACGGAATTTGAATAATGAAATTACCGCTATAAAAATAGATTACAAGTATAAGGATGGTAATGAAGTAAGTATCGTAAAAAAAGGAGATGAGCCAATTGATGAAATATTTATTAATGAAGAAAAGGGAACTATTGTGTTTCATACAGAAACTACCAATCAGAAGGGTGCAACTGTAACTAGCACAAGCATCAGTTTTTAATTTTGAAGATACAAAAAAACCATCGCCTATAGAAAACTGGGCGATGGTCAATTTAGAAATGGCTTGCAATAAAATCAGAATTTACAAAGATGCTAATGGAAAAACCTATGGGTACGCAATTGGTGTGGATGTTATTAAATTTAATTAAATGATTGAAACAAAAAAATAATTAACAAACCTTATAAACAGAAAATTATACTAATAGAAGGAAAAATTGAAACTGGATGCAACCTTTTCAATTAAAAATTCGTCTTTATTTTAAATTAAACACTAAAACGGAATCGTCAATTACAAAATTTAAAATTATGAAAAAACAATTAATCTTTTTATTCGGGGTGTTTTTTTGTTCACAACTACTAATCGCGCAAACTACTCCATCAGAAAAAATAGATACCTTTATTGAGCAAAAAGGCAATGACTTTGAGGTGGCATATGAAAAGAAAGACGTTAAGGCATACAATGCATTACTTTCTGAATACCTAATACTACACGAAAATTTACCTACGGATATAAAAAAGGAACGCTCCTATGAGCTAAGTAATATTTATTACAATTTAACCTGTATTTATTCCCTTTTAGGAAATAAGTCCTCAGCTATCAATTGTTTTAAAAAATCAATTGAAGCCGGTTATAATAATTACGGACACGTACAACTTGATACGGACTTAGACAATATCCGAAAAGAGAAGGACTTTGTTGCAATCAATAACAAGCTAAAGCTTACTGGAGACTATCTTTTTATTCTTAAAAGAGCGAATAAATACAACCTCTCAGACAGCAGACCGTTACCTAAATTTAACTATCAATCGAGCGATAATCCAAATCTTATGGAATTGCGTAAAGGATTTAACTTGGACAGTATTGCAGGACAAGGCAACGATGTGTTGAA
>CANLLR010000057.1 GCA_947491985.1 Flavobacteriaceae bacterium | reverse complement strand
ATTTCGATAGTCAAATTGGGTTCGGTGGTTTTGAATTCGGCTTTGATATCGCCGATAATTTCTTGCATATCAAACACAAATGCTTCGTCGTACATCGAGGCTACAATAACTTTAGCAACGCTTTCTCTCGGAATCGCATTGCGCAAACTTCCACCAGAAATCTCGGCAATTTGCAAACCAAAATTTTCAAACCCATCAAACAAAAGACGGTTCATGATTTTGTTGGCATTTCCTAACCCTTTATGGATGTCCATTCCCGAGTGACCACCATTCAATCCTTTTACAGTAACCGAATATCCAACAGAACCTTCTGGTGTTTCCTCTTCGTTATAACTTCTGTTGGCTGTTACGTCAACACCACCAGCACAACCGATATCAATTTCGTCGTCTTCTTCCGTGTCCATATTCAACAAAATTTCTCCTTTCAAAATACCACCTTTCAAATTCAACGCACCTGTCATTCCGGTTTCTTCATCGATCGTAAAAAGCGCTTCAATAGCGGGATGTGCAATTTCGTTACTTTCTAAAATCGCCATAATCATAGCAACACCTAATCCGTTGTCGGCACCTAATGTAGTTCCGCGTGCACGTACCCAATCGCCATCCACATACATATCAATTCCTTGCGTATCAAAATCGAAATTAGTGTCGTTATTTTTTTGGTGCACCATATCCAAATGCCCTTGCAGAACAATTGGCTTGCGATTTTCCATTCCCGCTGTGGCAGGTTTGCGAATGATTACGTTGCGAATTTCATCTTCAAAGGTTTCCAATCTGAGATCATTTCCGAATTTCTTCATGAATTCAATTACACGATCTTCTTTTTTTGATGGACGTGGTACGGCGTTTAAATCGGCGAATTTATTCCATAGGTTTTTGGGTTCTAGGTTTCTAATTTCTTGGCTCATTAGGTTTTTTTTTTGCCGCACATTTAACAGAATTTTACAGATTTTTGAAAATTGTTTAAAATGAAGCTCGATTTATAAAATTATTTTAAAATACAAAGTTACAAAGTTAAATTGCTGCAGCGAATTGATTTGTGATTATATTTACATTTCAAAAGTATACGTGAAAAGAAAATACGTTTTACCCCTATTTTTAGTATTTCAGATTGTATTTCTGAAAGTGCTAGTCTTTTTCCCTGAATTTGTAGAACGTTGGTACAGCAATGGTTTGTATGTTTTCCTATCCAAAACTTCACGAACTCTTTTGGGTCAAATTCCATTATCGGTTGGTGATATACTGTACGGAATTCTGATTGTTTATTTGTTAGTACGAATTGTTAAAACCAGAAAATCATGGCGATTGGCATGGAAAGACAATTTGTTAAAAATAGCAAGTTCCCTTTCTATAGCGTATTTTTTGTTTCATTTTTTGTGGGCTTTCAATTATTATCGCGTGCCTCTTTTTAAAAAAATGGGAATTAAAAAAGAATACACAATGGAAGAGCTTATTGCTTTCACCCAAAAGTTGATTGTGAAAACCAACACCCTTCATCTTCAAATTACAACGAATAAAAATGTAAAAGTTACCAATCCGTATTCGCAAAATTCGATTTTTACAATGACACAAAACGGTTACGATAATTTGGCAAAAGAACATTCGTTTTTGGTGTATAAAATTCCGAGTCAGAAAAAATCACTTTTCAGTTTACCGTTAACCTATATGGGATTTGGCGGTTATTTGAATCCGTTTACCAACGAAGCACAAGTCAATGCTAAGATTCCGAAGTACGGATTTCCGAATGTGGTTTGTCATGAAATGGCGCATCAAATTGGGTATGGGAGTGAAAGCGAATGCAACTTTATCGGATTTTTAGCGTGCATCAAAAATGACGATTTGTATTTTCAATATTCGGCGTATGCGAATGCGTTGCGGTATTGTTTGGCAAACATTGCGTTGAAAGACGAAACCACATTCGAAAAACTCAAAACAACGCTTCATCCCGGAATTTTAGAAAATTATAAAGAGAGTGAATTGTTTTGGAAACAATATGATACTTTTATCGACAAAGGATTTCACGCTTTTTACAATCAGTTTTTAAAATTGAACCAACAAGAAGATGGAATGGAGAGCTATAGTAAGTATCTGGATTTGTTAGTGAATTATTATAAAGGTAACAGGCTTTAGGCATTAGCCATTAGTTGCGTCTAGAATTAAAGAAACATCTATGATTTTTAAAAAGTGAAGAGTTTTTAATTTATTTACTTTTCTAATTTACACTTTTAACCAATGGCTATTGCCTTATCACTATTGTCTACCTACACTTCGTCACTTGTAAACGTTACAAAACTTTTCTTTTTAAAAGGGCGCACTATCAGTCGTCCTTCGCGATCAAAACGAATGTAATTATAAACCCAATTAAGAAAAACCACGGCTTTATTTTTGAATCCAATGAGTGAAAAATAAATGCACAAACATCCAAACAAACCAAGCAAAAACTCCGTTAAAATGATAATGCGGCAAATCGACTACAGCGAGATTACGACCGATGGTTGCCATTGAACCTTTGTCGTTGTACTCGAATTCCTTCATCGGTTTCTTGGCTAGCATTTTGACTAAATTCTCTGCTAGCAAATCACCTTGTTGCATGGCAGGTTGCGCCATCATTGGATGCCCTTGTGGGTACTTTTCGGTTTCCATAGAAGCGACATCGCCAATAGCAAAAATGGTGTCATAACCCACTACTTGACTGAAGCGATTGACGCGAATACGTTCGACATTTTTGATTAAAGTACTAGCATCTAACCCTGAAACTGTGGCGCCTTTTACACCAGCGGTCCAGATTACCGTTGCGGTTTCAAAAGACAAATCGGAGTTGGTTGTCACTGTTCGTCCGTCATAATTCATAACACGTACATTTTTCCAGATTTGCACGCCCAATTTCAATAAGAATTTTTCGGCTGCTGCCGACGATTTTTCAGACATTGTGCTAAGCACTCTTCCATCGCCTTGAATCAGGTTGATTTGCATTTTGGAAATATCTAAATCGGGATAATCTTTTTGCAAAATGGCTTTTTTCATTTCGGCTAGAGCGCCAGCTAGCTCTACGCCTGTTGGTCCGGCACCGACTAAAACAAAATTAATCAATGCATTTCGATCGGTTTCCTCTTTAGTAAGAACCGCTTGTTCAAAATTCTCGAGAATTAGGCTACGTATGTTAAGTGATTGCGGAATCGTTTTCATCGACATTACGTTGCGCTCGATTTCTTTATTGCCAAAGAAATTAGTTTTAGAACCTGTTGCAATGACTAAATAATCGTAATGTAAATCGCCGATTTCAGCAATTACTTTTTGGTTTTTGGGATCGATTTCTTTTACTGATGTGAGTCGGAAATAAAAATCTTTATACTCTTGTATTACTTTTCTCAGCGGATAAGCAATTGACCCTGCTTCCAAACCACCTGTGGCAACTTGGTACATTAAAGGTTGAAAATTATGGTAATTGTGTTTGTCTAATAAAACGACTTGGAGGTTTTTATTGCGAAGTTTTTTTGCAAATTCAAGACCTGCAAAACCGCCGCCTATAATAACTACTCTAGGATTGGGTGATTGTGGGATGTTCATTTTATAGTGCCTTAGTGCCTTAGTTCAGGAGTGCCTGAAATGTGACGATAGTATCTACAAGTTTACGAAGAGTTTTGAAGTTGCTTTGAATAAAATTTTAAAAGTTTGTTATATAATTTTGTTCTTATTTTGACTAGTGATTGTGTTCCGATAGTATAGGTTCTAGCCCTGATTAGGGCCGAGCGTTAAAAATAGTTCAGTGAACTATTTAGCTACGCTCAGTTCGGCAAAAGCCTCGGGTTAGCGGAGGAGCCAGGCGGAGGGTCGGCCTATTTTAGAAATTATTCTCATTTAAAGACGGAGCTAGCCCGGATTGAAAGTAGTATCCTCGAAGAGATACTGCGGAAAGCCGGACCCGAGCTCCAAAAAGAGCGAACTGGCGAAGCAAATAGCTTCAAAATATTCAACATGTATTTATATATAAACTAATTTACGCAGCGACTCAGGAACTTAGGCACTCAGGCACCCAAAAAAATAACGTATCTTGTAACAAAATTTACTAATGAATTACTAACGTAAGTATGAGTGAAGGTTTGGAACAATCGTTTGTAAAGCAACTTATTGATAATCAGAATATTATCCATAAAATATGTCGTTTATATACGTCAGGTGAAGATGCGCATAAGGATTTGTTTCAGGAAATCACCATTCAGTTGTGGAAAGCATTTCCGAAGTTTAGAGGCGAGTCGAAGTTCTCTACTTGGGCGTATCGTGTGGCATTGAACACGGCGATTACGTTGTACCGCAAAAGTACTCGCAGCATTTCGACAGTCGATTATGAAAGCAACAGTTATTTCATCAGTCAAGAAGATTACAACAGCGATGAAGAAGAGCAAATTAAGTTGATGTACCAAGCCGTACAACAGTTGAATGATATTGAGAAAGCTTTAGTTTTTATGTATTTGGAAGATAAAAATTATACTGAAATTGCAGAAACGCTGGGAATTAGTGAAGTGAATGCGCGCGTGAAAATGAATAGAATTAAAGGAAAATTAAAAAAAATATTAAATCCCTAACATTATGATGGAAGAGTTGGATTTATTGAAAAAAGACTGGAAGAGAAACGAACATTCGTACCAGCAAATTTCAGAAATGGACATTTATAAAATGTTGCATAAAAAATCGTCGTCGATAGTAAAATTAATATTGATTATCAGTATTTTAGAAGTTGTACTATGGACTAGCATCGGTTTGTTTTTCAATACGGATGAATATTATAAAAAAATGCATACGGAATATTTGATTCCGTTTTTTAAATACTTGACCGTTTTTAATTATGCTATTGTTGCCGTCTTTATTTACTTATTTTATAGGAATTATCGAAACATTTCGACAACGACATCGACCAAACAATTGATGAAAGACATTTTGAAGACCCGAAAAATGGTTACGTATTATGTTTGGTACAATTTAGGAATGATTGTCGTAAGCAGTATTATCGGGTTTACATTAGCTTTTTCAATCAATCCACAAATGAGTCAAGTCACCAATAATTCAAAGATTTTTGCAATTACCGTTTGCGTTATGGTGGTGTTTATAGTACTATTTGTGGGTGTTTTTTGGTTGTTTTATCGATTAATATATGGCACATTATTGCGACGATTGTTTAAAAACTATAACGAATTGAAGAAAATCGACTTATAAAAAGAACTATTATGAAAAAAATATTTTTAGCTTTTTTAGCCTTATTTGTAACGCAAATGCAATCACAAACTCGTGGAATGCCGGAACAGCAACCTGCGAAATTAGAAAAATCATTGCTCTGGAAAATAACTGGAAACGGACTCGCTGAAGTTTCATATCTGTTCGGAACCATTCACATTACGTGTGATGCCAGTTTATCTACGAAAGTGTCGGATGCTATGAATAAAACCCAACAATTGTATCTCGAATTGGATTTGGATGATGCTACTATGCAAAGTGCAATGATGCAAACGATGATGATGAAAGATGGCGTAACAATGGAAACGTTATCCACGCCTGAAGATTTTAAAATTGTAGATGCCTTTTTAACCAAAAATATCGGTTTTTCTGCCAAAATGATTAGTACAATTAAGCCTTTTATGGTAAGCGCCATGCTTTATCCTAAGATGATTGATTGTCCAATGCAATCAGTAGAAAGCGAGTTGATTAAAATAGCAACAGCACAAAAAGAAGAGGTGTATGGTTTAGAAACTGTAGCCGATCAAATGAAGGTATTTGATGACATTCCGTATCAAGAACAAATGAACGAATTGGTCAAAACAGCAAAAAGCGACTTGAAAAAAGACAAAACAGAGTTAGATACCATGTTGGCAATTTACAAATCGGAAGATATTAATGCCATGATAGAACTAACAAAATCCTCTGATAATGTATTGACTTCTAAATACGACGCTATTCTTCTGACTGATCGAAATAAAAATTGGATTCCGAAAATTGAAGCGGTTGCCAAAACAAAACCCACTTTTTTTGGCGTGGGTGCAGCACACTTAGGAGGTGAAAATGGTGTCATTACTTTACTTCGGAAAGCTGGTTATACTGTCGAAGCTGTTTTTTAGAAGAAAGAGAAAAGAAAAAAGACCGCTGAGCTGCAAGAAAACAGAAAGATTAGCATATAAAAAAACGCCTCTATTATTCAAGGCGTTTTTTTATATGCTAATCTTCCTATTTATAATTTGTTCTTTTCTCTTTCCTCTTTTAGCGTAGCAGTCTTTCTTCTCACAGCGGAGCGCTCTTCTAGTATTCCCACTGACGTAATTTATTAAGTTTTTCCTGTTCTTCAATTTCTTCAATTGGAATTACTTTCAAAAACGAAGGATGTTGTTCGATAGCATATTCTACTTTTTCAACAATTTCCTCAATAGTATCGTTTTCATAGTCAATTTCGAGGGGCTCTTTGATAATAAACGATTGCAAAATACCTTTCTTTTTCATTCGCAATCCTTTCTTATCAAACGATCTGCGAAACCCATCAATCACAATTGGTACCACTATAGGTTTGTGTTGTTTAATGATATGCGCTGTTCCTTTGCGAACGGGTTTAAACGATTTGGTTGTACCTTGTGGAAACGTGATTACCCAACCGTCTTCTAAGGCAATTCGAATATTTTCGGTATCATTCGGATTGACTTCTTTCTTTTCAGTGACATCTTTTCCGCCAGCACGCCACGTTCGTTCCACAGAAATCGCTCCAACATACGCTAAAATACGCGGAAGCAATCCCGATTTCATCGTTTCACTTGCAGCTACATAATAAATATTCATCTTGGGTTGCCACAAATAACCGACGTTTTTAATGTTATCTACTCGTCCGGAAAGACTGGCATTAAAAACATGAAACATGGCCACCACATCGGCAAAATACGTTTGATGATTGGATATAAACAGTACGTTTTTATCGGGTAAAGCTCTAATAATTTCAGAACCATCGATATGCAAATCGTTAAAACCGCGATAGCGTCGGTGCGTGATTCCTCCAAAAATTCGAATCAACCATTTCTTAATAAAAAGTATATGTCCAAAAGGATTACGTTTAAATAAACCCATAAGTATTTGTAGAAATTGATTGACAAAAATACAAAAAGTTATGCTTTATAATATCTTTTTTAATGCTTCTTTTAACTCGCTCAACATCATAGCAGTAGCGCCCCAAACGGCATGTTCGCCAAATTGAAATACCGGAACGTCAATTAAATTGGCATACGATGTTGTGATTTTTTTAGTCAACACTATAGTGTCATCCATGAGTGTCGTCAAAGGCACTTCAATAATTCCAGCTACTTCATCTTCTTGTAGGGTAAACGATAATTCTGAACTCGTGACGCCAAGAAATGGAAATACCATGAAATTGCTTGGTGGAATATAAACCGAAGTAAATTCTTTTATGACTTTAATTGTACTAGAAGAAATCCCAATTTCTTCCTCCGTTTCACGTAAAGCAGTTTCTTGCAAATTCAAATCATTAGTTTCAACCTTTCCACCTGGAAAAGCGATTTGAGAGGAATGCACTCCAGGATAGGTGTTGCGCTGAATTAATACCAAATGCGTAATACCATCTTTAGGATAAAATAACATCATTACGGCGGCTTGTCGTGCATTTTTGAAATTCGAAAACCCTACTTCCAAAATGGGCAACCTTTCCAACGGTGCCATTTTTAAATGCGCCGTCGTTGCCGGTAAGTCCATATCGACAATTGTAGGTATGGTTTTAAAAAAGTGATTGAAAATCATAGTAACTGGAGCTAAATATTTATAAATTTACCAAAAATTTCAACAACTACCTTAAAAGAAGATCGCAATGTACAGTAAAG
>CANLLR010000056.1 GCA_947491985.1 Flavobacteriaceae bacterium | reverse complement strand
CATTAGATGATTTAACTGATTTAACTGACAATGAAAAGGTTACAATATTTAGCAATATTGCCTCCATTTTTTTTAAATAATTTTCGGATGTTTTTTCTTCTGATAAAAATTTACCAAAAGCCAAAACATCAATAAACAAAAGGGCATTGGTAACAATTGGCGAAAAATTTTTGCTAATAATATCCTTATTTGTTTTGACTCTTAGTGCAATTATATTTTCTAATTTTTGCGAATTGGATTGTTTTCCAAAATTAAAATTAAATGATGTTTTGGTTTGCATTTCATCATAAAAAGTAACTGCTTTTTCAATAAAAATAACGGGATTTGTATTTTTAGATGTAAAACTATACATTTCAAAAAGGACTGATAAAAAAGCAATTTTACTTACCTCTTCTGAACGCCAATTAGATATTGGAAAATCATTTAAAAAGGGCAACTCTACAATATGTCCATAAATAAAGCCAGTTTGTCTTAATTTATTATAAAACAATTCGTCATTTTCAGGAATTTCAAAATGTTCCAACTCATGGAAAAATTTATCTATCCAACCAAAAACTGAAGGGTTTATCATTTTTTTTTTTGCAAATCTAACAAAATAAGTTTTGTTTATTCAAAAATCTGTGAGTCAATTTATTGAATTTCAATTATTTTATAATGCCACTACAAGCTATTCTTCCGCCTGCATTGCCTGTTGGTTGCGTTACAAAATCATCTGGATTTGCATGAACAATTAGTCCTTTATTTAGGATATTTTTAGTTTCATCTTCACAACCAATACACCATTCATTTGTCGAAAATTCAATACTGCCATTACCCGCTTCATCAGCTACAAAGTTACCAATGTCGCCCTTATGACATTCAGTTTGTCCCCATTTACCGTGTTTTTTAAATGTAGGATTCCAATGTCCACCCGC
The DNA here is from genome assembly GCA_947491985.1 of Flavobacteriaceae bacterium. GTDB lineage: Bacteria > Bacteroidota > Bacteroidia > Flavobacteriales > Flavobacteriaceae > Flavobacterium. The sequence continues at coordinate 7,036 of CANLLR010000056.1, read as the reverse complement.
TGAACTGCCATCTGCAGCCGAACAATCCGCTTTTTCATGGATATGAATGGCATGTACTCCAGGTTTTAGCCCAGATAATTTTGCTACAAGTTTAACTTCACCATTTGTTTCTTCAAAAGTTGCTGAACCTTTCGAGTTGCTTTGACTTTTTGCTTCAAATTGAAGTTCAATCTTTTTAGTATTTTTTGAAACGGTTGCTCTGCATCCTAAAGTGATTAGTGTCAAAACTGTGAATACAAAAATTATTTTTTTCATTACTTAAAATTTAATTTCAAAGTTAAGTCATTTTTCTCTTTATTTTCAGTTAAATTAAAAATAAATTTATTCACTTTAATTTGTGTAACTTGATCACGTTACATTTCTAGTCACATGTATTTTATTGCAAATAGGGACTTTATCTAACCGAAAAAACTGTAACTTTTACAATAATGAAATGTTATTTTTTCAGGTTTTTGTATTATTTCTCTTTGACATATATTGGACATCGTTTCAATAAATAAGTCATTGAATCCATCCAACTTGTTTTATCATTAAAAAAAGGTACTCTTTTTTGAGAATATATTTTTGTATTGTTTTTGTAAAGATCAAAATAAACTACAAAATAAAATTCTTTAATTACATCAGTATAAGTTGATGAAAAATCATTTTCTTTTATTGAATTATTTCTTTCATTAACAGATACATTTGAACTGCTGATTGTTTCGGTGCTTTGTTTTATTTTTAAATCGTAAGTCACTTTTGCAGTTAATATATGATCTACACCAAGAATTTTTTGCAAATCTTCAATCGGAGTTTCATCAATATTTTTATAATCAATATTGGCCTTTCGTAATAAATTATTGGTGGTTCTTAAGTCTTGAACCGTTAACGGAAAAATATTACTTGACTTTTCAATCAGTTTGGCATACATATCATTTTGAGAAAATTTCGCCATTTCTTCAGAGCTTGCTTGGGTTTCAGAGTTTACAAAGGGGATAGGTAAAACAGCTATAGTATTTTCTTTTATTGGAACTGATTGAAAAGCATCTTTAACTACTGGTTCTACTTCAACAGGTTTTATTTCTATAGGTTTTGAAACTTCAACTGGGGTATCAAAGGTTTGTTTTTTTCCATTTGCAAAATTAATTACTGCAATTTTTGATACATCTAAAGAATTAATTAATCGATCTCCAGGAAGTGTGTATTCAATACTTTTTTCAGATATTTTAGTTACAACTGCTTCAATAATTTCGTAATCTTTTTTTACTATTTTATCTAATTTAACCGTTTCTTTTTTCTGTGCATGTGATGTAATTGCAATTAAAAGTAACAGTATTTGAATACTTATTTTTTTCATTTTTAATTTATTTTAAATATTTAACAACTATTTTGTGTGTGGATTTGTTTACATTATTATCAAAATAAACATTATTTATTTTCCATCCATTTTCATTAATCATTTCAACGGTGTCATTCCATTTTGTCTTTTTTGACTTGTTATGATGTGTTATAGCAATTATTGCGGTGTCATTTTTTATATCTATATCCGCAATAATTAATGAGTCGCTTTTTGAGTTTGATGTTAAAAATAAATCTTCTTTGATAATATTTGGTTTCAATTTTGATGGTTTTTGCAAACCCCAAATACTTTTCTCTAAGTTTTCTTTGTTTTTAACTTGAATTAAATAATCTTGTAACTGTATAGTAAGCAAGTCATTTTCAATTTCTCTAAAATCATTATTATAATTTTTATAAAAATTTTTAATATTGTTTTCAATATTTTTTTTATCTTCGTTACATCCTGATAATAAGATAGATATAAATAGTACAAGTGTAAATACGATGTGTTTTTTCATGGGCTTATATTTAGATTGCAAAATTAATTACTGCTTTCTAAAATAAAGTTGTCATTTCACAAGTTTTTAGATTATTTTAAAAAAAAATAGCTATTCGATTGAATAGCTATTTTATAAAGATTTTTAATGTATTTAGTAGCAGTATTGATTTTCGGAAACTAATTTTGAGGTAATTGTTTCTCTAAGTCCTACTACGTTTGGCATATTGGTATATTTGGTAAAACGACGTAATCCCATTAACATCATACGTTGCTCGTCGCCTTCGGCAAATGAAATAATACTTTCTTTTCCTTTTGACGCTACAATGTCAACGGCTTTGTATAGATAAAGTTTAGCCATTGCAATTTGTTCTTTAACATTGGATTCACCTTGTTTTTTTGCCATTTTTTCGGTTCTTAAAAGGGTGCTTTCTGCCATATAAATTTCAATTAAAATATCGGCAGCAGCCATTAAAAGTTGCTGATGTGCATCCAAATCCATTCCGTATTTTTGAACAGCACCGCCGGCAACCATCAAGAAAGCCTTTTTCAATTTGCCAATCATTTCCTTTTCTTCAGAAAATAATTCTGAATAATCGGGTGAGTCAAATGATGGGATTCCCATTAATTCTTCCTGCACTTTTGATGCGGGTCCAAGTAAATCAATGTGTCCTTTCATGGCTTTTTTGATTAACATTCCTACTGAAAGCATACGGTTGATTTCGTTTGTTCCTTCGTAGATACGTGCAATACGGGCATCTCTCCATGCTGATTCCATCGGGGTATCTTCAGAGAATCCCATACCGCCATAAATTTGAATTCCTTCGTCAGAGCAGTTTTGAACATCTTCTGAAACGGCTACTTTTAGGATAGAACATTCGATTGCAAATTCTTCAACTCCTTTTAATTCAGCTTCTTGATGTGAAATGCCTTCTGCTTCACGAAGTTTAATTCTTGTTTCAATATCTTTTGCCGCACGATAAGTAGCACTTTCACCTGCATACGTAGAAGTTGCCATTTCGGCTAATTTGTATCGAATTGCACCAAAACTTGCAATTGGTGTGTTAAATTGGATTCGCTCATTGGCATAGTTTACGGCATTTGATGTAACGCGACGTTGCGCATCTAAACAGGCTGCAGCTAATTTTATACGTCCAACATTCAAAGCGTTCATAGCAATTTTGAAACCGTTACCTCTTTCAGACAACATGTTTTCAACAGGCACTTTAGTTTCATTAAAGAAAACTTGACGAGTTGAAGAAGCTCTAATACCTAATTTGTGTTCTTCTTCTCCAAATGAAATGCCATTGTCAGCCGTATTTTCCAAAATGAAACCAGTAATGTTTTTATCATCTTCAATTCGGGCAAAAACGATGAATAATGAACAAAAACCAGCATTGGAAATCCACATTTTTTGTCCTGTAATTATGTAATGCGTTCCGTCTTCAGATAAAACCGCTTTTGTTTTACCTGAATTGGCGTCACTTCCTGCTCCTGGTTCAGTTAAACAATAAGCGCCAAACCATTCCCCTGAAGCTAATTTTGGTACGTATTTTTGTTTTTGTTCTTCGGTTCCATATAAAGTAATGGGCATAGTACCAATTCCAGTATGTGCACCAAAAGCTGTTGAAAATGAACCTGTTGCTCCCGAAATATAATCGCAAACCAAACAAGTGTCCACAAATCCCATTCCCAATCCGCCATAAGCTTCAGGAACGGCTATACCCAAGAAACCCATCTCGCCAGCTTTTCGCATGGTTTCCTCTGTTAAAGCGTAATCTTTCTTTTCAAATCGGTCTTTGAATGGCCAAATTTCTTTGTCAACGAACTCTTTAACCGAATCACGCATCATGATTTGTTCTTCAGAAAAATCTTCAGGTGTGAATATATTTTCACATTTAGTTTCTTTTACAAGGAATTGTCCTCCTCTAGTGATATCTTCCATATTAGCCCCCTAACCCCCGAAGGGGGAATACCTACTAGGGGTAAGTAGGGTTTTAATTTTACAAAATATTTTATTTATAATTTTACTGTACAAGGTGTATCCGTAATCTAAATTCCCCCTTCGGGGGTTAGGGGGCTTATAACACCTCGTAAATCCCCGCACTTCCTTGTCCAGTTCCTACGCACATACTCACGATTCCGTATTTGCTACCTCGTCTTTTCATTTCATCAAATAATTGCACCGATAATTTAGCTCCAGTACAACCTAGTGGGTGACCTAAAGCAATAGCGCCACCGTTCACGTTTACGATTTCAGGATTTAAATCTAATTCACGAACAACCGCTAATGATTGTGATGCAAAAGCTTCGTTTAACTCAATTAAATCGATGTCATTTAATGTTAATCCTGCTTGTTTCAATGCTTTCGGAATAGCTTTTACCGGTCCAATTCCCATAATTCTTGGTTCAACTCCCGCTGAAGCGTAATTGACTAATCGAGCAATTGGCGTAACGTTTAATTCTTTGACCATTTCTTCACTCATGATTAAGACAAAAGCAGCACCATCGCTCATTTGAGACGAATTTCCAGCAGTTACACTTCCATCGGCTGCAAAAACAGGTTTTAAATTACCCAAAGCGGCTATGTTAGTATCTGCTCTTGGCCCTTCGTCTTTACTAACAATATAGCTTTTAGTTTCTTTCTTTCCGTTTTCATTAATGAAAGTTTGTTCTACAGTTATCGGTACAATTTGTTTGTCAAATTTCCCTTCTACTTGTGCTTTTAATGCTTTTTGGTGTGAATTGAAAGCAAATTCATCTTGGTCTTCACGAGAAATTGAATATTGTTTAGCAACAGCTTCAGCAGTCAATCCCATACCCCAATAGTAATCTTCGTTTCCTGCAGCCGCTACGGCATAATCAGGCGTAGGTTTGTAACCTCCCATCGGAATAAATGACATGCTTTCGGCACCACCTGCAATAATACAATCCGCCATTCCACTTTGGATTTTAGCTGTTGCCATTCCAATAGTTTCCAACCCTGAGGCACAATATCTATTTACAGTTACACCAGGAACATCAGTTACTTTTAATCCCATTAACGAAATTAAACGACCCACGTTTAATCCTTGTTCGGCTTCTGGCATGGCATTTCCTACCATCAGATCATCGATTCGTGATTTATCAAAATCAGGCAACTCATTCATCATAAATTGAATGGTTTCTGCAGCCAATTCATCAGGTCTTTTAAATCTAAACACGCCTTTTGGTGCTTTGCCCACAGCTGTTCTGTATGCTTTTACTATGTATGCTGTTTTCATATTAGCCCCCTAGCCCCCGAAGGGGGAATTCCTATTAGGGGTCAATAGGTTTTTTATTAATATTATTTTTTTGTTCAAAGTTGTTCAACTCCCCCTTCGGGGGTTGGGGGGCTACTAGTTTCTCAAAGGCTTCCCTTTAGTCAACATAAACTGGATTCTTTCCAAAGTCTTTCTTTCCGTACATAAACTCAAGAAAGCCTCACGCTCAATATCTAACAAGTATTGCTCACTTACCAATGTAGGTTCAGATAAATCACCGCCTGCCATAACATAAGCTAATTTGTTAGCAATTTTTCTGTCGTGTTCAGAGATGTATTTACCAGCCTGCATTTGGTCTGTCCCAACTAAGAACATTCCAAGCGCTTGTTTTCCTAGCACTTTTACGTCTTTTCTTTGAATTGGTTGCGTATAACCTTGCTCAGCCATTTGAAGTGCTACTTGTTTAGCCACTGCAATTTGGCGGTCTTTATTGACTACCACAATATCTTTTCCTTTTTGTAAAACTCCCATATCAAAAGCTTCGTAAGCTGATGTGGCTACTTTTGCCATTCCAACGGTTAGGAAATATTCTTGTAATACATTCAATTCAACATCATTTTTGTGAAATAAATCCGAAGCACGTAGCGCCATTTCTTTAGAACCTCCACCACCTGGAATAACTCCAACGCCAAATTCTACTAATCCAATATAGGTTTCTGCCGCAGCCACTACTCGGTCGGCGTGCATGGTCATTTCGCAACCACCTCCTAAAGTCATTCCGTGTGGAGCAACAATTACAGGAGTTGCAGAGTAACGCACACGCATCATAGTATCTTGAAACATTTTAATAGCCATATTCAATTCGTCATATTCTTGCTCAACTGCCATCATAAAAATCATTCCGATGTTGGCACCTACTGTAAAATTGGCTGCTTGATTTCCAATAACCAAACCGTTGTATTCTTTTTCGGCTAAATCAATGGCTTTGTTGATAGCTTGTAGCACATCACCACCAATAGTATTCATTTTAGATTGGAATTCTAAATTTAAAATTCCGTCTCCCAAATGTTGTATAATAGCACCGCTGTTACTCCAAACTTTTTTGCTTTCGCGAATGTTATTTAAAATGATAAAGGAATCTTGTCCAGGAACTTTTGTTGCTGATTTTGATGGAATGTTGTAATAATAAGTAGCCCCTTCTTTTACAGTGTAAAAACTAGTACTTCCCGATGCAAGCATTTCGTTTACCCAAGCCGCAGGTTCATATCCTTCCGCTTTCATCAATTCGATTCCTTTTTCAACACCAATAGCATCCCAAATTTCGAATGGTCCATTTTCCCATCCAAAACCAGCTTTCATGGCATCGTCAATTTTATAGAAATCATCTGAAATCTCAGGAATTCTATTGGAACAATAGGCAAACATAGCAGCGAAATTTTTTCTATAAAATTCACCTGCTTTGTCTTTCCCTTTTACCAATACTTTGAAACGATCTATAGGTTTGTCAATCGTTTTGGTTAATTCCAATGTAGCGAAAGACGCTCTTTTAGAAGCTCTGTATTCTAAAGTATTTAGGTCTAAAGACAAAATCTCTTTGCCTTCTTTTTTATAAAAACCTTGTCCAGTTTTGCTTCCCAACCATTTGTATTCCATCATTTTGGAAATAAAATCAGGAAGTTGAAACAATTCGTGTGCTTCGTCATTTGGACAGTTTTCATAGATGCCATTAGCAACGTGAACCAAAGTATCTAAACCAACTACATCGACTGTTCTAAACGTAGCCGATTTTGGGCGACCAATAACAGGCCCGGTTAATTTATCTACTTCTTCAATTGTTAAACCCATTTCTTTCACCAAATGGAACAAACTTTGAATACCAAAAATTCCAATACGGTTACCAATGAATGCAGGAGTATCTTTGGCAACCACCGAAGTTTTGCCTAAAAATTTAGAACCATAATCCGTTAAAAAATCCAATACT
>CANLLR010000055.1 GCA_947491985.1 Flavobacteriaceae bacterium | reverse complement strand
AGTATTTGTTCAGGCAGTTCAACAAGTTTAAGTGCAAGCGGTGCGGCATCGTATACTTGGAATCCTGGTGCAATAGCAGGTGCTAATATTTTGGTAACTCCAACTATTACAACTACTTATTCTGTTACCGGATCAAACGGTTCTTGTACTGATACAAAAACAATTACTATTACTGTTAATCCTAATCCAACCATTACAGCTATCGTTTCTCCTACAAATATTTGCGCAGGAAGCTCTGCAACATTAAGTTCATCCGGAGCAACCAGCTACACCTGGAATCCGGGTGCATTAATTGGAGGTACGGTTACTGTTACACCTACTTCAACAACACTTTATACCGTTACTGCAGCTAACGCTTTTGGTTGCTCATCATCAAATACAGTTAATTTAATAGTTACTCCTGTTCCTACAGTTTCAATTTCGGTTCCATTAGTTACTATTTGTGCCGGACAAACTGCGACATTAACGGGTTCTGGCGCCACCAGTTACACTTGGTTACCAGGAGCTTCTAATGGAACTACTTTAACTACTCCGTTAAATGCTTCAACAACATTTACATTAATAGGATCAAATGGTCTTTGTCAATCAACGGCAACAGTTACATTAAACCCTAGTCCAAATCCTACTATTACAGCATTAGCTTCACCTACAACAGTTTGTGCAGGAAGTAATTTAACTTTAACTGCATCAGGTGCAAATACGTATTCTTGGAATCCGATCGCTGCAACAGGTTCATTAGTTGTTACTACACCTACAATTAACACAACCTACACAGTTGTTGGGACTGATGGTGTTGGATGTGTTGGGCAAACTACAATTAACGTAAATGTTAGTCCGGTACCAACCTTAACAGCGTCATCTTCTGCAACTTCAATTTGTGCTGGCACAACGGTTACACTTACAGCTAACGGTTCAGGAACTTACACTTGGAATCCTACTGGATTAAACACAGCTACAATAACTGATACTCCAACAATTACAACAACTTATACTGTTTCAAGTGATAATGCTTTTGGATGTATAGGAACTTCAACAATTACAGTAGTAGTAAATACTGTTCCTACTTTAACTGTTTCACCTATCAATGCAACTGTTTGTAGCGGCTTTGCAACAACACTTACTGCAACGGGAGCAACAAGTTATACTTGGTTACCGAGTGGAAACACAACCTCTGCAACTGTTGAAACACCAACAGTAAATACAACCTACACAGTAATAGGCGCAAATGGCGTATGTGCTTCTTCAACTACTGTTGATGTTTTTGTAACACCTTTACCTGCAAATTTAGTTGCCTCTGTTAGTGCTTCTATTACTTGTACGGTTCCTACAGTAACATTAACCGGAAGTTCAACATCAACCAATGTAAGTTATGCTTGGTCTGGACCGGGATCATTTACTTCAACAGCTCAAAGTCCTACAACTAATATTCAGGGCGTTTATACTTTTAGTGTAATAGATAATATTACAGGATGTGTTGCATCCGTTACTGTAAATGTAACAACTGACTCTTCAATTCCATCGGTTACTGCAACAACTAGTGGAAGTATTACGTGTGCTAGCAACAGTGTAACATTAAATGTTACCACAACATCTACTAACGTTGCTTATTTATGGAATGGTCCAAGTAGTTTTACGAGCGCATCGCAAACATTCACAACGACTCAATTTGGTAATTACACAGTTACAGTAACCGACCTATCTAGTACCTGCTCTACAACAGTTTTAGTTTCTGTTGGAATTCACACGAATGTAATTGTTACCGCCTCTATTACACCGGCAACTTGTACGGGTAGTGTTTCAAATAATGATGGTACAATTTCATTATCGAATTTTACAGTTACCGATAAATATGATTACGTAGCGGGAAATACATACACGGGAACCGCAAATTATGCAACAGCGTCAACTATTGCTGTTTCGGGAATCGTAACGAATACCCTTGCTAATCCAACAGGTACTGTGGCTTATACTATCCGTTTATTCGATGCAAATGGATGTATCAAAGACACTACCTTGATATTATATCCAATTAATTGTTTATCTGTTAATTCATTAGGATTAGCAAAAGCGGTTAGCACGCCAACTTTAAATACGAATGGTAGTTATGATATCAATTATAAAGTAGTAGTTAAAAATTACGGATTGTTGCCTTTAAATGATGTAACCTTAACTGAAAATTTAAATAACACTTTCCCGCTTCCGACTACGTTTACAGTTATTTCTGCACCTATAATTACATCTACCGGAAGTAGCTTAACGATTGATCCTCTTTTTGATGGCAATACACAAACATCATTAACAAATTCATTAACCAGTATTTTAAATGTTGGACAAAGTGATACCATTGTTTTTGGAGTACGTGTATTTACAAATGGTTTCTTTGGTCCATTTAACAATTCCGTTATTGGCATGGCAAGTCCTAGTCCAAGTGTATTTGTTTTAGACTCATCACAAATTGGATTAGACCCAGATCCGGATTTGGACCTTGACCCAACAAATAATAATATTCCTACACCAATTCAGTTTACTCCAAATTTATTTTTTGGTTTAACTAAATCAGCTGAACTTAGTAAAAAATTAAGTGATAAAACTTATGATATCACTTACACGATCACGGTGCATAATTTAGGAAACGATACTTTAAAAAATATCACTGTAAAAGATAGTTTGTTTGCAAATACAATTAAGTATCCTGCTTCTTACACGATGAAGTCTGGTCCTGTTACAACAGGAAGTCTTTCTGCAAACGCATTGTTTAATGGTAATTCAGATATTAATTTGCTGATTCCAAGCGCAAGTGTTCTGCCTCCCGGAAACGTGAACACAATTATCTTCACTATCAATGTGAATCCTGATACAGTGACGATATTTAAAAACAGTGCTTATGGCACAGCATTAAGCACAAACAGTACAACTGTATCCGATACATCAAATACCGGAAACAATCCTGATATAAATGGCAATGGTATTTGGAATGAGGCAGCAGACAACGTTCCTACGATCGTAATAATTCCAAACACAAATTTCTTTATTCCTGAAGGATTCTCTCCAAATGGTGATAACAAAAATGATGTGTTTGTGATCAAGGGTTTACCTTTAGACGTAGATAATGTATTAACAGTATTTAACCGTTGGGGTAATAAAGTCTACCAAAAATCAAATTATGATAATACTTGGAACGGAACTCCAAATGTGAATGGCACACTTGGAACCGAAAAATTGCCTCCCGGAACTTATTATTATATCATTGAATTTAAAGGCGGGGATCTAAAAACCACTAACGGATTTGTTGTTTTACAGTATTAAAAAATAAAAACATTTAGAAAAAAGATTATGAAAAAAATAGCAATAGTTGCAATTCTTATTACAATAGCCACTGCAGGTAAAGCTCAGTATGATGCTCTTTTTACACAATACATGTTTAACGAAATGTTTATTAATCCTGCCTATGCAGGCAGTAAAGAAGCAATGAGTGCAACGTTATTACACCGTCAGCAATGGGTTAATTTTCCCGGTAGACCAATAACAACATCTTTTTCTTTGCACGGACCATTAATGCAAAATAAAATGGGTTTAGGTTTAAGCGTTTTAAATGAAAAAATTGGCGTGTTAAACAGAAATTTAGTTTATGTTAGTTATGCCTACAGATTAAAAACAGGAGACAACGGAACTTTAGCATTTGGTTTAATGGGTGGTATTCACAACCAACTAAATAAATTTTCAACTTTGAAAACCAATGATGACGGAACCGTAGATCCGCAACTAGGACAAAACTCACCAAGCATTATTGCTCCGAATTTTGGTTCAGGAATTTATTTTAACAACAAAACCTTTTATGCAGGTTTATCAATCCCAAGAATGATCGACGATAGAGTTTCTTTCAATCCTAATGGTGATGTTTTGACAACTAACAAAATCGACCCAACTAAATTTCACTATTATTTAACTGTTGGAAATGTATTTACTTTATCTAGTGATCTTAAATTAAAAGGACAAGCAATGGTGAAGGCTGTGCAAAATGCTCCGATACAATACGATCTAACTGCAAATTTTTTAATTAAAGAAATGATCTGGGCCGGTGTTTCATATAGAAGCAATGCAGCTGTTGCAGCCATAGTTGGCATGCAAGTTAGCCCTCAATTTTTAGTGAGTTACTCGTACGATTATGGCATCAATGCTATTCAAAAATATTCTCAGGGCTCACATGAAATTGGAATAAACTACTTATTCTCTTTCAAAGATAAAAAAGTAGTTACCCCCCGCTATTTTTAATTTTACAATTTAATTTTTCTTATGAAACATAATTTTAAATATCTGTTACTGCTTTCTGTTTGCTTTTCTATTTCTGTATTTGGTCAAACAGCTGCATTAAAAAAAGCGAATAAATTTTTTACAACAAAAGCCTATTCTCAAGCTATACCATACTATGAAAAAGAACTAAAAAAAGACAGTAGCAACAAAATAATCCTTTCCAATTTAGGAGACTGTTATCGCTTAACAAATAACACAAATGGTCAATTGCTTTGTTATGGCGGATTAATTAAATCAGGAAAAGCAGAATCTATCCATAATTTATATTACGGTCAGGCCTTAACAGAAAGCGGACAAAAGGAAACTGCAAAATCTTATTTTGAAAAATACAATGCCGACAGCAGAGGAAAAAACCTTGCATCATCTGTTGCTAAATTTAAAATATATACAAAAAATGCTGATGCTTATAGAGTTGAATTAGCCTCATTTAATTCGCCTCAAAATGATTTCACAGCAGTTAAATTTCAAGATGCGATTGTTTTTGCTTCATCCAGAAATAAACCCCAATGGATCAACAAAAAGCATGGTTGGACTAGTGACAGCTATCTAAAATTATACACGACACAAAACAGTGGTGGCGGTGTTCATTTAAAACCAAAAATATTTATGGGCGACCTAAGTTCTAAATATAATGATGGCCCGATCTGTTTTTCAAAAGATTATAATACCGTTTATTTTACAAGAAACAATTCAAATAAAAAATTCATTAGTAGTGAAAGAACATACAAATTAAAAATATTTGAAGCAGGTTTAAATCAAAATGGATTTGACAGGGCAAGAGAATTACCTTTTAACAGCAATAATTTTAATTGCGCGCACCCCTCTTTATCTAATGATGGAACATTATTGTTTTTCGCATCTGATATGGAAGGTGGCTTTGGCGGAATGGATATTTACTATACTAAAAAAGAAGGCGATGTTTGGGGAACACCTGTAAATTTAGGTGCAACTGTTAACACTGCGGGCACTGAAGTTTTTCCATTTATTGCCGCAAACGGATTATTATACTTTTCTTCAAATGGACATGATGGTATTGGCGGATTAGATGTTTATGAAGCAAAATTCAGGGACGATAAAGCCGGAATAGCATACAATATGGGCGAGCCTGTAAATAGCATTAATGATGATTTTGGTGTTTTTTTAGCAGAAGATAATAAAACAGGTTACTTAAGCTCTAATCGTAAAAATGGCGGGATGGATGATGATATCTATAACTTCCAGATCTTAAGCGAGGTCAAAAGAGGAAAAGAAATTTTAATTATTACAAAAGACAAAGACAATGGAGATATTATTGCCAATACAAAAATTGCAATTAATAATGACACCATTATAACAAACGAAAAAGGTGAAATCACTACAACTATCGAAGAAGATGTAAACTATAAATTAGTAGTGGATAAAGTTGATTATTTCAAAGTAGAAGATAGTGTTTCAACAAAAACTTCTATAGAAGATGCTTTTACGAAAGAACTTAAATTAGAAAAAGATCCTAAGGTATCGTTATTAGCATTTATAACAGACGCCAAAACCAATAAGGCTTTAGATGGTGTGAAAATCACAATAAACGAATTACCAAGTAAATTGGAGTTTGATAAATATACAACGGAAGCTACAGGAGAATACCGCAAGCCGATTAAAGGAAAAAAGATTGGCGACAAACTACGTTATTTTATTTCGTTAGAAAAAGATGGGTACTTAACTAAAACAACAACCTTTGTGTATGAAATAAAAGCGCCTGGAGAAATAAAAGTAAATGAGTCTATTAATTTATCTTTAGGTAAAGTAGAGGTTGGTATGGATTTATCGAAAATGATTGATATGAAACCGATCTATTTTGATTTAGGAAAATCTAATATTCGCTGGGCTGCGTCTGTTGAGTTAGACAAGGTAGTTAAAGTAATGACTGAATACCCTAACATGTACATTCAATTGGGCTCACATACGGATTGTAGAGGTGCTGCCGCTGCCAACGCTAAATTATCGAGCGCGCGTGCGAAATCGAGTGCAGATTACATCATTAAAAAGGGAATTAACAAAACAAGAATTGTTGGAAAAGGTTACGGTGAAACAAAACTTTTAACTGGTTGCAACTGCGAAGGAAATGTTAAACCAATCTGTTCTGAAGACGAGCATACAAAAAACAGAAGAACTGAGTTTGTAATTACTAAATTAAAATAAAACAAGATTTACTTCTTGAAATACTCTTTGTATTGAGTGAATAAAAGTTGTTTTGATCCTAAAACATTTATTTTTAATGAAATTACATTAAGTATGAAAAAAATTATAAAATTATTTTTTGTTGCGTTAATAGTTAATTCAGGATTATTTGCTCAAATTAATAATTTAAATTTACTTGGAACTCCAAGCCAAAGCGTATATTTTACGGCTTTTTTACACAATTAATTTAATAAATTACAATTATGAGATTTTTTTACAAACTTACAGTAAGCTCTTTATTTTTTTTAACTTTTTTTACAGTAAGATCCCAAGGAACAGATCTTTTAAAAAACTTCATTAATAAAAACAATTTTGCAATTAGAAGTGTTCAAAAACAATGTATTGCAGTCCCAGAACTTTTTCAATTGGTTACAGTAAAGGAATTACTTAAATACCAAGTTATTTCAGTTGAACAGTTTAGTACTGATAAAAAGAATTGCATGGCAAGTGCTTATGATGTGCGAAAAAAATGTTTGGAATTTTTTACAGCCTATAGCTCCGCGCAATTAGCTGTTTATAGCCTAAGTAAAGATGAGTTAATGTATTTTTCTACTTGTTCTGATTTAAAAAATCCCGACGCTTTTATAACTCCAAAATTACTGCAAGCAATTAATACTGTTGATGAAAAAAATCCTTATTTGTTTAACGATTTCACGTTAGCTATTAGATAAAAAAATTAAGCCCTAAATTATTAAAGCGTCTATTCTTATGATAAAACTTTTAAGAAATAAACTACTTGCGTTTGCGGTAATATTCATTTTTTCAAAAAATATACATAGTCAATGTATTACAAATCCAAGTGTTACAGCAGGGGCAAATTCAACTATATGTATAGGCCAATGTGCGAACTTAAACGCAACAGTGATTGCGCAACCGCCTAATGCAACTACATCTTATTCTGTAGCTCAAATTCCGTTTGGTACTTTTCCATTCTCTGGTGGAAATAACGCTTTTTCGAATTCCTTAGACGATACTTGGAGTGATGTGATTGACATTGGCTTTAACTTTTGTTATTTCGGAAATTCATTTAATAAAGTTGTAGTTGGTTCTAATGGAGAAATCACATTTAATCAAGCATTTGCAAACCAACCAGAGAATTGGCCAATTAATCAAGTTTTGCCAAATTTAACTGAACACCCAGGCAACACTATTTGTGGTGCTTATAGAGATTATAATCCTTTACCAGGTGGTGTTATTAGAACTTATTCTGCTGGGGTAGCTCCTTGCCGCAGATTTGTTATTTATTGGAGTAATGTTACCTTATTTTCTTGCGCCACCCCACTATCATCTTTTCAAATTGTTTTATTTGAAAGCACAAATAGAATTCGTGTAAACATTGTTAATAGCACTGCTTGTTTACCTCACAATAATGGTAGGGGCTTAGTTGGAATTCAAAATGGAGCAGGAAATATTGCCGTTGCCCCAGCTACCCGCAATGTGCTAACCCCTTGGACAGCAATTAACGAATCATGGTTATTTACCCCAACTGCAGCGCCTAGCTTTAGTGTTTCGTGGGCTGGACCGAACGGTTTTACGGCAAATGGATTAAACGCTGCTCCTTGTCCAACTTCTACCAGTAACTATACTGCTACAATGAGCTATTGTGGCGGTTCTGTTACTTCTGCCGTTCAAGTTGTGGTTGGGAACCCTACTATAAGCGCTACCGCCTCCTCAAACACCATTTGCCCTCCTCAAACGGCTACCTTAACAGGTTTTGGGGCTAATACCTATACTTGGGTTACGCCCTTAGGAACTTTTTTTGG
>CANLLR010000054.1 GCA_947491985.1 Flavobacteriaceae bacterium | reverse complement strand
GAATATTAAAAGTGAATTAATCTCAATGTAATTAATAAGATTTATAACGAATTTTAATTCATTAACCAACCTATTACCTTCGTTATCAACACTCATTAACACATAAATCTACAGATGCTTCAAGTGAGGAATTTAAGTGAGGAAATGATAGATTTTTTAGTTAGAGATTTTCAAAACCCTATATTTTAAAGGGGTTTACGGTTCTAAAAAATATTAAAGATATCTTCATAACCCTGAGGTCGAGAGTTCAAATCTCTCTCTCGCTACGAAAAATCTTCACAGAAATGTGAGGATTTTTTTTGCAGTAAACTCACTATAACTATTGAAATTCAATGTCTTATACAAATTAAAAAACTCAATGTGGCTGGTTTATTTTTCAAATATATTTTATTTCAAATCAAATTTAACGGAGTAAGGAAATAGAGTAAGAAAAAAACAATAAATACATTAAAAAATAATCATTTCATTTATACCCGTTGTGGTATACTATTCTTCTAAATATTAAATTTACACCTCAAAGGGTATAAATTAAAAATATTTTAATACTTTTATACCCGAAAAGGTACGCATTATGGAATTAAGTAAGTTTGTAAAGCAAAAAAGAACCTCCGCTAAATTGACTCAACCTGAATTGGCAGAGAAAGCAGGAGTTGGTCTTCGTTTCCTCCGAGAATTAGAACAAGGTAAAGAAACACTGCGATTAGACAAGGTAAATCAGGTGTTGAAATTATTTGGTTATAAGGTAGGTGCAGTTCAATTAGAAGTAGAGGAAGATGAGAAAAGCTGAAATAAAAATATATAATAAAACTGCAGGTTGGTTAATAGAAGATGAAAATGGGTATCATTATAACTATGATAGTTCCTATTTGAATTCTACAAGTCCTGACACTATTAGTTTAACACTACCACTAAAAGGACAACCTTTTACAAGTAAAATCTTGTTTCCTTTTTTTGATGGTCTGATTCCCGAAGGTTGGCTTTTAGATATTGCCCAAAACAATTGGAAATTAAACCCACGAGATAGAATGGGGCTTTTAATGGCTTGCTGTAAAGATTGCATAGGTGCTGTAAGTGTTCATCCCCTAAATAATGAAGAACTATGAAAAAATGTCTCTATTGTTACGGACCACTAACTCAAAATGAAATAGATTTTCACCCTTCGTGTTGTAAAAAAATATTTGGACAAACTACTCCTCCTGAATTACCCTATACAGAAAACCAAATGGAAGAATTGGCTTTACAGGTGGTGAAAAGTCAAACTACTTTAACAGGGGTTCAAGCCAAATTATCTTTGGAATTAACACCGAGTGAAAAAGGGAATGGAAAAAGATTTACGATTGTTGGTTTGTGGGGGGATTATATATTAAAACCACCGACTAAGAATTTCAATCAATTACCGGAGGTGGAAGACCTAACAATGCACTTGGGAGCCATAGCAAAAATAAAAATGGTTCCACACAGTTTAATACGATTGCAATCCGGAAATCTTGCATACATAACCAAGAGAATCGACCGAATTAAAGGTAAAAAACTTTTAATGGAGGATATGTGTCAACTAACAGAAAGAATGACTGAAAACAAGTATCACGGGTCTTACGAACAGATTGCCAATGTTCTTTTAAAAAATTCTTCTAATCCGGGTTTAGATTTAGTAAATTTCTTTGAACAAGTATTGTTTTCATTCTTAACGGGAAATGCAGATATGCACTTAAAAAACTTCTCTATAATCAAAACAAATGAGCAAGGTTATATACTATCCCCTGCTTATGATATGGTGGCAACGGCAATCGTAAATCCTGATGATGATGAAGATTTGGCTCTAACGCTTAATGCCAAGAAGAAAAAAATTAGTAGGAAAGATTTTATAACGGTATTCAATTCTTTTAAATTAGACAACAAACAACAGGAAAACATTTTTAATAAAATGGAGAAGTCGAGGGACAAATGGATTCGTTGTATTGATGAAAGTTTTATTAGTGATGAGTTTAAAATTGCCTTTAAAGAATTGATAAATAATAGATTTGGAAGAATATCATAAATCGAAATAGAGTAAGGAATTATATAAAAACACACTAAAACAATAATAAATCCTTCCCATTTTATAGGTTTTGATGGATTTAATTATTTTCATAACCCTGAGATTGGAGTTCAAATCTCCCTCTCGCTACAAAATTGAAAGTAAGGAAATCAACCGTTTAGGTACTCTAAACTGTTTTTTTATGTCTAAAATATTTTTATATTTAGAAAAAAGTGCACGATTTAGTGCACGATTTAGAACACTTTCCCAAAATTAATCACTTCAACATTTTGAAACAAAAAGACTTTACTGCACCAAAAATATTTACAGGCGGTGTATACATTCTGCTATGGAATTAACTTAGTGAATCCGAAACAACAAAAGCATTATCTAAAAGTTGGTATATCTCTTATAGTTTTAGAGATGCAAAAACTGGCAAACTAAAAAGGTTATGGATGATTATTTAAATGAAGTACTTATTAATTAGAGTACTAGAAATAGAAATAATACTAGAGCAGACTTTAGTTCCTTGTTTCAAGTTTTAGAGGAGAATGAAATAATTACAGATAACATAGCAAAAAAAACAAACGTTTTAAACAACTATGCTGCATCCCTTCAGAACAAGTATTATTTCATAGCTATGAATGGAAGCCTAATAAATTTGTATTTTGGTATTATAATTATTATGCGTAAAAATTTTAGCGCATATCATCCTATGTTTCAAAATAAATTTTGACATGACTTGAAAGTAAAAATTTATATGTTTTGTAAATAATTAAATTTTTTTAGACAACTAATTGATTACTTTTGGTAAGATAAAATTTTTAACATATGAAATTATTTGTTTTAAAGTGGTACCCAATAATTTTAGCATTTATTTGTATGCTATATTCTATTACGTTGGGACTTATGGGTAGGCAAGATGAAGCTTTATATTCTGCTCATTGGCCAGGCACAATCTTATTATTTGCAATTGCAATCCGTCAAAGAAGAAAGCCATGAGTATAAGTTTTTTTATAGTTGGCGGTGTAATTTTTGCGGTATATTTATTTTTAATGTTTTGGAATATTGTTTATTCTAACGAAAAACAAAAAAAAGAAAATTATCCAAATGTTGACAACAAAGGGATATTAAATAAAAATAATAATCTCTAGATTATTTTTGTTTAATAAAGTCAGAGTATTAAATTTCACTTATTGAAACTTTCTACTTAATTAATGAAAAAGGAAATGGAAATATAATCATTTAAAAAATGATTCTATTTCGGCTTAATCTGAGTACACGAAACGGTTCACGATTTTCTATATCTCAATAAAATAAAGGGTTTGAATGGCATAAAATAGGAAATTCATAACCCTGAGATCAGGAGTTCAAATCTCCCTCTAGCTACTAAGACTGTCTTAACAAGACAGTCTTTTTTTATTATGGAATTTATTGATTATATTCTTTACTCTGAGAAATACGATATATATATATGTGTTGGCTATACATCCTCTTTAATCGAATGATTTAAAAGTCATAATTTTTTATCCAAAGATGGGTTTACTCTAAATTTTAGACCTTGGATAGTGCTTTATGTAGAAGTCTAACAAACTAAATCACAAGCGAGAAAAAGGGATGAAATCTGGAGAAGGAAGAGAGTTCATCTTAAACTTAAAAAATAAAAAATAAAAATTTTTATTAAAATACGTGGCTTCATTTCCTCCGCCGCAGACGGGAGTTCAAACCTCCCTCTCGCTACAAATTCCCAATCTATATAGTGTAGGTTAGGATTTTTAATACAACACCTCTTGTATTTCTTCGGGTACTTCACAAAAATTAATCTCCAATTTCTTACACCATCGATTAAAGTCAATAAATTTTACTTTTTGTAAGAATATATTTTATATTTTACATTAATACTGCATTTAATCGATTTTATACGTATTTAATCGATAGTAAATTTTGTAAAATAGCAACTAATATTTAGGTTTGCCTTACAAAACCCTAAATGTTATGAAAAAAATTATTTTATTATTCCTACTTACCATCAGTTTTAGTGGTAATTTATTTTCCCAAAAAAATAGTTCCTACGAACTAGCAAACTACTATTTGAAAGAAAAAGGTGAAGTTGTTATTCATTTTAAGGCTAACACCAAACAAGAGTTTCATCAAATCGGTCGATTAGTATCACTTGGACATAATCATGTGGAAGAGTCAGAACTCGAAGGAGAAGCCTATGTAAATACTATCAAACAATTTCAAGACTTTTTGAAGATGGGCGTTTACTATGAAGTAACAAAAGAAAATAATGAAATTCCACAAGAATATACTATGCGAGCGCTTGACAATACTAGTCAAGCAATAAATGCATGGGATACAACTTGGGATTCTTACCCAAGATATTCGGAATATGTAGCCAAAATGCAATATTGGGCTACCACCTATCCTACACTTTGTAAATTAGAAGTTATTGGAACGACTCCTTTGGGAAGAACTTTATATGTATTAAAAATTTCTGACAATCCTTTAGTTGATGAAACTGAACCTGAATTTTTCTATACCTCTTCTATGCACGGAGATGAAATTACAGGATATCCTACTATGCTCCATTTGATAGACTATTTATTAACCAACTACAGTTCACTATCTGAAGTATCGAACATAATTAATGGAACAGAAATATATATCAATCCATTAGCCAATCCGGACGGCTCCTACAAAACTGCAGCCAATGATATTTATAATCCAGGAGGCGCAACAAATACCCCAACGAGAGCCAATTCAGCAGGATCTGATTTGAACAGAAATTATCCCGATGCCATTGGAGGACTTCATGATGACGGATTGGTATACCAACCAGAAACCGTAGCATTTATGAATTTCTCAACGAGTAGAAATTTTGTATTAGCAGCGAATTATCATGGCGGAACAGAGGTTATAAACTATCCTTTAGATACATCGACCACGCCTGGAACAGGTGCTTTTAGTTATCATCCACACGATTTATATTTAAAGTACATCTCTGAAGAATATGCTGGTTTATGTCAAGTTGCCGATGGTAATCTAGACTACATGGATGCTGTTTACAATTCAGGGCAAATGCCCGGGGTAACTAATGGAGCCGCTTGGTATTCGGTATACGGTGGAAGACAAGACGCAAGTAATTATTTTGATCACAATAAAGAAATTACTGTTGAAATTTCAAATGCAAAGACACCTGCTGCTAGTACGTTACCATTTTTTTGGGACAGAAACAGACAAGCTTTGCTTAATTATATGAAGCAAGCAAACTATGGTTTGCACGGAATTGTAACAGATCAATCAGGAAATCCAATACATGCTAAAGTATACGTAGCTGGAACTGCAGATAATTTTGGAGCTTGGGTGGAAACCTCTCCAACAAAAGGAGACTACCACAAAGTACAAATTGCAGGTACTTATAGTGTGATATTTGAAGCACCTGGCTATGCGTCACAAACTCATACGGTGACGCTTACCAATGGAGCTACAACTACGCTAAATATTACCATGGTGCCTAGCACTTCAATTCCTGTTGCAAGCGATGTTACTATTTGTCAAGGCCAAACAACTAACTTATCTGCCACAGGAACAGGAACAATACGCTGGTATGATACTGTCAATGCAACTACTGAATTAGTAGCAACCCCAAATTATTTAACACCTGCTTTAACCACTACACGTTCTTATTGGGTAGAAAGAGACGTTGCTCTTGCAAATGTGGGACCAGCTGTTTCAGGAACAGGCGTGAACAATACAACTTTAAGAAACCGTTATTTAATATTCAATTGTACTACACCAACTAAACTAAAATCGGTTTCCATATCCAATTCGGCTGTTGGTGACATAATGGTAGAATTACAAAACAGTTCTGGTGTAATGCTCGAATCAAAAGTTGTTCGTTTAACTACAACGGGCGTAAAAGACATAACACTAGATTTCTTTTTGCCAGCTGCAACTGGTCTTCGATTGGTTTCAAGACAATTATCGACCTCAACAAATCTTTTAACTCGTGCTAATAGCGGTATTACTTACCCAATTACAAGTGGTAATATCTCAATAACTGGAAATAGTGGTACAGGAACTTTCTTTCAATTCTTTACTTGGAAATTAGCTCCAATTAAAAGTAATCGCGATGAAGTTATTGTTACTGTTAAACCAAATCCAACAAATACTTCAATTTCTCCAACAACAAGAACAGCCGGTTCGGGAGCCTTTACTTTAACGGTAACGGGAACAAACTTTGAAAATGGTGATATTGTAAGATGGAATGGAGTTAATAGAACAACTACATTTGTAAGTGCTATTCAATTAACAGCGGCTATTGCGGGTCCCGACGTTGCCACTGCTGGAAATGCTAATGTTACTGTATATAGAACATGCAACACTTCTACTTCTTCCGCTCAAACTTTAACTATAAATGGTGGATGTGTGGCTACAGCTCCTGTTCCAAATGTAGGTTCTTTACCTAATGTTACGGGGCAATGTAACGCAACTGTAGTTAATTTTCCAACGGCTACTAGTAACTGTTATGGACAAATTACAGCTACTACTCCGAGTCCATTAACATACAACACCCAAGGTACTTTCAACATTGTGTGGACGTACAATGACGGAAACGGAAATACATCAACTCAAAACCAAACCGTAATTGTAGATGATACTATTGCACCAGTGGCTAATGTAACTACATTAAATACCGTAACGGGACAATGTTCTGCTACGGTTACTGCGCCAACGGCAAACGATGCGTGTGTAGGAACCATCTCTGGAACCACACCACAAACTGTTTTTATTACGCAAGGTACTTTCAACATTGTTTGGACGTACAATGACGGAAACGGAAATACCTCAACACAAAACCAAACCGTAATTGTCACCAACGGAGGTCCAATAATAACTTATTTTCAAGATATAGATGATGATGGATTTGGTAATGCCAATGTTACAATTTCAGGATGTGTTCAACCTAATGGCTATGTTACTAATAACACGGATTGTAATGATGCATTTTATAGTCTAACTAATACTTGTATTTCTGTAGTAAATTTAAAAGTATTTATTGAAGGTTATTATGTTGGTGGCAGTGGTATGAGACCAGTTCAATCAAATCAAGGTATTGGAAACAGTGCTACAGATACTGATTTAATTACTGTTCAATTAAGAAATAGTAGTACTCATACTCTTGAAGCCTCTGTTATTACGACCCTACAAACCGATGGAAATGCAGTTTGTACTTTCCCCTCTGGTCCTAATGGTTCCTACTATTTGACTGTAAAAGGAACAAATTTCATTGAAACATGGAGTGCAAACCCAATAAATGTTGGACCAACGACTACAACATATGATTTTAGTACGGCTGCAAATAAAGCTTTCGGAAATAATATGGCAGAATTAGAGCCAGGTGTATTTGGCTGCTTTTCAGGTGATCTGAATCAAGATGAATTAATTGACAGTAGCGATTATAGCTTATGGGAAACCGATGCCAATAATTTTGAATTTGGCAATTTTAATACCGATTTGAATGGTGACGGAAATGTTGATTCTAGTGATTATTCTCTTTGGGAAAGTAATTCTAATAATTTTATTACAGTACTAAAACCATAAAAATCAAAACCATTTCTTATGAAAAATATTCAAAATATTAAAACCAGTTGTTTAGCATTGCTGTTGGCACTAACATCAATGGCAAGAAGCTATTCACAAACATGTAAAGGTAATCAAGTCGCAATTACAATTGAAAATATTCGAAATACAGAAGCCAATTCGGTGACTTTCGATGTTTTTATTACCAATACGGGAACTACATCTTTAGCACTTGCTGCGATTCAAGGAAGCGTTATTTATGATGATGCAATGATAGCAAAAAAAGCATCAACTACATTTTTAGTAACAATGCAACCAAGTGAAACAGGTAATTTTTCAAAATTTGAAAATTTAAAAACCAAACACTCACCTACAACCAACCAATTGCGTTGGATGCAAAATCCCGTAAACTTGTCTAGTGGAAAAACGGTTAATTTACCAGCTCAAAAAAAATTAAAATACGCCAGTTTCAAATTTACGAGTTCACAACCTTTGAATAAAGATGCTATAGCTAAACTAAAAACACAACTAAATACAAAAGTTGGTTATACGAACATTCTAGCAATAGTATATTGTAACAGAAATGAAAATTCAATTGCATTGACTTCTTCTAAATTAGAGCAAAATCAAAAATCATTGAATGAATTTAGTGCTATAGCTTATCCAAATCCATTTACAACAAATTTTCATTTGGATGTTACAACCAATTCAGAGAACACAATCTATATCAAAGTATATGATATGCTAGGAAAATTGATTGAGAATAAATCAGTTGAGAACACTGAACTTCAAGACCTTTTGATAGGTGATAATTATCCATCTGGAATGTATAATTTAAACATATCACAAGATAATTTTACCCAATCATTACGAATAATAAAAAGATAGTTTTTCCCTAAATCGTTATCTTCTAATAGCCATCAAAGTAAAATTTTGATGGCTATTGTTATTTTATTTGTAAGTAATTTACATCAGTATGTGTATTAATAGAGTATTTCATCGATTATTTATTACACTTTATCGATTTATTATATATTTGATTCTATATTTGTCTTGTCAAATTCTAACAATAGAACGCTTTGGCATTTTATTAAATAAAAAAAATAATCAATAACTAAACCCTAAAGTTATGAAAAATTTTACCCTAATTAAAAAGACCTTTTTCTATTTATTTCTAGTGTTTACACAATTTGGTGTTAAAGCACAAACTGCTTCACTAATATTCAATTCCTCAACAACTTTTACTATTCCGCCAGGAGTGACATCAGTCACTGTTGAAGCATGGGGAGGTGGCGGCCGAGGAGGTTCTCGTATATCGGGAACTGCTGCCTATGGTGGTGGT
>CANLLR010000053.1 GCA_947491985.1 Flavobacteriaceae bacterium | reverse complement strand
AAAAGAATTTTGTGCTTTTCTTTCTTTTTATTTTTCCTATTGTTGCCTACTTATTTTTTGCTTCAGGAGTGAATAGTTTTATACGATTGCCAATTATTACCAAATCGGTTCCCGAATTTAATAACTGGAAAACAGTCGATAGTACTTCTATTAAGCTCACCAATAAAATTACAATTCTTGGATTTACCGGAACAGATGTTCTAGGTAAAAAAGGGAATTTCTTCAATCTGAATCAAAAAATTTACGACAAATACAGCGGCTTTAAAGATTTTCAAATAGTTTTTATTGCACCTAATGGCACAGAAAAAGAAACAGAAGATTTTAAAAATAAAATTGCTAAAATATCGGATCTTTCACGTTGGCATTATGTTTTTGCCTCTCCTGAAGAAATCAAAATGTTTTACAATCAATTGAAATTAAAAGGAAAGTTAGATTCTAATTTAGGAACTTCATCCGTTTTTATTATTGATAAACAACGTAATGTTCGCGGAAGAAAAGGAAAAGTAAAAAAAGGTGATGCCGAATACAGAGAAGGGTATAGTACAACCTTAGTTTCTGAATTGCACAACGAAATGACAGATGACGTTAAAATTATTCTTGCAGAATATCGCTTAGCATTAAAGCAAAATAACGCTTATAAAAAATTAGAAGCCAAATGAAAAATAAATCCTACATAGGCATTTCATTTATCATTTTGATTTTCGGAATTTATGCTGTTCCAAAAATTATTAATCGATTTAGTGGTAATGACTTAGTTGAAATGGGACCCGCTCCTAAATTTGAGTTGACCAATCAAAACAATAAAAAAATTTCTAATAAAGACTACGAAGGAAAAGTATATGTTGTCGAATTTTTCTTTTCAACCTGTCCTTCGATTTGCCCGATTATGAATAGAAATATGGTTTCTATACAGAATGAATTTTTTGGCAATCCTAATTTCGGAATTGCATCCATAACAATCGATCCCGCCAATGACACTCCTGAAGTTTTAAAAATGCACGCTAAAGAATTAGGAGCTAACTCAGCTAATTGGCACTTTTTAACGGGTGATAAAAAATACATTTATAGTATAGCTAATTCGGGGTTTAATATTTTTGCAGGTGAGAACAGCAAAGTTGCCGGTGGTTTTGAGCATTCTGGACTTTTTGCCCTTATAGATAAAAAAGGAAAAATCAGATGCCGAAAAGATGATATCGGAAACCCAATCATGTATTATGACGGTTTAGAAATAGAAGGTGTAAACGCAATAAAAGAAGACATTAAATTATTATTAAAAGAATAATGGAAAATAAAACAGTAGATAAAAAATTCAACTCAGCCATTGTAATTGTATCGATTTTAATTCCAACCGTAGTGGCTATATTGTTTAGTGTAAAATTAAAAGATTTAGGTGTCGATGTTGAACCGATGCCGTACTTGCCCCCAATTTACGCCACTATTAACGGATTAACAGCCATTTTGTTGGTTGCTGCAGTGATGGCTATAAAAAACGGAAAACGACTCGTTCACGAACGCTTAATGACAACAGCAATTGCCTGTTCGTTGGTGTTTTTGGTAATGTATGTTGCTTATCATATGACTACTGATAGAACCGACTTTAGAGGTGAAGGCTTCATAAAATATGTGTATTATTTTATATTGATAACACACATTTTGTTGTCTATCGCCATAATTCCATTGGTGTTGATTACATATGTTAGAGCATTGGCAAAACGTTTTGATGCTCACAAAAAAATTGCAAAAATCACTTTTCCATTGTGGTTGTATGTCGCTGTAACTGGTGTTATAGTGTATTTGATGATCTCCCCGTATTATGTTAACTAGAGTTAGAAGTTGGAAGTTGGAAGTTGGAAGTAAGAAAAATACATTAGTCTTTGTTCTATTTTCTTTTCTCTTTCCTCTTCTTTCACAAGCGCAATGCGCCATGTGTCGTGCAGCTCTCGAAAGCGAAGGCAACACTGTTAAAGCCGAAGCTGTCAATGATGGTATTGTTTATCTAATGGCTATTCCGTATATTTTGGTTGGAATAGCTGGGATTTTTGTATACCGAATGTTCTCTAAAAAGAAAGCAAAATAGTTCTACTAAACTCTGATAACTGAGCACTGAACACTTTCTTTAGTCCATTCCGTCAATTTTTACATTCATTTTGCCGCTAGCATTGATGAAGGCAATAATCGCATTGTCCATAATTTCTACTTTTTCAAATTCAAAATCGTTCATTTCACCATTGATGAAAACGCCTTTCATTGGTGAATAGTTATTCAAATACGGAAGCAAGTTTTTCTTACCTTCTTCTAAATTTTCTTTAATAGAATACCGACAACTTTCGTGAATCTTCTTTAAAATTGTGCCTTGTAAAAGCCAATTTGCTGTTCGTGTTAAAATACCTTTTGAGTTTAAAACATAATCCATTTGGTCAAAGTAAATTTCTTTGGTAATCGGATTGTAGTTCGGAATTCCGTTCAGATAAATCGTTCCATCGATACTTCCTGTCATATCCAAAGCCACAATCATTTTTCCGTCTTTTGCCCAAATATCGACTTTTTGAACCGTTATTTTACGACTTCCAGAAGCGAATTCTTTTCCCTGAAAATTTTTAGTGATGATTCGGGAAGCACTTTCAAAGGTAGAAATGGCGGCAACACTTGCAGTCGACTTATCAGGCACTTTTATCACCGATTTGAACGTAATGGCGTCTCGATTGAAATTGTTTTTTGGTTTTTGCCCCACCATGGTTTGCATCGTACATTTTAATCCCAAATCCATTAAAATTTTACTTTTTTGCAAATTGGCATCGGTGACATACACTTCCATAGGCATCATTTTAAACCATGTTTCATATTGTTCGCTGGTTAAAAAAGGTGTGCTCATCGTTTCTAATACATCCAAAACATAGGGTTTAAAATCACATGATTTTTCAATAGCATCGTCAATTTTTTTTGCCACTTTCGATTTGAAAACCGACAACGTTGGATTGATTATATAGGTAATAGGAACTTTCTTTCCTGCAACTGTAATCGTCGGACTCTCGCTCCACTCAAAATCTTGAATTTTTGAAAGGGTGTTCATTTTCCAATTCGATAATTTCACATCACTAATCATAGTAATCGTTCCGTTAAGGTTTATTTCACGTGTGTCATACAATCCCATAAAATCGGTGCCGTATTTGAATTTCGACCAAATTTTTAACGGCAACACCGATTCGATTTTGCCGTCTTTTTCGATGAGTTTTATCGTGCCAGTTTTCCAAATTTTCATTTCGGTTTTGTCGTCTTCCAAATTTGTGTCTTCATAAATTAAACCCGTTAGCGATTTATTCAACTGGTTTTCAATCTCTTTCAAAGTGACCTCCATAGGCATGTTAACAAAAGAGGTTGTTGTTTTGTAGGCTATCGGATTGTTCAATGAAGGCTCTGGTTTTAAAGAGTCAATTTTTTGGGAACTAGAACAACCAAAAAACAGCATCAGTGGTATACAAGTGATAATGGAATTGAAAATTATTTTCATAAGTGAAGAGTTGTTGCAAATGCCAATTTTAGGATATTTTTTTCGATGTGAATGTAACAAAAAAATGAAAATAACGTCTGATAAGAAAATGTTAATTTAACGATTTTGATTTTAATTACCTTAAATTTGCATATAATTAGTTCCATTTTGAATTGTACTTCTATGAACAAAACAACTATTTTACTTTTAGTGCTTTTTACTACAATTTTTTGTGTTGATGGTGAAGCGCAATCTAAAAGTTGGACGTTGGAAGAGTGTGTCAATCATGCGCTTACAAACAATATTTCGATTAAGCAAATTGAGTTAGATGTCAAGTCGACCGATATCGATAAAAAAGCGGCCATCGGAAATTTTTTACCAACGGCAAATGCAAGTACTTCTCATTCATGGAATATCGGTCTGAACCAAAACATTACTACAGGTTTATTAGAAAATCAAACCATACAGTTTACTTCGGCTGGATTAAATTCGAGTATCGATATTTACAACGGATTGCAAAACCAAAACCGATTGCGCAGAGCAAAATTATCTAAAGTTGCAGCACAGTATCAGTTAAACAAAATGAAGGATGATGTAACGCTCAACGTTGCCAATGCCTTTTTACAGATTTTATTCAATAAAGAAACGATTAAAGTCCAAAAAGAGCAATTGGCCTTTGATGAGAAACAATTTACACGTACCGACGAATTGGTGAAAGCAGGAAGTATTCCGAGAGGTGATTTGTTAGATGTGCAAGCAACTTTAGCGGCCGACAAGCAACGTCTTGTTGCAGCAGAAAACGCCTTGTTTTTATCTAAATTAAGTTTAGCACAAATTCTACAATTAGACGATTTTCAAAATTTTGATATCGCCGATACCAAATACGATGTTACTGAAAGTGCCGTTGCTCTTCAAAAACCAGAAGATATCTTAGCCAAAGCCAAACAAGAGCGAGTAGAATTGAAAATTGCTAAATCCAATCTTGAAATCGCCGAGCGTGATGTTAAAATTGCAAAAGGAGCTTATCAGCCAACATTGAGTGGTTTTTATAGTTTTAGTACAAGAGCCAGTTATTCGGATAGGGTTACAGGTTTCGAACTCAATCCGGCCAATCCCACCTCTGTAATTGGTCAAGTGCAAGGAACAGGTGTGAACGTTATTCAACCTAATTTTTCTCCCATTTTAGGGAAACCAAATTCGGTTTTGGATCAGTTTAGTGACAATAAAGGACATTCGTACGGATTACAACTTAACATTCCTATTTTTAACGGATTTGCCACACGAAACAATGTGCATCGCTCTAAAATTGCTTTAGAACGTTCCCAAATTTCATTGCAACAAGCCGAATTGGATTTAGAACGTAATGTATACACCGCCATTATCGATGCAAAAGGCGCTTTGAATAGTTATGAATCGGCAGTTGTAGCCTTGGAAGCACGTCAAGGTGCTATCGATTATGCCAAAGAACGTTTCGATGTTGGCATTATGAATGCATTCGAATTCAATCAGGCACAAACCTTATACATAAATGCACAATCAGAGGTATTGCGAACAAAATACGATTATATATTTAAGACCAAAATTGTTGAATTTTATTTCGGAATCCCAATCACACAAAAAAATTAGTATCATGTCAAAGAGAAGAATTTATATTATAATTGGATCAGCTATCGCTTTAGTTGTTGTTTTAGTAGCCCTGTCGAAAGCAGGTATAATCGGAAACAAAGACAAAGGCATCGAAATAGAAACTGCAAAAGCCGATGAAATTACCATCATCGAAACGGTTTCCGCTACTGGAAAAATTCAACCTGAAATTGAAGTTAAAATTTCATCTGAAGTATCAGGTGAAATTATTGCGTTGCCTGTAAAAGAAGGTCAAGTGGTAAAAAAAGGCGAGTTGTTGGTTAAAATTAATCCCGATTTATATACGTCAGGTTACAACAGAACGGTTTCTAATTTATCGGTTTCCAAATCAGGATTATCTCAAGCGGATGCCTCTTTTAAAGAAGCCAAAGCCAATTACGAAAGAAGTAAAACATTGTACGATAAAGGCATCATTTCACGATCGGATTGGGACAAAGCTATCGCTTCTTATGAAGTAGCGCAAGCCAACAAACAATCATCGTATTATAATGTACAAAGTGCAGGAGCAACCGTAAAAGAAGCACAAGATAATTTAGGACGAACTACAATTTATGCTCCAGCAGACGGAACTATTTCGATGTTGAACGTAGAATTGGGCGAGCGTGTTTTGGGAACACAACAAATGACAGGAACCGAAATACTTCGTGTTGCCAATTTGAACAACATGGAAGTAGAAGTGGATGTGAATGAAAATGATATTGTAAAAATTAATGTGGGCGACTCAGCTAATGTCGAAGTAGATGCGTATTTGAAAAAGGAGTTTAAAGGCATTGTAACGAGTATTTCTAATTCGGCCAGTGCCTCTATTTCTGCTGATCAAGTGACAAATTTTAAAGTCAAAGTTAGAATTTTGAAAGAATCGTATATGGATTTATTAGAGGGAAAACCTGTAACGTATTCGCCATTTAGACCCGGAATGACAGCAACAGTTGACGTAATTACCACGCGAAAAGAAAAAGTCATAGGAGTGCCGATTAGTGCTATTGTAATGAAAACGGATACAGCTGCTACTAAAAATTACGAAGTAAAAGAAGAAGAAGAGGGGAAAGTAGCAAGCAAGTCGGATAAAAAGTTTGAATGTGTTTTTGTGAAAGATGGAGATAAAGCAAAAATCAGAATCGTAAAAACTGGCATTCAAGACGACACTAATATTGAAGTACTGTCTGGACTCAAAAAAGGCGATGTTATTATTGTTGGACCCTACAAAACAGTCTCAAAAGAATTGAATTCGGGTGATAAAGTGACGTTAGCCGATTCAAAAAGCAAAGATAAAGAGCAGAAAAAGTAATTTTACTGCATTAACACAACTTCACATTGTCATACATACTTTCTTTAGAAACAGCCACAAGAAACTGTTCGGTTGCTATTGCAAAAGACGGATCTACCATTTTTTGTAAAGAAATTGCTGAGTTAGGCTATTCACATGCCGAACAATTGCATCTTTTTATTGCCACTGTTTTACAAGAAGCCAATATTTCGTTTGCCGATTTGAAGGCAATTGCAGTAAGCAAAGGGCCTGGTTCGTATACAGGTTTGCGAATTGGTGTATCAACAGCAAAAGGACTGTGTTATGCATTGGGAATTCCTTTAGTTTCTATTGATACCTTAAGCGTTTTAGCGCAACAAATAGATGTGGATAACGGTTTAATTATTCCAATGATTGATGCCAAAAGAATGGAAGTGTATACAGCTGCTTTTAAAGCAAACAAAGAAATAATCAAGGAAGTTCAAGCCGAAATTTTAAACGAAGAGAGTTTTTCATTTTACAATGAAACAATTCATTTTGTTGGCGATAGCAATGAAAAAGCCAAAACGGTTTTAACGCAACCTAATTTTATTTTTCACGATACTATAATTTTTCCTTCGGCAAAAGCTATGAGTTTTTTGGCGCATCAAAAATTCATAACTAATGATTTTGAAGATGTTGCGTATTTTGAACCTTTCTATTTGAAGGATTTTATATTAAAAACGAAGCAGTCTATTTAGGATTTTCACTTTTGGCTTGAATGCTAATTTTGGCATCGTCAAAAGCCAATTTGCATTGTTCTAAAATATCAGAAGCCATTTCAACAAAATGCTCTGTTTTCGCCCAAGGACGTATCGCTAGATGAATTGCAGTGTCAGTTAAATCTCTTACGACAACAACTGGCTCTGGTGTTTTTAATACATTTGGATGCGATTGCATTACATTCATTACGATATTTTTTGCTTCTTTAATATTGGTGTCATACGACAACGAAAAAATCAAATCAGCTCTACGAATGCCTTGCATCGAATGATTGATGATGACGCCATTGGATAAAATTCCGTTTGGAATAAATATCGTTTGATTGTTGGCCGCAATGAGTTTGGTGACAAAAATTTGAATTTCTTTGACAGTACCGACCACGTTTTGGGCTTCGATAGTATCGCCATCACGAAAAGGTTTGAAGAGAATAATAAGCATTCCTCCAGCAAAATTAGATAGTGAGCCTTGTAAAGATAATCCTATTGCTAAACCAGCTGCGCCTAAAATAGCTACGAAAGACGACGTTTCAATTCCTAATTTTGAAATGAACGTAACAAAAAGCAACACACGTAAAATCCACAATAAAACATCTGCTACAAATTTTGATAAAGTGGGATCAATTTCTCGGTTGTTCATGATTCTTCTCACCAATCGATTTGTCAAACGGATGATATACAATCCAATGAATAAAATGACCAAAGCCGTTATAAGTTTTGGCGAATAATCGAGAACCATTTCCCAAAAGCGTTGAATGTAATCAGTAACTGTGTCTATTTCTAAGGCTATTCCCATCTTTATTAAATAAAAAAATCACGCAAAACTACGTGTGATTTATATGTTTTCAAAGCTATTTAACGCAAAATTAATCGGCATCTTCTTCAACTCTGTTAGTAGTGCCTTCTGCCTTTTCTTCAGCTTGTTCGTGAGCGTTTGTTTCTGCTACTGTATCAGAAGCATCGTTAGTAAACGAATTTATTTTTTCTTTTACAGTATCTATAACATTTCCGGCCATTTCTTCGGCTTTTATGGCAAATTCGCCCGCTTTTTCTTTTACCGTTTCAAAAGCATTTTCAATTGCTTCCTCTGCAATTGGTACATATTCGGTTACTTTTTCTTTAGCCTCCTCGGCAAAAGTGTCTACTTTTTCTAGGACTGGCACTGCTGCTACTTTAACTTTTTCAATAGTTTCTTCGGCAAAAACTTCAGCTCTATCTGCCATTTGGTCAACATTTTGTTTTGCTGAACTAAATAAATTTTTAAAAAATCCTCCTATTCCCATGATGTGTTTTTTTTAGTTAAGAATACAATAGTACGTTATTTTTTTAAAATAACATTCGAAGTAAAATTCATATTAAAAGATTGATTTACCACAGATTATTCAATTTCGAATGTCAATTTTAGATTTACTCTAAATTCAACTACGTTGCCATCATTTACAGTTGCGCTTTGTTCCTGAATGTAAACAGAGCGAATGTTTTTTGTCGATTTAGCAGCTTGTGTCACTGCTTTTCGTGTTGCATCTTTCTAGCTGAATTCTGAGCTAGAAAGCACTTCGATTACTTTTAATACAGCCATAATTTTGTTGTTTATGTTGATTGAGAATGAAGGTGCGATTTCGATACTAAATATAGAATTTTTTTGTTCTTTTTGTTCTAGAAAAATAATTGCAAAATAATACTACATCATATGATAATTTACTAAATAGTAGTAAATTGCATCACAAAAAAAATGCAAACCTACTTATGCTTTTGAAATTCCCCATCACTATCTGTCTTAAGACGCGTTGTTTATCGAACAGGTACAAGTTATCGATTACCCATTGTATTTTACCCCTAATGGAGATGGTATTCACGACACATGGAATATTGTTGGATTGGATGGACAACCAAGCACAAAAATTTATATATTTGACCGCTTTGGAAAACTACT
>CANLLR010000052.1 GCA_947491985.1 Flavobacteriaceae bacterium | reverse complement strand
CAAATCAGTATAAATTATATATAAAAAAGAAAATGGTGGAGTTTGTTGAGGTGGATTTTTTATAGCATTAGGACAATTGTTAAACACATATGTATATAGTTGTATGTGCAATATTATTTATCTAAATCAATTAAGAAATATCTGAACGTCATTCATTTTTAATTTGATGTTAAATGCTTCTTATTTAGAATTATTATAGTTATTTTTGTCTGCAAAAAATTAATATTAAAAAGAAGAAAAAGAGAATATAAATATGTTTTACTTTCTGTTTTACAATTTTTAAAAATTGTTATAACTAATTGAAAATCATTTAAATAAAAATTTATATTATCTTTGCAATCTATATTTAGTTTAAATAAAATCATTTAATCTAAACTTTTAAACTCCAAAACTTAAAAATGAAGTTAGATAGAAAAGAAATCCTTTTAGCACTTGAAACCATTACTATTGCTGGCGAAGGAAAAAATATGGTCGAAAGCGGTGCCGTTCAAAATGTAATTACTTTTGCAGATGAAGTGGTGGTCGACCTACTACTTACCACTCCAGCCATGCACATTAAAAAACGTGCCGAAGACGATATCAAAAAATTAATTCACGAGAAATTTTCTCCCGATGCTGTCGTTAAAGTCAACATCAAAGTAGAAGCCGCTGCGAATCCAAACGAGATAAAAGGAAAAGCCATTCCAGGAATCAGCAATATTATTGCAGTAGCATCCGGAAAAGGTGGCGTTGGGAAATCAACAGTGACTGCTAATTTAGCAGTGACTTTAGCCAAAATGGGATTCAAAGTTGGCGTTCTCGATGCCGATATCTACGGACCAAGCATGCCTATTATGTTTGATGTAGAAAATGAAAAGCCAATTTCGATTGAAGTGAATGGCAAATCAAAAATGAAACCTATCGAAAGTTACGAAGTCAAGTTGCTTTCGATTGGTTTTTTCACCGCTCCAAGTCAAGCCGTTATTTGGCGCGGACCGATGGCTTCGAAAGCGTTGAACCAAATGATTTTTGACGCCGCTTGGGGCGAACTCGATTTTATGTTAATCGATTTACCTCCAGGAACAGGGGATATTCATTTATCCATTATGCAATCGCTGCCTATTACAGGAGCTGTTGTCGTAAGTACTCCACAAGCTGTAGCACTTGCCGATGCCAAAAAAGGAGTTTCTATGTTCATGTCAGACGCCATCAACGTTCCCGTTTTGGGAATTATAGAAAATATGGCTTATTTCACTCCAGAAGAACTACCCGATAACAAATATTACATCTTCGGAAAAGAAGGTGCTAAAAATTTAGCAGCCGATTTACAAGTACCTTTTTTAGGAGAAGTACCTTTGGTGCAAAGCATCCGAGAAGCAGGCGATTACGGTCGTCCCGCTGCCTTGCAAACCGCATCACCACTCGAAAAAGTTTTTGAAGCAATTGCTCGAAATGTAGTACAAGAAACCGTAAGCAGAAACGAAAGCCTAGCACCAACCGAAGCAATAAAAATAACTACCATGGCAGGATGTTCTGCCGTAAATAAAAAATAGATTTCTTGATTGTGCGATTATTGGATTTTTCGCAGTCCAATAATCCAACAATCGAAAAATCCAACAATCGAAATTATGACACACGAAGAATTAACGCAAAACGTCGAAAAAGCACTAGAAGAAATTCGCCCGTTTTTAAACTCCGATGGAGGCGACATCAAACTCGTTTCAATTGAAGATGAAAAACACGTAAAAGTGCAATTTGAAGGTGCTTGTACCAGTTGCAATTTAAGCATGAGCACCCTAAAAGCCGGAGTTGAAACGACCATTAAAAAATACGCGCCACAAATCGAAACGGTGGTCAACGTGGCGTAATGTCATCCTGTCCCGATGCTTCGGGATGTCGAAGGATTGGGCGTTCCCTGCGGTCGGGCTTTTGGCTTTATCTTTTTTCTCCCGAAGTATCGGGACAAAAAAAAGGATACCGCCGCAATCCCTAACGCAAACATTCCGTTCAACGTTCAAAATTTGTTATTCATTGTACGTTGTTTTTAATTGTTGAATAACGATCAACGAACGTCGAATTTTGAAGTTTTTCGCACACATTGCAATATGATTACAACAGATATACTCATCATCGGAGCAGGACCAACCGGACTTTTCGCAGTTTTCGAAGCCGGATTATTAAAACTAAAATGTCATATTATTGATGCCTTACCACAAGTTGGCGGTCAATTGTCAGAACTGTATCCTAAAAAACCCATCTACGATATTCCGGGTTTTCCCGAAGTATTAGCAGGCGATTTGGTTTCCAATTTAATGGAACAAATCAAGCAATTCCAACCTGGATTTACACTCAATGAAAACGCCGAAACCATTGAAAAATTGGATGACGGAACCTTTATCGTAACTACGAATAAAGGAACAAAACACCACGCCAACGCCGTTGCTATAGCAGGAGGATTAGGAAGTTTTGAACCGCGTAAACCACTTATTGAAGATATTGCTTTTTATGAAGACAAAGGCGTTGAATACTTTGTAAAAGACCCCGAATTGTTTCGCAATAAAAAAATTGTTATTGCCGGCGGAGGAGATTCAGCTTTAGATTGGAGTATTTTTTTAGCTGACGTTGCTGCTTCAGTAACGTTAATTCATAGACGAAATGAATTCCGCGGCGCCCTCGATTCTGTCGAAAAAGTACAAGAATACAAACAACTCGAAAAAGTAAAACTAATTACGCCAGCCGAAGTAGCTAAATTGAACGGCGCCGAGCACCTTGAATCTATCGAAATTACCGATGACAAAGGAGCACGACGCACCATTGAAACAGATTACTTTATTCCGCTTTTCGGACTCACTCCCAAACTCGGTTCCATCGCCAATTGGGGATTAGAAATTGAAAAAAATGCGATTAAAGTCAATAATGCTCTAGATTATCAAACCAATATCGACGGAATCTATGCTATTGGCGATGTCAACACCTATCCTGGAAAATTAAAGTTAATTTTGTGCGGATTTCATGAAGCTACTTTAATGTGTCAAAGTGTGTATCAACGAATGAACCCTGGAAAAAAATACGTGTTGAAATACACCACTGTTTCAGGTGTTGATGGTTTTGACGGCACACGTAAAGAAGCCGAAAAAGCAGTTGTTAAATCGATAGAATAATAAACTTTACCAACATGTCACAAGACATCACCATAAAAATCACCGATCGCCAAAGTATTCAACACGAAGTCTTAGCGCCAACCGACATGAATTTGAACGTAATGGAACTGATTCGGATGTACGAACTAGCCGAAGAGGGAACCATCGGAATTTGTGGTGGCATGGCTATGTGTGCCTCATGTCAATGCTATGTTTTGAACGATGTACTTACCACCGAACGCAATGACGATGAAGAAGCGATGTTGTCGGAAGCCTATCATGTAAAAGAAAACTCGAGATTGGGTTGTCAAATTCCTATTACTGCAGCAATTGACGGTTTGTCGATTGAAATTGCACCCGAGCAGTAATTTATTTATTAGTATATCCTTCCAAATCTTTTGGTGTTTCAATGTATTCTTTCACAATCTGTAATACACCGTCTTCATTGGTGTCGACAAGCCATTTTGCCAAAGCAATTTTTCCTTTTTCGATTTCAATTCCAGTAATGTTTCTAGGATGCACGCAACTTCCATCGTTAAAAAAATTAATAGCGTTATCGTTGGGTTTTGGAAAGCAAGGTCGGTGCATGTGGCCCACAACCGTAATACGATTGCCGTTTGTTACAATCCATTTTTTGATGCGACGCTCGACTTTGATTCGCTCGGTATAATTTTTAGCCGGACTTGTTGGGTCTTTGATGCCCCATACTTGCAAAGGTTTCCATAAAACACGGACAAAAAAGCGGTTGATTTTCCAACCGACATAATTCATAAAATCGGCTTGGTGTCCGTGAGTAAAAAACAATTCTTGTCCAGTTGCGGCGTGTTTTAAAACGATGGCTTCATCAAATTTTAAATGCGGCATCAAAGGCATGTTTTTATCAGCATTGGTGTCAAAATACTCTGCAAAATATTTTTTTACAATGTCAGGATTGCGGTACACCATATCGTGATTGCCGTAAATCATGTGTAATTTATCCTTTTGATAAAATTTTTTAAGCAGTAAAAATACGTTTTTATTAGCATCTAAAATATCTTTAAAAAACATATTTTCCCAGAGTTCATCTCCATCACCTAGTTCGATATACTGAAAAGCGTTTTTGTAATACTGTTGTAATGCGTGGAAATAAATGTTGCGGTTGTTGGCAAAATCATCAGCAAAACTTCCGTCACCACGATGGCAATCGCTAAACAAAATAAACTTCGACGTATTGTCGAAAGAAATTCGTTTGGCTTGCTCATAGGCTCGAGTTAAACGGGTTTGTGATGACATTATAAGTGAATTTTGCATGCGTTCTTAAGCGTCTGAGTAAAACAGAATCTTCCAATCTTAATGACATGTAACCATAAGTACATAAATTATTCAGAAATCGCTACTTGCCGAACATTTTTAGCCGTGACAGCAGTAGAAAGCAACTGGTAAAAAAAAACTAATTTTTGTAACAAAAAAAAGAGCGACGGTTACGAAGCTCTTTTTGGGTGTAGAAAAATGTTTTTTTGAACTAGTTCTTGAAACGGATGGCGCGAATAGCTACTTACACTAATTCCATTTTTTGAACAATTTGCTCTTCAATGGCGTTCCACAATCCGATACGACTGTTTAAAGCCATGACAGAAACTTCTTGAACTTCCTTCCAATTTTGCTCGGATTCGCCGCACAATTCGGATATCATTTGCATCGCCATTGGACCGTGTTCGTCGGCGTCGAGTTCGATATGACGCTCAAAATAATACACCAGTTTTGACAGGTCAGTCTCGGGGAAATTGATTTGAAAATTTTTTAGTATTTCGGTAAACATGGTCGGAATCAAATCTTCACGTCCAAAGGTAAATGCTGCAGCAATTTTGTGCGGTTTTCCTTCTTCAATTATACGAAACGTAAAGTCTAAAAAGGCTTTTACGTTTGGATGTAAATTACTTCCTTTAATAGACACAAATATGTTTTGGGTTGCTTTTACGTTTTCTAAAAAAGTGGTGATTTGTGATGTGCTTGCGCCACATTGCTGCATCGCATCGAGGTACATTTCGAAATGACTTAATCGTTTTCCTTCTATAGATAAATCGGTTTCTTCAGCAACTACAATTTCATTGATTAGGTACCGAATTTCTGGATTGCCATTTGGGAGCCACGGAGTTGTGGTACACGTTAATTTATTTTGTAAGGCTTTTAAAAGTGACATAAAATCCCAAACTGCAAAGACGTGATTTTCTAAAAAGCGATGCAAATCGTCTATTGTTTTTACTTTTTCGTATAGCGAATGTTGAAGCAATTGCTGTTTCTGATTTTCGATAGATGTATTTATTGTTGAAATTGTCATGATTTTTTATTTTTTTTCACACAGATTAACACAGAATAAACGGATTTTAAAAATGGAATAGGATTGATTATAATCTTTCTTTAACTACGTATTGAACTTTCTTTTGGATACAAAAAACACAACAAAAATAAAAAGGTTTACCCAATTCCGATACTATTTTGTATCAAATTTATTTATTGTTTAATGCGATTCGGCTAGAAATTGGTGTACTTCCTTCATACTAAAACAAATTGGAATAGTTTCGTTTTTGAAACGTTCGGTATTGCTGTCATTTACAAATGCAACAACATCAAAACCACCTTCTTTTGCCGCTTGAACTCCCGTAATACTGTCTTCTATGACCAAACATTCGTTAACTTCAAAACCCATTTTTTTAGCAGCGTGAAAAAAGATATCGGGTTCGGGTTTCCAACTCTGAATTTCATACGAACTGAAAATGTTGCCTTCAAAAAAAGAGAATAAGTTTGTGGTGGTAAGGTTTCGAATTATTTTTTCTATGGGTCCGCTTGAAGCGACACAAAACGGAATAGTTAAGGCTATTTAAAAGTTCGTGAATTCCTTCAATTGGTTGTAAATGCAACGAAAATTGCTCGAAGGATCGTTTGCGAAATTCCATGTCAAAATCAGTAGGAAGTGGTTTGCCCAATACACTTTCAATGTAATCCAAACAAAATTTGAGTGACTTACCGGTGAAATGATGCAGTGCTTCTTCATTGGAAATTGTAGCACCCAACTCGTTCGTCATGCTAGTTAATACGGCACTCGAAATCGATTCACTATCGACTAAAACGCCATCGCAGTCAAAAATGATGCATTTGTAATTCATCTGAATTTTTTAAGTGGTGTAAAAGTAAAAATGCTTCCCGATTAAGAGAAGCATTTTATGTCATTTTTATTGCATAATCTTAATTTGAACCATTAAGATATTATGTTTAATTAAGCCATAATCGTCTTAACTTACATAATGGTTTAAAATTAAAAACCTAATGTATTATTTAAAAGCTGGAATTCCAGTAATATCTGCACCTGTAATCAATAAGTGAATGTCGTGAGTTCCCTCATACGTAATTACCGATTCTAAATTCATACTGTGACGCATGATCGAGTAATCGCCTGTAATTCCCATACCGCCCAACATTTGACGCGCTTCACGAGCAATGTGAATCGCCATGTCAACGTTGTTTCTTTTCGCCATCGAGATTTGAGCTGTAGTAGCTTTTCCTTCGTTTCTTAAAACACCCAAACGCCAAGTCAATAATTGCGCTTTGGTAATTTCGGTAATCATTTCGGCTAATTTCTTCTGTTGCAACTGAAAACTAGCAATCGGTTTGTCAAACTGAATACGTTCTTTAGCATACCGTAACGCCGTATCGTAACAATCCATGGCAGCGCCAATGGCGCCCCAAGCAATTCCGTAGCGAGCCGAATCCAAACATTGCATTGGCGCACCAAGACCTGATTTTCCTGGCATTAGGTTTTCTTTCGGCACTTTTACGTTATCAAAAATGAGTTCGCCTGTAGCTGAAGCACGAAGCGACCATTTGTTGTGTGTTTCAGGAGTAGTAAAACCTTCCATGCCTCGTTCCACGATTAAACCGTGAATACGTCCTTCTTCATTTTTTGCCCAAACGACCGCAACATCAGCAAAAGGTGCGTTGGATATCCACATTTTGGCACCGTTCAACAAATAATGGTCGCCCATATCTTTGAAGTTCGTTGTCATTCCGCTTGGATTCGAACCATGATCAGGTTCAGTCAATCCGAAACAGCCCATGAATTCACCAGTAGCCAATTTGGGTAAGTATTTTTT
Organism: Flavobacteriaceae bacterium; assembly: GCA_947491985.1. Classification (GTDB taxonomy): domain Bacteria; phylum Bacteroidota; class Bacteroidia; order Flavobacteriales; family Flavobacteriaceae; genus Flavobacterium. Next base: position 2,474 of record CANLLR010000052.1, on the reverse strand, counting down.
GCGTTGATCTTCGGTTCCGAATTTCCAAATCGGATACATCACCAATGATGATTGTACCGATGAGGTAGAACGAACGCCCGAATCACCTCTTTCAATTTCTTGCATAATCAAGCCATACGATATTTGATCGAGACCAGAGCCGCCGTATTCTTCTGGAATGTACGGACCAAATCCGCCAATTTCGCCCAAACCTTTGATGATTTGTTTTGGAAATTCGGCACGTTGGGCATAGTCTTCAATAATTGGCGACACTTCGCGTTTCACCCATGCACGAGCCGAATCGCGGACTAATTTATGTTCATCTGTTAGTAAATCATCTAACAAATAATAATCGGGAGATTGAAATAAATCTGGTTTCATAATTGAAAGTATATTGTATAATGTAAACAGTATCGTGTTTTACTAAATCGTTTGCAAAGGTAAGAAAACAAATTTGAGATTTAGTTTAACGTTTGTTATTTTTTATGTAATTATGAGCAGCTATTTCCAGCTTTTCATTTCAATATTTTGTCCAAATTACTTTCCATAGTAATCTCGCCTACTTTCTAGTAGATATGGCTATAGCTATACTGTTAACAATATTATTTTAGTTCTTTAAATACCTTATTTTTGGTAATTAAATAGTCCATCATCTCCAACGAATTCTGATTTTGAACTAATAGTTTACTATTTGGATCAGCGTCACAAAATTCGATAAAAATAAAAATCGATTCTTTTTTCAAGCCTAGTGTTTTGATGTAAAATTCTTCTTGAAAATTATCGGTCACGTAGTCTTTAAATACGATTTCTTCTTTTGCTATTTTAGTATCTTTGTTCTTGTTTTTGAAGAGCTTAGCGATTCCTTTTGCTATGCGAACGAAATCCATTCCGTTTACAATTTCTCCTGTATAAACCGAGCTATTAACAGGTCGAGTGATTTGTTTTTCGAGTTTTACTGCATCGATATCTGCTTGTGAAACTTTATAACTGCCCAATGCCTTTTGTTCGATTTTTACTTCTTCTAGCTCAATTGGTTTTTTTTCTAACTCAATAATCAAGTTGCTTTTAAGAATAGCGTGATTGACTATTAATCTGCGGTCGTTGTATTCTTTTGATAGTATATAAATTTCGTCGTTTACTGTAGCTGCGACTGTAAAATTCCCTTTGCTATCGGTTGTTGCCATTTGTTTGGTCGTTACGTTGATTACATCGATAGCAGAAAGTGGCATTTCTCCACTGACTACTTTTCCGCTAATGATTTTTTCTGTTTGTGAAAATCCAATGAAAAAGAAGAAAAATAAACTTATAAAAAGAAATGTTGCTTTCAAAATTTGTATTATTTATCCGAAGCAACTAAAGTATGAGATTCCTTTTTTATCCCGTAATAAAGATTTGTTAATTGTTATTTTGAGTGTTGAAATTGATATTGCGATTTTACATCTTCAAATAAAAATCCTTCGTCAACACAATATGCTCGTCAGTATACTCATGTCTGTTGATTTCAATAACCAATTCATCGGCAGTTAAAACAGGAAGTTCCAATCGTTTGAACGCCAATAAACTTCGAACGATAGGCGTATTGTGTGTACCTTTTACTCGCGTCACTTTTATAGGAAAAAGTTCAACTTGAGCACATAAATCGATAAATCGCTCTTCCTCTTTATAGGGAATAATCACTGCAAAAATTCCGTTTTCAGACAATAATAAACTCGCGGCATCGACCAATTCTTCAAACGGCATCGCCTCTTGAAATCGCGCTAAATCTCTGGAGTCATTGTCGGTTTTGTAATTTTCAGAATAAAATGGCGGATTGGAAATAATAATGTCATATTCATCTTCTGGTTCGTCTATAAATTCATCCAAACCAGCGTGAAAACAAAACAATCGGTCGCCCCAAGGGGAATTTTCAAAATTCTCAACGCATTGTTCGTAGGCGTTTTCGTCAATTTCGAGCGCATCAATTTGCTCAGCATTACTGCGTTGCGCGAGCATTAATGAAAGAATTCCGGTTCCAGCACCAATGTCTAATACCGAAAACGGATGGTTGTCAATAGGGCACCAAGCGCCAAGTAGAACGCTGTCGGTGCCGATTTTCATGGCGCAACGATCTTGGTTTACGGCGAATTGTTTGAATTGGAACATGTTTGAGGAGACGCCTTCAGCTATGGAAACGCTTCGCTGTAGAAACGCCTTTGGCTTTAGAGCTTTAGATTTTATGTGTTTTTTAAATGGGAGCCCTAGCCCTGATAGCAGCGGCATCTTTTTTTGCAGCAGGACCGAGCGTTGAAAAATAGTTCTGTGAACTATTTTAGCGAAGGGGCCAGACGGTGCGATGGCCAAAAAAGATAGAGCGAATAGCAGGAAATAGCTTCTTAAAAATCTATAGCGAAGCGTTTCTAAAGGCACAGCCGTTTCTAAATTCTATAGTGCAGCGTTTCTAAAGATACATTTCCACCAAGCCTTCTGGTAAATTCATCACTACTTTTTTGTTTACG
>CANLLR010000051.1 GCA_947491985.1 Flavobacteriaceae bacterium | reverse complement strand
AACCGTAAAGTATTGGCTGATTTAGCAATGAATCACCCAGAAGCTTTCAAAGCTGTTGTGAAACAAGTAAAATAAGAACATTTTTATAACTCGTTTAACTTACTTATAAATTAGCCCGCTTTTCGAAGCGGGTTTTTTTATTTTTGTTTATCTACAACTAAAGTGTAACGTATTGCCACTGAAAAAAACCTTTTACTATCAAATCAATTGAGAGATTATTCTTATGTTTGGTAACCCTGCTTATTTTTTTTAGTAGCACACGGTTAACCGCTTTATTCACTATTGTCCCGCTTTCATCTTTATCTCACTTCGTTGCACTTCGCGAGGATACCGTCTCAATCGGGGCTAAATTTGACGTAATTTTAATCTACAGCAAAATAACCCATTAAAAAACACGTTGCTTTATATAAAACACTAACTTCGTAAAGCATTTATTGCCAATTACTTATAGCAACGACATTTAAAAAAAGAACACCTATCAAAAAAAATGCGATAACAGGGTAACAAATGCAAAGCCCCAATGATATTTAAGTGTATTAATCCTAAAACTATTTATCATGAAATCAAAATTACTAGTACTCGTTATTGCTTTAGTTTTTTCAGCAACAGTATTTTCACAAGTTGGAACAATCTGTTGGCGCGAAGTATCAGCTGGACAAAATTTTACACTAGCCATTAAATCAGACGGAACACTCTGGGGTTGGGGTGCAAATGGAAATCTATTGGGCTTAAACGGAAACACAGCCAATCAAAACCTACCCATCCAAATTGGAACCGCAAACGACTGGATGACTGTTTCGGCTGGCGGCAATCATTCTTTAGCCGTAAAAACAAATGGGACGCTTTGGGCTTGGGGAAGCGGAATATTGGGTCAACTAGGAAATGGGGCTTTTAATAATGCCACATGGACAGTAACACAACTTGGTACCGCAACCAACTGGCTTAAAGTTTCGGCGGGTTCCGAATTTAGCTTAGCAATAAAAAACACAGGAACGCTATGGTCTTGGGGATTAAACAACACAGGACAATTAGGAATTGGAAATACAATTAATCAAAATATTCCTATTCAAGTTGGAACTTCAAATACATGGTCTGAAATAGATGCAGGAAATCAACATTCATTAGCAATAGACAATCTTGGTTTTGTTTGGGCCTGGGGAAACAACACCTTTGGTCAATTAGGAAATGGAAGCAACACTTCCAGTTTATCTCCTATACAGATTATATCATTTGGAGGATGGACGGATATTTCAGCTGGTTTTGACCACAGTTTATTCATCAATGGTGCACAGTTTTTGTTTTCATGCGGAAACAATACGAATGGTCAATTGTGCGATGGAACAAATACAGCATCAAATATACTTATTCCTGCTACTGCAACTGGAGCACAATTTAGATATATTGCCATATCTGCTGGTCAAACACATACAATGGCTATCAGAGATGATTTTACACTTTGGACTTCAGGATTTAACAATCAAGGACAATTAGGATTGGGTAATAATACCAATGTAAATGCTTTAAATCAGGTAGGTACTGGTACCAATTGGTTTGCTATTTCTGCTGGATTTGTCCATTCACATGCATTAGAAACTACAACCGATTTATGGTCAACAGGAAGAGGGTTAGAAGGACAATTGGGTGTAGGAAGTTTTGTAAATTCTAATGTAATAGTTATAGTAAATTGTCCAACATCCGCTTTAGGTAATAACGAAATGGAAACCGAGGACATGAAAATAGTAGTATATCCAAACCCAACAAACGACATGGTTAATGTGAATTACAACATAGAAAATGCTTCAAATGTAACATTGCAACTGACTTCGATTCAAGGGCAAGTTATCAAAGAAGTGAAAATGATAAATGTTCTAGGATTGCAAACCACAACAGTTGATTTGAGCAATCAAACAAGTGGCATGTACTTTATAACGCTTTCAACAGAAAATGAAAGTTTTACCACCAAAGTAGTCAAACGATAACAATCACTTTCTTTAAAATAAAAATTCCATTGCTATTCGTCAATGGAATTTTTTATTTTTATTTTGTTCAATTACAGCTTCTTTTCCATAACATAATCGTCCATCACATAACCATTACCAATATCAAAAACGGCTTCATGAGCTATTTGAAATCCGATTTTTAAATAAAAATCTTTGGCTTTATTGTTTTTGTTTACTGCCAATTGTAAAAATGTATTTTGATTTTCGGAAGCAATGTCGGTAATATAATCAACCAGTTGTTTCCCAACTCCTTTTCCTTGTGTTTGTGGTAAAACATATAATTTGTGGATTTTGGTTTTTTGTAAACCATCAAAGTTCACTTCATATGATGCGAATCCTATAAATGAATTGTCTTCCTCAGCAAGGATAAAAATTTTATTGTTTTGAAGTTGCTCCTCTAATGATTCAAGGCTGTACATCATGTTCAGCATATAATCTATTTGACCTTCCGAAATAACGTCTTTATACGACACTGGCCAAATCCTATGTGACAATTGTTGAATTATCGGCAAGTGTTCTTTGATGGCAACAACAATCTTCATTAGTTGGTTTTTAACCTCTTTTGTTCACGTGCTAAAAGTGTATTTTTAAGCAACATGGCAATCGTCATAGGTCCTACACCACCGGGAACAGGCGTAATATAAGAGGCTTTTTTAGATACGTTTTCAAAGTCAACATCACCTGTAATACGGTAGCCTTTTTCGGAAGTTTCATCAGCAACACGAGTAATACCCACATCAATAACCACCGCATCGTCTTTAATCATTTCAGCTTTTAAGTAATTTGGAACTCCCAAAGCGGTGATGATAATATCGGCTTGTGTCGTAATTTGTGCAATGTTTTTAGTATAACTGTGTGTTAAGGTTACGGTAGAATTCCCAGGAAATCCCTTTCTTCCCATCAAAATACTCATCGGACGCCCAACAATGTGACTTCGTCCAATAACTACGGTGTGTTTTCCTTTGGTTTCGACATTGTAACGCTCAAGCAATTCTAGTATTCCGAAAGGTGTTGCCGGAATAAACGTACTCATATCCAACGCCATTTTTCCGAAATTTTCTGGATGAAAACCGTCTACATCTTTACTTGGGTCAATGGCCATCAAAACTTCTTGTGTATCAATTTGTTCTGGCAAAGGCAATTGCACTATAAATCCATCAATGTTGCTGTCTTCATTTAACTCTTTGATTTTTTTAAGCAATTCGGTTTCTGAAGTGGTACTTGGCATTTTAATCAAAGTCGATTCAAAGCCTACACGCTCGCATGCTTTTACTTTACTACCAACATAGGTCAAACTCGCGCCGTCATTTCCGACAATAATGGCTGCCAAATGCGGCACCTTTTCACCATTGTCTTTCATCTTTTGCACTTCGGCTGCGATTTCATTTTTGATATCTTCCGATACTTTTTTACCGTCTAGTAGTTCCATAGTTTTTTTAATTAGTGAATACGTTAATTAGCGAATGAATTCGTAGTCCATTCGATAATTTACTAATTTTATCATTATTTCATTCCGGGCATTCCACCCATCATTTTCATCATGTTTTTTCCACCTGGACCTTGCATCATTTTCATCATTTTGCTCATTTGCTCAAACTGCTTCATCAGTTGGTTTACTTCTTCAATTTTACGACCAGCGCCTTTTGCAATACGGGTTTTGCGTTTCATATCAATTAATGAAGGTTTACTTCTTTCTTTTGGTGTCATCGAATGGATGATGGCTTCAATATGTTTGAATGCATCGTCTTCAATTTCGACATCTTTCATTGCTTTTCCAGCTCCTGGAATCATTCCGACAAGGTCTTTCATGCTTCCCATTTTTTTTATCTGCTGAATTTGCGCCAAGAAATCGTCAAAACCAAACTCATTCTTCGCTATTTTCTTTTGAAGTTTTCTCGCTTCTTCTTCATTGTATTGTTCTTGCGCTCTTTCTACAAGTGACACCACATCACCCATTCCGAGGATACGTTCCGCCATACGAGAAGGATAAAACACATCGATTGCGTCCATTTTTTCACCCGTTCCGATGAATTTGATTGGTTTGTTGACAACCGATTTAATCGAAATGGCAGCACCACCACGCGTATCACCGTCTAATTTGGTTAAAATTACTCCATCAAAATTCAATCTATCGTTGAAAGCTTTGGCTGTATTTACGGCATCTTGTCCTGTCATCGCATCGACAACAAATAAGGTTTCTTGAGGTTGAATGGCTTTGTGTACGTTGGCAATTTCATTCATCATTTCTTCATCAACAGCCAAACGACCTGCGGTATCGACAATCACCACATTGAAACCGTTGGCTTTGGCATAAGCGATGGCGTTTTGAGAAATAGCAACTGGATTTTTATTCTCAGGTTCTGAATATACTTCTACACCGATTTGATCCCCCACAACATGCAACTGGTTAATTGCCGCAGGACGATAAATATCACAAGCTACCAAAAGCGGCTTTTTATTTTTTTTGGTTTTAAGGTAATTGGCTAATTTTCCGGAGAAGGTAGTTTTACCCGAACCTTGTAAACCCGACATTAAAATTACGGTAGGATTTCCCGAAAGGTTAACTCCAGCAGCATCTCCACCCATTAATTCGGTCAATTCGTCTTTAACCAACTTAACCAATAATTGCCCTGGTTCTAAAGTAGTTAATACATTTTGTCCGATTGCTTTTTCTTTTACTGTAGTGGTAAAATCTTTGGCAATTTTAAAGTTAACATCGGCATCCAGCAAGGCGCGTCTGACTTCCTTTAAAGTATCGGCAACGTTAACTTCAGTGATTTTTCCGTGTCCCTTTAGAATATGGAAGGCTTTATCTAACTTTTCACTTAAATTATTGAACATAAATTTGGCGTTTTTTTGAAGTGCAAATATAAGGTAAAGTTATATAGTTTCAAATTTAAGATGTAATCAAAAAAAGAGGTAGGGTAATTTGACTGTAGTTTGTTTCATATAAAATAAATAATTCTAAAAAATAAAAATTATGAAAAACAAAAGATTAATTATCGGCTTATTTTGTTTGGCTTTGACGGGTATTTCGTGTAGCAAAGACGAAGAACAAAACAGTGACAATTTGACTATCAAAGCAAGAACCAATTACATGTCTAACCGAGTTATTGGATTACATGTAAATGCTGGAGTAAATTTGACTTCTTTTAAAATTAACCTGAAAGAAATTGAATTTGAAATGGATGATGATTTTTCATTTGGAGATGGATTTTATGGTGATGACGATGATATTGAATTAAGAGGTCCGTTTGAATTGAACGTATTAAATGGAACGACAGAAATTACTTCACTTACTATTCCGAATGGAATTTATAAAGAAGTAGAGTTCAAAATGTCTAGAAATACAACTTCTGGAAGTTCTATGTTCAATAAATCTATAGAAATAAAAGGTTCGATTAATGGAACTCCTTTTGAATTTTGGCATAATGTAGAAGAAGATTTCGAAATTGATTATGATGATACAAACCAAAATATTTTAGTGACTGATAACACAACCACGTTAGTATTCGATTTTGATTTAAACGCAGCTATTAATAGCATTGATTTTAGTGTGGCAACCGATGGTGATGGCGACGGAATAATTGAAATCAACCCAAACGATTCTGATGGCAATCAAAGTTTAGCTAATTTAATCAAAGATAGAATAAAGGATTCGTGCGACTTAGATGGTTTCTTCACGTAGTCAGAATTTTCAAAATCAGCTAGAGTTTTTAAAAACCAATGGCGAATATGCTGCCTTTGGATCTGAACTTTTAATTCAAAAACAAGTTTCTAATTTCATCGCATGGTTGACGTATACTTACACCAATAACGAATACAATTTCTCGGAGGTTACACCATCAAAATTTGATGCCAATTTTGAAAACAAACACCAATTAAATTTAGGTTTGATTTACGATTACAAGAAATTAAAAATAGCGCTAGGTGCACGCTGGTTTACCGGAATTCCAATTACGTTACCCGAAAATGAAACCATTACAAATAATCAAATTGTATATGCAATCCCAAATTCATCACGTTTGGATGATTATTTTCAAGTTAATTTTTCTATGGGATATACACAAATTGTAGGTAAAAAATCGGAGTTGCAGTTTGGCTTTTCCGTTCAAAATGCATTGAATACAAAAAACAGTATCAATCAATATTACCGAATCAATCAAAACACCAGTTCGATAGAAAAAGTAGTTACCTATTCGTTAGAACGCACACCTAATGCATTTTTAAGGTTTTCGTTTTAAATGGGTTTTTGTTTCCATACTAACTGACGATTTTCTACAAACAAAGAAATTCCTAAAACTATAACTAAAGGAAAAAATAAAATGTGAAATCGATCGCATTGCAAGCATGACATTCCAGAAATAAAGAAAATATAGGAAATAAATAGCGCAATTATTTTGTAAAATGTACCGACTTTTTTTCTGTAAAACAAATAATAAAACGATAGCAAAACACCTGTAATAGTGAAAAGTATATTCTGAACTTTGCTAATTGCTTTGAAGCTGAAGTAAAAAAAATCAAAATAAAAAGTAGACGCTTCATTTTTACATTCACTCACACTATAACTTCCTTTTGAAGAATTAGAATACAAACAAAAGGCATAGGCTTGCATAAAATTGGATGTGTTATTTAGCAGTTGGTCATTTAGGTCGCTACTCGCTATTTTTTTTTGCTCGTGACTTGAAAATTGAGAGAATTTTTTGGCTCTATCGTTTTCTCCTGGAACAAAGTCAATGCCTTTTTTTAAACAATCGGCTTTGCCTCCCAAATAGTTGTAATAAGTTACAACATCAACATAACTCACTGTATAATCACCATATTGCTTTTTCATCGAATGCAATTGAATTCCAATCAAGCTCAATGAAAACAGTATAAAAACAACAAAGGAATTCCCAATTATTGCTTTGTAATTTTTAAAATGACACAACGCTACAATCCCAACCAATCCAAAAGCTAGTGGTTTGACTAAAATAGCCAAAAGTAAAATTGAAACCGCTAATGTAGTATATTTATAGTGTTTCGTTTGCACTTGCTTTCCGATAAAAAAAACAGCTAAAACAACTAAAAAAATAAAAATAGCTTCGGCTAAAACGTTAAAAGCGTTGGTTAAATTTCCGATGCAAGAAATAAAAGTTACCGCAGCAATAAAAGCAATTCGTCGGGGAAATTTTTGAGCTATTAGTTTAAAAAGTAAGACAGATGTTAAAAACCAACAACTTATACTAATTACATTGCACCACGCAATTACAACAGGATCCGAAAAACCAAACAACAATGGAAACCCGTGTATGGCAGCAATAACTATAGGTCGAGATTCGTCTAATTGACCTTTCAAATACAAGTTTTTTGCAGCTAAAAGATAACTACCGTCATCGCCTACTTCAGAAAATCCGGGTGGGAATTGCAGTACGAACGAAAAAAATAACGCCCAAACTAAAGCAATTACGAGCACTGCATACTCGTATTTCATTGTTGAGTAAAGTGTTGTTTTTAAACTTTGCATTTTCAAATTAAAGGTTGTAGTTGCAAATTACATTCGCTCCGGAACTTCAATTCCCAACATATCAAAGGCTGCTTTTATAATATCAGCTACTTTTTTTGACAATTGTACTCGTAACACTTTCTTGTTCAAATCGTCTTCACCCAAAATTGAAACGGTTTGGTAAAACGAGTTGTATTCTTTTACTAAATCGTAGGTGTAATTTGCGATTAATGCCGGACTGTGATTGTGTGCAGCGTTTTGAATTACTTCGGGAAACAATTCGATTTGCTTCAAGAGTTCTTTTTCTTTTGGATGCAAAGATGGCAAACTATTGAACTGAGTGGTATCAAAATTGGCTTTTCGTAAAATGGATTGAATTCGAGCGTATGTATATTGAATAAACGGACCCGTATTTCCTGCAAAATCGACCGATTCTTCTGGATTGAACATCATTTGTTTTTTCGGATCGACTTTCAACATATAATATTTCAACGCACCCAAACCGATAGTAGTGTATAATTTTGCTTTTTCAGCATCTGAATAACCATCCAATTTTCCGAGTTCTTCAGATATGGTTTGTGCCGTGGTAGTCATTTCTTGCATTAAATCATCGGCATCTACAACAGTTCCTTCACGCGATTTCATTTTTCCAGAAGGTAATTCAACCATTCCGTACGACAAATGAAACAGGTTTTTTGCCCAATCAAACCCAAGTTTTTTCAAAATTAAAAACAAGACTTTAAAATGGTAATCTTGCTCGTTTCCAACTGTATATACCATTCCGCCAATATCTGGAAAATCTTTCACACGTTGAATCGCAGTCCCGATGTCTTGAGTCATGTAGACTGCCGTTCCGTCAGAACGAAGTACGATTTTTCGGTCCAAACCTTCAGGTGTTAAATCAATCCACACCGAACCGTCGGGATCTTTTTCGAAAACGCCTTTTTCTAAGCCCAATTGCACCACTTCTTTTCCTAATAAATAGGTATTACTTTCGTAATAATTTTTATCAAAATCAACTCCAATAGTTTTATAGGTTTGCTCGAAACCATCGTACACCCAATGGTTCATGGTTTTCCAAAGTTCGATGACTTCGGGTTTACCAGCTTCCCAATCGAGGAGCATTTGTTGGGCTTCAATAATAATCGGTGCTTGTTTTTTGGCTTCGTCTTCGGTTTTTCCTTGAGCGAGTATCGTTGCCATTTCGGCTTTGTACATTTTGTCAAATTCGACATAAAAATTTCCAACCAATTTATCGCCCTTCAAACCAGTTGATTGTGGCGTTTGACCGTTGCCCAGTTTTTTCCACGCCAACATCGATTTACAAATGTGAATCCCACGATCGTTGATGATTTGTGTTTTGTATACTTTCTTTCCAGAAGCCTTGATGATTTTGGCAACCGAATAACCTAAAAGCACATTTCGAACGTGTCCTAAATGCAACGGTTTATTGGTGTTGGGCGACGAATATTCGACCATCATAGCACTTTCGTTTTCAGAAGGAGTGACAAAACCAAAAGTAGTATCAGTGGCAATTTTAGAAAAGAAATTTACATAATATGCATCGGAAATTAGGATGTTGAGGAAACCAGCTACCACATTGCATTTTTCAACTAAATCAACATTTTTAACTAAATACGTTCCGATTTTGGTACCGATATCAGCGGGATTCCCTTTGATTACTTTCAATAATGGAAAAATAACCATCGTAATGTCGCCTTCAAAATCTTTCCTAGTCGCTTGAAATTCAATTTTATCGATGCTAACATCAAATAGTTCTTGAACAGCTTTGGTAATACTCGGAATAAGAATTTCTTGTAGTGACATTGTAGTGATTTTTTAAGACTGCAAAGATAGAATTTAATCGCAAAACGCTCTTATAAAATAGGATGCCGGGTTGTGATTTTGAAAGATTTTAATTTGTAATTTATATTTTTGTAAGATTATTACATATAAAAATATAAATTTAATGCAATTTGTCGATTTTATTTTAATTTAATCGATAAATAATAGATATTTGACTGAAGAAAAATAGCAAATTAAGTTACTTCATATTAAACACCTTTTTGCCCCAATCGAAAATAGTTTAAACTTACAATTGCCATTTGAATAAAAATCCTCGAAAGTGCAATTCGAGGATTTTTTTATTACCATTTAATGATGGCACTTGCCCAAGTAAAACCACTTCCAAAAGCAGCTAAAACAATAACATCGCCTTCTTTAATTTTGCCTAATTCCCATGCCTCAGACAAAGCAATCGGAATGGAAGCAGCTGTGGTGTTGCCGTATTTCTGAATGTTGTTGTATACTTGATCGTCGGTAAGTTTAAATTTTTGTTGTATGAATTGCGA
>CANLLR010000050.1 GCA_947491985.1 Flavobacteriaceae bacterium | reverse complement strand
TTTCATCGTATATAAAAAGAGCCTCAAACTAAATTTATAAAACCTAATAGAAAGTATAAAAGAAATTGATCAAAGAAACTATGTACCCTTTTGTTATCAATATCTAACCGCTATTTTTTAATTATATATCTAAGTAGTTTTACGTGTTTTTTAAAGTTGTTGATAACTTTTATTCTCAATCAAAAACACTTTTCTGAGCTTTACAAGTTGTAACGCAAAATAGTAGCGAAATGATGTAGCAGACTAAATTAGCTCTCATAAGTTAAGTTAATATAGTTTAGGCCTATATATGTATGATAAAAAAACTAAGTAAGGTTTTCATATTTTTAATTTAAAATAGATTTTAACTTTGTAATTTTGATTTCTTAATTCACAAACCAATGAAACTAGTTTTTGCCTCCAACAACCAAAATAAAATAAAAGAAATTCAGCTTTTAGTTCCGCCGTCCATTGAAATAGTTTCGCTAGAAGCTATCGGATGCTTCGAGGACATTCCCGAAACAGCTGATACTATTGAAGGAAATGCTATCTTGAAAGCAAATTATGTAACCTCAAAATATGGTTTAAATTGCTTTGCCGATGACTCTGGATTGGAAGTCGATGCTTTGAACGGTGAACCAGGTGTTTTTTCAGCTCGATATGCTGGTGAACCCAAAAATGACGAGAACAATACCGCTAAATTATTGTTAAATCTAAAAGATAAAAACAACAAAAAAGCGAATTTTAAAACAGTGATTTGTCTCAATTTCAATGGAGAGCAGCATCTTTTTACGGGCATCATTAACGGCTATATTACAGATGATAAAAAAGGAAGTAACGGCTTTGGCTACGATCCTGTTTTTATAGCTGACGGATACTCTAAAACCTTTGCTGAGTTGACTTTAGAAGAAAAATCGATTATTAGTCATCGTGGAAAAGCAGTGAAACAATTGGTTGAATTTTTAAAATAAAAAAGGAAGATGGAAGATGGAAGATGGAAGTGATTTTGCTCAAAAAAACAACTTCTTAGTACTTCATTAACTTCCCTCTTCAAGCTTCTAGGTCCCAACCGAAATTCAATAGCTTGATTATCAATACAAAACAAATTAGTTTAAACCGTATTTATACTCTACCTTTGCACCGAATTTAAAAATAAATAATGAACAAATTTGAACAATTAGGATTGAGTGAGTCGCTACAACGTGCGATTATCGATCTAGGATTTGAAAATCCGACCGAAGTACAGGAAAAAGCGATTCCAATGCTATTGGAAAAAGACACAGATTTAGTTGCGTTGGCTCAAACAGGGACAGGGAAAACAGCAGCTTTTGGTTTTCCACTAATTCAAAAAATTGATGCCGACAACAGAAATACACAGGCGTTGATTTTATCTCCTACTCGCGAACTATGTTTGCAAATTACAAATGAAATTAAAAACTACTCGAAGTACGAAAAAGGTATCAACGTAGTGGCAGTTTATGGTGGAGCGAGTATTACAGAACAGGCCAGAGAAATTAAAAGAGGTGCACAAATTATTGTGGCTACTCCAGGTAGAATGCAGGACATGATTAACCGCGGAATTGTAAACATTTCCCAAATTAACTATTGTATCCTTGACGAGGCAGATGAAATGTTAAACATGGGTTTTTATGAAGACATCGTGAACATTTTATCTACAACTCCAGACGAAAAAAGCACGTGGTTATTCTCGGCGACTATGCCACAAGAGGTAGCACGTATTGCAAAACAATTCATGCACAACCCAGAAGAAATTACAGTGGGGACTAAGAATTCTGGATCGGCTACGGTTTCTCACGAATTTTATTTGGTGAATGCACGTGATCGTTACGAAGCATTAAAGCGATTGGCCGATGCTAATCCAGACATTTTCTCAGTAGTTTTTTGTAGAACCAAACGTGATACACAAGCGGTTGCCGAAAAATTAATCGAAGATGGGTACAGTGCTGCAGCGTTGCATGGCGATTTATCGCAAGCGCAACGTGATGGCGTTATGAAATCATTTAGAGGGCGTCAAATTCAGATGCTTGTTGCGACAGATGTAGCAGCGCGTGGAATTGACGTTGATAACATTACACACGTTGTAAATTACCAATTGCCAGACGAAATTGAAACGTATAATCACCGTTCAGGACGTACAGGTAGAGCAGGAAAATTAGGTACTTCTATCGTTATTGTAACGAAAAGTGAATTACGTAAAATATCCTCCATTGAGCGAATCATCAAACAAAAATTTGAAGAGAAAACAGTTCCAAATGGAATTGAAATTTGTGAAATACAATTATTGCACTTAGCCAATAAAATTAAAGATACCGAAGTAGATCACGAAATTGACAACTACCTCCCAGCTATTAACGAAGTACTTAATGGCTTAACTAAAGAAGAGTTAATCAAGAAAATGGTTTCAGTAGAATTCAACCGATTCATTAATTACTACAAAAAGAAACGCGATTTATCGGGTGAAAAAGGTGGTGAAAGAAGCGAGAGAAGTTCAGAACCAAGAGAAATCAGAGCCGGAGATCCAGTTCGTTATTTTGTAAACATCGGTTCTAGAGACGATTTCGATTGGATGCAATTGAAGGACTTCTTAAAAGAAACGTTAGATTTAGGTCGTGACGATGTGTTTAAAGTTGATGTTAAAGAAGGATTCTCTTTCTTCAATACCGATGGAGAACACACTGAAAAAGTAATGGAAGTTTTGAACGGTTTTGACCTTAACGGAAGACGTATCAATGTTGAAATATCTAAAAATGATGGCGGAAGCTCGAACCGACGTGACCACAACGGAAGAAGTTCTGGTGGAAATTTCAGAGGCTCCAGCAATTCTGGTGGATATAGAGGTGAAAGAAGTTCAGCGCCAAGAAGTGGTGGTTTCGGACCAAAAATAGAAAGAGGTTCGGCTCCAAGAGGTGGCGGATTTTCATCAGACAGACCTGCAAGAGAAGGCGGTTTTGGAGGAAGAAGTGAATCAAGAGGTTCAGCGCCAAGAACAGGTGGTGTTGGTGGATTTTCATCAGACCGACCCGCTCGTCGTTCTGAAGGAACTTCTGATAGAGCACCTAGACGTTCTGAAGGTTCATCTGATGCGCCAAGAGAAAGAAGACCAAGAAGAAGTTAATAACTGTTATAGTTGTTAATTTTCTTATAATTATTTACCGAAGCTACAATATATTTTAAAAGGTTTATTACTTTTAAACCATCAAATTGGATTATGAAATATATTGTAGCTTCTTTATTTTTAGTACTTACTACTGTAGTTTTGGCGCAGGAAAACCCAACAATAAAAAAGATTTCTGGAATCATTGTAAACGACAACACCCTTTTTCCTTTATCTAATGTAAACATTATCAATGTAAATAAAGTAAAAGGAACCATATCCAATGAAAGAGGTTTTTTTGAAATTGAAGCAACTCCATCAGACACACTTCACATTACATGTATTGGATTTCAATCCATTCGTGTTCGTGTAACCAACGACTGGGTAAAAAACGGACTTTCAAAAATTCAATTAACTGAAAAAGCTATTGCTTTGGAAGAAGTAATTATCAAACGATACACACTTACTGGTTATTTAGAAGTAGACACTAAACTTATTCCTGAGCAAGAAAATTACCGTTATAGTATTTCTGGACTTCCCGCTGGATATGAAATGGGTGAGAATTCTCCTAAAGCATTTTCACGTGTGATGAATTCTATTTTTAATCCCGCCGACATGCTGTACAATTTCTTTGGAAAAAAACCTAAGGAACTCAAAAAGCTAAAAGAAATGCGGAAAGATGATACCGTACGAAGGTTATTAGAATCGAAATTCGATAGAGAAACCATTGCCGTTTTACTCGGAATTGACAAAAATGACATCCCCGAAATTTTACAGCATTGCAATTATTCGCAATCGTTTATTGAAACCGCGAACGACTTGCAGATTATGGATGCTATAAGTCAGTGTTATGAAGAATATAAGGTGTTGAAGAAGAAATAATATTCAGTAATCAGTTGGCAGTAAAACTAAAAAAAATACACAATCCCTAATTAGTTAGTAATTAGGGATTTTTTTATATTTTGCAAGCAAATACACTGAACACTAATCACTGATCACTATAATATCGTGCTTCAATCCGCTTTATATCCTTAATTGTGTTTTTCGCCCAAAGCAATCTTTTTTCTACAATTTCATCGTCTGATAAATGCCAATTAACCTCTGATTGACGCAATCTATTGGTCAAATCTTGAATGATAATCGCTGCCGAAACAGATATGTTTAAACTCTCGCTAAAACCTACCATCGGAATTTTTAAAAATCCATCGGCTTGTTGCATAACATCATCTGAAAGTCCTTCTTTCTCAGTTCCAAAGAAGAACGCACTTTTTTTGGTAACATCAAATTCATGAAGCAAACACGAATCGTTATGTGGCGTAGTGGCAATAATTTGATATCCTTTTTGCTTTAAAGTAGCCATACAATTGTCAATGGTTTCAAACTTATTAATGTCGACCCATTTTTGAGCGCCCATAGCAATTTCTTTGTCAATATTTTTACCAAAACGTTGTTCTACAACATTCAATTCTTGAATTCCAAAAACCTCGCAACTGCGCATTACTGCACTGGTATTATGAAATTGAAACACATCTTCAACCGCAACAGTAAAATGGTTGGTGCGGTTTTGCAACACGTTTAGAAATCGCTCTTTGCGGTTTTCGGTGAGCATTTCTTCTAAAAAAGCTAAGTATTCTAAATCGACCATTGAAATTTATTTTGGCAAAAATAGTAAAATTGCTTAATTTTAGAATCAAATTTAAAACTCAAAAAAAATCACATGAAGAACACATTTTTATCGCTTGTATTTATTGTCTTAGCGTCTGCATCAATCAATGCTCAAATTAAAGAAGGAGCAATAATATATGACATGAAAATTGAAGGTTTCCCGCCAGAACAATTAGCCATGATGGGAGATATGGAATCCAAAACAACTTTCAAAAATGGAAAATCCTTGGTCGAAGTAAAATCGATAATGTTCAATCAACAAATGGCATCAGATGAAAACGGAATGATAATGCTAATGGATCAAATGGGGAACAAAATTGCTATGATACAAACAAAAGCAGAATTGGACCAACTTACGCAATCAAATTATAAACCTAGCGACCCAAAAATAGAATATCGTAATGAAAAAAAATCTATTGCTGGATACGAATGTAAAAAGGCAATTGTTACAATTATTGATGAAGATAAAGTCGAAAATAAAATAGAAATTTGGTATTCTGACGCGTTTGAGAATCCAAACAAAAACCAAGCTAACGTTCAAAATATTATAAATAACATTAAAGGATTGCCTTTTGAATATAGCACTACAATGGGACCAATGTCTATCAAAATGGTAGCCAAAGAAGTTAGCACCGCTAAAGTTTTAGATACTGTTTTTAATTTATCTACAGAAGGATACCAAATCATGACCACAGAGGAACTAAAAGCTATGTCAGGCGGAAAATAAACTGATGAAAAAAAAGTTAGTCGTATTAACTGGAGCCGGAATTTCAGCTGAAAGTGGTATCAAAACTTTTCGCGATGCCAATGGTTTATGGGAAGGTCATGATGTAATGGAAGTTGCTTCTCCGGAAGGTTGGCACAAAAACAACGCGCTGGTTTTAGACTTTTATAACCAACGACGCAAGCAATTGCAACAAGTATCTCCGAATTTGGGACACCTTGTGTTAGCCGAATTGGAATCGCATTTCGACGTGTATATCATTACACAAAATGTCGATAATTTACATGAAAAAGCAGGAAGCAGTAACGTATTGCATCTACATGGCGAATTATTAAAAGTACGCAGCACCGTAGAGGAGAACTATATTCTTGATTGGGAAAACGATTTAAATTTGGGCGATGTTGATACCAACGGAAATCAATTGCGACCACACATTGTTTGGTTTGGAGAAGCAGTTCCAGCTTTAGATGAAGCTATCGAAATCACACAACAAGCCGATTATTTTGTTGTTGTCGGAACGTCATTACAAGTCTATCCAGCAGCTGGTTTACTTCATTATACCAATAAAAATGTGCCTGTTTTTTACATCGACCCAAATCCAGCAACAATTTATGATTTGAACAATTCGTTAGAAATTATTGCTATGAATGCAACAGAAGGTGTTCCGTTTTTGAGACAAAAATTATTAGAAAAAACTCATAACTCTTAACTAATAACTTATAACTTATAACTAAATTTGCACCTTCAAAACAACAACACAACACCATGCAACTAACCGAATTAAACGCAATTTCACCTATTGACGGACGGTACCGAAATAAAACCGTTTCTTTAGCACCCTATTTTTCTGAAGAAGCATTGATTAAATACCGAGTATTAGTTGAAGTCGAATATTTTATTGCATTGTGCGAAGCCAATTTACAACATCTCTCTGGAGTTCCAACAGCAACTTTTGGTGCATTGCGCAAACTATATACCGAATTTTCCACTGAAGATGCATTATGGATTAAAGAAACTGAAAAAACAACCAATCACGATGTAAAAGCGGTAGAATATTTTATAAAAACCAAATTTGACGGATTGGGATTAGAAGCTTACAAAGAGTTTATCCACTTCGGATTAACGTCGCAAGACATCAACAATACTGCGATTCCATTATCAACAAAAGAAGCTTTTGAAAAAGTTTACCTTCCGTCTTTAATTGGTGTTATTGCGAAATTAAAGGAATTATCAATCGAATGGAAAGACATTCCGATGCTTGCCAGAACACACGGTCAACCCGCCTCGCCTACTCGTTTAGGTAAAGAAATCTTGGTTTTTGTAGAACGTTTGGAGGAACAAATGCGTTTGTTATTTAACGTTCCATTTGCGGCTAAATTTGGTGGCGCTACCGGAAATTATAACGCGCATCATGTAGCATATCCAAACACCGATTGGCGAAAATTCGGAACCAACTTTGTAGAAGATATTTTAGGATTACACCATTCATTTCCAACCACACAAATTGAACATTACGATCATTTTGCTGCATTTTTTGATGCTTTGAAACGAATTAACACTATTATCATCGATTTGAACCGCGACATTTGGACCTACGTTTCGATGGATTATTTCAAACAAAAAATCAAAGCAGGTGAAATTGGCTCTTCTGCCATGCCACACAAAGTAAATCCTATTGATTTTGAAAATTCAGAGGGAAATTTAGGAATTGCAAATTCCATTTTTGAACATCTAGCTGCTAAATTACCAATCTCGAGATTACAACGTGATTTGACAGATAGTACAGTTTTACGCAATATTGGAGTTCCAATGGGACACACTTTAATTGCATTTGAAGCAACTTTGAAAGGTTTGAATAAATTGGTTTTAAATGAACCCAAATTTGCCGAAGATTTAGAAAAAAATTGGGCAGTTGTAGCCGAAGCCATTCAAACGATTTTACGCCGTGAAGGCTATCCAAATCCTTATGAAGCATTGAAGGACTTAACACGTACCAACACCATTTTTAATAAAGAAGCCATTCATAACTTTATCCAAACTTTGAAAGTTTCAGATGAAATTAAAGTCGAATTAATGCAAATCAGTCCAAGTAATTATTTGGGGATTTAAAATAAGTCGGCTGTAATTGTTATTATAATTTCTTTAAATCCAACTTTCTATTTTGTAAAGCGTTTTTTTTTCGCTATTTTAGTGAAAAATCAAAGCAATGCCATTTTTCTTAGCTGCTTCAAAAGTTCATTTACCCGATTTAATAAGTGATTTAGGTTTGATACTTATCACTGCTGCGATTGCGGTTTTGTTATTTAGAATAATGAAACAGCCATTGGTTTTGGGGTATTTGGTAGCCGGATTTCTTGCTGGGAATCAATTTGATTTTTTTCCAACGGTAAAAGACATCCACAGTGTTGAAGTGTGGGCCGAAATTGGTGTCATTTTTTTGCTCTTCAGTTTGGGATTGGAATTCAGTTTCAAAAAGCTAATGAAAGTCGGCGGAACAGCTTCTATCACTGCTTTTACGCAAATCATCACCATGGTTACCATTGGCTTTTTCGTAGGTCAAATGATGAATTGGGATAAAATGAACAGTATTTTTTTAGGCGTAATTTTGTCCATTTCCTCAACTACAATTATCTTAAAAACTTTTGATGAACTCGGTGTAAAATCGCAAAAATTCGCTGGAAATGTAATTGGTTCTTTAATAGTACAAGACATTATCGCCATTTTAATGATGGTTTTACTTTCAACTATTGCGGTAAGTCAACAATTTTCGGGAATGGAATTGGTGTTGTCTGTTTTAAAACTCATCTTCTTTTTAACGATTTGGTTCGTCGTTGGCATCTTCTTTATTCCAACATTACTCAAAAAAGCCAGGCATTTACTAACCGATGAAATGATGCTCATTATTTCAATTGCGCTTTGTTTATTGATGGTAATTTTTGCAGCAGGTGTTGGATTTTCACCAGCTTTAGGTGCTTTTATCATGGGTTCTATTATAGCCGAGACGACTCAAGCGGAACATATTGAGCATCTGGTGAAACCGGTGAAAGATTTATTTGGAGCAGTATTTTTTGTATCGGTCGGAATGTTAATCAATCCAGATACCTTAGTTGAGTTCGCTCTTCCTGTAGCAATCTTAACGTTAGTCGTTATCCTTGGGCAATCAATAAGCTCAACGATTGGCGCGTTATTATCGGGTCAACCGCTCAAACAATCCATCCAAACCGGAATGAGTTTGTCACAAATTGGGGAGTTTTCGTTCATCATTGCCACATTAGGAACTACCTTAAAAGTTACCAGCGATTTTTTGTATCCAATTGTTGTAGCGGTTTCGGCCGTAACAACGTTTACAACACCTTTTATGGTAAAATTTGCAGTGCCTTTTTCAGTGTTTTTAGAAAAAAAGTTGCCACGAAAATGGGTCAAAAGAATCCAGCTCTACAGCGCTAATACTGAAGAAATTAAGTCGCTTAGTAATTGGCAAATTGTGTTAAGAAGCTATTTAATACAAGTAGTAATTCATTCTATAATTATTGTAGCCATCATTTTACTTTCGTCGAACTTTATTTTGCCACTGGTTCAAGATTCAAAATCTGGAAATGCAATTGCAGCTTTGATTACATTAATCTTACTTTCACCATTTTTATGGGCACTTTCACTTCGACGAGTTGCCGTAAAAGAAGTGGCTATTTTACTAGAACAAAAAAAACACCAAGGTCCGATAATTATGTTGGTGCTTTTTAGAATTGTATTGACTTTATTTTATATCGGATTCATTTTAAATACATTTTTCTCTTCAGGAGTGGCGGTAGTTGCTTTCTTAATAGCAATTGGTGCATACATTTTATTTCCAAAACGACTTCATGCGGTATACAACAAAATTGAAGGTCATTTTATTAGTAATTTTAATGATCGAGAAATTCGAAAAGAAAACAAACGTCAAAGCACTTTATCCCCTTGGGACGGACACATGGCCGAATTTGAAATCGCAAAAGAATCCAATTTAGCAGGAAAAACATTAGAAGAATTGTCTATTCGAGAGCAATTCGGAATCAATATCGCGGCCATTCGAAGAGGAGAAGTGCTGATTAACATTCCCATTCGAACCGAACGTTTGTTTCCGGGTGATGAAATTAGCGTAATTGGAACCGATGAGCAGGTAAAAGAATTTAAAGTCTATTTGGATAAAAACGAAATTGATAGACCCGAAATAGTAGAACAAACCGATATCATTTTGCAAAAGTTAGAACTCAAAAACCGAGTTTGCATAGGAAAAAGCATCCGTGAATCGCAAATTCGAGAAAAAACACACGGTATTATTGTAGGTATTGAACGCAACGGAAAACGTATTTTAAATCCAGAATCCAACATAGTTTTAGAAGACAGCGACATTTTATGGATTGCTGGCGAAAAGAAAAAAATAGCCGAATTTTTGAAGGCGTAAATGGGATAAGATAAAAAACCATTACGGAAATAAATTTTCATTAAGCTTTCTATTCTTAATTATCTAAACTTCCTTAATGGTTTTAGAATATATAAAACTCTTATCTTGAATAATTCGGAGCTTCT
>CANLLR010000049.1 GCA_947491985.1 Flavobacteriaceae bacterium | reverse complement strand
TTCATCATCGCTGATGAAACGGCTGTCAATTCAATATGTCTATGAACGTGTCTTACTTATTATATTCGCTTGTGTCTCAAAGCGGGTGCAAAAGTAGCTATTCTTTTTTATCTGGCAAGCTTTTTTAAAATAAATTTTAATTTTATTTTCTGCTGCTTGTTTTCCAAATTATAAACGAACTTCTTCCCTATTGCGGGGTGCAAATATAAAACCTTTTAAACGTTTTGCAAATAAAATTTTACCCTTTTTTAATTTATTTTTTAACTGTTTGGTAATGTGAAGGTTGTTCGACAAAGTTTTTTTGGAAGTCTCCAACTTTGCAATACAACACCTAATCTAGCCCCGATTGAAATGGAAATCCTTGTGTTTTGTTTCTTTAACAAAACACAAGATTGTAATGGAAAGCGGGACGAATAGTCTAAAGAAAAGAAAAACGGGTGCTGCTATTAATCAAAACGAATCGTCTTGGCTGGAGAAATTTTTGTGATGATGTAGGACGGAATCAATAAAACCAACAAGCAAATCAAAATGGTGCCAAGATTGAGCGCTAGGATGTAGCCCAAACTGAAATATACGGGTGCCGTGTTTACGTAATAACTTTCGGGATTGAGTTTTACGACTCCGAAATAGTGTTGAATGGCAATCATTCCGATTCCAATAGCATTACCCCATAAGATGCCACGAACAATTAAATAGGCTGCGTTGTAGAGAAATATTTTACGAATCGTCCAGTTGTTAGCCCCTTGGGACTTAAGTATGCCAATCATTTGGGTGCGCTCTAAAATCTGTACCAATAAAGCCACCACCATGTTTATCGCTGCTACGATAATCATGATAATGAGTATGACCAAAATATTAAAATCGAACAACTGCAACCATTCGAAGATGTAATAATACTTTTCGGTAATGGATTGTGTATTGAGTGTCGATGCTGTTTGATCATAGACTTCTTGTGATTTTTCTTGAATTTTTGTAAAATCGTTTATGAATACTTCAAACGAACCTACTTCATCCGATTTCCATTTGTTTAACCTTTGAATATGGCGCAAATCGCCAAAAACATACGTAGCATCAAACTCTTGGAACCCAGAATTATAAATTCCAACAATTTTAAAACGACGCGATTTGGGCATCGAATTGCCTTCTTCTTTTATGAAAAACGTATTGAACGAATCGTTTACTTTTAATTGCAACCGCTGCACTAAGTATTGTGAAATGAGAATCTCTTGGCTTACTTCGTTTAGAAGATTGGGCTTTCTACCTTCAATAATATATTCATCTATAGGTTTCCAATCGTAATCTTTGCCGACACCCTTAAATAAAATACCTTCGACATCAGTTTCGGTTCGGATAATTCCGTGCATACTTGCCACACCTTGAACGTGATGAATGCCTTCAATGTCTTTGAATTTCGGATAGAACTTTTGTTGGAGCGAAATAGGCACCGTACTCACATCGGACTGATTATCAGTATAACTTGAAATACTAATGTGTCCGTTGAATGCCGAGACTTTTTGGCGTATTTTTTGTTGCAATCCAATTCCGGTTGCCACCGACAGTATCATCATAATCATACCAATAGCAATCGCAGTAATAGCGATTTTTATAATTGGTGCAGATACACTACTTTTATACTCTCTGGAAGTAATAAGTCGTTTGGCTATGAAATAAGATAGGTTCAAGGTCGTTATGAATTTGCAACAAATATACAGAAAGTTTTTGCCACTGATTACACAGATTAATACAGTTTAAAAAATCGTTTTATGAAATATTTACTTAGCAGTTGTTTATTGTTATTGGGATGTTTGTCGTGTGGAAGCAACGTGAAGAATAAAGACACTAGAGAAAAGATAATAGACACGACCGTTGAAAATAGAACGCTAACTATTAAAACGGGTGCTGATAATTACGATGCTTATTTCTCTTTCTTAAAGGATAAAAAAGTTGGGATCGTCACTAATCAAACCGGAATTCTTTCTACTAAAACGCACTTGGTTGATTTCTTACTAGAGCAACATATTTCAGTTCAAAAAATATACGCTCCCGAACACGGTTTTCGAGGCACAGCTGATGCTGGCGAACTCATTAAAGATGGAAAAGATACTAAAACGGGCTTGCCGATTATTTCCCTTTACGGAAACAATAAAAAGCCAAAACCTGAGCAATTGGCCGGAATTGATGTTTTAGTTTTTGATTTGCAAGATGTGGGCGCGCGGTTTTATACTTACATTTCGACTTTACATTATATTATGGAGGCTTGTGCCGAAAACAATCTTCCGTTAATCTTGTTGGACAGACCTAATCCGAACGGCGGCATTGTTGATGGTCCGATTTTAGAAAAAGAATTCACCAGTTTTGTCGGCATGCACTCCATTCCGACCTTACACGGAATGACCATTGGCGAATACGCACATATGATTAACGGTGAAAAATGGTTGAAAAATGGTATGCAATGCACATTGACCGTGATTCCGTGTTTGAATTACCAACGCGAAATGACTTATAGTCTACCCATAAAACCATCTCCCAATTTACCCAACGATCAAGCCATTAATTTGTATGCAAGTTTGTGTCTGTTTGAAGGAACTAACGTAAGTTCAGGTCGAGGCACCGAAAAGCAATTCCAAATTTATGGCTCTCCTTTTTTACCCAAAAGCGATTTTAGTTTTACTCCTGTTCCAAATTTTGGAGCAAAAGAACCAATGCATAAAGACCAATTGTGCTATGGAGAAGATTTGACTACGATTCCGAAAGCACAACAATTAGAACTGAAATGGCTTATCAAAGCGTACCAAACTACTTCAGACAAATCCAAATTCTTTAATGATTTCTTTACCAAATTGGCGGGGACTAAAAAACTGCAACAGCAAATTGAAGCGGAAATATCAGAATCTGAAATTAGAAAATCGTGGGAAAACGGTTTGGTTGTGTTTAAGGAAATCAGAAAGAAGTATTTGATTTATAAGTAAAGATAATAGATGAGAGACTGATAGATGAGAGACCTAAGTACAATGATTACAAAGGCATTTTTTCTTTCATTTTTTCTACAATATTGAAGGCCGCCGGACAAATCGCCACATTTTTCAAAGTCAAATCGGTAATTTGATTGAATTTTTTTCTATCCGTATGCGGAAACTCACGACACGCTTTCGGACGTACGTCGTAAATCATGCAATAATTTTCGGTATCCAAAAACGCACACGGAACACTTTGCAAAACATAATCGTTCTCTTCATCAATCCTCAAATAAGTATCGATAAATTGCTGTGGCTTTTGTTTTAAATGCTTCGCAATGCGTTCGATATCAGCCGACGTAAAAAGCGGTCCCGTCGTTTTACAACAATTGGCACAATTTAAACAATCGGTTTTTTTAAACTCGGCTTCATGCAAATCTTGCATCACATAATCCAAATTTTTGGGTGTTTTCTTTTTCAGCTTATCAAAATACTTTTTGTTTTCGATATGCTTATCTTTGGCAAGTTTTGCGAGTTCGTTTAAAGAAGGTTTGAGCATCAGATTAATTTCTGTTGCAAATCTACACAACTTTAATCAAAACTCATCAACTTAGCAACTCAGACCCAAGACCAAAGGTCGAACAGAACAAAGTTAAACTCAGCAACTCAAAAAATGAAAGACCTATTCGGAAAAGCCATCCTCGATTTTCAAACCAACACATATCCCGAAGATTTAGTCACAGCAACCAACATCTCTGAAGCCGATGAAATGTCAGTTTCGTATCTTTTTCGAAGTTATGACGAAATGCCAAAACTCGAACAAAAAGCCCTGCAACTTTGCAAAGGAAAAATACTAGACGTTGGTTGTGGCGCCGGAAGTCACAGTTTGTATTTGCAACAAAAAGGATTTGATGTTACGCCCATTGACATTTCAGAAAATGCGGTAAAAGCGTGTCACTTGCGTGGATTGACAACAGCGAGAGTTCAAGATCTTTTGGCTATTGAAAATGACTCGAGCGAAAGCGAACAAGCGAAGCAAAAATTCGATACTATTTTACTTTTAATGAATGGAACAGGTATCTTTGGTACTTTATCCGAAACATCGAAATACCTCCAAAAACTAAAGTCGTTATTGCATCCAAACGGACACATTTTAATTGACAGTTCCGACATTATTTACATGTTTGATGAAGAGGAAGATGGATCAAAATGGGTGCCTTCGGATAGTTATTATGGCGAATTAACGTTTACTATTTCGTATAAAAATGAAATTGAAGATCCGTTTCCCTGGTTGTATCTCGATTATAATACGTTGCAAAACGCCGCACATGCCAACGGTTTGCAATGCCAATTGGTTGTAGAAGGTGAGCATTTTGATTATTTGGCGAAGTTATATTTGTAGCTTCTTCCAGCTGTACGCTCTATCTTTCATTGCTTCGTTCCTCACAATGAC
Source organism: Flavobacteriaceae bacterium (assembly GCA_947491985.1). Classification (GTDB taxonomy): domain Bacteria; phylum Bacteroidota; class Bacteroidia; order Flavobacteriales; family Flavobacteriaceae; genus Flavobacterium. The sequence continues at coordinate 6,591 of CANLLR010000049.1, read as the reverse complement.
AGGATGCCGCTTCCATCTGGGCTAGGGCATTTTACACCTGTAGCAAATCAGTAGTTGTAATTATATCTTCCAATGCGTTGTAGAGACTATTCAAATCGGCTTGCGAATTGTACACATTAATAGAGTATCGCAAAAACACCATATCATTCAAAGGCATCACCGGAATCTGAATTTTGTATTTCGTATACAACAACTCTTTTAACTCGATGTGTTTTTGTGTCCTAATTGGAATACTTGCCATCTGACCTAAAAACTCTGTGTTAATAGGACAAATCGGTTGGGTGTTGACCAAATCGCAAAACCGTTGGTAATTGTCAAGAACTAATTGCTTACAAAGCAACGCCTTTTCCTTCCAATTGTGCTGTTCCAGAAAATCGATAACGGTGGGTGTACATAAATAGGCCGAAATATCTTTAGTTCCTTGCATCTCATGATAATCTAAAAACCGACTGTCACTTGGAAACAAACTCTCATAACCCCAACTCACCACTAACGGATCTAAGTCGTCTTGAAATTCTTTTTTAACGTACAAAAATGAACTTCCTTTTGGTGCCAACATCCATTTGTGGAGCGTTCCGGTATAGTAATCGGGATTCAATTCGGCTATATTCAAATCGATATGACCCGGAATGTGAGCTCCGTCAACAATCGTTATCAATCCCAGCTGTTGTGCTTTATCGCAAATTTCTTTCACCGGAAATAGCAAAGCCGTAGCACTCGACATTTGGTTTAAAAAAACCACTTTGGTATTGGCAGTATAGCCTTTCCAAAACTCAGCTATCATTTGCTCTTTTGAAACTACAGGAAGAGAAATTTCTTGTCGCACGTATTTAGCTCCTGTTTGTTTGCAGTAAAAATGCCACGTTCGGTCCATCGCACCATATTCGTGATTGGTGGTCAGTATCTCATCGCCGGCTTGCAATTTCAAACTGCGCATAATGGTATTTACAGCCGTTGTCGGATTTGGTGTAAAAAAGAAATCCGACGCATCACAACCAATAAAACTTGCCAAACGGTTTTTAGCTTCTTTTAAGTACTGAGGTGCTTTTTTAATAATAAAATCGACTGGTTCAGTTTCGAGTTCCAATTGAAATTGTTGATACGCTTCAAAAATAGGTTTCGGACACGCACCAAAAGAACCGTGATTTAAAAACGTAATGGTATCGTTGAGTAAGAATAGTGATTTACTCAGGTTTGATAATTTGTTTATTTGGAGTTCGTGAACCTTCGGTTTCATTTTTATTTTTTGTGTAAAAATAAAAAACCTATTCGAATTGGAATAGGTTGTTGTATTTAATTGGCTACTAATTGAATTGGAATAACATAAGCGCATCGCACAGGTACTCCACTTTGTTTGGCAGGTGTCCATTTTTCTGCTAATTGCAAAACACGTGTAGCTTCTTCGCCTGAGCCATAACCTGCATCTTTCAAAATTTTTATCTCGGTTAGTGAACCATCTTTTTCAATTACAAAACTTGCAATTACTCTTCCGCCTTTAAAATTTTTATGTGTAGGTGCCTTGAAATTTTTTCCAATAAAAGAAGTAAACGCATTAACTCCGCCAGGATATTCTGGTTTCTCTTCAATTCCTTTCACATCGTACACGGGATTGACCTCTGCATTTTGTGTGGAGAGAGACGTTGGCTTTGTCTGAGCTGATACACCCTGAAAAACTGATAACATTAATAGATAAAAAAATAATTTCATGCTTTGAAGATTTATGTTTTAGTAAAAGTTATAAATCAAATCTATTTAGGATTATTTTTTCTTTTTCTTCTCCCTAAAAATCATTGGGTATTTAATATCGATATTAATTGCTTTTCCACCGCGTTTGGCTGGTTGCCATTTCGGACATTTTTTCAACACACGAATGAATTCGGTAGCCGATTCGTTATCGAAAAACTCGACTATTTTGATGTTTTTTACATTCCCTTCTTCATCAATAGTAAAAGCGCCGACCATTTTTCCGGGTTTGGTTACTTTAGTATAGTCAAATTCTTTGTTTAAAAATTTGCTAAAATTCTCCATGCCACCACCTTGAAATGTCGCTTCAACGCGATCGCCTCCCAAGTATACTTCATCTTCACCACCAATTTGGGCGAAACCAGAAAAACTAACAAACAGTATTAAGAGGGCAACTAATTTCATAGGTTTAGGGTATGTTTAAATATTTATGGGTTTGCAACGACACACGCCATTTTGGATTGTTCATCACATAATCAACAATGAGTGGTGTCATTTCTTCTTTTTTGCTCCATTCAGGTTGCAAGAATAAAATAGCATTCGAGTTCACTTTTGCCGCTTGTTCTTCAGCAAAAATAAAATCGTGTTTGTTATAAATAATGACTTTGAGTTCGTTGGCTATTGCATACGCACCTTCAACTGGAAGTTTATTTTTCTTCGGTGAAAGACAAAACCAATCCCAAGTTCCCGTTACGGGATAAGCACCCGAAGTTTCGATATGGACTTTTAGATTTTGATCTTTTAATTTTTGTGTCAATGGTGCCATGTCCCACGTTAAAGGTTCACCACCTGTCACTACAACGGTATCGGCATAGTTGGAGGCATTGGCTACTATAATATCGGTTTCGGTAGGCGGATGCAATTCGGCATTCCAACTTTCTTTCACATCACACCAATGACAACCTACATCGCATCCGCCTATACGGATAAAGTAAGCTGCAGTTCCGGTGTGAAATCCTTCGCCTTGGATGGTGTAGAATTCTTCCATAAGAGGAAGCATTTCTCCTTTATCGACGGCTAGTTGTGTTTGTTTAGTATGCATTTTAATGTATAGTGTAAAATGTATAGTGTATCCTAATTACCGTATACCGTTTACAATATACTGTATACAATATACATTCTTTTTTCTATTTTTCTCTGATATAAATGTCAATCGGCACTCCAGAAAAGTCCCAATTTTCACGAATTTTGTTTTCAAGGAAACGTTTGTATGATTCTTTTACATATTGTGGCAAGTTGGCAAAAAACACAAACTGAGGCGTTGGCGTTGGCAACTGCATGCAATATTTAATTTTTACGTACTTCCCTTTCAACGCTGGTGGCGGATGGTTTTCGATCAATTTCAACATAAAGTCGTTGAATTTAGACGTTGGTATACGTTGTTTTCTACTTTCAAAAACTTGCACCGATGCTTCCAACGCTTTCAGTAATCGTTGTTTGGTTAAAGCCGATACAAACAAAATAGGCACATCGGTAAATGGCTCTAATTGCTCGCGAATCTTCACTTCGTAATCGCGGGTTGACATGGTATCTTTTTCGACCAAATCCCACTTGTTAACTAATATTACAACCCCTTTTCTATTTTTTTCAGCCAACCAAAAAATACTTTGGTCTTGTCCTTCGAATCCGCGTGTGGCATCGATTATCAAAATACACACATCGGCGTGTTCGATAGCGCGAACGGAGCGCATTACCGAGTAAAATTCTAAATCTTCTTTCACTTTGGCTTTACGACGAATTCCGGCGGTATCCATTAAGTTGAATTCAAATCCGAAACGGTCAAATTTGGTATCAATTGCGTCACGCGTTGTTCCAGCAATATCAGTAACCATGAAACGCTCTTCACCGATTAAGGCGTTAATAAAACTTGATTTTCCTGCATTTGGTCTTCCAACAACTGCAAAACGAGGCAATTCGATATCTTCTTGTGTTGGTTGTAGCTTTTCGGGAAAAGCATCGATTAAAGCATCCATTAAATCACCGGTTCCACTACCAGAAATACTAGCAAAAGTGTAGTATTCTCCCAATCCTAAATTATAAAACTCAACCGCGTCTTTTTCACGCATGGCGTTATCGACTTTATTTACGGCAAGCAATACTGGTTTGGTCACCTTTCGCAACAGTTTCGCAACAGCGTCATCCATTGGTGTTATGCCTTCTTCGACATCGACAACAAAAATAATTACGTCGGCTTCGTCAATGGCAAGTTCAACTTGTTTGCGGATTTCAGCTTCGAAAACGTCGTCCGATCCTTTGATATAACCACCGGTATCGATTACCGAAAATTCCTTTCCATTCCATTCGCTTTTTCCGTAATTTCGGTCGCGGGTTACCCCAGAAACCGAGTCAACTATAGCTTCACGTCGTTTAATCAAACGGTTAAAAAGCGTTGATTTCCCTACATTTGGTCTTCCTACTATGGCTACAATATTGTTCATAATCCTAATTTCTAATAATTTGCAAAGGTATGTTTTTTAGTTTGACCTTTTGAGTATTATATTTTGAGTGTTTTAAAAACGGTTTTCTAGCCCTGATGGCAGCGATATCCTTTTTGGAGCGCAGCGGAGAAAAGATTGCTTCGCCAGTTCGCTTCGCTCGGGTTAGCGGACAGCAGGAAATAGCTCCACACGAGCGCTAGCGAACTGACGCCCGTAAATAAAAAACTTATTTCTGATTGTACCCAAATCGTCTCAACTGAAACTGATTACTTCTCCAATCCTTATTGACTTTAACAAACAATTCAATATGAATTTGCTTGCCGAAGAACTTTTCTAAATCTTCACGAGCTTGCATACCGACTCTTTTTAAGGCGCTTCCTTTGTGTCCGATGATAATGCCTTTTTGTGTATCGCGTTCGACCATGATTACGGAACGGATTCGGATGATTTTTTCATCTTCGAGGAATTCTTCTGTTTCAATCTCTACAGCGTACGGAATTTCCTTATCGTAATTGATTAGAATTTTTTCACGAATGGTTTCGTTAACAAAGAAACGCTCTGGTTTGTCGGTCAATGCATCTTTTGGATAAAAAGGTGGCGACACCGGAAGGAGTTCAATGATTCGAGCAAACACTTCTTTTACATTAAAATTCTGTAAGGCTGAGATGGGGAAAATTTCGGCATTGGGAACTTTTTCTGACCAAAAGGCGACTTGTTCTTCCAATTGTTCTTGGTTAGACGTGTCTATTTTGTTCAACAATAATAAAACCGGAATCTTTGCATGGATGATTTTGTTAAAAAACGCTTCGTCTTTCAATTCCTTTTCGCCAATTTCTACCATGTAAAGCAGAACATCGGCATCTTCAAAAGCCGACTTTACAAAATCCATCATCGAGTTTTGTAGTTCGTAGGCGGGTTTAATAATTCCGGGTGTATCTGATAAAATAACTTGAAAATCGTCACCGTTGACAATACCTAAAATTCGGTGTCGTGTGGTTTGCGCTTTGGAGGTAATAATAGACAATCGTTCGCCAACAAACGCATTCATTAAGGTTGATTTCCCGACGTTTGGGTTGCCAATGATATTTACAAATCCTGCTTTATGTTCCATGAAATAAGAGAATAAAAAAACCGAAAACGCAATATGTGTTTTCGGTTTTTAATTGGTTTTAGTAGCGGGAACAGGACTCGAACCTGTGACCTTCGGGTTATGAGTTGCAATTTTATCCAAATTCTAACTCCCTTTAACCGCTATTTATTTAAATAAACTTTTAAACCGTGTACGAAATTGTGTACTGTTGTTCAGTTGACAAAGATAGGCTTTTTTTAGGATTCTTTCCTTTTAGAAAAAACATTTTTCAACAGATAGGTTATAGCTTCTTTATCGGAAAAGCTACATGCCTTTTTTTCTTTTGAAATGGAAATAATATTTACTTTTTTATGCAACATATTCAATAGCTTTTGCATTTCCTTTTCAGGAAGTTGAATAGCGATATCAAATACGTTTTCTGCAATCATGTTTGTAAATCAATTAGGAAAGTCTAATTGTTTTACAAATTTTTAAAATTAATAATTATAGGTTGCACGTTAATGCACGATAGTACACAATACGGTAAGATAATCTATGATAGGGTAAGATAGTGCACGATAGTTGTCGATATTCGAGGTTAAACATTAGTTTGTGGATCACGAAACGAATAATAAATGTACCAATCTTTATCCAAAGCTATTTGTTGTTCTGCTTTAGAGAGCGTTGACCACTTGGAAAGATCAACACCACCAGTAAAGATTTTAGGTTCTGAAAATTGCAATTTCATGGTAAAATCGTTTACGTTTTCGTATACTGTTCGTAAAAGTAGTTAATTAATATTTAATCGATTTTATTATTGTTTAAATACGGATTTTTAAATATAAAAACCGACAATCTTCACTGCACTAAAGTTGAAACAACTTGAACTGAAATTTTCGTAAAATTTAATTTAACAAGTGTTAAAATAAATATATATTTGCCACATAGTTTTATAAAAATAAGCGTTTACAATAATTTTTTTTTGATTTTATCAAAGAAAAATATAATTAAACTTGATTTTTATCTATTCTAGAAAATTATTTAAAAAAGTATTGTGCTTTATTTAGAATATTAAATAATAATTTTTTTCGTAAATTTATTAGTTTATTAATAGCAAAACATTTTAAATAAAAATTGGGAATAATCCGAAAAACCAATTAAATAAAGAAGTAGGAGTCAAACTAAAAAATATATAACATGAAAAAATTATTATTAATTTTCTTTTTCTCATTTTCCTTAGTCAATGCTCAAGAAAAGATGAAAATAAATGAAACCACAAAAAAATATGAAATGAGTTACGAATTAGATTTTTCAGGAAAAAAAATGAATAATCTATTCAGT
>CANLLR010000048.1 GCA_947491985.1 Flavobacteriaceae bacterium | reverse complement strand
ATACTTATTTTTTATTATTTTTTCACAATATCATGGGAGCGATTTTGGGCGGAATTGGTATATCAAACTACATTGTAAATGATAATAAACAGAATTCATTGCTTATGATCTCCACTTTACTTTTTATAGGTTTGCAAATGGTTATTTATATAGAGCGATATTATTGGTACAATGTAAATTTAGAATACATCAGACCTTTGGCGATGTTACTGAATTCTTTTGCGTTTTTTACGTTTTATAAGTATGTTATTTCAACCGAATCAGACAATGATAGTCTTACCATTTGAAGTAACTTTTTTATCGTCAGAAACGAAAAAGTCAATTCGTCCCAAATTAAGTCCATAACATCCCACTTGATTGATTAGTACTTCTTTTCCTTCTAGATTTTTCTCGATAACTGGTTTGTCTAAAAATGTATGTGTATGGCCACCAATAATCAAATCGATATCTTTTGTTTTTTTTGCCAACATAACATCGCAAACTCTTTGTGGAAAGTCTTTGTATTGAAATCCGATATGCGATAAGCAAATCACGATGTCGCACTTTTTATCGTGTTTTAAAATCCTAGCCATGTCAGTTGCAACTTCAATTGGGTCGTTGTATCGGGTTTCTTTGTAATTTTTTTTGTCGACAAGTCCATCCAATTGTACTCCCAGTCCGAAAATTCCTATCGAAACTCCAGCAATATTTAAAATTTTATACGGTTTGACATGGCTGTTTAAAATAGTATTGGTAAAGTCATAATTGGACGAAATAAAATCAAACTTTGCATGAGGCAATTGTGCATAAAGCCCGTCAATACCATTATCAAAATCGTGATTTCCAATAGTCGCCACATCATATTTCATCATGCTCATGAGTTTGAACTCCAATTCGCCACCGTAATAATTAAAATACGGTGTTCCTTGAAAAATGTCGCCAGCATCGAGCAAAACTACATTTGGATTTTCCTTCCGGATGTTTTCAATTAAAGCTGCTCTTCGCACTACGCCGCCCATATTAGCATTTCTGGGATGATCAGCTGGAAATGGATCGATGTAACTGTGTACGTCGTTGGTGTGAAGTATTGTAATGTGTTTACTTTTCAAAGTAGTAAAACTAGTCAAAGAAAGACCGCTTAGCGTTAAAAGAGCTGAACTTGCTGCTGTGTTTTTTATAAAGGTTCTTCTTTTCATGACTATAATTCTTTTGTAATTCGGGTGTCTTTATTGATCCTCAAAGTGTCTACTTCTTTACAATAGTCAATCAGTATGTTTCGCAATTTGTAATCCAAATCATAGTAATCGGTTCCTTTTCTAAAAAAAAGCATGCTGTCACCACCATTCGATAAATAGTCGCTTGTCACAACATAATAAATTGCATTGGTGTCAATAGGTTTTCCTTGAATTAAGATACTATTAGGACTGTTGTTTTTATCAATAGTGAAAGTCAATCCAGCTAACGGATGCGGCTTTTTTTCGAAAATGATGTACCGAATTAATTCTTCAATTTGTTCGGCTTTTAAACCAATTACAACAGCACTATTCTCAAAAGGCATTACTTCGTATGCAGTTCGAGCAGTAACATTTCCTTTTGGAATGATGCTTCGAATACCACCATGATTGAGCAAGCAGATGGAGATGGTTTTATTTTCTCTTTTTTGTAAAATGGGAATTGTTCTTTCTAAAGTAATATCGGCAAAAAAATTACCAATATTGGTTTGCCATTCGCCTTTTGATTTTTCTAAATTTTCAGGAGAATACGTCAAAACTTCACTTAAATCTTTGTCAATATGATTGCGGTATGGTTGAATGAATGCTTCAAGTTGTTGACTTTTTTTATCAGTGACGGTAGAGGTTTCTGTTACACTGATTTTTCTACCTTCAATCTTGGTAATGGAATAGTTCGACTTACAACATGTAAAGAGCACTATAAATGTTAATAATAAACCAAAAAGTTTAAATACAACAGCAGAGTTTTTTAGTTTTACCATCTGTTATGACGCTAAATTTAATTAATTTTGTTATCCTAGTAAAAGTAGTATGTTTTTAAATAAAATAAAGGATTTTTTCACTAAAAATAGAATTAAAAAAAGATTATCAGATGTAAAGCCTATTGAAAACGGTAGCACTATTAAAACGATTGGAATTGTTTTTGACGAAAGCTATTTTTACGAAAAAGAAGCGTTATTAAATGAATTAGTAAACAAAGGAATTGCCCCAGAAAATATTCGTTTTTTTGTTTTTAAGAATAAAGTCAAAAAAAATGAAATATTCGATTATCCCATAGTTACTCATAAAGACATTAATTGGAATGGCACCTTTGATAATATAGCATTAAATCATTTTATCAACACAAAATTTGATTTGCTGATTAGTTATTATGATACTGAAAAAGCAGCTCTTTTGTTAATTACTCATTTGTCGAAAGCCAATTTCAAAGTCGGATTTTCCAATGTTGACAACCGATTGAATCATTTAATGATAACTACAAATGCTGAAAACCACAAGGTCTTCCTTTATGAACTTTTTAAATATTTAAAAATACTTAACAAACTATAATATGCAATCATTAATTGGAACTGGAGTTGCACTAGTAACGCCCTTCAAAAAGGATTTTTCTGTTGATACAGAGGCCTTAACTCGCATTGTAAATTTTCAAATTGATAACGGAATAGAATATCTTGTTGTTCTTGGAACTACGGCTGAAAATGCCACATTAAATGAGAATGAAAAACAATTGGTGATCGATACCATTGTCGCCGCAAACAAAGGCAGGTTGCCCTTAGTTCTTGGTGTTGGGGGAAATGATACACGAAGTATTGTAGCCGAATTAAAAAGTCGGAATTTATCAAGCTTTCAAGCTATTTTATCAGTATCTCCATACTATAATAAACCTACACAAGAAGGCATTTACCAACATTTTAAAGCAGTTGCCGAAGCTTCGCCTTTGCCAATAATTTTGTACAATGTTCCTGGTAGAACTGCGAGTAACATGTTACCATCTACAGTTATTCGATTGGCTACGGATTTTAAAAATATTGTAGCCATTAAAGAAGCTGCCGGCGATATGGTCCAAGCGATGAAATTAATTCAAAATAAACCAGAAGGGTTTTTAGTAATCTCTGGTGATGATATGATTACGTTACCTATGATTTTAGCTGGTGGAAGCGGCGTTATTTCGGTTATTGGCGAAGGTTTTCCAAAGCAATTTTCAGAAATGGTGCGTTTAGGACTCAATCGTAAAGTAGAGGATGCCTATAAAATGCATTATCAATTTGCTGATGGCATTGACATGATATTTGAACAAGGTAATCCGGCTGGAATTAAAGAAGTGTTTAAAACGCTAGGGTTATGCGAAAATATAGTGCGATTGCCGTTAGTTAATGTGGATGATAATTTGGCACAACGCCTCAATGATTTTACTAAAAATGTCAATTAAATCTATGTTGTTTCATTGAAATCAAAATGATTAAAAAAAATATTTTGTTGTATCTAATTATTAACTAATTTTGCAGTTGATTTTTGAGCCAGTGAAATACCTTGCAAAAAGTACATATATAAATAAAAATGAAGAAATTTTTAACATTAGTTGTCCTAGTTATTTTATTTTCATCGTGTAGTGATTATCAAAAAGCACTAAAATCGGAAGATCCTGCATTAAAACTAGCTGCCGCAACTACCCAATACGAAAAAGGCAAGTATAATAAAGCTATCCGATTATTCGAACAAATTGGTACATCTTACAAAGGAAAATCAGAAGCAGAAAGTTTGTATTACATGTTTGCCCAATCGTATTATAAAACCAAACAATATTATTTAGCTGGGTATCAGTTTGAAAACTTTTCTTCAAGTTACCCAAAAAGCGATAAAAGCGAAGAAGCTTCATTTTTGGGAGCTAAAAGTTATTCCATGTTGTCACCCGTATATAGTTTGGATCAAAAAGATACTGATAAAGCGGTTGAAAAATTGCAGGTTTTTATTGATAGATATCCAAATTCTTCGTATTTGACGGAAGCCAATGTGGTAATGAAGGAATTAAAGAATAAGTTAGAAAAGAAAAGCTTTGAAACTGCAAAACAGTATAACACGATTTATGATTACAAGTCGGCTATTGTCTCTTTAGACAATTTTATTTCCGATTTTCCAGGAACACCTTTCAAAGAGGAAGCTTTATATTACAAGTTTGATTCTTCTTACTATTTGGCTATCAATAGTGTGGCATCTAAAATAGAAGAACGTTTGAATGACGCTAAAACTGCTCATGCTGTATTGATGAAATTCAATCCAAATACAAAATATAAAGAGAAAGCCGACCAAATGTTGGCAACAATAGAAAAAGATTTACAACAATTTTCAAAATAATAGTCCATGGATTTAAAGAAAACGAATGCTCCAGTTAACACCATTACTTATAACAAAAATGTTATAGAAGAACCAACTGGAAATGTGTATGAAGCTATTACCATCATGTCTAAAAGAGCTAATCAAATTAATGCGGAAATCAAAAAAGAATTGATTGACAAATTGGAAGAGTTTGCTACTTACAACGATAGTTTGGAAGAAGTTTTTGAAAATAAAGAACAGATTGAAGTTTCTAAATTCTACGAAAAATTACCAAAACCCCATGCATTAGCTGTGCAAGAATGGTTGGATGGTAAAATTTATTACAGAAATTCAGATCAATAATACCTAAAATGTCAGTTTTAAGCGGAAAAAAAATAGTACTAGGAGTTTCTGGTGGAATTGCCGCATATAAAACAGCAACTTTAGTTAGACTTTTTATAAAAGCAGGTGCACATGTCCAAGTGATAATGACACCTGCTTCTAAGGATTTTGTAACGCCGTTAACGCTGTCAACACTCTCTAAAAATCCTGTTTATTCTTCTTTCTATAACGAAGACAATGACCCGAGCCAAAATGGCGAACAGACGAAGCAGAATGCACAATGGAATAATCATGTCGAGTTAGGACTTTGGGCCGATTTAATGCTGATTGCTCCAGCTACAGCTAACACCTTATCAAAAATGGCAAATGGCAATTGTGATAATTTATTAATTGCAACTTATTTGTCAGCTAAATGTCCGGTTTATTTTGCTCCCGCAATGGATTTGGATATGTACAAGCATCCTTCTACAATAGCCAGTTTTTCGGCATTGAAAAAGTTTGGAAATACTATCATTCCTGCGGAATCGGGCGAATTAGCGAGCGGACTTTCAGGCGAAGGGCGAATGGCAGAACCAGAAAATATCGTTGCCTTTTTAGAAGCTGATTTAGAAAGTAAATTACCTCTAAAAGGTAAAAAAATACTTATTACTGCTGGACCCACATACGAATCTATAGATCCTGTACGTTTTATAGGAAATCATTCTTCTGGGAAAATGGGTTTTGATATTGCTAATTGTGCTGCGAGTATGGGAGCGGAGGTGATTTTAATATCAGGTCCAACGCATTTGCAAGTCGAAAATCTCACTATTAAAGTCATTAAAGTCGTGTCAGCTCAGCAAATGTACGAAGCTTGCCACGAGCATTTCAATACAGTTGATGTTGCAATTGCTGCGGCAGCTGTAGCCGATTACAAACCTAAAACGCTAGCTAGTCAAAAGATAAAAAAGAGTGAAGCATGCCTTTCTATTGAATTGGAGAAAACAAAAGACATCTTAGCATCCTTAGGCGCTATTAAACAAAATCAGTTTTTAATTGGTTTTGCTTTGGAGACAGAAAATGAAATTGAAAATGCCAAGTTGAAAATTCAGAAAAAAAACCTAAATTTGATTGTTTTAAATTCGCTTAACGATTTGGGAGCTGGATTCGGAAAGCCAACCAACAAAATTACTTTCATTGATTCTAATTTTGTAATTGAGCCTATGGAACTGAAATCGAAAGAAGAAGTAGCAAACGACATTATAAACAAAGTAATACAACATTACCATGCGTAAACTCTTACTATTTATTTCATTGCTGAGTATGACTTTTGTTCATAGTCAAGAGTTGAATTGTACAGTGACTGTCAATTCTGATAAAGTAGCAACTACCAACAATCAAATATTTAAAAATCTTGAGAAGTCACTCAATGATTTTATGAACAAAACTACATGGACAGAGAAGGGATTTAAACCCAATGAAAGAATTTCATGTTCTGTTTTTATTATTTTAAATGGAGGCGAGAACAATCAATATGAAGCCAGCATACAAGTGCAATCTTCTAGAACTATTTTCAACTCATCGTATGCTTCACCAGTACTTAATATTAATGATAAAGACTTTAATTTTTCGTACATAGAATTTGAAAACATTACCTACAATCCAAACAGTTACGATTCTAATTTAATATCCGTTTTATCGTTTTATGCTTATATGATTTTAGGAGCTGACGCTGAAACTTTTGAACCCGATGGTGGAACTCCTTATTTTGTCATAGCTCAAGATATCGTAAATCTTGCTTTACCCGGAGGAGCAAAAGGTTGGTCGCAAACTGAAAAAAAACAAAATAGGTTTTATCTAGTTAATGATATTTTATCTCCTACATTCAAACCCTATCGCGATGCTATGTTTAGCTATCACTTTCTAGGTTTGGATCAAATGACAAAAGATATTAAATCGTCTAAAGAGTCTATAATTAATTCGATCATTACCTTAGCAGAACTCAATGCAACTCGACCAAACGCATTTTTAACTCGCGTTTTCTTTGATGCAAAAGCAGATGAAATTGTATCTATTTTTTCAGGTGGACCTTCAGTTACTGTTACCGAATTGGTGGATAAATTGGGTAGAATATCACCTTTAAATTCAGATAAATGGTCCAAAATAAGACTTTAATAAAAATTCAGGTCTTTATCTCACATTCATGATTACATCTTTATCCATCGAAAATTTTGCATTGATTGAAAAACTATCAGTCCAATTTTCTGATGGATTTTCTACAATTACAGGTGAAACTGGTGCCGGAAAGTCGATACTGTTAGGAGCATTAGGTTTGGTTTTAGGAAAACGAGCCGATTTAACTTCTTTAAAGAATACGTCTGAAAAATGCATTATTGAGGCGCATTTTGGTATTAAAAATTACAATCTAAAACCTTTTTTTGAAAGTAATGATTTAGATTATGAAGATGAAACTATTATACGCAGAGAAATTTTACCTTCTGGGAAATCACGAGCTTTTATCAATGATACGCCAGTAAATCTGCAAGAATTACAAGAATTAAGTACTTATTTAATTGATGTTCACTCACAACACCAAACACAAGGACTTTCAGACGATACGGTGCAATTTCAGATTATAGACTCCGTTGCATCTAATTTTGATTTAATTTTCGATTATGCAAACCAACTCAAAGACTACAAAAAATCGAAATTAGCATTAAGTTCTAAAAAAGACACGTTACAAAATGTCTTAAAAGAACAAGAATACAACACCTTTTTATTAGAAGAATTACTCACCTCAAAGCTGCAATCGGGAGAGCAAGAAGTGCTCGAATCGCAACTTGAAACCCTAAGTAATGTTGAATTTATCAAAGAAAACTGTCAAAAGTCAATTGCTTTGGTCAATGAAGAGCAATTCGGAATTTTAAACAGACTCAACGAAATTAAACTTTCATTGCAAAAAATTGCAGTCTATTCAAAAGAATTCAACGCGCTTTTCGAAAGAGTAACTAGCATAGTTATCGAAACAGACGATATCGAAAAAGAACTTCAGCTATTGTCTGAAAATTTATTTTCAAATCCCGAAGAATTAGAATTGACAAGTCAAAAATTGCAATTAATTTATGCCTTACAAAAAAAGCATCAAGTCAATTCTATTGAAGAATTACTTTTGATTCAAGAGGATTTGGACAACAAAGTAGTTTCGGTAAGCACTTTAGAATCGGATATCGCAACGCTTGAAAAAGTCATTTCAGAAATGGAACTAAGCTTGAACGCAAAAGCATTACAAATTCACAAAAATAGGGCAGTAGCTATACCTGTTCTATCCGAAAAACTGACCGCTATTTTAGTACAATTAGGCATGCCTAATGCTCGTTTTGATATTCAATTGATGCCCGTTGCAACTTATTTTGCAAACGGTAAAGACGAATTGCAATTTTTGTTCTCCGCGAACAAAGGATCCAATTTTGGTTTGTCGAAAAAAGTAGCTTCAGGTGGCGAAATGTCGCGAATCATGTTGGCTGTAAAAGCAATTTTATCGCAATATTCAAAGCTGCCAACCATAATTTTTGACGAAATAGACACGGGTGTTTCAGGTGAAATCGCTAATAAAATGGGAGATATCATGAAGAGTATGAGTGCCAATATGCAAGTCTTAGCTATTACCCATTTACCTCAAATTGCTGCCAAAGGAAAAGCACAATTTAAAGTTTTTAAATTTGTAAAAGACAATCAAACACAATCCGAATTGAAACTCCTAACGGATGATGAACGTGTAACAGAAATCGCCCAAATGCTATCAGGTGCAACCATTACCGACTCAGCTTTAAATCACGCGAAGGCATTGTTAAACTAAAAAAAATCCGTTACATTTGTTCGTAATAATTGCATTGAGATTAAAAAAAAACTAACTAACTACAAATGTTTTACTTATGATTATAGAACCTAGAATGAGAGGATTTATTTGTTTGACTTCTCAACCAAAAGGATGTGAACAAAATGTAAAAAATCAAATAGCCTACATACAATCAAAAGGTGCGATTAACGGCGCAAAAAAAGTACTCGTAATAGGCGCTTCTACAGGATTCGGATTGGCATCACGTATTACAAGTGCTTTTGGCTCTAGAGCTTCTACCATTGGTGTTTTCTTTGAAAAACCAGCCAGCGAAGGCAAAACAGCTTCTCCTGGGTGGTACAATTCAGCAGCTTTTGAAGCAGAAGCTAACAAAGCTGGTTTGTATGCAAAAAGTATAAATGGTGATGCGTTTTCTACTGAAATCAAGCAGCAAACCATCGATTTAATAAAAAAAGATTTAGGTCAGATTGACCTAGTGATTTACAGTTTGGCCTCACCTGTGCGTTTGCATCCTATTTCAGGAGTGTTGCACCGTTCGGTTTTAAAGCCTATTGGCGGCACCTATACGAACAAAACAGTCGATTTTCATTCGGGTAAAGTGTCTGAAATTTCTATCGAACCTTGCAGCGGCGATGACATTGAAAATACGGTGGCCGTGATGGGTGGCGAAGATTGGGCGATGTGGATGCAAGCGTTAAAAGATGAAAATTTGTTAGCTAATGGCGCTATGACGATAGCGTATTCGTACATCGGACCGTCATTAACTGAAGCGGTTTATAGAAAAGGAACCATTGGAAAAGCAAAAGACCATTTGGAAGCCACTGCATTTGAAATTTCAGACAGTTTACACTCCATTGGTGGAAAAGCGTATGTCTCAGTAAATAAAGCTTTGGTAACTCAAGCTAGTTCTGCTATTCCTGTTATCCCGCTGTACATTTCATTGTTGTACAAGATTATGAAATCAGAAGGAATTCACGAAGGTTGTATCGAACAAATGCAACGTTTGTATAATGATAAATTGTATCGCGATGACGAAACAATTCCAGTAGATGATAATGGGAGAATTCGAATTGACGATTGGGAAATGCGTGACGATGTACAAGAAAAAGTAGCCAAATTGTGGTTGGAAGCAACCACCGAATCGTTGCCAGAAATTGGCGATTTAGAAGGATATAGAATCGATTTTCATCACCTATTCGGATTTGGATTTGAGGGTGTTGATTATCAAGCTGACACTAATGAAATCGTTCCAATTGCTAGCATTAAAGAATAATAATTAAGGCAATTGATACTTTATAACTATTTAAAAGTCCCGCAATTTGTGGGACTTTTTTTTTAACATTTTAGTATCTTTGTTAAAATTTTACTGCATGTATTTCTCCATCATAATTCCCGTCTATAATCGTCCCGAAGAAATAAAAGAACTTCTCGATAGTTTAGTGGTATCGACCTACACCAAAGACTATGAAGTAGTTATTGTAGAAGATGGTTCGACAGTTTCATGTAAAGAAGTCGTGCAAAACTATGTGGATCGACTTTACATCTCTTATTATTTTAAACCCAATTCAGGTCCGGGCGATTCTCGAAATTTCGGAATGCAGAAAGCAAAAGGCGATTATTGTATTATTTTCGACTCCGATTGTATTATTCCAGCGAATTATTTATCGGAAGTCGAAAGGGGATTAACTGCGGATTATATGGACTGTTTTGGTGGACCAGACAAAGCGTTAAAATCGTTTTCCAACATACAAAAAGCCATTAATTTTGCAATGACTTCTTTTTTAACCACAGGTGGAATTCGCGGCGGATCTGAAAAAATCGACAAGTTTCAACCGCGTAGTTTCAATATGGGAATTTCTAAAAAAGCTTTCGAAGCTTCAAAAGGATTTGGAAATATTCATCCAGGTGAGGATCCTGATTTAACCATTCGTTTATGGAAATTGGGATTCAAAACGCGCTTATTCCCAACCGCATTTGTCTACCACAAACGTCGCATTGATTGGGATAAGTTTAGTTTGCAAGTAGCTAAATTTGGTAAAGCTCGTCCCATTTTAAATTATTGGCATCCACAATATAGCAAAATTACGTATTGGTTTCCGACGCTATTTGTATTGGGATTGATTGCTTCGGTATTGGTTTTATTTTTCTTGTTTGACTGGACGTACAACGATTGGCCTTTAAAACTATACGTGCTTTATTTTTTAGTAATTTTCATTGTATCGAGTATTCAAAATCGAAATCCTATCATCGGATTGTTATCTATTGTAGCCGTTTGGAAACAATTTGTTAATTACGGATTCGGATTTTTAACCTCTTTTTTCAAAATTTTTGTACTAAGACAAAAACCTGAGAAAGCATTTCCGCAATTATTTTTTAAAGTTAGCCAACCCAATTTAAACGAGAAAGGAGAAATTATTTTCGCTAAGGATAATGAACCCAGTTTAATTCAAAAAGCCCACAAAAAAAGCATAGAATCGGTAACAACGCCAATTCAAAAAATTGTAGAAACAATTCCAACTAAATCAAAAATAATTGGTTTAACAGGAGGTATTGGTAGTGGAAAAACTACAGTAGCTCATTACATACAGTCGCTCGGAATTCCGGTTTACATCTCTGACCTTGAAGCAAAAAAAGTAATGGAATCGCCTCAAATCTTGTCCAAAATACAAACAGCTTTTAATGACAGTATTGTGACAGATAATAAATTAAATCGTGATAAATTGGCAGCTGTAGTTTTCAATCAACCAGATAAGTTAAAAGAACTCAACGCTATCGTGCATCCAGCAGTTAAAATTCATTTTGAAAATTGGATACAACAGCACAAAAACGAACCGATACTTATTAAAGAAGCAGCCATCTTATTCGAAAGCGGCAGCTATAAAGATTGCGATGCTATCATTGCAGTTGTTGCACCTTTGGAAACAAGAATTCAACGCGTAATTACAAGAGATGCCACTACTCGCGAAAAGATAATGCAACGCATTAACAATCAATTATCCGATGATGATAGAATTGCACGTAGTCAATATCTTATCACCAACACAACCCTCGAAGATACTAAAAATCAAGTAAATAAAATTATACAATTATTGAAAAATATGTAAATATTGCGGGCTATGTTAATGTTTGGTTAATACATTAACA
>CANLLR010000047.1 GCA_947491985.1 Flavobacteriaceae bacterium | reverse complement strand
ACTCAAACAAATCTCCTCTACAGGACAAGGATGGGATGGTACGTACAACGGAGCACCGCTACCATCAACAGATTACTGGTTTACGGTAGATTATAACGAGCAAGAATCGCAGAAACAATTTAAAGCCCATTTCTCATTAAAAAGATAATGTATTACTATAAAAAAAGGGTTCTCATTGAGAACCCTTTTTTTTATGGTTTGTTCACTAGCTCTGATGTAAGGGAAAAACCTTTTTGTAAAAAAGTTTTCGAAAGACATCAGGAACCTGTTTATCGGCAGGCAGGAATAGATTGTAGAAAAGCCCAAGCCAATGGGCTACTAATTTTATTTAGAGTTGTATACTTTTAAGGCTTCTTTTAAAATTACAACAGAGCGGATTAAATCTTCTTTTTTCAATACATAAGCAATACGCACTTCGTTCAGCCCAACATTAGGAGTAGAGTAGAAGCCAGCGGCTGGAGCAACCATAACAGTTTCACCATTATAATCGAATGATTCGAGCAGCCATTGTGCAAAGTCGTCTGCATTTTTAATAGGCAGTTGTGCAATGCAATAAAAAGCACCTTTAGGAGTAGCAACTTTAACCCCATCGATTTTGTTGAGTTCACTAATAAGTATGTCTCTACGATCTCTGTATTCATCGATAACTTCATCAAAGTAACTTTGCGGAGTATCAAGAGCCGCTTCGCTTGCAATCTGTGCAAAAGTGGGTGGACTAAGGCGGGCTTGAGCAAATTTCATTGCTGTTGCCATAACTTCTTTATTTTTCGAAACTATACAACCAATTCGAGCACCACACATACTGTATCTTTTAGAAACCGAGTCAATCATTATGGCATTTTCTTCAATACCCTCAATATTCATGATAGAATAGTGTTTTTCGTTTTCATCGTATACAAATTCACGGTACACTTCATCGGCAATTAAAAACAGATCGTGTTTTTTTACAATCGCAGCCAATTGCATTATTTCGTCTTTTGAATACAAATAGCCAGTTGGATTTCCGGGATTGCAAATAAGTATGGCTTTGGTTTTTGGAGTAATCAATTTTTCAAAATCAGCTATGGGTGGTAAGGCAAAACCAGTTTCAATCGTAGAAATTACAGGTATTACTTTTACCCCAGAGGCCGTTGAAAATCCGTTGTAATTGGCATAAAAAGGTTCTGGAATAATTATTTCATCGTCAACATCCATAGTACTTCCCATGGCAAAAAGTAAAGCTTCCGAACCTCCTGTAGTGATAATGATGTCTTCTACTTCAATTGGCAAACTATGATTGATATAATATTGTGAAAGTTTTTTTCTGTAGCTTTCAAATCCGGCTGAATGGCTATATTCTAGCACTTTTATAGCTACGTTTTTAACAGCATTAATTGCTATTTCAGGAGTTTTTATGTCGGGTTGACCAATGTTTAAATGATATACTTTATTCCCTTTTTTCTTAGCAATATCAGCGTAAGGAACCAATTTTCGTATTGGCGATTCGGGCATTTGTTTTCCTTTGTTTGAAATTTTTGGCATAATGTCTATTTTTGTAATGCAAATTTGCGATTTTTTCTTCTAAATCAACCTTTTTTTTAGTTTATAAATTGTTAAAACCACACGATGTAAAAGCAATTTTATTAAATTTATATAAAAAATGAGGACTATGAAGTTCAAATTACTATTACTATTTTCTTTGTTATTTGTTGTGGGTTCTTTTTCTCAAGAAGGATTTACAATGGGAAATAATAAAAACAAAGTAGTTATCCCGTTTAAGTTCATAAATAACTTAATCATTATACCTCTTGTGGTAAATGGAACGGAACTCAATTTTTTATTAGACACTGGAGTTGAAGAAACCATTTTATTTAGTTTAGAAGACAAAGAGGAGATTAGATTCTCCAATATTAATAAAGTAATGTTCAGAGGTATAGGAACGAACGAACCTTTTGAAGGAATGAAATCGTCAGCTAATACCATCACAACAAAAGGGTATACAGATTCCAATCATGCTATTTATATTGTTTTAAATCAAAGTATTAATATTTCATCTCAGGTTGGAATTCCTGTGAATGGAATTATCGGCTATCAATTTTTTAAAAATTATCCCATAGCCATTAATTACAACAAAAGAAAAATAATTGTTCACAGTAATCAAAATAAAATCGCAAAGAAGTTAAAAAAGTATCAAAAAGTACCAATTATTATTGAAGAGATGAAGCCCTATGTAACGGCCAATATTGAAATGGACGATACATATGAAGTCAGAGAAGCTAAATTGTTATTAGATATTGGTAACTCAGATGCTTTGTGGTTATTCATAGGGAAACACAAACGAATTCAGGTTTCCGAAAAAAATTTCGACGATTATTTAGGTCTTGGTTTTAGTGGAACTATTTACGGAAAAAGATGCCGAATAAAAAAATTAAGCATCGATACCTTTACTTTTGTGAATCCTATTGTTGCTATGCCCGATTCTCTAGCTACAAAAGATATAAAAATGGTAACAAATAGAGTTGGTTCTATTGGATCTGAAATTATGAAACGTTTTTCTATTGTTTTTGATTATGCAAATAAGGTTATGTATTTAAAGAAAAATGATAACTTTAATTTGCATTTTAATTATAATATGAGTGGGTTGGAAGTCCAGCATGAAGGACTCGAATGGGTACCACAAACCTATGAAGAGAATGCATCTAGCGCTAATGTGTTCATTGATGTCGATAACAATAACGTAGTATCAAAAAATTTGAAATACAAATTTATACTTAAACCTTTTTATTCCGTTTTTAGTGTCAGAAAAGATTCACCCTCCGATTTAGCAGGATTGCAAATAGGAGATGAAATTACCACTATAAATGGTCGTAATAGCTATACCTATTCACTGCAAGAAATCAACGAAATACTAAAATCTGAAGAAGATAAAACGATTGTAATTGAAGTGCTTCGCCAAAGCAAACCGCTAAAATTCACTTTCAAACTTAAAAATTTGATATAATAAAACCCACATTAGTGGGTTTTATTTTTTTATTGCATCGGACTAGATTTTTTCTTTTCCAAAACATTTTCTTCTTGTTTAACCAATACTTCTCCCTTAATTTTTAAGGCAACTCGACCACCTTCTACATTGGTAGCGTTACTTTCTACTGAAATAGTTTTGCGTATCGGACCCGGATTCATATTGTATTTCACACTAATTTCACCCGTTTTTCCAGGAGCAATTGGTTCTGTAGGTTTGCTTGGAACCGTGCAACCACAAGTCGATTGTACATTAGTTATAATCAACGGAGTAGTTCCAGTATTGGTGAATTCAAACACACGCACACCACTGTCTACATCTTTGTACACATTCCCATAATCAATCGTATTGTCTTTGGCTTTAAACTCAATTTTGGCTTGCGAAAAGCCAAACGAACTCAATATAACAGCACCAATAAGTATAATTTTTTTCATCTCTTTCAAATTTGGTTAGCGTAAAAATAGCTACTTTAAATTAATACACAAAAATTTAATTCTTAATTTTTTATAAAAGCACATATTACTTACTTTTGCAATCAGTAGTACAAATAGCATACCAAGTTTTATTTGAAGCGAATGGCTTGGTCTGTGTCAGCTATCCATGTTCCTGCTTTTGCTCCTAGTTGTTCGTTCCTCACAAGCTAACCGCTCAATCAGGGCTAAAATAGAATCAAATTGCATTTTTGGTTACTGCATAATCTAAAATCTGACATCTAAAATTTATATGAATCCAGCTCAATTCAACGCAAAAGAAGTAGAACAAAAATGGTACGACTACTGGATGAAAAACGATTATTTTACATCGAAACCCGACCATCGAATGCCTTACACCATTGTAATTCCACCGCCAAACGTTACCGGAGTTTTGCACATGGGTCACATGCTCAACAATACGATTCAAGACGTACTCATTCGTCGGGCGCGCTTAAAAGGATTCAATGCGTGTTGGGTACCAGGAACCGATCACGCTTCCATTGCAACCGAAGCCAAAGTAGTGGCCAAACTCAAAAGCGAAGGCATCAACAAAAACGATTTAACACGCGAAGAGTTTTTAAATCACGCTTGGGATTGGACCAATAAATATGGCGGAACCATACTCGAACAACTCAAACAATTAGGTTGTTCGTGCGATTGGAGTCGCACCAAATTCACCATGGATGACGACATGTCAGCTTCTGTAATTCATTCGTTTGTCGATTTATTCAACAAAGGCTTAATTTATCGCGGCTATCGCATGGTCAATTGGGATCCCGAAGCCAAAACAACACTTTCTGACGAAGAAGTAATTTTCGAAGAACGTCAAGGCAAACTGTATTTCATCAATTATAAAATTGAAGGCACTTCAGATGTGCTAACTATTGCCACCACACGTCCCGAAACTATTTTTGGCGACACTGCTATTTGTATCAATCCTTACGACGAGCGCTTTTCGCATTTAAAAGGCAAAAAAGCTATTGTTCCTATTTGTAATCGCAGCATTCCAATTATTGAAGATGAGTATGTAGATGTCGAATTCGGAACGGGTTGCCTAAAAGTAACTCCAGCGCACGACATGAACGATAAAACGTTGGGTGAAAAACACAATTTAGAAATTATCGATATTTTTAATGACGATGCAACCTTAAATTCGTTCGGATTGCATTACCAAGGTCAGGATCGTTTTGTAGTTCGTGATGCCATCGCAACCGAATTAGAAAATAGTGGCGCTTTGGCAAAAACCGAAACGCATTTAAATAAAGTGGGAACTTCTGAAAGAACAAAAGCGGTAATCGAACCTCGCTTATCCGATCAATGGTTTTTGAGCATGGAAGAATTGGTAAAACCGGCTATCAAAGCTGTTTTAGAAACGGATGAAGTAAAATTATATCCGTCGCGTTTTAACAATACCTACAAACATTGGTTAGAAAACATTCGCGATTGGAATATTTCGCGTCAATTGTGGTGGGGTCAACAAATTCCCGCCTATTTCTACGGCGATGGAAAAGAAGATTTTGTTGTAGCCGAAAACATAGAGAAAGCGCTCGAATTAGCAAAAATCAAAACGAATAACCCACAACTTACAACCGACAACCTGACTCAAGACGTCGACGCTCTTGATACTTGGTTTTCGTCATGGCTTTGGCCGATGGCCGTTTTTGGAGGCATTTTAGATCCTGAAAACGAAGACTACAAATATTATTATCCAACTAATGATTTGGTTACTGGTCCGGATATTTTATTTTTCTGGGTGGCGCGTATGATTATTGCAGGTTACGAATATGCGGGCGAAAAACCGTTTACCAATGTGTATCTAACTGGTTTGGTTCGTGATAAGCAAGGAAGAAAAATGTCAAAACAACTTGGAAATTCGCCAGAACCTCTCGAACTAATTGAAAAATTTGGTGCCGATGGTGTTCGTGTGGGATTGCTTTTGAGCGCTTCCGCTGGAAATGACATCATGTTCGATGAAGAATTGTGCAACCAAGGGAAAGCCTTTTCTAACAAGATATGGAATGCTTTTAAACTAGTTAAAGGTTGGGAAGTATCTAACACGATTCCGCAACCCGAATCGTCCAAAGTAGCTATCGAATGGTACGAAACCAAGTTGCAACGCACATTGATTGAAATTGAAGAGAACTTCGATAAATACCGAATTTCCGATGCGTTAATGGCAATTTATAAATTGGTTTGGGACGATTTTTGTTCGTGGTTTTTAGAAATGATAAAACCAGCCTACCAACAACCGATTGACAAAGCTACCTTTGATAAAGCCATTGAAATGCTGGAGAATAATTTGAAATTATTGCATCCTTTCATGCCGTTTTTAACAGAAGAAATTTGGCAGCACATTGCCGATAGAACGCCACAACAGGCTTTAATTGTTTCCGAATGGCCACAAGCTAAAACGTATGACGAAAAAATCATAGCCGATTTTGACTTTGCTATGGAAGTAATTTCTGGTATACGAACCATACGAAAAGACAAAAACATTCCGTTTAAAGATGCTATCGATTTGAGTGTTGTTAATGCCGAAAATGCATCGACTTACTTTGATTCGGTGATTTTAAAACTCGGAAACATTACATCGTTAACCTACGTTTCAGATAAAGTGGATGGTGCGTTATCGTATCGAGTGAAATCGAATGAATACTTTATTCCGATTACTGGGAATATTGATGTGGCCTCTGAAATCGCTAAATTGACTGAAGAATTGAATTATACAAAAGGCTTTTTAAAAAGCGTACAAGGCAAGTTGTCTAATGAAAAATTTGTGACGGGTGCTCCTGAAAAAGTACTTGAAATGGAACGTAAAAAAGAAGCCGACGCGTTGGCAAAAATTGCTACTATTGAGCAAAGCATTGCAGGTTTACAATAAAAACCATCTCAAATAGAAAATACTCCCAAAAAGCGTAATGTTATTTGGGGGTTTTTTGTAGTTATTTTTTTAGATAAAAATACGCTGATATTTATAGGTATTTCAAAAAATTTAGTTGTTACCATTTTCTACAGATCTTCCGAATCTATATCGGAATTCACCCCAATGGGAGTGTCGTTCTTTTTTAGATACTTTTCATAATTTCTTTCATCTTTTAAATTTCGTTTTATTAAAAAAACGATTAAAAGAATGGCGAGTATGACTACGCCTACGACTATAAACCAATTTGTTTCCATTCGATTTAAATTTTATTAAAATTACAAAAAATACTGCTTGACTCTTTGTAAAACAGATTATCAAATTGCGGATAAAATGTTAATTTAAAAGGTTTATTTTACCACCTCTAGTTTAATCAATTCCAACTCACAATTCCAACTCACAATTCAAATCCTTTCACCACAACAGCCTACTTCATCAAAAGTCGTTTCAAATCATCAACCGAAAATTGTACTTTTTATAATTTAAAAATGGTATAAATTATCGGAATTGTATATGAATTAGTATCTGAAAATTTTGTAAATTTATTAGCTAATTTTATTCGTTTTAAATTCATCCTAATGCGAAACTCTTTACCTTCTTATAGCCTTATTTTTCTTTTCTTTTTTACTTTATCTTGCTCTAAAAAAGAAGTCGAAGAAATCCAACCCACAAAAGGAAATGTTACTGAAAACGTTTACGCATCCGGAATAATAAAAGCCGAAAATCAATATACCGTTTATTCGACAGTTAGTGGCGTTTTGCAAAAAATAAATGTCACAGCAGGACAAACTATTGTTCAGGGTCAATCCTTGTTTCAAATTGAAAGTGATAAAGCGGCATTAAATACAGAAAATGCACGATTGGCTTATCAACTTAGTAAAGAAGACAGTAGATACATTCAAGATAAAATCTCCGAAATGGAGAATAAAGTGCAAGTAACGAAAGATAAATTAACACTGGATCAATCCATTTATAATCGCAACAAAAATATCAAACAATACAATGTTATTTCAGAGGTTGAATACGAACGTGTTGAATTGGCATATAAAAACTCCAAATCGAATTATGAATCGGCTTTAAAACAATCATCGCAATTAAAAGCGCAACTCAAAAACGATCAAAATCGCAACACTATTACATTAAAAATTAGCGAAAAAGCGCAAAATGATTTTACCATTAAAAGTGTTTTTTCGGGCGAATTGTTTGATGTTTTAGTAAAAGAAGGAACTTTAATAACGCCACAAATGCCATTAGCAATTATTGGGAATAAAAATCAATTTGTTCTTGAATTGGATGTGGATGAAAACGATATGGTTCGTGTTGTTCTTGGACAAAAAATTGTCGTTGCGCTCGACAGTTATAAAGGAAAAGTATTTGATGCCACGGTAGATAAAATTTATCCAATTATGGACGAACGTTCGCGTACCTTTAAAATTGAAGCGCATTTTGATTCACCTCCAGCTAAATTGTATCCAAATTTAACTGCCGAAGCCAATATCATTATTCAAACCAAAAAGAATGTTCTCACAATTCCTAAAAGTTATTTAATTGATAATGAATATGTTTTAGTTGATAAAGAGGAAAAACGTAAAGTAAAAATTGGATTAAACGATTATGAAAACGTTGAAATTGTAGAAGGATTACAAGCCAACGAAACCCTATACAAACCGAAATAATGAATTTTAAACTCATTTTAAATATTGCTATTCATTTGCTTCTTGCGCGACTAAAACAAACAATTGTCGCTGCTGTTGGAGTAACTTTTGGAATTGCCATGTTTATTTCTTTGGTCAGTTTTATGAATGGTTTAAACGATTTACTTGACGGATTAATGCTCAACAGAACGCCTCATATACGCTTGTATAACGAAATAAAACCTTCTGAAAATCAACCTATTTCTTTGTCTGATAACTACAAAAATGATATTAATTTCGTCAATTCGGTAAAACCTAAAGACAGAGGGAAATCCATCTACAACAGTAAAGCGATTATTTATTATTTAAAAAATGACAATCGCATTATTGATGTGGCTCCAAAAATAACAACGCCCGTTTTTTTTAATTCGGGAACTATCGAAATTTCTGGAATTATTAATGGAATTGATGTGGCTGCCGAAGAAAAACTTTTTGCTTTAAGTGATTATAGTATTGAAGGTAAAATAGCCGATTTAAATCAAAATAACAGCATCATTATTGGAAAAGGTTTAGCCGATAAAATGCTTTTAATTAAAGGTGATATTATCAAAATTACGACATCAAAAGGAAATTTGGCATCCTTAAAAATTGTTGGAATTTCACAAGTCGGAATCGTAGAAATTGACAATGTTAGTAGTTATACTTCATTAACAACAGCTCAGAAATTATTAGGTGAACCTACCAATTATATTACCGACATTCAAGTTAAATTGTTTGATATGACAACAGCGCCATCGGTGGCTAATGAATTTCATTCTAAATTTGATTTGGATGCCATTGACTATCAAACAGCGAATTCGCAATTTGAAACCGGAAGTACTGTACGAAGTATTATCTCGTATGCCGTTGGAATTGTATTGTTAATTGTGGCGGGATTCGGAATTTACAACATCTTAAACATGATGATTTTTGAAAAAATGGATAGTATTGCTATTCTAAAAGCAACCGGATTTTCAGGAAACGATGTAAAATGGATTTTTATTTCGTTATCATTAATTATTGGAGTAACGGGAGGCGTTTTCGGATTACTATTCGGATTTATTTTTAGCAATATTATTGATAACATTCCATTCAATACTGCTTCTTTACCAACAGTTACAACGTATCCAATTAATTACGATCCAATGTTTTATGGCATCGGAATTACCTTTGCATTAATCACAACACTAATTGCAGGATTATTTCCAGCCCTAAAAGCGAGTAAAATTGATCCTGTAGAAATTATCCGTGGAAAATAAATTGCGATGAACAACAAAGTTTTAGAAACCAAAAAGCTAACAAAATACTTTTACGATCCTTTAAAGTTTCAAGTTTTAAAAGAAATCGACATGAGTATTAATCATGGTGAATTTGTTTCTATCGTTGGAAAATCAGGTTGTGGAAAATCGACATTGTTGTATTTGCTTTCTACAATGGATACCGATTATGAAGGCGAATTGTTGATTCATGACGAAGTTGTTACAGGAAAACCAGATAAAGAATTGGCATTAATTCGAAATGAAAAAATCGGATTCGTCTTTCAATTTCATTATTTATTATCAGAATACAATGTTTTAAAAAATGTCATGCTTCCTGGAATGAAATTGGCAAAACTATCCGAAAAAGAAATCGAACACAATGCCATGGAACATTTAAAAACATTAGACATGCAAGAACAAGCACTAAAAATGCCCAATCAATTGAGTGGTGGACAAAAACAACGAGTCGCTATTGCTCGAGCACTAATCAATAATCCTTTGGTAATAATGGGCGATGAGCCAACGGGAAATTTAGATAAAAAAAACAGTGATTTGGTTTTTGATATTTTTAAAAAATTGACAATTGAAAAGCAACAAACCTTATTGATTGTAACGCACGATACTGATTTTGCCCAACGCACCAATCGAATTATTACTATGGAAGACGGAAAAATCGTTTCTTAATTTTTTACAACTATATCATACTTCATCAAAAGTCCTTTCAAACCGTCGACAGAAAATTGCGCTTTCTTTAATTTGTTTTTTTCAGGATCTATAACATAATCATAGCTGGTCGTAAAATCGGCTTTATTGGCAATGGTGTCTATAAAAACAGCATGTCGCAAATTGCAATTGTCAAAAACGACTTCGGTTAAATCGCTCGCCATAAAATCGACCGCCACCATACTGCAATTGATAAACTGCATTTTTTTGAGTTTCAAAGCATAAAATTTCGCGTAATCGAGCAAACAATCTTTGAAACTAAAGTCGAAAATAACTTGATCGGTCATCGCAAAATTGACATTCGTAAAATTGCATTTAGTAAAGAAGACGTCACGCAACGAGACATAATTGATTTTGGTATCGGCAAAATTACAGTCCAAAAAAGTACAATCGATAAAAGTAACCGTCTGAAATAAACAGTTTCTAAAATCGCAATTCACAAAAGTACAATTTTCGTAATCTTTGAATTTAATCGCTTCTTCGGTAAATGTAATATCTTTGAATTGGAGATCGTGAAGATAATCGGGGTGCATAGGTATGTTTTAGTGCGGTAAAATTAATGAAAAGCAAAGTAGGATTTTATGTTTTTGCACGGAATTAGTTTTAAAGTTGTTTTTTATCTAAGACAAAGTAAAGGCCGATTGGCACCCTAACGAAGCGAACGGACGAAGTAATCTGTTCTTGCAATCAATTTCAAGTCACCCGATAGCGCGGATTTGTAATCCGTGCTCGCAATCAATTTCAAGTCATCAGGTTAAAGTTGTATTTCATGACTGGAGTTTGCTTGGCAACATCCATCAAAGCACCGCTTTGATAATGCATTAAAAACAAAAAAATGCTCAAGTGTAACTTGGCATTTTTTCTTATTTTAATACATTCATTCGTGACCTCGACTGAATGTAATTTAGTGAAGGTTTTCAACGCATTTATTGACTTTGTAGCGCTTTTTTTGGCATTAAGATTGAGTTTTTTTTTCATTATGTGGACATAAATTGCCAAAATAAGACACAAATGGACACAAAAACAGCCACAATTTTTGGCTAAAAATAGACCTTATCATAACTTTAAAATATTAATAATTTAATTTTTTTTAAGTATGAAAACGAAATTTTATCTTCGTAAAGGTAGTGAAAAAAGTACTATCCAATTTGAGTTTAGAAATGGAAAAAACTCAAGATTTAGAGCATCTACAAATTTTGTAATTAATTCCGATGATGATTGGGATTCTAATAAACAAAAAATGAAGTCACTCTCATCAACATTTAATGCGAAACTAATTAATAGTAAGTTATCAGAATTTGATAATTTGTTAAATGATTTAATTTACAAGGAAAACGAAAAGGTTATTGGGATTGATTCTGTTAGAGAGATTTTCACAAAAGTTTTTGATTTAAATGGTAAATCTGCATCTAAAGTTAAAAATGAGTGTTTTAATGTGGATTCCGTCGATGGAAAGTTAAGTGAAGATTTTATCACTTATTATGAATGGTTTTTAGTTTTTTACTCCAAAAACAACTCGCCTTATTCAAAAAAAATACTAACTAAAGGAACCCTAACAACATTAAAGAGTGCTTTAAATGTTGTTAAAAATTTTATGACTTACAAGAAAATTAAAACCATATATTTTGATGATATAAATAGAAAATTTTACAATGAATTCATTGATTATTTGACGAATGAAAAAAAATACACCAAAAATTATATTGGAACTGTGATTCAAAAATTGAAGACTGTTATGGGGTATGCTTATGATGAAGATAAACACACCAATCTTGAATATAAGAAAAACTATTTTTCAAAGGTTACTGAGGTCATAAATCACCCATATTTGAATAATGACGAATTGATTAAAATTGAAGAATTAGTTTTAGAAGATGAGGAACTAAGCACTGCAAGAGACATTTTTCTGATAGGATGTAATACAGGATTACGAATTGGCGATTTACTCGAATTCATCAAAAAACCTAAAATTACCTCTAAAGACAACACTAAATTAATTCAAATTTCACAGAAGAAAACTTCAAATTCTGTAGTTATTCCAATCAATTC
>CANLLR010000046.1 GCA_947491985.1 Flavobacteriaceae bacterium | reverse complement strand
TGACTGTCGTAAATAATTCGTTCATTTACGATACGCTCTATAGATGATGAAATATTATTAGTAAGAGACCCAAGGATTGAAATTTCATCACTTGTAAAAATCCTTTCATAATTGTTGTCGTCAAAAACGATAAAACCATGAAGTGCTTCTTTTACAAAAATGGGTAAAATCAGAATGGATTTGATATTCAAATTAATGAAGAACTGCTGCGTACTTTCGTTCTCAACTTTTGAAATTATTGCAGTGTAAAACTTTTGGGTGCGAATTATTTCAAATATTTCTTCAAAGAGTGCTTGTGGCAAATCAATCAGGTCGGGATTTGGTTTTGCCAATTTCATTTTTTCAGCGAGCCAACGGTTTTTTTGCGAAAAGCGTTTGGTTTCATTATCACATTCAAAATAAGAAAGACGAGAAACATTGGTTACCCGACCAATTGCATCCAAAAAGCCTTCAATGATTTCGTTGGTATTTTTACCTTTTAGAAACTTTTCAGTAATGGTGTTTATTTCACTTAGTACATTACTTTTATACTCTAATTTTTTTTCAGCTTCGATACGTTGGTTAGTTTCAATGGCGATGGCGATATAATCGCCTATTGCTCGTGCAAAATTTATATCTTCAATATCCCAATCCTTAATTTTTGTAGTCGATTCTATACACAAAATTCCGTTGAGCTTTCCGTTCAAATAAATGGGTGTATCAAGCATTGAAACGATGTTGTTTTCATGAAAATATTCTTTCCAGAACTCTTTCGTTTCTTTTGTTTTATAGACATCAACAGCAATGACTTGGTTTTCGCTTTCGATGGCTTTAAAATACTTTGGATTACTTGTTTTATATAATACACTTCCTTTTTGAAAAGTATCTTGATTGGCGATGAATAAGTTTTCACAAATGATTTTTTCAGGAAAATATTTCCAATAACTAACACGGCTAATGTCAACTTGTTTGGCTACTAACTTTAAAATATGTTCAGTTAAATGCTCAAAACTTACTTGATTTGAGAAACTGTGTAGCGAGAGTTTTTTGATGGCTTCATTATAACGCTGTACTTTTCTTACACGTCTTTGGTTTTGAATTTCAATCTTTTTTAAAAGGGTAATATCTCTAGCAATAGCTGTAAAACCTATTATTGCATTGTTGCTATTGCGTTTTAAAGAAGCATTTTGAGACAACCATATGGTAGCACCATTTTTATTAATAACTGGAAAAATTTGCGTCAGAATTGGTTTCTTTTCCTCTATTATTTGAACATAAAAATCAATTACTTTTTGTTTGTAATCTTTTCTAATATGGTCAGAGAAATGGTTTTGAAGCATTTCCTCTTGTGAATAACCCAATATAGTTTCGGCGTGCTTATTTATATAAGTATATTTTCCATTGCGATCGGTTTCATAAATGATATCTGTGGCATTTTCAATCAAATTTTGATATTGATTTTGAATTGTAATCTGTTCGGTTATATCATGTCCAATACCAATAATTAAATCATCAGAAAGTTTTTTATCTTTCCATTGGATGTATTTGTAGTCGCCATTTTTACATTTTAATCGCCTGACATGAATGCGGTTATCAATATAATTCTTATGATAATCTTCACCAATAAATTCTGTATCTTCGGTAAGATTCCAAAATTCTAATCCTAGGACTTCTTTAGGGGTATAGCCCAAATAATCTTTTACTTGCTCACTACAAAACAGCACTTCTCCTTTTCTATTTGTGGCTATAGTTAGTGAGTTACCTTTGTTGACAATTTCATTGGTAAAAATGAGTTTGTTTTTGGTTTCTATTAAGGCAAAATGGCGAGCTAAATGTATCGCAATAGTTAGTAAAAACGAATTGAAAAGAATGATAACCAGTTTTTTAGGAATAATTGCTTCGTTATAAAACAGCATAGTCAAAAACATTACTATAAAAATAAAAATCAAATAATGTTTGAAGTTTTTGAAAACAAAATAGGATAAGAAAAAAGCGATTATTAATCCAACATACGACACCAATTCAAAAGGCTTGAAAATGATGTTGTGAATTATAAATAAAAAATAGCCAGAAAAACAGATTAGAAAAAGTGAATTCAGGTATCTTGTTATCAGTCTGGTTTTTTGTAGCTAAAACGTATATAGCAATAAAAAAAGCACCAACTAAAAGATTTACAAGTAACAAACTTTGGGATCTAACATGAAATATTTCATTTATTAATTCCATTACTGGAATAATAATCCCTAAAAAAAGAAAGTATAAATTGTACTGTTGTTCTTGGGTTTCAAATTCGGAATAATCATTTTTTAAATTCAATTTAAATTGCGACAAATGAAATGAAATGAAGAAAAATAAAATACTAATTAATAGTGATATAGCTAGTATTTGTATACTGTATTTATAAAAAAAATCCAAGCTAAAAGGACCACTCAATAGTGATGAAATCTGTCCCAATGCGTACATGTTTTTTATAGAAGTAATCATTAAAATGGCTGTAATTAAAAATTCTTACTATTCTTGATTTTGACCAATTTCATCCAATACACTTTTATCTGCAAAAGGAACGATTGCTGCATAAATGGTAAAATACATTTAATACAAAAAGGGTAATGTAAAAAAAATACCTATACAAAATCCTAAAATTCCAATAACAAACCAAAACAATGGCAAGTACAACGAGACCTATAAGGAGTAATGGTTGTTTTAAAACTAATTTGGCACTCATGGTCAATGCTTCTGTAGCTTTTAGATTTGAAAAAATTATTAATGGAATGGTTAAAAAGGTAAGAAAGGCTATAGTATATGTTATTAAGTTACCCCAATATAAGACACCTAAGTGGGTTAACAAATAATTAATACCATTACTAGTGAAGGTTATGATAACGGCTGCTATGAATAATTCTTTGAAGTAGTTTCCTTTATAGTAGTGAAAAATAGTCTCCAAACCAAAAGTAGTGTCTTGGTCAGCTTGGTACGCCATTCTTATGAATCCGGCATTTATTGGACCCATTATTCCAGCGATGACAACTGAAAAAATAAGAAAAAAAAGTAAATTACTACCCGACATGAATTGTGGA
The DNA here is from genome assembly GCA_947491985.1 of Flavobacteriaceae bacterium. Lineage (GTDB taxonomy): Bacteria > Bacteroidota > Bacteroidia > Flavobacteriales > Flavobacteriaceae > Flavobacterium. The sequence continues at coordinate 11,492 of CANLLR010000046.1, read as the reverse complement.
TTTAATCCAGTTAAAGTAGATGCAAAATCGCTAAAACCATAGACTATACCTATCATTCCTCCAAAAATAACAACAAAAACAACACCTATTAAAAGCATGGCTAGACCACCAATTCCGGCTATTTTTTTATAATTGTTGAAAGCATCTTCCAATATGGTTCCAAATTCGAGTTGATATCCTTCGTTACATATCTTTTCAACTTTTGTATAATTATCGTTCATGGTTGCTTGTTTTAATTTAAAACCAATTTAGTAATTTTTTTAGCATTTTCAATTTATTTTTATAGGGTGCATACCGCATCGGAATATCGAGCCAATTCGCTTTATTTACAATGCTTTTATGGTGCGAAAAAGTATCGAAACTTCGTTTGCCGTGATACGATCCGATTCCGCTATGACCCACTCCACCAAATGGCAAGCGATGATTTCCAAAGTGTATTACTGTATCATTTATGCATCCGCCTCCGAAGGAAATTTCTTTTAAAACTGTTTCAATAAATGCTTTGTTTTCAGAAAACAAATACAAGGATAGAGGTTTTTCAAATTTTAAAATGGTATTCCAAATTTCTTCTGTCGATTGGTAAGAAAGTAAGGGTAAAATGGGACCGAAAATTTCTTCTTGCATCAGTGGACTGTCCAATTTGGGTTCGTCAATGAGTGTCGGACCAACAAAAAGAGACGCTTTATCCACTTGTCCACCAAAAATAATCGTTTGGTTTTCGAGTAAATTAATTTGTCTTTGCCAGTTTTTAATATTGATTATTCGGGCAAAATCTGGCGATTCCGACGGATTTTCACCAAAAGCTGCCGTAATTTCTTTTTGTAAGGCGAGTTGTAATTTTTCTTTAACAGCCGTATGTACCAATAGATAATCGGGTGCAATGCACGTTTGACCCGCATTCATCATTTTTCCCCAAACAATGCGTTTGGCAGCTAATGGGATGTTGGCTGTTTCGTCAATAATACACGGATTTTTTCCACCCAATTCCAATGTAATCGGAGTCAAATTTTCAGCTGCTGCTTTGGCTACAATTTTACCAACGGCGACACTTCCTGTAAAAAAAATATAATCCCAACGTTGGCTTAGTAATTGTTGCGAAACCTCGATTCCGCCTTCCTTAACCACAACATGATTGGATTCAAAAGTTTCTGAAATGATTTTTGTGATAATAGAGGCAGTATTTGGAGCCAATTCAGATGGTTTTACCATGACTTTATTTCCCGCTGCAACAGCTGCAATTATGGGGCAAATAGCGAGTTGAAACGGATAATTCCATGGTGCAATAATTAATACGTCGCCGTACGGTTCTTTATAAATTGCATCGGAAGATGGAAAATTTAAAAGACTCGACCCTATTTTTTTTGGTTTTGCCCATGAATGGATGTTTTTTATTGTCCGTTTTAATTCGGAGTATACTATAGAAGTTTCAGTAATAACAGCTTCAAATTCCGACTTCTTTAAGTCGTTGTATAAGGCTTTCAAAACTTCTTTTTCGTATTTTTGAATACACAAAAGGAGTTTCTTTAAACTTTGTTTTCGGTAATTGATATCTGTTTTATATTTCATATACTAGTTATCTTATAAAAATCCCCAACGAAATCCTAAATACATGTCTGCTTGTTTGCTGTCGTTCAACATTGCAGTGATAGCAGAACCAGAACCGATGTAAAATCCGCCATAGCTAAATCCGATTCCAGTGGCAAATCCCGATATTTCACTATTTGAAAAAGGAATATACGCTTCAAATAAACCTAAAGTTAGGCGTGGTGTAAGAGTGAAAATATTTTGAGCGGTGATTTGATCATTGGCACTATCGTCGTTCATTTTTTGTTGCAAATACACTGAGGTATATAATATGGGCAACAATTTCACGTCGGTATATAAGGTTAATGTTGTTGGAAGTTGCACTTTAAAATCCTTGTTTGAACTGGTCTTTGTTAAATATCCACTGTTCAATAAAATGTTTTCTACTTCTTGTAAACTGTCGACATTTTCAAACTGGTTGAGATTCAAACTTTCCGTTCCTTGGATTTGCAAAGTATAATTGGTCGAATTGTTATTGTTGTCTTTAAAAGTCATCGAACCAATATTTCGAATCGAAACTCCTGCGTTTAACCTGTACTTATTTTTGTTGCTTTTATTCCCGTTAATTGAGGTGCCAAGACCTTTTTCATCCTTCCATTGATAGTTAAAACCAATATCACCAGCAAAACCATTTAATCCACCAAAAACCGATTGGGTGTAATCATCGAAATTAGAAAAACTACTTGCCAAACTTCCCGAATAGGAAAAGTTCAAATTGGCATTGGTATTGGTCAAAAAGCCTTGTCCGGCGGTTTGAGAAATGGTTCCGTTAAATGAATCGGCTCCTAAATTGGCATAAGATCCTGGAAATAACAGTTTAAAAGTAAGGCCTCCATTAAATTTATGTACTTGCGTATCTAAAAAGGTACGTGCCAAAATTAAATCGATTTCCCCCCATGTAGTTCCAATTATTCTTTGATTGTTCTTGTTGTTGATGTTGGTCGAACTGATCAAACTGTTCAATCCCGAGTTGCTAATGGCATCCCCTAATTTGGTGTCGACATCAATAATATTGAGTTTTCCATTGGCTTTTGAAGTAATACCAAACGCCCATTTTTTGTACTTCATGGCTAGACCAGGACCTAAAACTTCGACGTCAAAACGCATATTTACAGGTTTATCACCAATAAAAATAAGATCTTCAATATTGCTGTCGGATGTTAAATCGCTAAATCCGATTTTATTGTTCGAAACATTAACACTGGCGCCAATTATGTTGACTTCAAATTGAGACGACATGTTGGTTAACTCGGCGGGATTCATAGCTGCAGTTAAGATTCCAACACGACTCGAAGTGTTCAAACCAGCAAAATGCTCTTGACCATAAAAATTATTTGTGATCAATATGGCAGCTATTATAAGGATTTTTTTCATGATTTACTTTTTAGATTTGAATATGTAACAAGTCAATTTCATAAAACCCTAATTGAATGCTAGTAAAGTTACATCTTATTTACGGATTTCCATAGCACTTCGGATGGCGTAGTTGCAATAATTTCGATGGTATCTTTAGTCACAGGATGTTGAAAGACTAATTTTCGTGCATGAAGATGAATTCCGCCGTCGGGATTACTTCGGTCAAAACCATATTTTAAATCGCCTTTTATCGGGCAACCAATAGCAGAAAGTTGTGCTCTAATTTGGTGATGTCGCCCTGTGTGTAAGTTGATTTCAAGCGCAAAATAATTGTCCAACGCAGTAATAATAGTGTATTCTAAACTTGCTTTTTTACTATCAGGGACTTCCTTTAGATGTGCTTTTGAAGTATTGTTTTTTTCGTTTCTTTTTAAAAAATGAACCAATGTATCTTGGTTTTTTGGTGGCTTGTTTTTCACCACCGTCCAATAGGTTTTTTGCGTTTCACGTTGGCTAAACATTTCGTTGAGACGCGTTAATGCTTTGGATGTTTTCGCAAAAACAACGATTCCTGTTGTTGGTCGGTCCAATCGATGCACCACACCTAAAAAAACGTCACCGGGTTTATTGTATTTGTCTTTGATGTATTCTTTTACCACTTCAGACAAGGGTTTATCACCTGTTTTATCGCCTTGCACAATATCGCCTACACGTTTGTTGATGACAATAAGGTGATTATCTTCGTGAAGGATTTGGAGATTCGTCTTGTTCGATAGAATTTTCATTTGGAAACACTTTGCTATAGAGACGGCTATGCCTATGGAAACGCTGCGCTATGGAAACGCTTCGCTACAGATTGATTTTACTTGATTGCTTTTTTGAAACTCAAAATCATTTTTATGATGTTATTCAATTTAGGTAGTATTTGTTGCACTTGATCAGTTGTTATAAATTTTAAATCAGAAGAAATTAAAAGTTGTGTTTCTACTTCATAAGCAGAACCTAATGAAAAATCCAGAAATCTATTAAATTCTTTGTTTGAACTTCTTGATGAACCTTCTACAATATTTGAAGGTATCGATACCGATGCTAAGCGCAATTGATTGGTTAATCCAAACTTTTCATTTTCAGTGAAAGCAGCAGAAATTAAATATATTTCAGTACACAATAAGCGACTTTGCTCCCAAATTTCTAGGTCTTTAAATCGATGAGTCATTTTTTTTAATATTTTTGGCAGTTAAATAATCTATTTGGTAGATATACAATCTAATATTCTACAGACGAAGCCGTTTCTATAGCGAAGCGTTTCTATAATCAATATTGCTCATTCGCATTCGGAAAATCACTCGATTTCACATCACTCACATATTGTCCAATCGCTATAGTCATTTGCTCGTAAAGGTTTAGATAACGTCTTAGAAAACGTGGACTGAATTCGTTGTTCATTCCCAACATGTCGTGAATTACTAAAACTTGTCCATCAACGCCACCACCAGCGCCAATTCCGATAACAGGAATTGAAATACTTTTGGCTACTTTTTCGGCTAAAGCGGCTGGAATTTTTTCCAAAACCAAAGCAAAACATCCTAGTTTTTCTAACAATTTAGCATCTTCCAATAGTTTTTCTGCTTCGGCCTCTTCTTTAGCACGCACAGTGTAGGTTCCGAATTTGTATATTGATTGCGGTGTTAATCCCAAATGTCCCATTACCGGAATACCAGCATTCAAAATCTTTTTAATCGAGTCTTTAATTTCACTTCCGCCTTCCATTTTCACTGCGTGTCCGCCGCTTTCTTTCATAATTCGAATCGACGAACGCAAGGCTTCTTTTGGATCCGATTGGTAACTTCCAAAAGGCAAATCGACTACCACCAAAGCGCGTTCAATAGCACGTACTACACCAGAGGCGTGATAAATCATTTGATCTAAGGTAATGGGTAACGTAGTTTCGTGTCCGGCCATTACATTACTCGCCGAATCGCCCACTAAAATCACATCAACGCCAGCTGTGTCGACAATTTTTGCCATCGAAAAATCGTAAGCAGTAAGCATCGATATTTTTTCACCATTGGCCTTCATTTCAATCAATGATTTGGTGGTAATTCTTTTGTAATCTTTTTTGGCTACTGACATATTGGACTTCTTAAAAAGTTAGAATTTTATATAAATTTGACTGTAAAAGTAAGAAAATCGATTAGCTTTGTAATACATAACATAAAAATTGTACTATTTCTTTGGGCAAACCATTTGGATATGAAAAAAATAATGCTAATCATTGTGTTGCTTGCAATCACGCAAGTAAACGCTCAAAATCAAGACGTTCAAAAAACCATTGAAACTTTTTTCGAAGGGTTTCATGCCAAAGACACCGCCAAAATCCATTCAGTTTGTGCCGATAATATTATCTTGCAGTCAATTGCTGAAGGAGCAAAAGGAACGCGATTGTCAAAAGAAAGTACCAAGGAATTTTACATCTCTATCGCCACCATGCCACGAGACATGGTGTTTCAGGAGAAAATTTTGAGCTACAACATTCAAGTCGACGGTGCGATGGCAAACGTTTGGACACCTTATGAATTTTTTCTTGACGATAAATTCAGTCACCGCGGCGTTAATGCCTTTACGTTGTTTAAAGAAAATGGCAGATGGAAAATTATTTACCTGATTGATACGAGGAGGAAGTAAATACTTTAAATGTGCAATACAATTAGTTTCCAATTAATAGTTTCATCATTAAAAAAGAAGAGGAACTCAGTTTACTTTTAACCCGTGTAGTTTTATCTGTCGGTTTTGATAAATAGTGCCAAATTCCAAGCAGTCATTAATCGGTAACCGGATTGGGTTTAACCATTTCAAAAGAATTTATCGAAACCCAAAACTCATCTATTGTTGAATATAGCGAATTGGGATTGGTAGCACTTTTCTTTCTACAAATCACCTTTTTCGCCTTCTAACCATCGTTCCATCATGACTCTTTCAGAAGGCGATTGGTGTGTATCTCCTGCTAAAATATCCAAAAATGTATCCCAAAGATTTTTTTCTTCTTTAAATTCTTTTTTAAAATTCACAAGTGCTTTGTAATAGTCATTTTGATAGGCTACGGCTTCTTGATACGTAAAATCCAACGGAATCTGGTCTATAATAATTTGAGTAATAACGTTCAATTCGTCTGGCGTGTAGCGTTCAATTATTTGTAACAAAACCCTACACGACTCCACATGAGTAATTATCGATTGCAGCAATGGAATTTCAACGTTTACATATTCATTATTCCATTGCAGGTGAATGGCTTCGGGTAATGCATTGGATCCAATGCTAACAATATTTATAGAATTTTTCTTTAGTGCAACTACGTTTATAGCCAAGTCTTTCCACAATTCGGTATAACCCTCTTTTATTTTTTCGTCTACCTTTTTTTTAGCTAAAGTCAAGGTGTCATTTATGCCAGTTATAGCATTATTCACTTCTAATAAGTTCTCCTTCCATTTCGATGTTGCGTCTGGCGAAGTATTGTTACTAATTATGATTAAAGCTTTTTTATTCAGCTCATTCAAATCGCTTTCAAGTTGAAGCAATTTAGTATAATCGTTCTCTAAAGTAGCTGTAAAATTTTTTATAGCCAATAATGCCCTTAGTCCAGGATTATGACTTTTGCTGTTGCCATTTTCTGTAGTTGTTGCTTTTTGGCTGATTTGTTTTTCTATTGCTTCCATAATTTATTTTTTTTATACTGATGATTCAGGTGTAATACAAAGGTTTGTAAATTGATAATTATTCTTGTTATACAATCCTATAAACAAATAGTAGTATTCCTATATTTTTTCTTTGAAATGTTATGCAAAAGTTTCTTATGACTAATTATGCAACTATAAACGATAATGATGTAATAACACGCCAGAGCATTCGATCTAAATTTGTAGTATAACATTAAAGAAAAAAAGTATGAAAAAGAACGGAATTTTTATGGCAGTGGTATTAAGTATGGGATTATTCGCAACATCATGTAGCGATGACAATGAAGGTGAAACACTTGCACCTTTATCTGGAAAATGGGCTATCAGTAAAGTAGGTATTGTGGTCGGAACTACAGAAACTTTGGTCGATGCGCCTCAAAATCAAGCGGGTTGCGATAGAGATTATATGAATCTTAAATTAGACAACACGGTTATTGAGGGTGATTACGATTCGACGCTTGCTCCTTGTGCGATTTCAACCCAATCCGGAATTTATTCACGTTCCAACAATAATTTAACAAAAGTGATTAACGGCGTTACAACTGTTCAAGACATTGTAAATTTAAATTTGAGCGAATTGAAATTGAAAGATGCCTCTGGAAATGTAGAGGTATATATTAGAACGAATTAGAACTTTTTGTTTTGAGTCTTATTACTTTAGGATAAAATGTGAAGCGGGAACTACTTAAAAAAGCATTCCCGTTTTTTTATTTACATTTTAAAATCTTATTTAGAGGTATTTCCATCGATGATTTCGACCTCTTTTGGTAAAGTAAAAAGGGCAGCGCTTAGAGGTGCTTTTTTAATTTCAAAAGCTACAGTTTCTAATTCAAACCCTTGGTCTTCAATGATAAAAATGGTTTTTATCGGAATAGCTTTTGTAATGGAAATAATTGTATTCAAGTTAGCTAATTGATGCTTTTCCATTAGTTTGGGATCAATTTCGGTAACCGAATTATAGTAATATTTTTGTGTGCTATTTTTACATTTTAGGATTAACTCATCGCATTCATAACCCAGCACAATTGTTTTCTTAGGATTGATTTGGATGTTTACAATTTCGTCTTCATTTTGAAATACAGATGTACGATAAATTTTTTTGGCTTTTGTATACATTTTTTGCTCTTTATTGATAAAAAGCGTCCATTTCTCAATATCATTGTATACATATTTATAATTACCATTTTTAAAATAATAGACATGAGAAGAATCAGCAATCATCTGACAATACTCCTTTTTCCAATCGGGTTTTGAGCTTCTGCAACTGCTTTTATAAACAATGCTTCCTTCAAAATTTTGAGAGCATAATTGAGTTGATAGTAGTACAATAAAAAAAAGGAAGTTACTTTTCATTTTTTTGTTTGAAATCGTTTAACAATCGGCCATGTTTACAGCAATAGCCAAACCACCTTCAGAAGTTTCTTTGTATTTTGAGTTCATATCTTTTGCTGTTTGCCACATGGTATCAATTACTTTATCTAAAGGTACTTTGGCATTTTTCGCATCAGTTACCATCGCTAATTCGGCGGCGTTAATTGCTTTGATTGCTCCCATGGTATTTCTTTCTATACACGGAATTTGAACCAAACCACCAATAGGATCACACGTCAATCCCAAATGATGTTCCATTGCAATTTCGGCAGCCATCAATACTTGATCAGCCGTTCCGCCCATGACTTCGCACAATGCTGCTGCTGCCATAGCTGACGAAACACCAATTTCGGCTTGACAGCCACCCATTGCAGCCGAAATAGTAGACCCTTTTTTGAAGATACTACCAATTTCTCCGGCAACCATCAAAAATTGTTTGATTTCTTTTTCGCCAGCTTGATGGTTTTCGATGACTAAATAATACATTAGAACAGCGGGAATTACACCAGCACTTCCATTAGTTGGTGCAGTAACAACGCGTCCTAATGCAGCATTAACTTCATTTACTGCCAAGGCAAAACACGAGACCCATTTTAAAATTTGTCGGAACTTGACTTCGGTTTTTCGAATTTCTTCCAACCATTCTTGAGGGTTGCCGTAATTGGCCAACCCGATGAGATTTTGATGCATGTCAAATGCTCTTCGACGCACGTTCAATCCTCCAGGAAGTATGCCTTCACTGTGACAACCAATGTATATGCATTCGAGCATGGTGTTCCAAATTCGAATGAGTTCGTGATTGATTTCGACTTCCGAACGCATCGATTTTTCATTTTCATAAACGATTTCTGAAATTAATTTATTTTCCGTTGTTGTGAAATGTAATAGTTCTTCCGCATTTTGAATAGGGAAGGGAAACGTGCGTTTTATTTCGGTTTTCTTTTTGGCATTGACGCGTTCTTCTACTACTACAAAGCCTCCACCAATTGAATAATAGGTTGAAGAATATAAAGTCTCATCATTTAAAAAAGCCGTGAATGTTAATCCGTTCGCATGAAACGGTAAAAAGTTTTTATTGAAAACAATGTCTTGTAAAAAGAAGAAGGGAATGGTCATTTCATTTCCTAAATTAATTTCGTTAGAATCTTCAATTGTTTTAATGATAGACGCTATGTTTTGAACCGGAATGTATTCAGGGTCTTGTCCGCTTAAACCCAGCATCACAGCCAAATCAGTGGCATGACCTTTTCCTGTTAAGGAAAGGGAACCATACAAATCGACTTTAACTCGGATGATTTTATCAAGTATTTTTATGTCTCTCATTTCGCCAAGAAAACGTTCTGCGGCACGCCAAGGTCCGAGTGTATGCGAACTTGAAGGTCCAACACCAATTTTTAGCATGTCAAAAACAGAGATACATTCTTCCATAAACTATATCGTTTTAGTTGAACAAATATAGTTTAAAAGTTGACGAGAAATAGGGTAGAACGTTATTTTTTAGCATCTTTTGCAATAGAGATTACAACCCAATGACTTACTTTTGCACAGACTTTATCGTATGCAAATTAATAAATATTACGCTTCCGCGCTGACCGCTTTTATTATTTGGGGATTTTTTAGCTTGGCTTTGAAACCCTTACATGATTATACGTCTTTGTCTATTCTTTTTTATAGGATCTTTATGGCGACTGTTATTTTGCTAGGAATCAATTTTTTATTCCGAAAAGCAATTGTTAAAAACGACATGGCTATTTATCGTTCAATGGCGAACAAACAAAAACTGAAATTAGTAGCACTTACTATTGTTGGTGGATTTCTTCTCATCCTTAATTGGTTGCTGTTTATTTATGCAATGAATCACGTAAGTTTAAAATCGGCTTCATTTGCCTATTTGATTTGCCCAATTGTAACCACCATTCTAGCCTATTTTATTTTGAAGGAAAAACTTAGCCAATGGCAATGGTTTTCAGTAACGTTGTGTGTTTTGAGTTGTGGAATTTTATCGTACGGGAATTTAATAGAACTATTGTACAGTATAACAATTGCCTTTTCGTTTGCATTGTATTTGATTAGCCAGCGGAAAAACAATGTGTTTGATAAGTTTTTGATTTTAACCGTTCAAATGGGTATAGCATCACTGGTAATGTTGCCGTTTTTTCCGTTTTATTCAGGAGAAACGCCAACCGAATCCTTGTTTTATATTTTGCTATTGGTGATTGTTGTTTTGTTTACAATTATTCCGTTATACCTCAATTTATTTGCTTTAAAAGGGATGAATTCGTCGGCAGTCGGAATTTTAATGTACACCAATCCACTATTGAATTTTGTTTTGTCGATAGTCTATTTTAAAGAACCTATCAATCAAATTCAAATCATTTCGTATGTCTTGATTTTAATTTCTGTGGTGATTTTTAACGAACGGTTTTTATTTAGAAAATCTAAAGTTAAAACGGATAACGCTTTTAAGATGTAATCAAAATTAAAAACCGCATTTTTATCACGAGAAATGTTGGCAGTTACACCTTGCAAATTAACAGAGTTCAGTTCGATTTTATTGTCAAACAATTCAAAAAAGCTAATGTCGACTGCTAATTCGTCTCCAGCCAACAAGGTATCGTTTTGTTGGTCTTCAAAATAAATGCCCTCGAGAATCAGTTTTTTAGGCAATCCAATTTCAATTCGGTCAATAGTTACTTTAGTGTGGATTTTTCCTTCAAGATAGTTAACGGCTTTATTTTTAGCATAGTTTTGAACGGCTGGAATTTGCAGCGCAATGACCAATACTAAAAAAAGAGCAAGTAGTGAAATTAAAGTCCACATCACAATCTTTAAAGTTTTCTTTAAAATCTTTCTAAAACTAATGGTGTATTGATTTTGCAAATTATGATTGGTATAGTTACTCTTGCAAAGTTGGTAAAAAGAGATATGGCTTAATTACATAATTAGGTTATATTGTTATACAATTTTTTTAAATAATCAAAATAAATGTCATCTTGTCAGATGCTGAGAATTAAATATGACATTATGAATCCTATTTACCACTTGGCACAATGATTGCATTTTGACAACTCGAGTTTAAAAACAAATTTTCTAAAAATTAATTAAATATAAAAATGGGAAAAATAATTGGAATTGATTTAGGTACTACCAATTCTTGCGTTTCTGTAATGGAAGGTCAAGAAGCTGTGGTAATTCCTAATTCTGAAGGAAAAAGAACTACGCCATCGATCATTGCATTTGTAGAAGGTGGTGAAATTAAAGTCGGTGATCCTGCAAAAAGACAAGCAGTAACCAATCCTACAAAAACGATTGCTTCGATCAAACGTTTCATGGGACATACTTTTACTGAAACTACCGAAGAAGCAAAAAGAGTTCCGTATGCTGTTGTAAAAGGAGATAATAACACACCTCGTGTTGATATTGATGGTCGTTTGTATACGGCACAAG
>CANLLR010000045.1 GCA_947491985.1 Flavobacteriaceae bacterium | reverse complement strand
GCAACTCGGGATAAATAATTCCACCATTTCCTTCACCACCAATAACCGCATTTGTGGCTTTCATTAATTCGACCACGTTCACTTCTCCCACTGCACTGGCTTGATAATTGCCATTATGTTTATTGGTAATATCGCGTAACGCTCTCGAAGACGACATGTTTGAAACCGTATTTCCCGGAGTTTTGCTCAACACATAATCGGCGCACGCTACCAACGTATACTCTTCACCAAACATTTCACCATCGTTAGAAATAAATGCCAAACGATCTACATCTGGATCGACTACAATTCCGAAATCGGCTTTCTCTTCTACCACCATTTTACAAATGTCTCCCAAATGTTCTTTCAATGGTTCGGGATTGTGTGGAAAATGTCCATTGGGTTCACAATACAATTTCACCACTTCCACGCCCATTTGTTCTAATAAATTCGGAATAATAATGCCGCCCGTAGAATTTACACCATCTACTACTACTTTGAATTTTCGTTTCGCCACGGCTTCTGCATCCACCAGAGGCAAATTTAGCACTTCGTCAATGTGAATGTCCATGTACGAATCATTTATCGTAATTTCGCCCAATCCGTCAACATCAGAAAAATCAAACGCTTCCGATTCGGCAATTTCTAATATCATTTCGCCATCTTTTCCGCTTAAAAATTCGCCTTTCGCATTCAATAATTTCAATGCATTCCATTGTTTTGGGTTGTGCGAAGCCGTTAAAATAATTCCCCCATCTGCTTTCTCCATTGGAACTGCCACTTCAACTGTTGGTGTTGTTGATAATCCCAAATCTATAACATCAATTCCCAATCCTACTAAAGTATGCATCACCAAATTGTGAATCATGGGTCCAGAAATACGCGCATCGCGACCAATAACGACTTTTAATCGTGAATTGTCATTCTGAGTTTGCGAAGAATCTCTTCCTGCTTTTAAAAAACTGCCATACGCCGAAGCAAATTTTACCGCATCAACCGGAGTTAAATTATCGCCTACTTTACCACCAATGGTACCACGAATTCCAGAAATAGATTTTATTAAAGTCATTTGTATGTTTTTAATTATAAATTACGAATTTCTTACAAATATAATTTAAAATTTAAATTCATGATTTTAATTATTAACTTAGACGAATGAATTTTCTTGCCCACATCTATCTTTCAGGAGATAATGATTTGCTAAAAATTGGCAACTTCATGGCCGATAGTATTCGAGGTAACTCCTATTTAGAGTATCCCGATGAAGTGCGAAAAGGCATTCTTTTACACCGTTATATTGATACGTTTACCGATGCGAATCCAACATATAGAAAGAGTAAACACCGATTGCATGAAAAATACGGACACTATTCGGGTGTGATTATGGATATTCTATACGATCACTATTTGGCTAAAAATTGGTCGCGCTATTCTGATGAAGAATTGGAAGTCTATGCCGACAAATTTTACACTCTTTTACGAAACAACTTCGATATTCTTACCGAAAAAATTAAAGTAATGTTACCCTACATGGTTGATGGTAATTGGCTGGTGAGTTACGCAACCTTAGCTGGAATAGAAAAAATTTTATTTCAGATGGATTACCGCACCAAGCACCGCACCAACATGCAAGAAGCAATGGTCGAATTGGTGCATTTTTACACCGAATTTGAATCGGAGTTCACCCTTTTTTTTGATGAATTACAGCAACATTGTAAAGAAAAATTAGCCGAATTATGATTACTTTTACAAACATTAATTTATAATTTAGCATGCCCAACCGAACTACTTTACCCGTTTTACTTTTCTTTAGAAAAATAGCTCGTCGTTTTGAGTCGGTTTTCTTTTTGGCAAAAACACTATTGTCAGAGCGAAATTTTATTTACTTAGCCAGCGTTATGGTGGCAATTTCATGTGCTTTAGCCGTAATTGTTTTAAAAAGTTTCGCGCACAACGTATTCATCTTTGCCAATTATATCAACGGATATTTAAAATTGCCCTATATTAATAGTATTTTACCGATAGTCGGTATTTTATTAACTGTTTTTGTAGTCAAAAAATTCCTCGATGGTTCCATTGAAAAGGGAAGTTCGCGCATTTTATACGCCGTAGCAAAAAAAGGTGGAATTATTCCAAAAAAACAAATGTATGCGCAAATTATAACAAGCTCGCTTACCGTTGGTTTGGGTGGTTCAGCTGGTTTGGAGAGTCCGATTACCATTACCGGAGCAGCCTTTGGTTCGAACTTTGCGCAGAAATACAAATTATCTCAAAAAGACCGCATCTTATTATTGGCTTGTGGTGTTTCGGCTGGAATTGGAGCCGCATTCAACGCACCGATTGCAGGCGTGTTGTTTGCTATTGAAGTCGTATTGACCGACATCACCATTTCGGCATTTATACCGATTATCATTTCCGCAGCGACGGGAGCTTTGGTCTCTAAAATATTATTAAGCCAAGATATTTTACTCAGTTTTGATCAAGAACAAAATTTCGATTTTCACAACACACCTTATTATATTTTACTCGGAGTATTAGCTGGATTGGTGTCGGTGTATCATGCTCGAAATTTCAGAAAAGTAGAGCGTTTCTTTAGTAAATTTAAAAACAACAGTTATAAAAAAGCACTCTTCGGAGCTAGTATTTTGGCCATGCTGATTTTCTTTTTTCCTACACTTTTTGGAGAAGGTTATGAAAGTATCAAAACATTGTCAACTGCAAATCCGGAGGTTTTACTCAACAATACACTTCTCGAAAATCACAAAAATAACGAATGGGTTTTACTGGGTTTTATCGGAATTGTAGTTTTATTGAAATCATTCGCAACCGGTTTAACATTGGGTTCTGGTGGTAATGGTGGCAACTTTGCTCCTTCACTCTTTGTTGGTTCCTATCTTGGTTTTTTTGTGGCAAAATTAATGGATTTGACCCATATCAATTCGCACCTTCCTGTTACAAATTTCACCATTGTTGGTATGGCTGGAATTTTAAGTGGTTTATTTCACGCGCCTTTAACCGCCATTTTCTTGATTGGAGAAATTACAGGAGGTTATGATTTAATGGTGCCGTTAATGATTGTATCGTCGATAAGTTTTGCCGTTTCCAAACAGTTTGAAAAACATTCGATGGATGTGAAAGATTTGGCCAATCGCGGTGAAGTTTTTACGAGTGACAAAGACAAAAACATCTTGCAAAGTATCGATTTCTTATCTTTAATCGAAACCGATGTAAAAACCATTACGGTCGACAAATCGTTAGAAAATGTAATCGAACACTTGTCGGTCGTAAATCAGCCGATCATTCCAGTGTTGGATGAAAGCAATAAAATAGTAGGTGTTATCGATTTTGAAACCCTTCGTCCTATTGCTTTTAATCCGTTTCGTATAAAATTTACTCAAGTCAATGAAATGATGACTGTGCCAAAAGCTATACTTTTATACGATGACGGAATGGAACTTATTATGGATAAATTTGAAACATCCGAACAAGACATACTTCCTGTTACTAAAAACGGAAGATTCTTCGGATTACTATCGAAAGTAACTGTTTTAGAAGCGTATAGAGCCAAATTAAAAGAAATGATAATCGAGTAAACTACTTGGTTTTTTCACCAACAAAATAATCATTCTGACTTTTAAACAAGACATTAAAAGTAGTTAGACTTCCGTAAATTCGGGTGATGTATTGCTGCATTTCAATTTTCTCAGCTTTGTCTAAATTACTAGAATTTATTTTTTGTTCCATTACTCTAACGCGATCACGAACCATTACTATTTTATGAAAAAACACGTCTATTGGAATTTCTTTATTGGATGTTGGTGTGCTGGGTTCCATGATTAATTTTCCGCCTTTCCATTTATCCGCAATAGGAACTACTTGCGACACATCACTCCACTTTTGTAAAATATTTTTTAATGTTTTTTCTACTTCAAAAAAACTAACAGTATCTACTTCATCTTCCACAGCTTCAATAATTTCAATAACCGAATCTAAATCGATAGTTTCAATACCACTTTCTATAAATGTCACCCAATAGTGTTTGGAAGTAACATTCGTTACAACTCCAAATCCAAATTCTGAATGTTTAATACGCGAACCAATACCTAATAATTTCATTTTTTTGTAACTTATAATTTCTCCAAATATAAAAATCTTTAACAAATTCTTCTTAATTCACTAATCAATTTTTAGTACTAAAAGCGTACTTTTGCAGCTTGACTTAGCTCATTTTTGCAATTAAATTAAATGATTGACACTGAAAATTCTATAGATATTATTGGCGCTCGCGTTCATAATTTAAAAAATATTGACGTTACGATTCCGAGAGAAAAACTGGTGGTCATCACCGGACTCTCTGGCTCTGGAAAATCCTCCTTGGCTTTTGACACTATTTATGCCGAAGGACAACGTCGCTACATTGAAACTTTTTCGGCTTACGCACGGCAATTCCTTGGCGGATTGGAGCGTCCTGATGTGGATAAAATTGATGGACTTTCTCCAGTAATTGCCATCGAACAAAAGACAACCAGTAAATCGCCCCGATCCACTGTGGGTACGATTACCGAAATTTACGATTTCCTGCGATTGCTTTTTGCACGTGCCGCCGATGCGTACAGTTATAACACTGGCGAAAAAATGGTGTCGTATTCTGATGATCAAATTAAAGAACTGATTAGCGAAAACTTTAAAGGCAAACGCATCAATATTCTCGCACCGGTTATTCGCGCTCGTAAAGGTCATTATGCTGAATTGTTTCAGCAAATTGCCAAACAAGGATTTTTAAAAGTGCGCGTCAATGGCGAAATTCAGGACATTATCAACGGAATGAAACTTGACCGTTACAAAACCCATGACATCGAAATTGTAATTGATCGCATGCAAATTGAAAATGATCTAGATACCGACAAAAGGTTGGCCGAAAGCATCAAAACCGCCATGCACCATGGCGACGATATCATGATGGTGATTGAACAGGATAGGAAAGAAGTTCGATTTTTTAGCCGCACGCTCATGTGTCCGACTTCCGGAATTTCCTATCAAAATCCAGAACCGAATTTATTCTCCTTCAACTCTCCAAAAGGGGCTTGTGATACCTGTAACGGACTGGGAACTATCAATCAAATCAACGAAAAGAAAATTATTCCGAATCCGAAGTTATCCATAAAAGCAGGCGGTTTTGCTCCGCTTGGCGAATACAAAAGCTCGTGGATGTTCAAGCAATTGGAGACGATTGGTGAGAAATTCGGATTTACATTGAACGATGCAATAGAAAAGATTCCAGCCGAAGCGATGGACATGATTATGAACGGTGGAAACGAAAAATTCTCCGTCAAATCGACTACTGCTGGTGTAACTAAAGACTATAAAATTGACTTTGAAGGCATATCTCATTTCATCAAAAACCAACACGATGAAAGTGGTTCGACTTCCTTAAAACGTTGGGCTAAGGAATTCATGGACGAAGTTGATTGTCAGGATTGTCATGGTTCGCGTTTAAAAAAAGAAGCCTTGTATTTTAAAATCAACGATAAGAATATTGCCGATTTATCGGCCATGGATATATCAGAATTGACACTTTGGTTTGATGTGTTAGAAGCTACATTGAGCGAAAAACAAAAAGCCATTGCCACCGAAGTGATCAAGGAAATCAAATCGCGCCTAACGTTTTTAATGGATGTCGGATTGAATTATTTGGCATTAAGCCGCAGTTCGAAATCGCTTTCAGGAGGCGAAGCACAACGCATTCGTTTGGCGACACAAATCGGGTCGCAGCTGGTTGGTGTTTTGTATATTTTAGACGAGCCGAGTATCGGTTTGCACCAAAGAGACAACGACCGATTGATTAACTCGTTAGAAAATCTCCGCGATATTGGCAATTCGGTTTTGGTTGTCGAACATGACAAAGACATGATCGTTCGTGCCGATTGGGTAATTGATATTGGTCCAAAAGCCGGAAAATACGGTGGAAAAATCATCAGCGAAGGAACACCACAGCAATTGTTATCAGAGCACACTTTGACAGCCCAATACATCAATGGTGAAAAAGAAATTGAGATTCCGAAGAAACGTCGTGAAGGCAACGGAAAATTCATGAAATTGACCGGAGCTTCGGGAAACAATTTAAAAAACGTAACTATTGAATTGCCGTTGGGAAAACTAATTTGCATTACTGGCGTTTCAGGTAGCGGAAAATCGACCTTAATCAACGAAACCCTCTACCCTATTTTGAATGCCTATTATTTTAATGGCGTGAAAAAACCACAACCGTACAAAAAAATCGAAGGTTTAGAACATATCGATAAAGTAATCGACATTGATCAGAGTCCGATTGGTCGCACACCACGCTCCAATCCGGCAACGTACACCGATGCTTTTAGCGAAATTCGTAACCTTTTTACTCAAACACCAGAAGCGATGATTCGCGGATATAAAGCTGGACGATTTAGCTTTAACGTCAATGGCGGACGTTGTGAAACTTGTGAAGGAAGCGGCGTGAGAACGATTGAAATGAGTTTTTTACCCGATGTATACGTAGAATGTGAAAGCTGTCAAGGCAAACGTTTCAACAGAGAAACACTCGAAATTCGCTACAAAGGCAAATCGATTTCTGATGTGTTGAACATGACTGTTGATGAAGCGGTCGAGTATTTTGAAAACATTCCGAAAATTTACCGAAAAGTCAAAACCATACAAGATGTTGGTTTAGGATACATTACACTCGGACAACAAAGTACGACACTTTCGGGTGGCGAAGCACAACGCATTAAGTTGGCAACCGAACTCTCGAAAAAAGATACCGGAAACACGTTTTACATCATGGATGAACCTACAACTGGTTTGCATTTTGAAGACATTCGGGTGTTGATGGACGTGATCAATAAATTGGTCAATAAGGGAAATACGGTGCTCATTATCGAGCACAATATGGACGTCATCAAATTGGCCGATTACATCATCGATATTGGCATGGAAGGCGGAAAAGGCGGAGGCGAAGTCATTTGCCGCGGAACTCCCGAAGAAATTGTAAAAAACAAGAAGAGTTATACGGCGCAGTTTTTGAAAAAAGAGTTATTTTAGCACGCATTTCTAGCCCTGACTTCCGGCAGGCAGGCCCGATTGAAGAGGAAATCCTTTTTATGAGCAATGACCCGAGCTATAGCGAACGGGCAAAGCAAATAAAAAGATGGCAACGAAAAGCGGGATTAGCTTCAAAAATAATTCATAATTCATAATTCAAAATCATGACAACAAACGATTACGAAAACGAAGACCATAAAATACACGATAAATTAAAGCAAAAAACATGGAATGAAATTCGCTCCAACGATTCGTGGGCTATTTTTAAAATCATGTCCGAGTTTGTAAATGGCTACGAAAGCATGTCGCGAATCGGACCTTGTGTTTCTATTTTTGGTTCGGCACGTACCAAACCCGAAGACAAATACTACCTTTTGGCAGAACGCATTGCGTATAAAATTAGTAAAGCGGGTTATGGCGTGATTACAGGCGGTGGACCCGGAATTATGGAAGCGGGAAACAAAGGCGCACATCGCGGTGAGGGAACTTCGGTAGGTTTGAATATCGAATTGCCGTTTGAGCAACATTTTAATCCGTATATCGATAAAGACAAAAACCTAAACTTTGACTACTTTTTTGTTCGCAAAGTGATGTTTGTAAAATACTCACAAGGTTTTGTAGTCATGCCCGGTGGATTCGGTACTTTAGACGAATTGTTTGAAGCCATTACCTTAATTCAAACAAAAAAAATTGGTAAATTCCCCATTATATTGGTTGGTTCTTCTTTTTGGAAAGGACTGCTCGATTGGGTAAAAACGGTGATGATTGAACAAGAAAAAACAGTAAGCCCAAGCGATATGAATTTGATTAAAGTTGTGGATACCGAAGACGAGGTGGTAGAAGCCTTGGATTCGTTTTACAAAAAGTACAATTTGAGTCCGAATTTCTAAAGACTACTCCACAGATTATATGGATTAAAAGGATTTTAAAATTTGTAAATCTGTGTAACCTGCCTGTCGGCAGACGGGTCTGTGGTAAAAAAAATTATACCATTTCTACTTAAATAGTTATATTAGCCCTTGAAAAAGAAATTGCCTTGAAGTTCCAACTGCCTCCTTTACTACTAGTGTTTGTTTTATTCTCTTCGATAAAACTTATAGCGCAACATCACGTTTCGGCTATAGTGAAAGTCGATGCCGATAAAAAGCTTCTGAGTGTATCTCAAGAGTTGACCTTTTTCAACCAAACCAACGATACACTGACTTCGATTGTTTTAAACGATTGGAATAATGCGTATGCTGCCAGAGAAACACCTTTAGGTAAACGATTTTCCGATGAGTTTGTTCGCAGTTTTCATTTGGCTACCGACAAAGAAAAAGGAAGTACCAACAATCTTATCGTTGTAAACGACACGAACACCATGTTGCAGTGGTTGCGTCCAAACGAGCAACACGATTTGATTGAAATTTCGTTAACCGAAAAACTAGCTCCGAATCAGAACGTCAATTTAACTTTATCGTATGTATTAAAAATTCCAGACGATCGCTACACCAATTATGGTTTCAACAGTAATGGCAATTTTACTTTAAAAAATTGGTTACTCACACCTGCAAAATATGTTGGTAACAGCTTTTTGAAATACAGCAATCTTAATACAGACGATGCTTGCAACGCCTTGTTTGCTATCGATTTGACGATTAGCATTCCGGACGACTACGCAATTACCTCCGATTTAAATCAAATCAAACAAGAAGGAAACACGTACTCCTTTTCTAACAAAAAAGTAAGTGATATTCCGCTTTATCTCGAAAAAAACAACACATTTGTTTCATATAAAAACGCTACTATTGAAGTAGTTTCCAATGTAAAAGATACCAAAGTAAACGACATACAAAAAGCCATCGTAATCGATAAAGTAGTCAATTTTGTCAACGAAAATTTGGGCAAAAACCAATTGCAAAAAATTACGGTTTCGCAAAGTGATTACGAGAAAAATCCGTTTTACGGTTTGAATCAATTACCATCATTTTTGAGTCCGTTTACCAACGATTTCATCTACGAATTGAAGTTTCTAAAAACCTATTTAAACAATTATTTAAAAAACTCGTTGCAACTCGATGCACGCAAAGACAACTGGATATTTGATGCTATTCAGGTGTATTATATGATGAAATACATTGACGATTATTATCCGCAAGCCAAAATGACGGGCAGCATTTACAACTTCAAATTGTTTCGAGGCTATAATTTAATTTCGCTTGATTTCAACGGGCAATACAATTATTTTTACATGCTCATGGCGCGTAAAAATCTCGATCAATCACTTGGCGATCCAAAAAGCACCCTTATCAAATTCAACGAACGAATTGCCTCAAAATACCGCGCGGGTCTGAGTTTTAAATATTTATCAGAATACATCGGCAAAGACAATTTAAATAAAAGCATCACCGAATTCATGTTATTTGCCAACGAAAATCAAACCGATGTCACACAACTCAAAGCAGCAATTGCAGCCAATACTGACAAAAACATCAATTGGTTTTACGACATTATCGTCAATTCACGTGACATCATTGATTATAAATTTAAAGCCATTTCGAAAACAAAGGATAGCGTTTCTTTTCGCATTAAAAACCGAACCAACACTCCTGTTCCGATTCCGATTTTTGCGCTCAAAAAGAAAGAGGTTGTTTTCAAACAATGGATCGATGTAGTACAACAAGACAGTATTTATACCATTCCACGAAACGACGCCGATAAAATTGTAATCAATTACAAAAATGAAGTTCCCGAATACAACCGACGCAACAACGTTAAATCGCTCAAGAGCTTCTCGCTATTCAACAAACCTATAAAATTTATTTTCTTAAAAGATTTAGAAGCACCGCTGTACAATCAAATTATTTATGTCCCAACATTACAATACAATTTGTACGATGGCTTCATCACCGGAATGCGTTTTCATAACAAAACCATACTCGATAAACCATTTACGTATGATATAACACCCTCGTATTCTACTAAATGTGATAATTTATCTGGAACCTTCTCATTAGTTGTAAATCAAATGAATAGAGACCGAAATTTATTTTTTGTAAAGTATGGTATTGGTGGCGACTTTTTCCATTACGCTCCCGATGCCTATTACAGTCGTATCAATCCGTATATCGTATTCCGAATCCGTGAAGACGATTACCGTGACAATAAAAAACAAATCATTCAATTCCGACAAATATACGTTGACCGTGAAAAAAGTAATTTCGTTACCAATACGTACACCGGAAGTTATTCGGTATTCAACGCGCGATTTGTCTCAACCAAAACCGAAATCACCAAACACATCAGCTACGGTGGCGAAGTGCAATTGGCAAGTAAATTCGGGAAAGTAACAGGTGAAATCAGTTTCCGACGTCTTTTCGACAACAACAGACAAGTAAATCTGCGCATGTATGCCGGTGCTTTCATCTCCAATTCGACCAATTCAAAATTCTTTGATTTTGCTCTCGATCGTCCGACCGATTATTTATTTGATTACAATTATCTCGGACGTTCTGAAAACGACGGCTTGTTCAGTCAACAGTACATTTTAGCAGAAGGTGGATTCAAATCCAAACTCGATAATCCTTTTGCTAATCAATGGATGACAACAATTAACGGTAGTTTTAATATTTGGAATTGGATAGAAGTCTACGGTGATCTTGGCTTTCTAAAAAGCAAAAAAACAAAAGAACGCTTTGTCTATGACAGCGGCATTCGCCTCAACTTAGTGACCGATTACTTCGAACTCTACTTCCCTGTCTACTCCAGCAATGGTTGGGAAATTTCGCAACCTCAATATGCCGAGAAAATCCGTTTTATCGCTGCTTTTAGTCCGAATACTTTAATGAGTTTGTTTACCCGAAAATGGTTTTAATTGTAATTTGAAGCAGTCGTTGGTTGTTTCAAAGTCACTATTGTCCTGCTTTACGCCTTTATCTTTTTATTTCTCCCGATTACTATCGGCAGAAATAAAAAGGATATCGTCTACAATCAGGGCTAATTAACATCTTTTGGCTTCTAAAATCACCATTTCAAAACATATTTTATTTAAATTTGTAACTTAGAATACGTTTACACTATGACAGAAGTACAAAATACCACCGAAATTACTTTTCAAGATTTCAAAAATGAAGTCTTAAACGATTATAAAATTGCCATTACCAGTCGCGAATGCAGCCTTCTCGGACGAAAAGAAGTCCTCACCGGAAAAGCCAAATTCGGAATTTTTGGTGACGGAAAAGAAGTCCCACAACTCGCCCTTGCCAAAGCCTTTCGAAACGGTGATTTTCGTTCAGGATATTACCGCGATCAAACGTTTATGATGGCGATTGGCGCGCTTTCGATTGAGCAATTTTTCGCTGGTTTGTATGGTCACACCGATATTAATTTCGACCCAATGAGCGCCGGACGCCAAATGGGCGGGCATTTTGCCACACATTCTCTCGATGAAAAGGGCAACTGGAAAAACCTTACGCAACAAAAAAACTCGAGTGCCGATATTTCACCTACAGCTGGGCAAATGCCTCGTTTATTAGGTTTGGCACAAGCGTCTAAAATATACCGAAACGTATCCGGAATCGATGCGACCAATTTCTCAGAAAACGGAAATGAAATCGCTTGGGGAACCATCGGAAATGCTTCTACTTCTGAAGGATTATTTTTCGAAACCATCAATGCTGCTGGCGTATTACAAGTGCCTATGGTGATGAGTGTTTGGGATGACGAATACGGAATCTCGGTCCACGCTCGTCATCAAACCACCAAAGAAAACATTTCTGAAATTTTAAATGGTTTCCAACGCGATGCCGACAATAAAGGCTACGAAATTATAAGAGTGAAAGGTTGGGATTATCCAAATTTAGTTGCTGCCTACGAAAAAGCGGCTACCATCGCACGCGAAGAACACGTACCCGTTTTGATTCACGTACAAGAACTCACCCAGCCACAAGGACACTCGACTTCTGGAAGTCACGAGCGTTACAAAAACGCCGAACGCCTCGCTTGGGAAACCCAATTTGATTGCGTAACGCAAATGCGATCTTGGCTTATTGAAAACAATTTGGCTACCAATGAAGAGTTGACAGAAATCGATTCGGATGCCAAGAAGAAAGTTTTAGAAGGCAAAAAAGCAGCTTGGATTGCCTTTACATCTCCAGTAAAAGAAGAACAAAATGAAGCCGTTGAAGTGTTAAACTCGATTGCTGCACAAAGCGAAAACAAAGTCTTTATCGAAAAAATAGCCGCCGAATTAGCGTCTATTAAAGAACCAATTCGTAAAGATATTTTAGTTGCGACACGAAAAGTGTTGCGACTTATTGTCAAAGAAAATAGTAAGGCACAATTGGCCACTTGGATTACCCAGTATACTGCTAAAATTCAACCAAAATTCAGTTCGCATCTTTTCTCACAATCGGATGTCAACGTGTTAAACAGTCAAGCCGCTGCTCCTACTTACGACACTTCTGCTGAAGAAGTTGATGCTCGTTTGGTATTGCGTGATAATTTTGACGCCATTTTTACAAAATACCCAGAAGCCTTAATTTTTGGAGAAGACAGCGGTAATATTGGTGATGTGAATCAAGGTCTTGAAGGCCTGCAAGAAAAATACGGGGAATTGCGTGTGGCCGATGTGGGTATTCGCGAAGCTACTATTTTAGGTCAAGGCATCGGAATGGCAATGCGTGGTTTGCGTCCCATTGCCGAAATTCAGTACCTCGATTATTTGCTGTATGCGATACAAATCATGAGCGACGATTTAGCTACTTTACAATACCGAACACAAGGGCGCCAAAAAGCACCTTTAATCATAAGAACTCGCGGTCACCGTTTAGAAGGCGTTTGGCACTCGGGTTCACCAATGGGAATGATCATCAACGCTATTCGTGGTATTCACGTTTTAGTTCCTAGAAACATGACCAAAGCAGCCGGTTTTTATAATACTTTATTGCAAACTGACGAACCCGCTTTAGTAATTGAATGTTTAAATGGTTACCGTTTAAAAGAAAAAATGCCAACCAATTTGGGAGAATTCAAAACTCCAATTGGAGTAGTTGAAACCATCAAAGAAGGAAATGACATTACTTTAGTTTCCTATGGTTCTACCCTACGCATCGTAGAACAAGCCGCTAAAGAATTGCAAGAAATTGGCATCGATTGTGAAATTATCGACATCCAATCGCTTTTGCCTTTCGACATTAATAAAGACATCGTAAAAAGTCTTATCAAAACCAATCGTTTGTTAGTTATCGACGAGGACGTTCCGGGTGGTGCTAGTGCTTACATTTTGCAAGAAATCATCGAAAATCAAAACGGGTACCAATATTTAGACAGCGCGCCTCAAACATTAGCTGCGCAACCACACCGACCAGCTTATGGAACGGATGGCGACTATTTCTCAAAACCATCAGCCGAAGATATTTTTGAAAAAGTGTATGCTATTATGAGTGAATCAAATCCTGAAAAATATCCGAGTTTGTTTTAAATAACAATTTCATTCATTACAATAGCCGAATAATTATATGTTATTCGGCTATTTTTTTTCAAAAACTTTTCTCTTTTAATCTTTTTTACTATTTTAGTACTCTCATTATACGCCATTTACAAATACTATTCGCCCATGTCAATTACCCTAAAAAAATTATGGCACCGTGATGCCGTTAGAATTGGAATCTACTTTGATCACAATTTCGAAACAATAACTATATTAAAATCAATAGGTTGTAAGTTTAGTAAAACTAAATCGTGTTGGTATACAGATTACAGTCCAGAAGCGTACACGCTATTAAAAAAGCATTTTTCTTCTATAACTATAGAAAAAGCAGAAGAACAACTTGTAACTCAAACGCAATTGGTGACCGGCGAATACAGCCGTGACCTTTCACCCATAGCCTCGGGCGAATTTCAGTTAGGCATACCCAAAGTAGGCAATCCTGAACATAAAATAGAGACTTCTCTATTTGTACAAAAATTGCGTATACAATTGCTCGGAAACATAGGAAAGTATTGGGTTTTTAAAATGCAATACCACCAAACCATTCACAAAGAATTGTTATCCATCAATGGAGTGTATTGGAATACCAATTACAAGGTTTTTATGGCGATGCGCAATCAAAAAGTAAAGATTCAAGTAGAAAATGTCTTGCAGATATTTCCTTTTTTTGGTGATGATTATTTATTCAAAGAAATCAGTTATCGTGGACAAAGAATTACCATTCTTCCTCATTTAGAAGATAAAGTTTGGATGGAAGTCTATGTTCCAAAAATTACAGCTATACATGAAAAATTGAAACGTTTTTCGATGGTCAAATACAGTAAAGTAAAAGATTGTTACTTGCTTCCAGCTGCTCCATTAGTTTTTGAAAGTATCCAACTTCAAATGGAACCGTATGAAGTTTTGATTGTTAGTGAGCTACCTCTAGCCTACTTGCAAAAGAAAAATTTACCCAATCGAAAGCAAATCGACTTGACTAGAACTAAGCAAAGTCTCTTTGATCAAGTTCCAGTACTTGGTAGAGAATACCTTTCAGTTATGATTGATACATTATTAGCTTTGAATTACAGCAGTTCAACTATACGAACCTATTGTAGTGCCTTTATTCAATTTTTGCGTCATTACGATTATCGTGATCCTGAAACGATATCCAATATTGAAATCATTAAGTATCTTGGATCACTTATGGAACGTGGTCTTTCTGCTGCTACGGGTCATGGAATGGTAAACAGTTTACATTTTTACTATCAACAAGTACTAGGCAAAAAGCATTTTGAAATTAGCTTGCCCCGTCCGAAAAAAGAAAAAAAACTACCTTCCGTTTTAACCATGGAAGAATGCTTGAAAATTTTTCAAGTCGTTGACAATCCGAAACACAAATTGCTATTATTAATTGGTTATGGCGCTGGGTTGCGTGTAAGTGAAATTGTGACTTTGCAGTGGAAAGACATCTTATTTGAAGAATTCAAAATTCACATAAAAAATGCTAAAGGAAAGAAAGATCGTATGGTTATGCTACCCTTTTCTGTTGTTCAATCCTTAAAAATTTATCGTGAATTATTCAATTGTAAACAGTATGTTTTTGAAGGACAATTTGCGGGAGAGCCTTTAAGCACAGGTACTGTTCAAAATGTAATGCGAGAAGCCTTGAAGAAATCGGGACTAGAAAAGAAAGCTACTGTTCACACCTTACGTCATAGTTTTGCTACTCATTTATTAGAGAACGGCACTGATATTCGTTACATTCAAAAATTTTTAGGACACGCAAGCATAAAAACGACTACTATCTATACCCACCTTACAAAAACAGCGGTAGACAAAATTCAAAGTCCACTTGACCGCATGGTAGACGAAAACAATAAGAAAAAACTCACTGATTAATTTTTTTTATAAAAAAGTTATATATATTTGATGATATATACTAGTTAACAGCCATTAAAAAAAAAACTCTTAAAAAAAGTCAACTTATACCATTTTTTGGTATTTTTGATAAAAAAATAATTATGGCTAAGAACACATCAATAATTATCGGTGACCATTTTGAAAACTTCATTAGTGAGGAAATTGCTACTGGTCGTTTTAAATCCGCAAGTGAAGTAGTTAGAAGTGCTTTACGCTTATTGGAGTTACAAGAACAAAAAATTAAGCAATTACGTTACGAGTTAGAGTTAGGAGAAAAAAGTGGAATGGTCGAAAATTTTGATCCAGAAGCTCATTTAGCAAGTCTTCATAAAAAATATTTATGAAAACTAAGTACCGAATTAGTAGAAAAGCTTTAGAAGACATTGATAAAATTTGGGTTTATACATTTGAAAATTGGTCTGCAAATCAAGCAAATCATTATTATCGATTAATTTATCAAGAAATAAATTTTGTTACCGAGGATTTTGAATCCGGGAAAAACATTGATGAAATTAAATTAGGTTATAAGCAAGTAAAAATGAAATCACATTTAATCATCTATAAAAAAGGTGATGATGGAGTTGTGGAAATTGTTAGAGTTCTGCACCAAATGATGGATATTCCAAATCAACTTTAAAAAAAACGGCAGTTAACATTGGTTTGCATCAATGGCTAGGTTTGGGACTTATCGGGAAACTAATCGGTCAAAATTATTTCTATTTATCAACGTTTTACCTTCAAAGTTTTCGTTATATTTGTTAGCGTCAGTATTCAAAAAAGCTACTGAATGCAAGCCAAGAGACGTTAGC
>CANLLR010000044.1 GCA_947491985.1 Flavobacteriaceae bacterium | reverse complement strand
TTCATCACGATTTTGTTACAGGTATCCAAAACATTCTAGATCAAAATTTTAATGCAATTCAAGAAAACTTTGAAATCAGGAAAATGTTTAAAGAAATGCACCAATCTACCGATACATCACCTGCATTTCAACTCAAAAAACATTATCCTGAAATTTATTCAAAAGTAGCCACACGAACAACCAATCATTGTAAATCAATGTTTGAAACCAATATCGAAAAAGGAATAAAAGAAGAATTATATCGAGCAAATGCGCCGATTTTATCCTACGTTTATTTTTATTATACCTTAATTTTTGCTATAAACGAAAATACAAGCTCCGAAAAAGAAGTAAAAAAACTAGAACTAGACGCTTTGGAATACCACATCCGAGCTCTCGCTACAGCAAAAGGAATTACCGAATTAGAAAAACAATTAGCAAACCCTAAATATTTAATTAATGAAAAATAAATTTGTTCTATTTTTGATGCTTATTACTGCTACCTCATTAGCTCAAGAAAATAAAGGAAGTTATTCTTTCTCGCTCAAAGAAGCCGTTAACCATGCGCTGCAAAACAACTATTCGGTAATTAATGCCAACAGAGATATTGAAGCAGCCAAAAAGAAAAAATGGGAAACCACAACCATGGGTTTACCACAAATAAATGGAAGTTTGGGTTATCAAAACAATATTGAAATCCAAAAATCATTAATCCCAGCCGAAATTTTTGGTGGTACTCCAGGCACTTTTCAAGAAGTAGCTTTTGGTGTAAAACATAACATGAATGCAAACCTTACATTAAGCCAATTAATTTTTGATGGTTCGTATTTAGTGGGTTTACAATCAGCTAAAACTTACCTTCAAATTTCTGAAAACGCCAAAACCAAAACCAATCAAGAAATCACTGAAATGGTGATTAATTCTTACGGAAACGTTCTTTTGGCAGATGAAAGCATTCTTATTTTAGGAAAAAATAAGCAAAACCTTGAAAAAACGTTGTTTCAAACCAATGAAATTTTTAAAAACGGATTGATAGAAGAAGAAAATGTTGAACAACTTCAAATTACATTAACCTCACTAGATAATTCATTAAAAAATGTAAATCGCCAACGAACAATTGCTGCGGGAATGCTGAAATTATTATTAGGTATAGACCTCAACGACGAATTAATTTTGACCGAAAAATTAGAAAACGTATCGCAAAACAATATTGATTTAGCCTTGTTAAACGAACAATTTGATGTCAATAACTCTATCGATTATAAAATTGGTAAAAATCTCCAAACATCAAAAGAATTATTATTAAAATTAGAAAAAAGCAAAGCATTACCATCAATTGGAGCGGCTTTAAACTTTGGTTACAATAGTTTTGGAAATCAATTTAATTTTCTTTCGAGCAACCAAAAGTGGTTCAATTTTTCAAACGTGGGTGTTCAAATGTCAATTCCAATTTTTAGCAGTTTCGGACGAAGATCAAGAACACAACAAGCACAAATTGCTCTGGATCAGTCCAAAACCGAATTAACACAAACTCAACAAAAACTACATTTGCAATTTGACAAAGCAAAAAGCGATTATGAGTTTACTTTGGAACAATTAACCAATGCCAAAAGCAACTTAAAACTGGCCGAACGCATTGAAAACAAGAACCAAATCAAATTTAAAGAAGGTTTAGCAACAAGTTTTGAATTAACCGAAGCTCAACGACAATTGTATGCAACGCAACAAAATTATTTGCAAGCAATGCTTGATGTAATCAATAAAAAAGCTACATTAGAAAAGCTATTAAACAAAAATTAATTTTAACTATTTATGAAATATCAAACTCAAAATAACTACAAAATGGCAAACAAAATTATGGTATTTACTGCATTTGCATTCCTTGTAATGTCCTGTGGTAACAAAGACAACTCTCCAACTATTGACCAATTAGTTGAGGCTAAAAACAGCAAGGAATTACAAGCAAAAAAATCTTTATTGCAAGCCGATTTGGAAAAAATTGAAGCTGCACTTGCAACATTAAACGTAAAAAAAGCAGAAGCCTTAGTATCGGTTGCGACCATAAAAGATACTCTATTTAATCATTATTTAGACATTCAAGGTAACGTAAACACCAAAGAAAACATTTTGATTCAGCCCGAAATGCCAGGTACATTAATTGCATTAAATGTAAAATCAGGACAAAGGGTGAGTAAAGGTCAAGTTTTAGGCAAAGTAGATGATGGCGGATCAAGCCAACAAGTAGCTAGTTTGGAAACACAATACCAATTGGCTAAAACTACATTTGAACGTCAAAAAAATCTTTGGAATCAAAAAATTGGTTCTGAAATTCAGTATTTACAAGCTCAAACCCAAATGTTAAGTTTACAACGTTCTGTTGCTCAGGCAAAAGCTATGCTTGCCAAAACGGTTATTCGTGCGCCTTTTTCAGGAACAATTGATGATGTTTTTGTGGAACGCGGACAAGTTGTTGCCGCTGGTCCACAAGGGTTAATGCGTATTGTGAATTTGAATAATATGTACGTATCTACCACCGTTCCTGAAAGCTACATCGGAAAACTAAAAGTGGGCACACAAGTAGATGTTTTTATAACATCTTTGAATAAAAGCTACAAAGGAAAGGTTAGACAAGTTGGAAATTTTATCAACCCAAGCAACAGAAGTTTTGGTATTGAAGTAAGCATTCCAAATCCGGATAATTTATTACGCCCAAACCAAGTAGCCAAATTAAAAATAATTGATTATACGGTAAAAAATGCAATTGTGGTTCCTACAAATGTAATTCAGGAAGATGGCGATGGAAATAAATTTGTTTTTGTAGCAACCGATACCAAAGGAAATACAGCTACAGCTAAAAAAACAGTAGTGAAGGTAGGAAAATCATCTATGAATGTAACTGAGATTTTAAGTGGTTTGTCAGTTGATGATGTAATTGTTACCGAAGGTGTAAACAGTATTGCAGACGGAATGAAGCTGAATTTTTAAAGCCCCCTAACCCCCACACTTGCGAAAGCGAACTGGCGAAGCAAAGGGGGAATTAGCAGCTTTGAAAAGAAGTTTAAGTCATAAAATCATATTATTGAGTATTAATATAAATTCCTATTGACCCCTAGTAGGAGTTCCCCCTTTGGGGGTTAGGGGGCTTATATGAGTCACAAAAACAAAGAATTCGGAATATCGAGTTGGGCTGTAGATAACAGAGTTACAGTATATATCTTAACGTTGCTTATTGTTGTTACAGGTGTTATTGCCTATGTAACGATGCCTCGTGAAGATTTCCCAGAAATCATCGAAAATAAAATATACATTTCTTCTGTTTTCCCAGGAAATTCAGCTGAAGATGTGGAGAAATTAATTATTAAACCGCTTGAAAAAGAAGTTAAAAACATCACTGGTGTAGAAAAAATTACTTCTAATTCCTTTCAAGATTACGGAATGATTATTGTCGAATTTTCGGATAAAGTATCTATTGAAGATGCAAAAACCAAAATTAAAGATAAAGTTGACGTTATCAAAGCAGATACCGATTGGCCTAACTTGGACAACGGAAGTAAAGTGGAGCCAAGTGTTTTCGAACTAAATATTTCGGAAGAAGTGCCTATTTTGAACATCAATTTAAAAGGAAATTATACGACCCAACAACTTAAAAAATATGGCGAGTTACTTCAAGACGATATTGAAGAAATCCCTGAAGTAAAAAAAGTTGATATTTTAGGTGTTGATGATAAAGAAGTAGAAATTGCTGTTGATATTTTCAAAATGACGGCGGCTCAGGTTTCTTTTGACGAAATTCAAAATGCGGTTAAATATGAAAATATGACGCTTTCGGGCGGAAATTTAATTTCGCAGGGTTCACGAAATAACATCCGAATTGTAGGTGAAATTAAAGATCCAAAAGAGTTAGAAAACATAATTGTGAAATCTTTCGGAGGAACAGTGTATCTAAAAGACATCGCCGTTGTTTCCTTTAAAGAAAAAGAAAAAACTACCTATGCTCGCGAAAAAGGGCAAGAAGTGGTAATGTTGAACGTAAAAAAGCGTTCAAATCAGAATATGATTTCTGCCATTGAGCAAGTAAAAGAAAAATTAGAAAAAGC
Organism: Flavobacteriaceae bacterium; assembly: GCA_947491985.1. Classification (GTDB taxonomy): domain Bacteria; phylum Bacteroidota; class Bacteroidia; order Flavobacteriales; family Flavobacteriaceae; genus Flavobacterium. The sequence goes on along the minus strand of CANLLR010000044.1, from coordinate 12,228 downwards.
TAAAGAATCGTATTTGCCTTCAAACTTAACTATCGAACTTTCTAACGACCAATCTTCTCGAGTAGAGCATCAAGTGGACGAATTATCGAACCATATTATTTTCGGAATTGTATTGGTAATGATTGTCTTAATGTTTACGATGGGATTACGAAACTCTCTTTTTGTTGGAGCAGCTATTCCGCTTTCGATGTTAATGGCGTTTACCATTTTATCAGCTTTCGGTTTAACCTTAAATACGATGGTGCTTTTCGGATTGGTAATGGGATTAGGAATGCTTGTGGATGACGGAATTGTAGTGGTCGATAACGTATTTGCCAATATGCAAAAAGGAATGGATAGGGTCACGGCTTCTAAAATTGGAATTGGCGAAATCGCTTGGCCTGTAATTTCTTCAACTGCTACCACTTTGATGGCGTTTTTACCATTTGCCTTATGGCCTGGAACAATGGGAAAATTCATGAAATATTTCCCAATAACATTAACGGTAACACTTACTGCTTCGTTATTTGTAGCAATGGTAGTAAATGCAGCTATGACAGGTGGTTCGATGGACATCGAAGATAGAAATGTTACAAAGAAAAGTTTAAAATATTACACAAAATTATTTTTAATTATTGCATTAATATTTGGTATTTTAGGATATTTTACTGGGATTTCTTTTGGATTTCTTGGCATAAATTTAAATAAAACCTTTCAAAAAGCTATTTGTCATATTTCTATAATTTCATTAGGTTTAATGTGGCTATATCATTTAAAATTATACCAATGGACACAAGATTTTCAGTATAAGTTTTTCCCAAAAATGGAAAATAAGTATAAAAATTTCTTAGCTAAAATTTTAACTGGAAAAAGAGCTTGGTTGGCATTAGGAACGATTATTGGAATGTTATTTTTCTCGTTTGCTTTACTAAAAATTTTCCCAAGAAAAGTACTGTTTTTCCCTGATAATATTCCAAATCAAGTAATTACATATATCGAATATCCTCAAGGAACCGATATTGCAAAAACCAATAAGGCAACTTTGTTTGTTGAAAAACAAGTAATTGAAATCTTAAATAAATATGTCGATCCAAAGACGAATAAAAACTACTTAGCCGAAAGTATTGTTTCGCAAGTGGGTGTAGGTGCTGGAAATCCAAATGTAGATGCAGGTTCCGCTTCAGAAACGCCATACAAAGGAAAAGTAACCGTAAATTTCTCGGAATATAAATTCCGACAAGGAGTAAACACTACTGTAGTTTTAGATGAAATTCGTGCCAAAGTAAAAGGTGTTGCAGGCGCTACAGTTACGGTTGAAAAGGATTCAAATGGCCCACCAGCTGGATATCCAATTAGTGTGCAATTAACAGGTACCGATTATCAAGAAATGTTGGTAGAAGCTGATAAAATGATTGCTTTTATCAATTCGAAAAACATTCAAGGTATTGAGCGTTTAAGTGTGGATGTAAACAAAGAAAGTCCAGAATTAGAAGTAAAAGTTGACCGAGTTAGTGCAGGAAGCTTAGGCGTTTCAACTGGACAATTAGGGTTTAATTTACGTCGTTCAGTATATGGTCAGGAAATCTCAACGTATAAAGAAGGCGATGACGACTATAATATTACGATGCGTATGCAAGATGACCAACGTAAGAATGAAGACGTATTGTTTAATCAATCCATCACCTTCCGAAATCAGAATAATGGTCAAATGATGCAAGTGCCAATTTCGGCAGTTTCGCAAACCAATAAAACCACAACTTATAATCAAATCAAAAGAAAAAACCAGAAACGTATTATGACGGTGTATTCTAATGTGTTAACTGGTTATAATGGTGATGAAATTACGAAACAAATTGAATCTGAATTAAAATCGTATAAATTTCCAAAAACGGTGAGTTATTCGTTTTCTGGAGTACAAGAAGAACAAGGGAAAAACCAAAGTTTCTTGATGTATGCACTATTTTTAGCGTTAGCCGGAATTACGATTATTATCGTGTTACAGTTTAATTCGGTTTCTAAAACTATGGTAATTTTGTTTACGGTTTTATTGAGTTTTAGTGGTGTTTTCTACGGATATGTAATCGCCAATATGGATTTCGTTATCTTAATGACGATGATGGGAATCATATCGTTAGCCGGAATTGTAGTGAAAAACGGAATTGTATTAATGGACTTCTTCGTCTTATTATTAGATAAAAAAGTAGCGGAAAACAAATTGCAAAGCCACGACGATTTATCACTTGAAGAAATAAAAGACATCATCATCGAATCGGGTAAAAACCGTTTACGTCCCGTATTATTAACGGCATTAACCGCCATTTTAGGATTAATTCCGTTAGCGATTGGATTGAATTTTGATTTCTTCTCATTAATTACCGAATTTAATCCGCATTTATATATGGGTGGCGATAACGTAATTTTCTGGGGACCTTTAGCGTGGACCATTATCTTCGGATTAACCTACGCAACCGTTTTAACATTGGTGATGGTACCCGTAATGTTCTACTTGGTGAAGCGAGTAAAATATTGGTTACGAGATAGAAGAAATGAACGATTAGCTTCAGAAATCTAAAAATCAAGTATATAGCAAAAAAAAGGGTTCGCAATTGCGAGCCCTTTTTAATTAATTATCTTTTAAATTAACTGAATGTAAAAAACCAGGTTATTAAATGGATTTAGTTTTTATCCGCAACGCTATCGCTTCTCCAGTTTTTCACTGCTGCAACTCTATTGTCAGCATAATCTACTTCCATCAACAAAGCGTTATTCCAATAAAACCATTTACCAATTTTTTCACCATTTTTGTACTCAGCAATAGCCTTTTTTTTGCCATCCACATCATACGAAACCCATTTACCTTCTAGCTTCCCATCTTTAAACAAACCTTCTTGTTCAATTGAACCGTTTTCATAAAAATAAGTTGCTTTAACCATTCCGTTAACTTCCTCCAATTGAGGCGATTTGCTTTGCCCAACAGACAAACCAGTTACCATCAGTACTGCAATCAACATAAATTTTCCCATAACATTTGGATTTTATTTGTTACTAAACCTAGGCAAATATATACATAAATTTACAATAAAAAAACATTTGCTTAACAATTTGGTAACATTGAATAAAATTTAACATTTCCTTTTCCTTTTTTTAAGAAGCACACAACCCCGTTTCAGTAGTCTTTTTGTCCCGCCATCGCCTTTATCTCCCTCGCCCTTCGGTCCCGACGCTTCGGGACGGGAGGATATCGGCTCTGTCGGGGCTACAACAGACAAGTAGTTTTTCAGAAGACATTTTGAGAATGAGTTAATTAGAAAATTAACGAATTAGCGAATTTGAAAAATACATGGTAAAATTGAATTTGATTTTTGAAATGAATTTTCATACCAAATTGTGAATAAAATATACCAAATTGCTAATTAAATATACCAAATTGTATTGTTACTTGGGAGTAGTCATTAGATTGTGTAAACTTTAAATTCATTCGGAGAAAAGCTGAAAGGTGCCAATTCACCTTTTCCCCGTACAGGGCTTAAAAAGAGTGTATTTTCATAATTTAAAAAGTTAAAAAACCCAGAAAAAAACCGCCTCAAAAAAATAATTTCTTTACATTTGAAAAAATATACAAAAACAGTAACCTGTTTTTAAGTTATTTGCCAAACAAAAAGTATAAAAAGCGTAATGACTTTCGTGTTTAAATAGTAATAGCCAATGTTAAAAAAAATGACGAAAATGAAATACATATTGACAATTTTAATCGGACTAACTCTTGTAGCTTGTAACAATTCTAGAAAAGACAATAAAAGCGTTTCGAATTCTCAAAGGACAATAAAAATAGTTTCGGTTGACAGTCTTTCTGTTAAAAACAATAAAGTTCCTTTAGATAAAAAGGAAACAGAAATAATAATAAAAAATAAATCTGACTATTCTCCGAAATTTATTCAAGGACTTAAAGATCTTGGTTATAAAAAATTTGAACTTAAAGACAGTTTACTTTTGATTAACGGAAAAGACACTGAATATTTTCCAGAAACACCAAAAATTGGAAAAAAAATAGTTCTTACTGGCAGAAAAGGGAATCTTGCAATTGCATTAACTGTAAAACGTTTAAACTACACAACTATTGACTATAAAATTGAAATAGTTGATTTTGGTAAGACAAGTCATATTCAAAGTGGTCAAGCAGACATTATTTCAAGTTTCTTTTTTGGTGGGGAATCAGATGAAAGTGAGAAAACTGGAAACAGTTATTTTGTAACAGAATTTACAGAATACAAAGACAAGAAATGTTACACATATATTCGGCTTGGTTATGAAGAAGAAACTGGTTCATATTTATTAGGTAAACTAAAAAAGAACTGCAATGGAAAAATTATAGATATTGACCTTGAAAACTTTACAACCTTAATTGAAAAATGAAAGAAAAACACTAGTTATAACAGCCATAATTTCGTTTAATTGAAAGCCGAGCAATGAAACTCCGGTTGAACGTAGCAGAGATTATAACACCTAAAGCTCCCTCACTTACCGAATTACAAAACCCCAACCCGCAAAAAATTGTGGTTTTAAAACAAATTAATTTTCAAAACCCTGTTAGCGTTTCAACTCCAACAGGGTTTTTTGATTGTTTTTGGACGCTACTTCACGACTTTATGACTTTATGACTTTCGACTTTACGACTTTATGACATTATGACTTTCGACTTTATGACTTCCGACTATTTTCCATCTGAAAAACTACTCGTCTGTTTTAGCCCCGACAGAGCCGATATCCTCCCGCAGTCCCGAAGCTTCGGGACCGAAGGGCGAGCAAGATAAAGGTCCCGAAGCGTCGGGAGCGGGACAAAATATGTAATGAAATGGGCTTGTGTGCTCCAAAAATTTGATGTAAAAATTTTAGAAAGATACTCGCACAAAAGGCATCAGCGCATCGCTATAAACGCTTTTGTCTTTGTCAAAAAGCACATTGTAACGCAAACCTGCTGTAATATTGCCTGTTCGGTAACCTGCGCCAAAGTATAAACCTGTGTTCCAGAAATTGTTTTTTATGGAATTGGGAATTGTGTTTAAAGTGGTATTTACTCGTACTTGCTCTACCTCTACTGACAACTGAACTTCGGGTATTGGATTATATAGTCCAATTGCATTTACTCCATATAAAACGGATGAGTAGCGATCTTTAACCTTGTTGTAACTTGCCTGAAGTCCGAGCCCAAAACCAAAATGATCATTAAAATTATAAATAGCATTTGGCGCTACAGTTATATCGGTATAACCGCTACCAATACCTAATCCAAATCCACCTCCAAATTGGACTTTTTCCCAAAATTTATTTTGAGATGTTTGGTTATTTTGCTGTGCTGATGACGAACCAATTACAACCAAAAATAAGTAAATAGCTACATTTTTTTTCATTTTTTTAAGATTTTTAAAATTCATAAGGGTATATATATTTATTTAGCGATATAAAAGTAGTAAAAAGAATAAAAGATTGTTATAAATATTTTACTTTTGCATTAAATTTTTAATGACACGATTACTTACATAATAATATCATGGATAGGTTTTCCTTTTTAAACGCAGCACACACCGATTTTTTTGCTCAAACTTATGAGCAATATCTTTCTAACCCCGACAGTATAGAACCGAGTTGGCGCGCCTTTTTTCAGGGCTTTGACTTTGGAATGACTACTTATACTGAGGAGCAAGCCATGCAACAAATGGCTAATTACTCTTCTAATGCAGTGGCTAGCGGTCAGGTTTCTGAAAAAGTATTGAAAGAATTTAATGTTTTAAAACTAATTGACGGATATAGAACCCGTGGGCATTTGTTTACCAAAACAAACCCTGTTCGGGATAGAAGAACCTACTCTCCTACTTTAGCACTTGAAAATTTTGGTTTAACACCATCAGATTTAGAAACTTCATTTGATGCTGCTAAAGTCTTGGGACAAAAACCTTCTACTTTAAAAGATATTATTATCCATCTTGAAAATGTGTATTGCCAATCTATTGGTGTAGAATATATGTACATTCGTAAGCCAGAAGTGGTACAATGGATTCAAGACCGATTAAATATCAATGACAATTTGCCTAACTTTAATGTTGAACAAAAGAAAAACATCCTTGATAAATTAAATGAGGCGGTTTCATTTGAAAACTTTTTACATACCAAATATGTGGGACAAAAACGTTTTTCATTAGAAGGAGGGGAAAGTATTATTCCAGCTCTTGATGCTTTAATTGAAGCTGCTGCCGAAAAAGGAGTAGAGCAATTTGTAATGGGAATGGCGCACCGCGGAAGGCTAAATATTTTAGCCAATATTTTCGGTAAAGCCACACAAGATATTTTTTCAGAATTTGATGGAAAAGATTACGATAAAGAATATTTTGACGGAGATGTTAAATACCATTTAGGATTAACATCTGAAAGAAAAACCAAATCAGGTAAATCAATCAATATCAATTTAGCACCAAACCCATCTCACTTGGAGACAGTTGGAGCCGTTATTGAAGGAATAACTCGTGCCAAACAAGACAAATATTACCCAGACGATTTCTCAAAAGTATTGCCAATTGCTGTTCACGGTGATGCAGCTGTAGCTGGACAAGGAATTGTGTATGAGATAGTTCAAATGGCGCACCTAGACGGCTACAAAACAGGTGGTACTATTCACCTAGTAATCAATAATCAGGTTGGTTTTACAACTAATTATTTAGATGCTCGTTCATCAACTTACTGTACCGATGTTGCAAAGGTTACACTTTCGCCAGTTTTGCATGTGAATGCAGATGATACAGAGGCGGTAGTGCATGCTATGCTGTTTGCACTTGACTATAGAATGACTTTTGGAGGCGATGTTTTCATCGACCTTTTAGGATATAGAAAATACGGTCATAACGAAGGAGATGAGCCTCGTTTTACCCAACCCGTTTTATACAAAATCATTGCGCGTCATAAAAATCCAAGAGATATTTATGCCGAAAAATTGATTGTTGACGGAATTATTGACCATGCGTATGTCAATAAAATTGAAAACGATTACAAAGCGAAATTGGACGAAAACTTACAAGCTTCTCGTAAAAAAGATTTGACCATCATCAAACCATTTATGCAAGATGAATGGAATGGATTTGTACAAGTATCTGATGATGTGATGTTACAAAAAGTAGATACCACTTATGACAAAATAAAATTAGACGGTATTGTAGAAACCATTTCTACCTTGCCTTCAGATAAAAAATTCATCAACAAAATTTCTAAAATTGTATCCGACAGAAAAACAATGTACGACAACAATCAAATTGATTGGGGTACCGCTGAGGCTTTGGCTTATGGCTCGTTGTTGCAAGAAGGATACGATGTTCGTTTGTCAGGGCAAGACGTAGAAAGAGGAACATTCTCTCACCGTCATGCTGTGGTAAAAGTAGAAGACAGCGAAGAAGAAGTAGTTTTATTAAACTCAGTTAAAGATAAAAAAGGACAGTTTAATGCTTTTAACTCGTTCCTTTCAGAATATGGTGTTTTAGGTTTTGATTATGGTTATGCTTTGGCAAATCCAAATGCCTTAACGATTTGGGAAGCGCAGTTTGGGGATTTCTCAAACGGTTGCCAAATTATGATTGACCAATACATTTCTTGCGGAGAAGACAAATGGAACAACCAAAACGGAATTGTAATGTTGTTACCACACGGTTACGAAGGACAAGGTGCTGAACACTCTTCGGCACGAATGGAACGTTATTTACAACTTTGTGCTCGTCATAATATGTATGTAGCTGACTGTACAACACCAGCCAACTTCTTCCACTTGATGAGAAGACAAATGAAAACAAAATTCCGTAAACCTTTGGTTGTTTTTTCACCTAAGAGTTTATTGCGTCATCCATTGTGTGTTTCTACACAAGAGGAATTGGCAAACGGAAGTTTCCAAGAGACCATTGACGATACATCAGTAGATAAATCGAAAGTGAAAACAGTAGTTTTTTGTACCGGTAAATTCTATTATGATATATTAGCTGAAAGAGAAAAACTAGAACGAAATGATGTAGCTTTGGTTCGAATTGAGCAATTATTTCCTTTGCCAACAGAACAATTGAAAGCGATTATTGCTAGTTATCCAAATGCAGATGATTATGTTTGGGCACAAGAAGAACCTAAAAACATGGGAGCTTACAGCTATATGTTAGTGAACTTTGATTTAGTTCCTTGGCGTTTGGCATCGTTAAAAAATTATGCGGCACCAGCTTCTGGAAGTCATACTAGAGATAGAAGACGTCATGCAGATGCTATTAGAATGGTTTTTGATAAGAATTTATTTAGATAAAATGCCAACTGTTTTTTACATAAACGGATATCGATTTTTCTTTTATAGTAATGAACATTTGCCAAAACACATTCATATAGAAAATGGAGATAGAACAGCAAAATTTTATCTCGAAAGTGCAGAATTAGTTAAATCTTTTGGATTTAAATCAAATGAACTAAAGCAAATTCGTACTTTAGTTGAAGAGAATCAAGAACTACTAATACAAAAATGGGATGAGTATTTTAACAATTATTAAGTCGAGAAACGCCATTGATTTAGCGTTCGAAAATTCAAAAATGATTGTGTTTTTAGAAGATGGAAGAGAATTGTCAATACCGCTCGAATGGTTTCCAAGATTAAGAAAAGCATCGGCTGAACAACTAAGCAAATGGAGATTCATTGGAAAAGGTGAAGGAATCCATTGGACTGAAATTGATGAAGATATTTCAATAGAGAATTTATTAGAATAATAATACAACAACAATAAAATTATAAAAAGATGATTTTAGAAATGAAAGTCCCTTCACCAGGGGAATCAATAAAAGAGGTAGAAATTGCCACATGGTTAGTAAAAGATGGCGATTATGTAGAAAAAGACCAAGCTATTGCTGAAGTAGATTCAGACAAAGCAACTTTGGAATTACCAGCCGAAGCCAGTGGAATCATTACGCTAAAAGCCGAAGAAGGAGATGCAGTTGCAGTAGGTGCAGTAGTTTGTTTGATTGATACAGCTGCACAAGCCCCCCAACCCCCAAAGGGGGAGCTAGCTCCAAAAACTGAAGATCCAAAAGCCGTTGAATCTCCGAAAACAGCTGAAGTAGCAGCTCCGCCTGTTGCTCAAGCTCCCCCTTCGGGGGCTGGGGGGCATCCTTCACCAGCTGCTCGTAAAATATTAGACGAAAAAAATATACAAGCTTCTGACATTGTTGGAACAGGTAAAGATGGACGTATCACTAAAGATGATGCTGTAAACGCAGTCCCTTCAATGGGAACTCCAACAGGTGGTTCTCGTGGTACTGAAAGAATAAAGTTATCTATGTTGCGTCGTAAAGTAGCCGAACGTTTAGTAGCCGCTAAAAACGAAACAGCCATGTTAACTACTTTTAACGAAGTAAACATGACACCAATTAACAACTTACGTAACGAATACAAAGACGCTTTCAAAGCAAAACATAACGGTGTAGGTTTAGGATACATGTCATTTTTTACCAAAGCAGTTACTAGAGCTTTAGCTTTATTTCCTGATGTAAATTCAATGATGGACGGTGACCATAAAGTTGCTTTTGATTTCTGTGATATTTCAATCGCGGTTTCTGGTCCAAAAGGATTAATGGTGCCAGTTGTTCGTAATGCAGAAAATTTAACCTTCCGTGGTGTTGAAGCTGAAATCAAACGTTTGGCAATCAAAGCTCGTGACGGACAAATTTCTGTAGATGATATGACAGGAGGAACATTTACCATCACCAATGGAGGTGTTTTTGGAAGTATGTTGAGTACACCAATCATCAACCCACCACAATCAGGAATTTTAGGAATGCACAACATTATTGAACGTCCAATTGCAGTAAACGGTAAAGTGGAAATTCACCCAATGATGTATGTAGCACTTTCGTATGACCACAGAATTATTGATGGTCGTGAGTCAGTTGGTTTCTTAGTAGCAGTAAAAGAAGCACTAGAAAACCCAATGGAATTGTTGTGTGATAACAATCCTAAAAAAGCATTTGAATTGTAAAAACAATCAAATTTAAAATAACTAAAATCCCAAGCCCACCATAGTTTGGGATTTTTTTGTTACTTTGCATCTCAAACATAAAAAATGACAACACCCAAAAAACAAGCTGCTATAGGTTTTATATTTATCACAATGCTTATCGATATTACGGGTTGGGGAATCATCATTCCGGTAATTCCAAAATTAATTAAAGAATTAATCCACGGCGACATTAGCCAAGCTGCCAAAATTGGCGGTTGGCTTACCTTTGCCTATGCAATAACTCAATTTTTATTCGCGCCACTTATTGGTAATTTAAGTGATAAATATGGACGAAGACCCATTATACTCATTTCGCTATTTGCTTTTTCAATGGATTATCTCCTCCTCGCCTTTGCGCCAACAATTCAATGGTTATTTGTGGGTCGAATCATTGCAGGACTTACAGGAGCAAGTATCACCACAGCAACAGCATATATTGCCGATGTAAGCACACCTGAAAATAGAGCCAAAAACTTCGGAATGATTGGAGCTGCCTTCGGTCTTGGATTCATCATTGGACCCGTAATTGGCGGACTATTAGGACAATATGGCGCACGAATACCTTTCTACGCGGCAGCCATTTTATGCCTGCTTAACTTTATATACGGATATTTTATTTTACCCGAATCACTTTCAACAGAAAACAGAAGACCATTTGATTTAAAACGAGCCAATCCCATCGGCGCTTTGTTACATCTCAAAAAATACCCCAAATTAATAGGATTAGTACTCGCCACCTTCCTGCTTTATGTAGCCTCGCATGCAGTGCACAGTAATTGGAGTTACTTCACAATGTACCAATTTAAATGGGACGAAAAAATGGTAGGAATATCGTTAGGCGTAATCGGACTTTTAGTCGGCATCGTACAAGGCGGATTAATACGTTGGATAAACCCAAAACTAGGCAACCAAAAAAGTATTTATGTAGGTATGGCACTCTACACAATCGGCATGTTTCTGTTTGCCACAGCCACCCAAAGCTGGATGATGTTTGTCTTTCTAATTCCCTATTGTTTAGGCGGTATAGCTGGTCCAGCCATGCAATCTGTTATTTCAGAGCAAGTTCCAGCCAACGAACAAGGCGAAATTCAAGGCACCATGTCAAGTTTGATGAGTGCTTCGGCTATTATTGGCCCGCCAATGATGTCAACCGTATTTTATTATTTCACTCACGATGAAGCTCCGTTTAAACTTGCAGGTGCACCCTTCGTATTGGGCGGCGCACTCATGTTTGTAAGCACAATTATCGCCTTCTATTCGTTTAAAAAAAGATAATACAAACCAAAAAGCTTGGGCATTTTCCCAGCCCTATTCCCGCTCCCGAAACTTCGGGACGCTGCAATCTTTTTGTTTTTGAAAAAAAAACAAAAAGGATTTTCGCTTCTATCGGGGGTAATTCTCTATGTTTTGGGAGTTCTCCAAACTTTTGGGCAAATTTTAATTACGAATCATTGTTGTTCGATAAAAAAAATATGATTTTAGGCATTTTTTTCGCCACAGATTTCACAGATTTCACAGATTTTATCCATAATAATCTGCTAAATCCGTGGCTAATTTTTTTTTCGTTGCAATAAGTCGAAATATAATTTTAGCACTTAATATTCTTAAAGCCAAGCATTTAAATTAAAATTTGAAATAGCACAAAATGATAAAATTTAATAATGCCCCAAAGCCGAAATAATCACTACAAGATGATCTGGTTCTTCAATAATTTGATAAATCAATCGGTCTTTTTTATTAATTCGTCGGCTCCAAAAACCAGACAAATTATGTTTCAATAATTCAGGATTTCCAATGCCAGTGGTTGGATGAAGTTCCAACTCTTCAAAAATTGTATCTAATTTTTTTAAATCAATTTTCTTTCCCGATTTTGATATTTTATCAATATCGGATAAAGCCTTTTTTTCAAAAATAATAGTATAACTCATTTACCAAACCATTTTTTTCTTAATTCAGGAGTATATTCAATAACATTTCCTTTTTTAGCGCTTTCTGATCGTTCCAAAATCATTTTTACAAATTCAGGATCGTAAGGACTTTCTTTTGTTTTTTTTGCTGTTTTTTCTACTTCAAAGTTTACATTTAAAGCTTTGAAAATGGCAATTAAAGCTTTAGAAACTTTAGAGTCTGCGTGTACTATAAATGTGTTCATACTGATTAATTTGGTTTTACAAAGATATTAAATAAATTT
>CANLLR010000043.1 GCA_947491985.1 Flavobacteriaceae bacterium | reverse complement strand
CCTGCTCCCAAAGCAGGCGCGATAACCGGGCTACGCTACACCCCGAAAACAAAAAAAGCGGAGAGTAAGGGATTCGAACCCTTGGTACAGTTTCCCATACGCATGTTTAGCAAACATGTCCTTTCGGCCACTCAGGCAACTCTCCAAATTCAATATTTAAAATAAGAACTTTTCTCTTTAAGCGGTTGCAAATGTAATGTTTGATTATAATATTTACAACTATTTACTTTCTTTTTTTTGTGGTTTCTTTTTAAATAAAAAGAATGACTTAGTAATCAAATATATACAACTCAAGGAATTTATTTTAGACACTAAAAAATCAATAAAGATGATTTGAAAACAACTTTTGCCGAAAAAATAGTAAATTTGCAATCAAATAAATATCAAACAACACAAGATGAGTAAAAAAGTAGTCATTGTTTCAGCAGTTCGAACTCCGATTGGAAGTTTCATGGGAGCGTTATCAACTGTACCAGCACCTCAATTGGGAGCAGCAGCAATAAAAGGAGCTTTAAGTAAAATTAATTTAGACCCAAGTTTGATAGATGAAGTTTTCATGGGTAACGTGGTTCAAGCTGGTGTTGGTCAAGCACCTGCGCGACAAGCGGCATTGTTTGCCGGATTGTCGAATGAAGTTGCTTGTACAACTGTGAATAAAGTTTGTGCATCTGGAATGAAAGCAATTATGTTTGGAGCTCAAGCTATAATGACTGGTGATGCCGAAATTGTTGTTGCTGGTGGTATGGAAAATATGAGTATGATTCCACATTATTTGCATTTACGCAATGGTGTGAAATTTGGACCAACAACTATGGTCGATGGAATGCAAAAAGATGGTTTACAAGATGCGTACGATAACAATGCTATGGGCGTTTGTGCAGACATGTGTGCTACTGAATATAAAATATCACGTGAAGAACAAGATGCATTCGCAATTCAATCGTATGAACGTTCTGCAAAAGCGTGGGAAGCGGGTAAATTTGATTCTGAAGTGGTTCCAGTAGCTGTACCGCAAAGAAAAGGCGATCCAATAATAGTTACCAAAGATGAGGAATTTACCAATGTAAAATTAGATAGAATTCCGACTTTAAATGCTGCCTTTACAAAAGATGGAACCGTAACTGCAGCCAATGCTTCTACTATTAATGATGGTGCTGCAGCTTTAATATTAATGAGTGAAGAAAAAGCAAAAGCATTAGGATTACAACCTTTAGCGTATATAAAATCGTATGCTGACGCAGCACAAGAACCAAAATGGTTCACTACAGCACCTGCAAAAGCATTGCCAAAAGCATTAAACAAAGCAGGAATAACGCTTGATGATGTTGACTTTTTTGAGTTCAACGAAGCATTTTCTGTAGTGGGTATTGCCAATACAAAAATTTTAGGTATCGATTCTACCAAAACCAATGTAAATGGTGGAGCGGTTTCGTTAGGTCACCCACTAGGTTGTTCGGGAGCTAGAATTGTTGTAACCTTGATCAATGTATTGCTACAAAACAACGCGAAAATTGGAGCAGCGGCTATTTGTAATGGTGGCGGCGGTGCTTCGGCAATTGTGATTGAAAGAGCTTAAAAAAAACTATTTTAAATTATAAATTTTGAATTTTAAATTGGGTTTCATTGTAATGAGATGCACTAGCCCCGATTACCTCACACAATAATAATTTTAATTTTGTGTTCGGTCAGTTCGCTTCACTCGTGTCAAGTGAAAAATCTTTTGCGGAATTTGCGGAGTAAAAAATTACCTTCGATCCGTTCGGCCTTTGGCCTCGGGTGTAACGGAAAGCGGGAATAGCTTCAAAAAATAAAATTTAAAATTTATAATTTAAAATTCATAATTTTTCATAATGTTTGGTATTTGTAATTTATCTATAATTCCGTTGCGTTCCGAAGCTAGTGACAGAAGCGAAATCGTTTCTCAAGTCTTGTTTGGTGAGCATTTTGAAATTATAGCAGTCGATAAGCAATGGACAAAAATTAAATTACAATTTGATGATTATGAGGGTTGGATAGACAGCAAACAATACCAATCTATTTCGGAAGAGAATTATATTCGCTTATCTAAAGAAGCCGTAATTTTGAATTCGGATTTGGTAGAATACATCACAGCGCCCGACAATACTTTGATTCCGATTACTATTGGAGCGTCACTATCTTTTTTAAATCATTCTGACATTAATAGTAAAAATTACGATTTTGAAGGACTAAAAGTTAGTGGTAAAAAGGCAAAATCAAACTTAATAGCTACTGCATATTTGTATTTGAATTCTCCTTATTTATGGGGTGGAAAAACACCTTTTGGAATTGATTGTTCGGGATTTACGCAAATGGTTTATAAACTCAATGGTTATAAGTTGCTTCGTGATGCTTCACAACAATCGACTCAAGGTGAGGTGCTTAGTTTTATTGAGGAAAGTGAGCCAGGTGATTTGGCTTTTTTTGACAACGAAGAAGGTAAAATTATTCATGTAGGCATTATGCTAGAGAGTAATTACATTATTCATGCTAGTGGTAAAGTTAGAATTGATCGCTTAGATCATTTGGGAATTTATAATGCCGAATTAAATCGACACACCCATCGATTGCGTGTGATTAAAAAAATAATATAAAAAAAACGTCCCAATTATGAACATGCCCCAAAAAGTTAGACACTAATTGGGACGTTTTTTTTAACTAGTTCATTTTTGCTTTTAACTCTTTGGCTTTGTCAGACATTTCTAAAGCTCTATAAATACTTAACAATGCTTTTTTTGCATCATTATCTTCTGGTTTAATCTGTATTGCTTTTTCTAATAAAGGTAATATCGCTTGAAAGTTTTTATTTCTTTCGGTTTTTAATACTTCGTATTGTTTTAATTCTTTATCGGTTGTCCCCAACTTGTTAATTTGCTCTACAAATTTATCATCACTTCTCATTTTAAGCTCGGCTAAATTAATGTAGGCATTGAAATAGTTAGCATCTATTTCAATTGCTTTTTTGTAATAACCTTCAGCAACATCCAATTTTTTCGCGTTAGCACTTACCACACCTAAGTTAAAATACATTTCTGAATTGTTTGGATCTTTTTGCAAGGCCTCATTTACTAATCGAGTATAGGTATCGAAATCATTTAAAGTTAAGTATAAATTTGCTTCATTTACAAGTAACGAATCGTCATTTGGATTTGCTTTCCGTGCGTCAATAAAGGCTTGTTTTGCTTCTTCATTCTTGCCTTTGTTTACTAAAATAAGTGCAATGTTTCTATAAATTTCTCCTCGTTTAGATGGTATTTTTTCATCACGTGGTTTTTCATGACTACCTAGCTTGACAAATGAATCGCGTAGCGCTTTTGTATTAAAAAATTCTTCTTGTTTGATGGTCTTATTGTAGGCATAATACAATACTCCTTCTCCAGAATAATTTTTTGCTTTTAATTCTTGATAGTATTTAAGCGCATTATCATAATCATTCGCATTTACGGCAAAACTAGCAGCATAAAATAAATTGTCTAGATTAGTAGTATTAAACAAGTAAACAGCGTTCATAACCGTTGCAGCATCGGCTTCCTTTTTTGCTTTAGCCAATTCCATTGCCATGTTAATTAAAATTGGATTAACAATAGCGATATCGTTATTAATATCTTCTGTAAGTACTTTTTTACCCGACTTACTTTCAAACTCTAAAGTAGCTTTGGTTGCTGTGGCTATTTCCGTAACTATTTTTGGAGTAAGAGTTTTTTGAAGTTGCATTGAAGTAGGAACCGTTCCAAGTGAAGCAAGTTCGATTTGAGGAACATTGGCTTTGTAAAAATTCAAATAGACTTTATCGCTTTCTTCATTAGCTAGGGATTCCAGCTTGATGATTGTGGCTTTATAATCGGATACATCTGAAGGAGATGTTTTTTCTTTTGTATAAATTTTCTTCAATGTTTTCAACTCGTCTTTTTGAGAAAAAGCAACCATTGAAACTAACAGTGATCCGGTAATTATAATTCTTTTAATTTTCATAATTAATGATTTTAGTTATTTATAGTATAAAAAAGCCATGGTATCGTATTTAAATTCCATACGATATATGGCTTTTACTTTTTATTTTTCTTTATTCATCATCTTCAGATGGAGTAACATTTGTTTCTGGCTCCGATTCTGAGACAGTATCATCGGTATTGATGGTCTTCGCAACAATTTCACCATTTTCATCCAATTCTACATCCTCAATTTCGTCTTCTTTCATTACTTTAGTTACCGCAGCAATCGAATCGTTTTCTTTAATGTTAATCAAACGAACACCTTGAGTAGCTCTTCCCATTACACGTAAATTAGCTACATCCATACGAATAGTTAATCCCGATTTATTAATAATCATCAAATCATCAGCATCGGTAACACTATTGATAGAGATTAATTTACCAGTTTTTTCCGTTATATTAAGTGTTTTAACGCCTTTTCCTCCGCGGTTAGTTATTCGGTATTCATCAATTGAAGATCGTTTTCCATAACCATTTTCTGCAACGACAAGTATTTCACTTTCCATGTCATTTACAGAAACCATGCCAATCACTTCGTCTTTGTCATCTTGCAAAGTAATTCCACGCACACCAGAAGCTGTTCTTCCCATTGGACGTGTTTTACCTTCTTCAAAACGAACTAGTTTGCCCGATTTAACAGCAATTAATACTTGGCTTTCACCATTGGTTAATTTAGCTTCTAATAATTCATCATCATCTTTAATAGTAATAGCCGCTACACCATTTACACGAGGTCTCGAATACTTTTCTAAAGAAGTCTTCTTCACTTGTCCTTGTTTGGTAGCCATTATTACGTAATGGTTTTTGATGTATTCTTCGTTTTTTAAATCTTGTGTACAAATAAAGGCTTTCACTTTATCATCACTTTCAATGTTGATAAGATTCTGTAGCGCACGACCTTTACTTGATTTACTACCTTCTGGAATTTCATAGATACGCATCCAGAAACATTTCCCTTTTTGAGTAAAAATCAAAAGGTAATTGTGGTTGGTTGCCACAAATAAATGTTCTAAGAAATCTTGATCTCGAGTGGCAGCACTTTTTTGTCCTACTCCTCCTCTATTTTGAGTTTTGTATTCCGATAATGAAGTTCGTTTGATATAGCCTGCATGCGAAATGGTAATCACCACATTTTCATCGGCAATTAAATCTTCAATACTTACATCGCCACCTGAATATTCAATAGTAGAACGTCGGGCATCACCATATTTATCTCTAATTTCAACCAACTCGTCTTTAATTACTTGCATTCTCATTTCTTTGCTTGCCAATAAATCTTTCAAGTATTGAATCAATTTCATGATTTCGGCATACTCGGCCCGCAATTTATCTTGCTCTAATCCTGTCAATTGACGCAAACGCATTTCAACAATGGCACGTGCTTGGATTTCGGTTAGTTTAAATCGCTCAATTAATTTCGTTCTAGCTTCATCTCCATCTTTAGAGGCTCTAATCAATTTGATTACTTCATCGATGTTGTCTGATGCAATAATCAAACCTTCTAAAATATGAGCTCTTTCTTCTGCTTTTCGTAAGTCAAATTGTGCTCTTCTAACTACAACTTCATGACGGTGTTCAACGAAGTAGTGAATCAAATCTTTCACATTCAACATTTGCGGTCTTCCTTTCACCAAGGCAATGTTGTTGACGCTAAAAGAAGATTGTAATTGAGTGTATTTGTATAACGTATTTAAAACGACATTCGCTACGGCATCACGTTTTAAGATGTAAACGATACGCATTCCATTTCGATCCGATTCGTCACGGATATTGGCAATACCTTCGATTTTTTTATCGTTTACCAAATCAGCTGTTTTTTTGATCATTTCAGCTTTGTTAACTTGGTACGGAATTTCAGTCACGATAATCGACTCTCTTCCATCTACTTCTTCAAAACCAACTTTGGCACGCATAACAATTCGTCCACGACCTGTTTTGAATGCTTCACGAACGCCTTCATAACCATAAATTACGCCACCTGTAGGAAAATCAGGCGCTTTAATATGGTTCATCAATTCGTCAATTTCTATTTCTTCATTGTCAATGTATGCTAATGTACCGTCAATAACTTCAGTTAAGTTATGTGGCGCCATGTTAGTGGCCATTCCGACAGCAATACCTGATGCTCCATTAATTAATAAGTTAGGAACACGTGTTGGCATTACGGTTGGCTCGTATAAAGTATCGTCAAAATTTAATTTAAAATCGACCGTTTCTTTATCGATATCCGCCATAATGTCTTCTGACATTTTCTTCATTCGGGCTTCAGTGTAACGCATTGCGGCCGGACTATCGCCATCGACAGAACCGAAGTTACCTTGTCCGTCAATTAAAAGATAACGCAAACTCCACTCTTGTGCCATACGAACCATCGCATCATAAACTGATGTATCTCCATGAGGATGGTACTTACCTAAAACTTCTCCAACAATTCTTGCGGATTTTTTGTGGGCCTTATTCGAAAAAACTCCTAAATCATACATTCCGTAAAGTACTCGTCGGTGAACCGGTTTCAAACCGTCACGTACATCAGGCAATGCTCTAGATACAATTACCGACATCGAATAATCGATGTAGGCTGATTTCATTTCGTCTTCTATGTTAATTGGAATTAACTTTTCTCCGTCAGACATAGCTTAAATTGTTATAAATATTAATTAAATTCAAAACGTGCAATATACATCTTTTTGTGTTTTTTTAATGCGTTTTTATAGTGTTCTTTCAATGATTTATTAACAAAATTACATTATAAAATGGTTAATAAATAGTGGGAGTAACTGCTTTTATATGTGACTATTTTTTTGTCAATTTACTGACAATGTATTTTGTGAGGTATGGTTTTTGTTTATAAACTACACAATCACTAAATTTACAATAATAACATACTATAAATTATGGATGATAATTTTTCACCAAGAGTCAAAGATGTAATTACCTACAGTAAAGAAGAGGCCTTGCGTTTAGGTCATGATTTTATTGGCACAGAGCATCTTATGTTAGGCATTTTAAGAGATGGTAATGGAAAAGCGATAACCATTTTGAATAATTTATCTGTTGATTTGGACCATTTAAGAAAGAAAGTAGAGATATTAAGTCCTGCCAACCCTAATATTGAAACCAATAACGAAAAGAAAAATTTACACTTAACCCGACAAGCGGAACGAGCGTTAAAGACGACTTTTCTTGAAGCCAAAGTGTTTCAAAGCACTTCAATTAGTACTGCACATTTACTATTGTGTATTTTAAGAAATGAAAACGACCCTACCACAAAATTACTCAATAAGTTGAAAATTGATTATGACGTGGCTAAAGACCAATACATAAATATGACACCAAACGAAGACGATTTTTTAGAGAATTTACCAAAAAACGAATCTTTTAATGAAGATTCAGGACAAGATGACAGTGCTAAGGAAAGTGGTAATTTTAACAATCCAGCCAATAAATCCAACAAGAAATCGAAAACTCCAGTTTTAGATAATTTTGGTCGCGATTTAACTGAAATGGCCGAAGATGGAAAGCTTGATCCAGTAGTAGGTCGTGAAAAAGAAATCGAAAGAGTTTCTCAAATTTTAAGTAGAAGAAAGAAGAATAATCCTCTTTTAATTGGTGAGCCAGGAGTTGGTAAATCAGCTATCGCAGAAGGTTTAGCGTTGCGAATTATTCAAAAGAAAGTATCTCGAATTCTTTTCAACAAGCGTGTTGTTACTTTAGATTTAGCGAGTTTAGTTGCAGGTACAAAATACCGTGGACAGTTTGAAGAGCGAATGAAAGCGGTAATGAACGAACTCGAAAAGAACGAAGACATCATCCTTTTTATTGATGAAATTCACACTATCGTTGGAGCTGGTGGCGCAACAGGTTCGCTTGATGCATCCAACATGTTCAAACCTGCCTTAGCTAGAGGTGAAATACAATGTATCGGAGCCACAACTTTAGACGAATACCGTCAATACATTGAAAAAGATGGCGCTTTAGAACGTCGTTTTCAAAAGGTAATTGTAGAACCAACTTCTGTTGAAGAAACCATCACTATTTTAAATAACATCAAAAATAAATACGAAGATCATCACAATGTAACGTACACCGATGAAGCCATTGAAGCCTGCGTTAAATTGACCAACCGCTACATGTCGGAACGTTTTTTACCAGACAAAGCAATCGATGCTTTGGATGAAGCTGGATCTCGTGTTCATATCACTAATATAGACGTTCCAAAACAGATTTTAGATTTAGAACGCCAATTGGAAGAAGTACGCGAATTAAAAAATTCGGTGGTAAAAAGACAAAAATACGAGGAAGCTGCCAAACTTCGTGACGATGAAAAACGTCTAGAAAAAGACTTAGCCATTGCACAAGAACAATGGGAAGAAGATTCGAAAAGTAATCGCATCCAAGTAACAGAAGATAACGTTGCTGATGTAGTTTCGATGATGACTGGAATTCCAGTAAATCGTATCGCCCAAACCGAAAGTAATAAATTAGCTAATCTACCTGAACTTATTCAAAATAAGGTAATTGGTCAAAATGAAGCTGTACTTAAAATTGCACGTTCTATACAGCGTAATCGTGCTGGATTGAAAGATCCAAATCGCCCAATTGGTTCGTTTATCTTCCTCGGGCAAACTGGAGTTGGTAAAACGCAATTGGCTAAAATTTTAGCAAAAGAGTTATTCGATTCGGAGGATGCGTTGATTCGTATTGACATGAGCGAATACATGGAGAAATTTGCTATTTCTCGTTTGGTTGGAGCGCCTCCGGGATACGTTGGTTATGAGGAAGGTGGACAGTTAACCGAAAAAGTAAGAAGAAAACCTTATTGTGTCGTGCTTTTAGATGAAATTGAAAAAGCACATCCCGATGTATTCAACATGATGTTGCAAGTATTAGACGATGGTTATTTGACGGATAGTTTAGGTCGTAAAATCGATTTTAAAAATACTATAATTATTATGACATCCAATGTGGGAGCTCGTCAATTAAAGGATTTTGGTCAAGGTGTTGGATTCGGAACCGCTGCAAAAGTAGCACAAGCCGACGACAATTCGAAGAGTATTATCGAAAATGCATTGAAGAAAACCTTTGCTCCCGAATTCTTAAACCGAATTGATGATGTAATTGTTTTCAACGCACTAGAAAAACATGATATCGATTTGATTATCGAAATTGAATTGAAAAAATTATATACTCGTGTCGGAGAATTGGGTTATAAATTAAACCTTTCTGACAAAGCCAAAGCATATATCGCTGATAAAGGTTTTGACAAACAATTTGGTGCACGTCCGTTAAAAAGAGCCATTCAAAAATATGTTGAAGATACCTTAGCGGAAGAAATTATTACTTCCAAAATACATTCTGGAGATGAGATTTTTATGGACATTGAAGAGGGTTCAGAAGAATTATCTGTTAAAGTTCTAAAAGCAGAAAAACCTAAGAGTTAACTCGTCAATAAATATTTTAAAAAACCATTTAGAAATTAAGAAAATTAAGTTAGTATTGCTTAATGAAACTTAATCACTAAATGGTTTTATCTTTTTAGTTTAATAACCTTAAAAATGCCACTAAACAAAATTATATTAGGCTCTGAAGAATGGTGTTCATTCCCAGAAATCGGTATTCCTGCCATAAAAGCCCGTGTCGATTCGGGTGCTAAAACGTCTGCACTGCATGCCATAAATATTGCTCCGTTCCAAAAAGACGGCATTAATTGGGTAAAATTTGACATCAATCCCATTCAAAACAATCTCAAAACCGTTATTCATTGCGAAGCGTTATTGATAGATAAACGCATTGTAAAAAGTTCTAGTGGTTTTCGGGAACAACGTTATGTAATTCAAACTCCTATTAAAATTGGCGACGAAACTTGGAAAATAGAAATGACACTTACCAATCGCGACTCCATGGGTTTCCGAATGCTATTAGGTCGTGAAGCTATGAGTGGCCGAATTTTAGTCGACCCAGAACAAAAATACCTCTTAGGTCAAACTACTATTGAAAATCTAAAAGATTTATACGTTAACTCTATTACTACCAAATTGGGATTGCGCATTGGATTATTGGCGAGTAACCCCGAATTGTATAGCAACAAACGCATAATGGAAGCTGGAGAAATGCGGGGTCACGAAATGCATTTTCTAAACATTAAAGAATGTTACATGAAATTGGATGCGCACAATCCTGAGATTCATTATCGTGGCGGAAAAGTTTTGGATAATTTTGATGCCGTTATTCCGAGAATTCGCCCGAGTATTACCTTTTATGGTTGTGCCTTAACGCGACAATTTGAAGCCATGAAAGTGTATTGCTTAAATTCAGCTGCTGCCATTACACAATCACGTGATAAGTTATTTTCGTTGCAATTGTTGTTGCGAAATGGTGTGGATATTCCAACTACAGGTTTTGCGAATTCGCCACTTGATACAGACGATTTGATAAAAATGGTTGGAGGTTCACCTTTAATCGTAAAATTATTAGAAGGAACGCAAGGAAAAGGAGTGGTTTTAGCAGAAACAAAAAAAGCAGCCGAGTCTGTAATTAATGCTTTCAAAAGTTTAAATGCGAATATTTTGGTCCAAGAATTTATCAAAGAAGCCGATGGTAAAGACTTGCGTTTGTTTGTTGTAGATGGAAAAGTAGTTGCTTCGATTCAACGTGCTGCAGCTCCGGGCGAATTTCGTGCAAACATCCACATGGGAGGAACTGCGTCTGTAATAAAACCAACTTCTGAGGAAAAAAGAATTGCTATAAAAGCTGCCAAAGCAATGGATTTACGTGTGGCAGGAGTAGATATAATTCGATCATCAAAAGGTCCTTTACTTTTAGAAGTGAACTCGTCACCAGGATTGGAAGGTATTGAAGGTGCTACTAACAAAGACATCGCCAGCGAAATGATTATTGCTATTGAAACCAATATAAAACGAAAATAACTTCATCAGTATCCAATTGAATTTTTTTATTCGACGTTCTCTATTTTGTGGTTTTAAAATTAAAACTTCCTTCTAAATAATTGAAAGTTTTATAACGAATTGAATAAATTATCACACTACTTTCTCAAATTAGCATCGGATTTGTTGCGTTACTACACATGTATATTTTATGGTTGGAAATGTTTGCTTGGACCACACGCGGGCGAAAAGTATTCAAAACAATTCCACCTGACATGTTTGAAAAAACCAAAGTCATGGCCGCCAACCAAGGATTGTATAACGGATTTCTTGCTTTTGGACTGATTTAGTCGTTGTGTATTACTAATGTTGAATGGAGCAGAAGTATTGCTATTTTCTTTCTGTTGTGCGTTTTGGTAGCCGGAATTTTTGTCACCATTACCATATCTAAACGAATTTTTAGGTGCAATCGATTCCTTCCATTTTGGGATTGCTGTGTTTGTTAATTTAATTTTTTAAACTCTTTACTATAACCCAATTTTTTCAAAGAAACCATTTTTCTAAATTCGGATTTTGATACTTGAAAAATAATCTTAGTTGCGTCGACTTTATACGAGTTAATTTTAGATAACGAATCCATTCTATTCCTGTCTTCTTCCGACACCAAGCTAGTAATCATTAATGTATTTCCATCCAGAGAAAGCACTTTGATTTTCCAATAAATTGAATCTTGTGTATTTAAAACTAAGGTATTTTTTATTCGTTTTGCTTTTTGAAAATTTGATATTCTAAAAACGGTATCGTAATTGACAGTTGTTATTTCGATAGAATCTTTTAA
This sequence comes from Flavobacteriaceae bacterium, assembly GCA_947491985.1. Classification (GTDB taxonomy): domain Bacteria; phylum Bacteroidota; class Bacteroidia; order Flavobacteriales; family Flavobacteriaceae; genus Flavobacterium. The sequence goes on along the minus strand of CANLLR010000043.1, from coordinate 5,528 downwards.
TTTTCTAAATTCAAAAAAATCGTTTTTAGTGTAGGCTCTATTGCCAACTATTCGCAAACTATCTTTTATAGAATCAAATGCCGAAACACTAATGTAATCTTTGTTTGTCCATTTGTAATAAACCAATTTTCTATCAATAATTAGTTGTGTCGAGTCAGTGTCACTATAATTTCCAATAAATTCAGATGGGATGTTTTTTATAAATCTATCTTTTGTTGGTTGTGACTCTTTGAATAAAAAATCAATACCGTAATACGGAACAGCATTTTTTTCTTTACAACCAATAAATAGTATTGTTAACGATGCAATGAAGATAATTTTAAACGATTTCATAAATTAGGATTTATAAAATCAAAATAAAAATCGTGCCAAATTTTAGTCTTCCAACTCTATCACAAAACTTTCCAAAAAAGCCACCGAATTTACTATATCATAATGCAAAATGCGGTCTTCTTTTACAAAAGGAACTTCTTCACGATACGATTTTAAAAACATTTCGATAAAATTACTCGATTGCAATGGTCTTCTAAATTCGATGGCTTGCGATGCATTCATCAATTCAATGGCTAAAATGCGTTCTACATTTTCCATAACTTTCAAACATTTCGTAGCTGCATTCGCTCCCATACTAACGTGGTCTTCTTGACCGTTGCTCGAAACAATACTGTCAACGCTTGCCGGAGTTGCTAATTGTTTATTTTGACTTGCAATGCTAGCAGCGGTGTATTGTGGAATCATAAATCCCGAATTCAATCCCGGATTGTCAACCAAAAAAGCGGGCAATCCACGCAATCCTGAAATAAGTTGGTAGGTTCTTCTTTCGGAAATGCTTCCCAATTCAGATAACGCAATCGCTAAGAAATCTAACGCTAATGCCAACGGTTGTCCGTGAAAATTGCCACCCGAAATAATGGCGTCACTTTCTATAAATATATTCGGGTTATCGGTCACCGAATTGATTTCGGTTTTAAATACTTTTTTCACGTAATCAATCGTATCTTTTGAAGCACCATGCACTTGTGGAATGCATCGAAACGAATACGGATCTTGAACATGTTGTTTTTCTTGAGCAATAATCTGACTTCCATCCAACAATTGTTGCATGCATTGCGCTGTTATAATTTGACCTTTGTGTGGACGGATGTAATGAATCAATTCGTTAAAAGGTTCAATTCTTCCATCAAACCCTTCTAGTGAAATTGCAGAAATTACATCTGCCAAATACGAATATTTCATTGCTTTCAAAAGAATATAACAACCATAAGCACTCATAAATTGTGTGCCGTTTAACAAGGCCAAGCCTTCTTTAGATTGTAATACAATCGGTTGCCAATTGAATTGTTTCAGCACTTCGGATGCATTCACGGTTTTACCTTCAAAAAATACTTCTCCACCTCCAATCAAAGGCAATGACAAATGGGCAAGCGGAGCCAAATCACCACTCGCTCCTAACGAACCTTGTGTATAAATTATAGGAAGTATGTCGTTGTTGTAAAAATCAACCAATCGTTCAACCGTTTGTAATTGCACTCCCGAATGTCCATAACTCAACGATTGAATTTTAAGTAACAACATGATTTTTACAATTTCATTCGGAACCAAATCACCGGTGCCACAGGCGTGCGACTTAACTAAGTTGGATTGTAATTGAGATAAGTTTTCGTTGGAAATTTTTACATTACACAAGGATCCAAAGCCTGTGTTTATACCATAAATTGGTGCACCGTCATTACTCATTTTTTTATCCAAATAATTGCGGCATTTTTGAATGTTTACTTTGGCTTCTTCAGATAAAGCGATGGTTTTGTGCTGTGAAATTATTTGGTGTAACGTCTCTAAATGCAAGACATCTGAACTTATGTAGTGTATTGTTTCCATGTAATGATTGAAATTTGACGTCAAAATTCCACAATCAAATGTTAAAAAACAACTATTTTAACGTCTTATTTATTGAGAATTCGATAATGTATCAATGAAATTCCGACTGAGATGAAAAAAAAATGAAAACGAAAACGTTGTAAAATTGTTATATTCACAAAAATACCTACCAAATTTGTTTGCTAATTAAAAAATACTACTTTTGAAATGTATGTCAAACAGAAGCAATCATACTCCATCTTTAAATACAATCACATTATTGGTTGCAAATTTTGTTGGTACTACATCAACTTCAACCACAACCCCATTTGGGGTATAATTTTTACATATAATCCCTTCTATATGTTCTTTCGAAAGAGAGAAAAAATCTTGATATTCAATTAAAACCCACAAAATGATTGTATTAAAATTTGGCGGAACATCCGTAGCCAATGCTCAGAATATAAAACTCGTTATTGATATTGTCAATCAAAGAGCGAAAGAAAATAAATTGGCTGTCGTGGTTTCTGCTTTAAGCGGTGTTACCGACATGGTCATCAATGCTTCTAAAAAAGCAGCCTCTAAAGACGAAAACTACAAAAATAGCATTGAAGAAATCAAGCAAAATCATTTTGACACTATTGCCGATTTAATCGATAATGCCAATCAAAATCAACTGCTAATAAAAATAAACAGTCAAATAAATCAACTACAAACTTTATTGGATGGTTGTTTTTTATTAGGTGAATTATCAACACGAACGGCTGATGCTATTGCTAGTTTTGGTGAATTATTATCGTCTCAAATTATCGCAACTGCTTTGCAACAAACGATTCCAAATAGTTCGTTTAAAGACAGTCGCGACATTATCAAAACCAATTCTAATTTCGGAAAAGCAGCAGTCGATTTTGATGCTACGAATACTTTAATTGCCGAATATTTCACTGGTAATAAGTCGCAAGTTGTTTTATTGCCTGGTTTTATCGCTTCTTCTGAAGATGGCAACACCACTACTCTTGGTCGCGGTGGATCTGATTATACAGCAGCAATTATTGCAAATGGCGTTAAAGCCGACTCGTTGGAAATATGGACCGATGTCAACGGAATGTTCACTGCGAATCCGAAAATTGTAAAACAAGCGCAACCTATTAAAACGATTTCATATCAAGAAGCCATGGAATTGTCTCATTTTGGCGCCAAAGTCTTATATCCGCCCACCATTCAGCCTGTATTAAAAGCTAGTATTCCCATTTGGATTAAAAACACCTTCGAGCCAGAAGCTTATGGAACGCTAATTTCAAATGTTCCTGACGAAAATGCCAATCCAATTAAGGGTATTTCGCATATTGAAGGAATTGCCTTACTCACCTTAGAAGGTTCTGGAATGATTGGTGTTGCAGGCTCGTCAAAGCGATTGTTTGAAGTGTTGTCTCATCATTCGATTAATGTAATTTTTATCACGCAAGCGTCTTCAGAGCATTCGATTTGTATCGGAATTCAAAACCAAGATGCTGATAAAGCAAAAGCTGCGATTGACAAAACGTTTGAATTGGAAATCACACAAAATAAAATCGATCCGTGTAGTGTTGAAAAAGACTTGTGTATTGTGGCATTAGTGGGTGAAAGCATGAAAAACCACCAAGGCTTGAGCGGTAAAATGTTCAGCACTTTAGGGAAAAATAACGTCAATATTCGAGCTATTGCACAAGGAGCTTCAGAACGAAATATTTCGGTGGTTATTAATGAAAATGATGTCAAGAAAGCACTAAATACCTTACACGAACGCTTTTTTGAAGACAATACAAAACAACTCAATTTGTTTGTCATGGGAGTTGGAAATGTAGGTGAAAAATTTATCGATCAAATCAACCAACAAAAGAAATTTTTAAAAGAAAACTTAAAAATAAATGTTCGCGTTATCGCTTTATCCAACTCTCGAAGAATGTTTTTTGACGAAGAAGGCATGTCGCTAAAAGACTGGAAATCGCTTTTAGATTCGGGTGAAACAGCCAATGTAAACGAATTTATAACGCGTTCCAAAGCACTAAATTTACGCAACAGTATTTTTGTGGATATTACTGCAAATAGCGATATAGCATCGATTTATGATCAATTTTTAAAGCAAAATATTGCCGTAGTTACTTGCAATAAAATTGCGTGTTCGTCGCAATATGACAATTATAAAAACTTAAAGAATCTTTCTAGAAAATACAATGCACCTTTCTTGTTTGAAACCAATGTGGGAGCAGGTTTGCCTATCATAGACACCTTAAAACATTTAATTGCGTCTGGCGATAAAGTCAACCGAATTAACGCCGTTTTATCCGGAAGTTTGAACTTTATTTTTAACAATTTTAGCGAATCCTATAACTTTCAAGATGTTGTAAAAGAAGCTGGTATACAAGGTTTTACAGAACCTGACCCGAAAATTGATTTAAGTGGAGTTGATGTAGCGCGCAAGATATTGATTTTAATTCGTGAAAGCGGTTATCAAATGGAAATTGATGATATTGAAAATAATTCGTTTCTTCCTGCCGAATGTATGAACACAACCAACAATGACGATTTTTTCAAATCGTTAACCAATAATGCATCTCATTTTGAAGGATTACTTTCGGAAGCCAAAGCAAAAAACAGTCGATTAAAATTTGTAGCTTCTTTTGAAAATGGGAAAGCCAGCGTCGGATTGCAATTCATTCCTGCAGACAGTCCGTTTTACAATCTTGAAGGAAAAGACAACATTGTACAATTTTACACCGATCGCTATGTCGACCAACCTTTGTTAATCAAAGGCGCAGGTGCTGGTGCTGCGGTTACAGCATCTGGAATTTTCGCTGATGTAATTCGAATTGGAAATGTTTAAAAATTACACAAATTTGCACGAATAAAAACATGAACGAAATTAAAGTATTCTGCCCTGCCACTATCGCCAATCTCAACTGTGGATTTGACGTTGTGGGAATGTGTTTGGTAACTATTGGAGACGAAATGATCATCCGTAAAGTAGCGCAAAAAGGAGTCAAAATTACTGTTATAACAGGAGCAAATTTACCCTATGAAGCTGAAAAAAATGTAGCCGGAGTTGCTGCTTTGGCGTTGCTTCAAAAAGTCGACATTGATTACGGATTTGAAATTGAAATTCATAAAAAAATAAAAACTGGAAGTGGTATCGGCAGTTCTTCTGCTAGTGCTTCCGGAGCTGTTTTCGGAATTAATGAATTACTTGGGAACCCATTCAGCAAACACGAATTGGTCGATTTTGCAATGAAAGGCGAAGTCATTGCCAGCGGAAGTGAACATGCAGACAATGTTGCGCCTTGCTTATTGGGCGGATTTACATTGGTGAGAGGTTACAATCCGTTGGAAGTGATTCGTATTGAAAGTCCGAGTGAACTCTACGCCGTTGTATTGCATCCACACATTGAAGTGAAAACGTCCGATTCAAGAGCTGTTTTACATCCAATGATCTCATTAAAATCGGCCATAATCCAATGGGGAAATGTTGGCGGGTTAATTGCTGGATTGTATACAAACGATTACGGTTTGATTGGACGTTCATTGCAAGATGTTATTGTAGAACCTTTACGTAAACATTTGATTCCGAATTTTAACGAAGTGAAAAATGCTGCTATACAAAATGGAGCGTTGGGTGCGGGAATTTCAGGCGCTGG
>CANLLR010000042.1 GCA_947491985.1 Flavobacteriaceae bacterium | reverse complement strand
AAAAACCGACTCCAATTGCGCATCGGATTTTTCGAAACTGAAACCATTGCAAAAGAAATCAAAGAATCGATTCAAGTCACAGCTCGCATGTTACGCTACAATTGGTTTTACGAACAAATGGAAGAGAATAAGGTCGATTATGTTGCCACAGCACATCATTTAGACGATGTTTTAGAAACTTTTTTAATTAATTTATCACGTGGAACAGGTTTGGATGGTTTGACTGGAATTCCATCTCAAAATGATAAAATAATCCGACCATTACTTCCTTTTTCTCGTAAAGAAATCGAGCACTATGCTAACGAAAATAACATTCAATGGCGCGAAGATTCGAGTAATGCTTCCGATAAGTATGTACGGAATAAAATTCGCCATCACATTACACCTATTTTAAAAGAAATCAATCCCAATTTTCTTGATTCGTTTCAAAATACATTACATAATTTACAACAATCCAAATCGATGGTCGATGATGCTGGAAGTATTATTTTTGCTGAAGTGTGTAAAGAAGTAGGCGATGCCTATCATTTTGATATTGCCCAATTGCAACGGCTTGAAAATTACAATGCGTATTTATTTCATTGGTTGTACGATTTCGGATTTACAGCTTGGGATGACATTTTTACTTTGCTAAATGCCCAATCGGGTAAACAAATTTTTTCGGCAACGCATGTGTTGTTAAAAGATCGAAATCATCTTATTTTAACTACTAAAACAATGGTAACCAAAGAATCATTTTTAATTCATAAACAGGATTCTCAAGTTAATATTCCCTTAAAATTTACTTTTTGTAATGTAAGTGACATTATAGATGCGAATTCAAATTGTATCTTTGTTGACGAAGATAGCTTGCATTTTCCATTAATTTTGCGACGTTGGGAGGAAGGCGATTATTTTTATCCTTTCGGAATGTCAGGCAAAAAGAAATTGAGCAAGTATTTTAAAGATGAAAAAATAACAGTATTTGATAAAGAAAATTTATGGTTGCTATGCTGTAAAAATCATATTGTTTGGATTGTTGGAAAACGACAAGACGACCGATTTAAAGTAACAGAAGCCACAAGAAAAATTTTAAAAATAAGCCTACAAACATGAAAAGATTAGCGTACGTATGGATTGCATTTTTAGTTTTAACCACAGTAAATGCCCAAATTAAACAACCTGTTAAATGGAAATCTAAAGTTGAAAAACTGAGTGAAAATGAATTCAATCTAATCTTAAACGGAAGCATCGAAGACGAATGGCACGTGTATTCGCAATTCACTCCAGAAGACGGACCACTTCCAATGGTAGTGACTTTTAAAGATGTAAATGGTAACTTCGAATTAGTTGGAAAAGCCAAAGAAAGTCCGTATAAAAAACAATTCAACGATGTTTTTGGCGTCGATGAATATTATTTCGAACACAACGTTACCATTACCCAAAAGGTAAAAATTACCAATCCGAAAACGTCCAAGATAAAGCTGAATTTGGAGTATCAGGTTTGTAAAGAGGCTTGTATTAACGAAAGTAATGATTTTGTATTTGAAATTCCATCAAAATCAAGTGTTGTGATTCCAGTTGAAGATACTACACCAACAAAAGACGCTTTGGCATTTACAACTGAAGCATCAATTACAAGTGTTCAAACAACTGTGCAACAAGCAGTACCAGTTTTAGCTGAATCTACTAATGATAAGAAGAGTTTATTAGCTATATTTTTGATAGCCTTTTTTAGCGGATTTGCAGCCTTACTTATGCCTTGCATTTTTCCAATGATTCCTATGACGGTTAGTTTTTTTACTAAACAAAGTAAATCAAAAGCTGCGGGTGTTAAAAATGCAGTTATTTATGGCTTATCCATAATTGCCATTTATGTGATATTAGGCTCATTAATTACGGCTATTTTCGGAGCCGAAGCATTAAATGAGCTTTCTACCAGTGTGTGGTTTAATATCATTTTCTTTGCTTTATTGGTTGTTTTCGGATTATCATTTTTGGGTGCTTTCGAAATTATGTTACCCAGTTCTTGGGCTACTAAAATAGATGCTAAAGCAGACAAAGGTGGTCTTATCGGTATTTTTTTTATGGCTTTAGCGTTAGCCGTAGTTTCTTTTTCATGCACAGGTCCGATTGTAGGCACATTATTGGTAGAATCTGCATCTAAAGGCGGAATTGCTCCAATTGTTGGCATGTTAGGTTTTTCACTAGCTATTGCACTACCATTTATGTTATTTGCTATGTTTCCAGGCTGGTTAAATTCGTTACCAAAATCGGGAGGTTGGTTGAATACTGTAAAAGTATCACTTGGATTTTTAGAATTGGCTTTTGCATTTAAGTTTTTATCCAATGCCGATTTAGTATTGCAAAAACATTGGCTAGAAAGAGAATTATTTATCGCTATTTGGATAGCCATTTTCGGAACTTGGGCGTTGTATTTATTTGGAAAGTTCATGTTGCCACACGATTATCAAAAAGCAGATAGAATTGGAGTTGGGCGATTAATGATGGCGATTGTTGTGACTGCTTTTACGTTTTATATGATTCCAGGATTATGGGGTGCTCCATTAAAAATATTAAGCGGATTAACGCCTCCAATCAATTATGCTGAAAGCACCACTGGTTTTGGTTTATCTACTACTAATAAAACAGAATTACCTGAACATGCTCATTTTGGACCGCACGGTATTGTTGCCTTTGAAGAGTACGATTACGGATTAGCGTATGCTAAAAAAGTAAACAAACCAGTACTTTTAGATTTTACAGGAGATGCTTGTGCCAATTGCCGAAAAATGGAAGATAATGTGTGGTCTGATCCTGCAATTCTTAAGATTTTAAAAGAAGATGTTGTTTTAATTTCACTGTATTGTGATAGAAAAATTGATTTACCTAAAGATAAGCAATATATTTCTAAAACGACCGGAAAAAAAGTAGTTACAATTGGTAATAGATGGACCGATTTTCAAATTACACGCTACAAAAGTAATTCACAACCATTATATGTTATTTTAGATACAGATGGAAAAGATTTGTCAAAACCAATTGCGTTTACTTTTGAAAAACAAGACTATAAAAAATGGCTTGAAGACGGAATTTCAAAATTCAAAAAGTAAAATGTTCTATTATACTAAAACCGCAATTCATCACTGCGGTTTTTTTTGTATTTAAAATTTTATATATTTACCACATTATAAGCCAATTAAAAAGTACAAGCCATGTTAATAAAAGTCTACGGAAGCGCCGTCTTTGGCGTTGAAGCCACCACAATTACCGTTGAAGTCAATATTGATAAAGGAGTAGGGTATCATCTCGTCGGTTTGCCCGATAATGCGATTAAGGAAAGTAGTTATCGTATTGCTGCGGCACTTAAAAACAACAACTACCAACTTCCGGTAAAAAAAATCACCATTAATTTAGCGCCGGCCGATTTACGAAAAGAAGGTTCGGCTTATGACTTGACGTTGGCTATCGGAATTTTAATTGCCTCTGGACAAATCAAAGCGGATGAAGTCGATAAGTATATCATCATGGGTGAATTATCATTAGATGGCGGATTGCAGCCAATTAAAGGAGCGTTATCCATTGCGATTAAAGCGAAAGAAGAAGGTTTTAAAGGCTTTTTTCTTCCGATTCAAAACGTTAAAGAAGCTGCGATTGTCACTGGACTGAACGTATATGGCATTTCAAATGTCACCGAAGTCATTGATTTTTTCGAAGGAACTACGATTTTACAACCTACAGTCATTAATACGCAAACCGAATTTAACAAAACTCTCGAATTTCCTGAGTTTGATTTTTCCGATGTCAAAGGACAAGAAAGTATCAAACGTTGCATGGAAATTGCAGCAGCTGGTGGTCATAACATTATTTTGATTGGTCCGCCCGGTTCGGGAAAAACTATGCTTGCCAAGCGATTGCCGAGTATTTTGCCACCTATGACGATGCAAGAAGCGTTGGAAACAACTAAAATTCACTCTGTTGCAGGAAAAATAAAAGACGCTGGATTGATGAGTCAACGGCCGTTTCGAGCGCCACATCACACTGCTTCTAGTGTTTCATTGGTGGGCGGTGGAAGTTATCCGCAACCTGGTGAAATTTCCCTATCGCACAACGGCGTTTTGTTTTTGGATGAATTACCCGAATTCAAACGGGAAGTTCTTGAAGTCATGCGACAACCTTTGGAAGACCGGGAAGTAACAATTTCTAGAGCCAAATTTACCATTACGTACCCCTCTTCGTTTATGTTGGTGGCGAGCATGAATCCGAGTCCGAGTGGTTATTTCAACGATCCCGATGCACCACAAAGCTCGTCGCCACATGAAATGCAACGGTATTTGAGCAAAATTTCGGGACCCCTTTTAGATCGTATCGACATTCATATCGAAGTGACGCCTGTACCGTTTGATAAATTAACCGAAAGCCGAAAATCGGAGAGTAGTGTAGCCATTAGAAAGCGAGTGACAGCAGCAAGAGAAATTCAGTCACAACGATTTGAAAATAATGATGCAATTCACTATAATGCACAAATGAGTACCAAACAAATTCGTGTCTATTGCGAACTTGACGAAGCTTCCTTACATTTGCTTAAAACAGCTATGGAGCGATTGAATTTATCGGCGCGTGCTTTTGACCGAATTTTGAAAGTAGCACGAACAATAGCCGATTTGGAAGCTTCTGAAAGGGTTAATTCGAATCACATTGCTGAAGCGATTCAGTATCGCAGTTTGGATAGAGAAGGTTGGTTGGGGTGATTTTTTGAAAAGAGGTTTCATTTAAATTAAATAAATGACATGAAAAATATTATTTTTAGTTATTGGATTTTACTTTTATCAAGTTGTATTTTTTCTCAAAACGCACCAAAAGTAACAGCTGGAAAACTAGAGCGTATACCTAATTTTCAATCCAAATTCGTAACCCAAAGAAATATCGATATTTGGTTGCCAGACAATTATTCAACTTCCAAAAAATATTCCGTTTTGTACATTCACGACGGACAAATGTTGTTTGATGCCACTACCACATGGAATAAACAAGCGTGGGAAGTAGATGAAGTTATGGCAAAACTTCTAAAAGAAAACACGATTCAAGAGGTTATTGTGGTGGGAATTTGGAACGGCGGTACTACGCGACACACCGACTATTTTCCGCAAAAGCCTTTCGAAAGTCTGACGAAAAGTCAACAAGATTCGTTATACCAAGCGAAAAGAAGTAACGGTCAAAATGTATTTAATGGTAAAGTAGCATCGGATAATTATTTGAAATTTATTGTAACCGAATTAAAACCTTTAATCGATATAAAGTATGCTGTATACAAAGATAAAAAGCATACGTTTATTGCAGGCAGTAGCATGGGTGGATTAATTTCTATGTACGCTATTTGCGAATATCCAAAGGTATTTGGAGGTGCAGCGTGTTTGTCAACACATTGGCCCGGAATTTTTTCGGTTGAAAATAATCCGATTCCCGATGCGTTTTGCCAGTATTTGAAACATCATTTACCCAACCCAAAACATCATAAAATCTATTTTGATTATGGCACTTCGACATTAGATGCGATGTATGAACCTTTGCAAAAAAAGGTAAATGTCATTATGAAAGAAAAGGAATTTGATGAACACAATTGGTCGACCCAAAAGTTTGAAGGAGCAGAACATAGCGAAAAAGCTTGGCAAAGTCGTTTACACATTCCGATTACATTTTTATTGGGAAAGGCTAAATAACGTTTAAACAAATTTATAGTGTCAAGTACCTAAAAAAAAAGAGATTTTCTTTCTTACTGTAATCCAATACAAATTCATTTTTAGGTTGCAGTAATGAGACTTTTTGTTCTTTTTTGTGGAGTGTGATGTACGTTCCAAAATCGATTTCATGACTTGCATCTAAGGTTTGAAACAACGCCACTTTTTCGATTACCGATTGCCAATTTTCTTGTACTTCGGCTTCAAAAACTTTGTATTAGAATTTGACGCCATAGGCTAGGTTAAAGTTCTAATTTTGGACCATAATTGATAAGTCGTTTTCCTTCATCAGAATCCGTATATTGTTCAAAATTTTTAATATAGCGAGATGCCAGATCTTTTGCTTTTTTTATCCATTCTTCTTTGTCCTTATAAGTGTCTCTTGGATCTAGAATTTCAGTACTCACATTGGATAATGTGGTAGGTATTTTTAAATTTAAAAATGGAATTAATTTAGTTTCTTTTGTATCAATTTCACCATTTATAATAGCGTCAATGATAGCTCTTGTATTTTTTAAAGAAATTCGTTTTCCATTACCGTTCCAACCGGTATTTACTAAATACGCTTTTGATCTATGTTCTTTTATTTTACCGATTAGCGTTTTAGAGTACATAGTTGGGTGCAACGTTAAAAAAGCTTCACCAAAAGCAGGAGAAAATGAAGCTTCGGGCTCTGTAATTCCTCTTTCTGTTCCCGCAAGTTTAGATGTATATCCACAAAGAAAGTGGTATTGCGCTTGATTTTCATCTAAAATTGAAACAGGAGGTAAAACACCAAAAGCATCGGCTGAAAGATAAATTATTTTATTGGCGTGACTGGATTTAGAGGGTAATACAATTTTATTTATATGATAAATTGGATAAGAAACTCTCGAATTTTGAGTTATAGAATGGTCAGAATAATCGATTTCTCCATATTCATTTACCATTACATTTTCAAGTAAAGCATCTCTTTTGATTGCTTTCCAAATTTCAGGTTCTTTATCTTCAGTTAGCTCGATTACTTTTGCATAACAACCGCCTTCAAAATTAAATACTCCTTCATCATCCCATCCATGTTCATCGTCACCTATCAAATATCTTTTTGGATCGGCAGACAAGGTTGTTTTTCCGGTTCCAGAGAGTCCAAAAAAAAGTGCTACATCGCCATCTTCGCCAACATTGGCAGAACAATGCATAGATGCGATTCCACGAAGAGGTAAATAGTAGTTCATCATGGCAAACATTCCTTTTTTCATTTCGCCACCATACCATGTACCTCCGATGATTTGTATTTTTTCAGTAAGATTAAAGAGTATAAAGTTTTCAGAATTCAGTCCTTGTTCTTTCCAATTAGGGTTTGTGGCTTTTGAGCCATTCATTACTATAAAATCGGGTTTTCCAAAATTTTCTAATTCATACGTTGAAGGTCTGATGAACATATTTGTAACAAAATGTGCTTGCCAAGCAACTTCCATTACAAAACGTACTTTTAATCGAGTATTGCTATTAGTTCCACAAAATGCATCAACCACAAATATTTTTTTAGAGGTAGAAAGTTGATTTTGTACTAAAGTTTTTAAGTCATTCCATATCGCCACACTTGTAGGGAAGTTAACTTTATTATCCCAATAAATGGTATCTTTTGTCGTTTCGTCTAGAACAATATAACGGTCTTTAGGGGAACGGCCAGTGAATATACCTGTTTTTACAGATACGGCCCCAGTATTTGTTAGTGCTCCTTTTTCATATCCTTTTCTAAAATGTGATACTTCTGCTTGATACATGTCTTCATAAGAAGGATTATGAGAAACCTCATGATAGCCTGTTATACCCAAATCATTTAATTCCTGAATAATTTTAATGTTTTTCATACTTTAGTAATGCGAATATTTGAAATGCATTTTAAATAACACCAATTAAAATAGTTTGTTATAAATATGATTTTTCAGTTTTTTTTTGGAATTGAATACTTTCTTCATTTAATTCAATTACATCTAACTCATTGCTATTACTGTCATCAATAGATATAAATTCTTTTTCTGATTTTGAAATCACTATTGTGGCAACACCATTTCCAATAAAATTAGTTATAGCTCTTGCTTCACTCATAAATTTATCAACTCCTAAAAGGAATGCGAGGCCTTCTAGAGGTATTTTATGAATAGCAGTAAGTGTTGAAGCTAAAACGATGAAACCACTACCTGTTACACCTGCAGCTCCTTTTGAAGTTATCATTAAAAGTCCGATAATGGTTACAATTTCACCAAATGAAAGATGTACGTTGTACAATTGAGCCAAAAAGATAATTGCCATTGATAAGTATATTGAAGTACCATCTAAGTTAAATGAATACCCAGTAGGAACAACGAGCCCAACGACAGATTTACTGCACCCCATTTTTTCTAATTTTGTCATAAGGTTTGGCAAAGCGGCTTCAGAAGATGATGTTCCAAGAACAATTAGCAATTCTTCCTTAATGTATTTTATAAAATGCCAAATATTTAGTTTGTAGTATTTTAATATTCCTCCTAAGATTAAAAAAATAAAAATAAACATTGTAGCGTATACAGTAAGCATTAATTTTCCAAGTGGAATTAAAGTGTGTAACCCAAATTTTCCAACAGTATAGGCCATTCCACCAAATGCACCAAGAGGAGCAAGGTACATTACAAATTTTAATGCTTTAAAAACTAGAGTAGAGGTTTTGTATAAAAATGAAACTATCTTTTCTCTTTTAGAATGATAATTTAAACCTATTCCAACCATAATGGCAACGATTAAAACTTGAAGTGTTGTATTGCTCATAAAAAAGGAAAGCCAATTAAATGCTTCACCTGAGCCTTGTGTATATTTGCTGGCATCTTGAATTTCTAATCCAGATTTATCTATTTTACCAGGTTGAGCGATGTAGCCAACAATGATTCCTATGGCAAGCGCTAAAGTACTAACTATCTCAAAGTAGATAAGTGATTTTACTCCAATACGGCCCACTTTTTTCAAATCTCCAATGCCACCTATACCTAAAACAATGGTTAAAAATATTATTGGAACAATAAAGAGTTTTATGATGCTTATAAATCCATCTCCTACAATCTTCATTTTAACACCTGTTTCTGGTGCGTTATGACCGAGATATATTCCAACTAAAATGGCAATCAAAACCCAAAAAGTAAGATTTGTAATAATTGAAAGGAATAGTTTTGTTGATTTTGATGAAAAGTTCACGGTAAAGAATTATTATTTGTTAAAAAACCACTTGTACACTAAACTGCGCAATAATTGTTTTTATGTCTTCGTATGCATTTAAAACACTATTAAACCTTTCGTCATTTGTTGAAGAAACAGAAGTTTGTATTTTTAAATTATGACCTTTAATGTATTTAGTCAATCCTAATGTGTAGGCATCTTGATTGGTTAATAAGGAAGTAACATTATCTAATTCTCGTATTAATTTTTCATATCTTACATCAAATGAATATCCCGATTTGGTTACATATCCAGTTTGAATATTATACCCATTACCCAATACTAAATAATTACTAATTTCAGATAAGAATAATGGCGAAGTCGCAGCGGTATTTACAAATGAGCCCTCAAGCGATAATGCAGATGTGTTTACATACTCACCTAAAAAAGAAAATCCTTTATATTTCAAGAGAATATCACCATACCATTTTCTGTAGTCGGGGTATTTTTCTTTTAAATCGCTATCGTAAAATACAAAATCACCATGACCTTCACCAACTTCATTGCTTGCTCCAACGTTGTAACTAAAAGCGGCACCTAGTAGTATTTTAACTTTGTCTTCATGTAATAAATCGGCAATGTATCCATCATTACCTTCTTTAAATTTACCTAATGGAATAATGTCCAATCTTCCACCATATTTGAGTCCGCCTCTATCAACATCAGTCGAATTAGCGCCAAAAGAATTTATACCATCACCAGAGGTTACAGCAAATTTAGGTTTGATAAGAAAGTTATTTGTTGCAAATTGACTTTCGATAAATACTCCTAGTTCTCTACCAGTATCGCTAAATTTTGAACTAAAAATTCCACGTTCAACAAACTGTAATTTATCTTCATAAAAAGTCATTTCCCGATTGTTGGTAAATGTTTGTTTTTGTCCAAAACTAATTTTTAAATTAGCGATTGGAGAGTAAGCTACCCATGCATCTAGCAGCGGTTTACCATTACTGAAATTATTTTGAAATAAGAAAGAAACCTTTTCTTTGAACATGCTACCAGAAATGGTTAGATATGTATTTCGGGTATTCAAATAATTTTGAGGTTTCAATCCATCTGTTTTTTCATATTCATAAATACCTTGTATAAATCCACTTATACTAAATTTATACTCACCATCATTTACATTAAAACGCAAGCCATCTCCGAATTGAAATTCTTTTGATTCCGTTTTAATTTCTACTTGTGCTACGCCAGTATATCCAAATAAAATAATCATTAGGAAAGAAATGGCCTTTAAATTAAATTTTTTATATTTTTTCATTGGATAGGTATCTATAGATTGGTAATTCATTATTTATATTTGTTTTCAACACTTCAAATTTTATAAATCCATTTTCACTTTCAGGCTCTAAAAGTTCAGTTGCCATTTTTGCATTTTTTTGATTTAGATGGATTATGTAAGTTCCTTTTTGAAATGATTTATCTATGGTGGAAACTGTAGTTTCTATTTTTTGTGATTTAAAACCCTCTTCTTCATCGGGACTAATTTTTAAAGAGTTTACATTATAGGACTCTACGATTACATTTTTATCTTCAGAAATTTCATCAACAGTGAGCCCCAAAATTTTTAATTTGTCGGCAAGTATTTTTTGTTCTGGGAGAATTAGATATGCTGTTGGTCTTTTTCTTTCTAATACAGGAATGCATTTCAATGCGTTATTTACCTTAATATCCAAAGAAATTTCCTTATTATCTTTTAAATCAATGGTACGAATAGTTTGAGTTTCTTGAGGTTTTTTTACCAAAACGGCTATATTTTGGTGTATTGTTTTATTTGAAATACTTAAAACTTCTTTTATTTTCGAAAAATCATCATAGACTGTTTGAAGAAATGAGGTAGCAATTAAGAAAGTAGTATGTATTCTTCTTTTAAATGATGTTTTTTGCAGGTTTACACCACGAATTTCAATTAAAGAAGAGATACAATTTGTTAAAGCAAATGAAGTGGTACTCGATCTAGCCTCTGTTGTACATTGATTGAAGTATACATCATTGTTTTGTTTGACACTTGCTATATAATCTCTAAAACTATATTTATAGGTCTCTAGTGCGTTTTTGGCATTACCTACAAAAACATCTTTAGTATAATCTCTTAAATTTTGAGGTAGGTTTAAATTGCCTGAATACATGAACATGGCGTCATAAATAGAGCAAATACCATGCGTTCCTAGTAAATCAAACTCTTTTCTAAAAGGGCGGTATTCGTGAAAATCTACCGCTACTTCGGCACCAAATTCACTAAAAGCTTTTTTTAAAAAAACAGATTCCTGAGCTAAAAGTTTTACTTGATCGCGATTTAGGTCTAAACCATTAGCCGCGTAACGATCTTGTTTTTCATAGCCGTCTATATTAGCCATTGGAACGACAGTAAATGTGATTTTATCTAACAGAATGTTGTATTTTGGATCATTAAGTAATTTATCAATTAAATAAAGCATAGTTTCGGTTCCTGCTGGTTCATCTCCGTGAAGTCCTCCTTGAAACCATACTTTTATTTTTTCTTTACCGTTATTTTTATCTAAAACTACTTTCGGAATTTTTTTATTTTTTTGACTTTCTCCAATGAATGAAATTGCCATTTCTGAAGGATGATTGTTAGCTAATTTATTTAGATATTTCATCATATCGTCATAATCAGTAAATCCCTTTTTACTGAACGAAGGTGTAGTAATTTCTAATAGAGGATCTGGAAAAAACTTTTTTGTTATCTCTTCATTTTGAGGGTTAAATTGTCCATAAACTGGAAAAATAGCCAACAAAATGTAGAACAAATAGCTAAATTTATTTTTCATAGAATTAAAATGAAATAGTTGTAATTAGGCGAGTTAAAAATTCATCCCCTTTAATTAAATCTCCGTTTATATTATTTGAACCATTTTTTGCATTGATATAGGTACAATCTAATTGAATTTTAGCACCATAATTTCGCGCTAAATATTTAGTAATTCCCAGTGTAAAATAGTTAGATCGATTGTAAAAAGTTGCGTTATTTAAGAACGAATATTCTTGTGGCTTAAGGTGTGCAAATCTTCCATCGACTGATACAAGGTTTTTGAAGACGTACCCACATTGAATATTATACCCTTCCCCAAGCATCATTCTACCTTTTACGTAGTTTTCTACATCTTGAATACCGTTTACAAGGAATTGTGAAGAAATTGAACCATCTTCTCGAACTCTCTGTGTGATGCCACCCGGAACTCTTGAAGTTGCATTAATGTATTCACCTAACATTGAAAATCCTTTGTATTTAAACAAAAAATCAATACCATATTTAACATAATCAGGTAACAATTCATTGTCTTGATCATCCAGATAAAGAATGGTTCCACTTTGACTTCCTCTTCTATCACTAATCCCAACATTATAACTGTAATTTACACCTATCACAAATTTTGGAGTCAGTTCTCTAACTAAATCGGATTGACGGTATTGTCCAAAATTGTTAAAAAGACCAAATGGTAAATAATCTATTCTACCACCATATTTAAAACCACCATAATCCCTACCAAAAACATTAATTCCATCGCCATTAGTTATGCAAATTTCAGGTTTAATGTAAGATACTTTTGAGATTTTGTACCTTGCTTCTGCAAACAAACCAAATTCTCTAATACTACCAAATGCAGTTGTCAAAGGACTTCGGTCAACCAAT
The DNA here is from genome assembly GCA_947491985.1 of Flavobacteriaceae bacterium. Classification (GTDB taxonomy): domain Bacteria; phylum Bacteroidota; class Bacteroidia; order Flavobacteriales; family Flavobacteriaceae; genus Flavobacterium. The sequence continues at coordinate 4,747 of CANLLR010000042.1, read as the reverse complement.
TGAAGTGTGTTAGAACGCATCCCGAGTTCACGATTGTCAGTAGGTGTTCCTTTTTGCCCAAAAGTTAATGTAATATTTTTTGAAACTTCATAAGCAATCCATGCATCAAAAAGTAAACTCTCTAACGTAGCATCCGATTCTCCTCCACCAGTAAGGTCGAGTTGTAATCTATAAGTCAGTTTCTCCTGAGCGGCTGAACCAGATAAATTGACTCTTGCTCTTCTCATTCGGAAACGGTGGTATAAATTAGCATCGTCATTATCCAAATAACCTCTACTTTCTATATAGGGTTGAAGATATCCGTTAATTTCAAATTTATAGTTGTTGTCTTTTCCAGAAAAAGTAAGACCTTCACCAAATCGGTATTTATTGAGTACTATTTCTTGAGCGTTTGAAAACTCTACAACTGAAAGAAATAGAATTAACAAAATTGTTACTCTTTTTAGATTCGTCATATATATGGTATAACTATATAATAATTTAATTTCTAAGATTCCAAGTAGTATCCACACGCATCCCATCAATAATAACATTTGGGGAATTTGCATTATCTTGTCTGAGAACTACTCTTCCTGGTGTTATATCAACAGAAGCCGTATCTTCAATACCCAAGGTAGGTGTACTTGGTTCTGTTAAATAGTTTGAAGAGGTGTCAAAAACATAGAGACTTGTTTCGTCACGACCAATATTTCCGTTACTATTTACAACAGTAGCGTCAATTATTTTATATTTAATCACTATTAGATATGTTGTTCCATAATCGTAAAGATTAGTCGTATATCTATTAGTAGCATTGGCAGCGAATACAAACTTGAATTTTGATGGATTGGAAGTATCTTGATTAATCATCAATTTTCCTCTATACGCTGTATCCGATGTTGTATTATTTCCAAATCCAAAAAAATATTGGTCTATACTAAGTGGTGAAGCTGAAGCTTTAACTAAAAAAGAGGCATAGACAGTTCCGGATGTAACGGGTGTAAATTGTAACGAAACATCTTGACCAATACTTGTTACACTTGCAGCATTTCCAATTCCGGAACCAAAATAATTGGGAAAACTGAGTCCTGGAGAAGTTACTAAAATTGGATTAGTAGCTGAGCTACTGTGGGCAACCCATCCATTATCAGTTAGCGCACTTCCTAGCGCACTAACAAAATTATCATTCGCAAGATTCGCTAAAGGAACACTTGCAGTCACCGTAAATATAGCATTTGTGCTACCAGCTGCAAAAGTTCCAAAAGAGGCTTGGGTTGCAACAATAGTTGAAGTTCCTACACCAGCAATAGTAACAGTTGATCCGCTAATTGTGGCTACTGAAGGATTACTACTTGTGTATGTAAATGCTCCTGCACTATTTGAAGTTGGAGGTGTTAAAGTAAAAGGAGGACTTCCGACCATTTTAGATGGAACGTTAAATGCTCCAAAAGTTGGAGGAGCCAAAGCAGTTACATCAAATGTAGCAGTTGTTGAAGCTGAAGCATAGCCAGCATCTGCTACTTGAGTAGCGGTTATTACACATGATCCAATTCCCACAACGGTCAAAGTCGTACCACTAATAGTTGCGATTGAAGAATCTGAAGATGAATAGGTAAACCCTCCAGAACTGTTTGAAGAAGGTGGAGTTAACTCAAATGGAGGACTACCAATTTGCTTAGCAGGAACATTAAAAGCACCTAATGTGGGTGCAAAAGGTTTTACATCTTCTGTAGTACATGAAGACAGTACTAGTGTAAACGCTACTAGTGTATATAGGATTAAAAAGTAGTTGTTAAATAGTTTCATATTTTAATAAGATTTGTAAAGTGACAACAATCAATTAATTATTTTGAACTACTATTTTTTGAATTGTAGTTGCTGTTTCCGATTTAATAATAGCTAGATAGATTCCATTTTTGATAGATGGAATAGTAATTCTATCAGTAATATTATTGGATTGAAATACTTTTTTACCCAATAGATCAGAAATTTCTACAGACTTAATTGTTGTAGCATCATTGGTAAAATATAAGACACCATCCTTTGTTGGATTTGGAAATAGATTGTAATTAGTACTATTGTTATTGTTATTTCCTAATGCATCTATTTCTGCAATCGCAAAGTCGCCAAAACTTGAAAGTGAAGTAGCTGTTGCCTCTGTGTCAGAAGGTGTTCCAGATAAAGCACAAACAGACCAAGTTGAACCATCATAGGAGCGGATATTAAAATTTGCTGAATTTGAACCTGAATCAAAGTCGGCACTAGTGTATGTGAATACTGAGGAGTAAGTTCCAAATCCAGTTAAAGTATCATTTGATAAAGTCCAATATTTATTCACACTTTTTGCACTATCAAGACTTGAGGTAGCAATTTCTGGGTGATCTGTTAGATTTATTCTAGCCGATACTCCACCAGCGACGGAAGTCACACCTGAAAAAGTTAAGAGCAAAGGAGTATAATTGTTTGAATCCCCAATCGTATAATTAAAAGTCGGACTACTATTTAAAGCACTTAATTTTTTTAGAGTACCTACAATCCATCCAGTTGATTGACTTGCACCAGTAATTATTCCAGAATTCCCTATAATTAAAGTATTACTACCAGTAGTTATTTTTCCTGAAATAAAAGAAAGAGTACCATTTACAGTTACATCTCCCGATAAGTTGATAGCGGTTGCAGGTGCCGTTTGATTAACTGTTAAAGTTCCAGAAACTAGGGTTGGACCATTTATGTTTTTTGGTGTAGTGCCACTTAGAATAAGATTTTTATAATCTGTTCTTGCTGTGACATTTAATGTCCCAGTTGCATTTCTGAGGTATTCTACTGTACTATTAGGACCTAGTGTAAGGTTTTCGTTTCCAATAAATTGAATTGCTGCAAAAGTGTCATTTGGAGTCCCAACGTTACTTGAAACAAATCCGGTTAACTTAGGAACTCTTACTGTTCCGTTTACAACAACCAATCCGCCTGCAGGAACCGTTATGTAAGCTGCTGAAACACTTGTGGGTGCAATTAAAGTAGAAGACACATCAACATTTATATTTTTAATGATTGGTGTAGCAGTGAATGTCAAAGTAGCTGCATTTATAACTGAAACAGTTCCAAAATTTTTTGTAGTAGCCGAAGATACCGTAACTCCATCATAAATAATTGCTAAGTTTTCATCAAAAATATTTCCAAACGAAATAGCCGTTGTATTTTTATATATTACAGTTTGGTTGCCCGAATTTGGTGCTAAAACATCAACATTTCCTGTGCCACTGGGTTCAATTGAAGCACCAGGGTTTAAGGTTAATGTAATAGGAGGTTGTGAGTTACTACCTAAACGTATTTTCGTTCCGTTTGCCGGACTTGTTCCTACAATCCATGATCCATCAAGAGTTATAGAAGTTGTATTTCTGATTTCAAAAACTTGTGACGAATCAGTAAAATTAGTAGGACTTGTTCCCGTTCCGTTTGTATTTAAACTCCAATTAGCAACATCGTTTAATGCGCCCGTTCCTTTATAATAGTATGCAGTGGCTAACGATTGAACCGGAGTAGAAGTGACACTTTCGTCAGAATAATTAAAAGCCTTATCCACTGTGTATACTTTGTAATAATAATCTACACCAGGGCTCAAACTTGTATCAGTAAACGAAAGATTTGTACCGATGTATCGAACTAAACCTGTACCAGCGGTATTGGCAACTCTATAAATACCATTTTGATTTGGGTCATCTGTTGCTGATGGTGCAGTTGTTGCATAGCGAATAACTACATATCCACCTCCATCAACACCACCTGTAGCAGCATTCCAATTAACGTTAGCGGAACCACCGGCAAGTCCAGTTGCTACTATAGCTCCAGGCGAGTTAGGAATTGTTGTATCAGGTGCACTAGCTTGATATACAACAAAATCATCAATATCTGCCGAATAGCCACCTGTTGCAGCATCAATTGTAAAACCTGCCACACCAAAATTGCCAGCGACAGTTGCATCAGTTGTAATTGCAACGGCGACTTTTGTCCATGAAGTTACACTTGTTGTTAAACCAGCGGTCACACTTTGCTTGGTTCCGATTGGCGGACTTTGTGTTGCAGAAGTGTTGTCAACAAATAGGTCTACCGTACTGGCATCGAGAGCGATAGTTGAAGCTGATTTATACCAAAATTGTATTTGATATGTTGTATTTGGCGCAAAAGAACCAGCTATTTGCGGTGAATAAAAATTTTTAAGTGTTCCATTTACGGAGCCTAATGATACATATTTTGGACCACTGCGTCCGCCAGTTGCATTTAAAACTCGTACAATATTTGCTGTTGTGTTAGTTGTCCATAGTGAAGGAGACAAATTAGCATTTGTTGCATTTCCTCCAACTAAATTTGCTGTATGGTTTTCATATCCACCATCATGAACCGAATAGACGCCGATTCCTGTTTGGGAATATGTAATAATGTAAAAAAGAAACGTAAAAAGGGTGTATAATTTATATTTCATAGTTTTAATTTAAAGCATAAATTTATTTTATTCCAACATAAAAGTAATCAAATTGCTTTGTAATTCTATTTTAAAGCAGTAAATGACAATTATTAACGGTTTAGTGATTTCTACTATTCTTACGTTATGCCATTCAAAATGTTAAAATGAATTTAGTTGTAAATACAATTAGTTAGTAATTATTTTGTTAAGGTGTATCAGGAAGTGTAGCAAAAATGAAATTATTATTGTTGGCTTCCCATATGCTATAATCGCCTGCATCGACGTTTCCATCTCCGTTAAGATCGG
>CANLLR010000041.1 GCA_947491985.1 Flavobacteriaceae bacterium | reverse complement strand
GAAACAATGAAAATCCTTACTACAGAAAAATTTTAATATTATTTTTATATTATTTAAAAAAAAACGTAAAATTCTTATAAAAAAATTGAAGGAATGACAAGTGAAACCACCACCTGTATTTTCAAAAAAACATATCTTTTAAAAGTGCGAATTTCTGTTACGAACTATTTTTAGTTAAAAAAGCGTGTATCTCATTTGTAACTCGGTATGTTGCAGCCAATTGATATATGGATTCCTAATTACTATTGAGGAAAGTAATACATTTCCTATTTCTTTTCCAAAACTGTAATCAACGCCTTGGCCACGCCCTCAGATGAGGCTGGATTTTGTCCCGTAATTAACAGGCCATCTACCACAACATGTGCTTTCCAATCGGCTGCTTTCGAATACAATCCGCCTTTTATCTTCAATTGATCTTCTAGTAAAAAAGGCACCACTTTGGTAAGCTTGATTGCCGCTTCTTCGGTATTGGAAAATCCAGTGACCTTTTTTCCTTTCAACAACAAATCGCCTTGGGCATCAATAGCGTGTAACAAAACCACAGGTCCGTGACATACGGCGGCAATCGGTTTATTATTATTACGAAAAAATTCCAAAAGAGCAATCGAATCTTTATCGTTTACCAAATCCCACATCGGACCATGTCCACCAGGATAGAACACGGCATCATAATCAACGGCGTCTATGGCAGACAAAGGAACGGTATGCTTCATCTTTTTTAAGAGTTCTGTATCATTTTTATATTGTTTTAAAACAGGCGTTTGAGTTTGTGGCGTATCACTTGCGGGATCAATGGGCGGTTGACCACCACGTGGCGAAGCCAACGTAATCGTGTATCCATTTTGCTCAAACAAGTAGTAGGGCGCGGCAAATTCTTCTATCCAAAAGCCTGTTTTGCCTTCGGAATTTCCTAATTGGGTTTCGCCCAGTTGGCTATGTGAAGTAAGAACTATTAATAATTTCATGGTATAAGTTTAGTAATTAAAATTTAATATTATAAAGTAACAATTAATGGGTATTTAACTCGCGTACCGTTTCGATGGTCATAGTCGGAAGATTAGAAAACTCCTATGTATTAAATGCCATTGCGCTAATCTATCAAATTGTCATTTATAATATAAAGTAAGATATACTTACTTATGGGACAAAATTCGGCAAAGTAGCGCTAGGAGTTGTTATATAATTTTGCGGAAATGTATTGAAATTATGTGAAATGGTCGGGAGATGTGAGTTATGACCCGAGCTGAAGAAGAAGAAGGGAGCGAAGCTAGTTGTGATTTGGACTCCTTGCTTTAGCAGTGCGTTTTTTTGTTTGGTAGGTTTATATATTTATAATGAAAAGAATGCATGATTGTGTTTGTAATTACTGTTAGTTGTACAAAAGTTTTGTAGCACATTATTATACTAGTAAAAAACTATTTGTAGCCATATGAGATTTGACTGTTAATTTACTTTTATCGTATTGCTAATTAATGTGTTGGCATAACGATAATTTTAAAAAACAGGTGTTTTTGCTCTTGTTTGAAACTACTATAACTGCTGTTTTTGATATAAAATTGGTAGAAAGTAGTCAAGAAATGTAACCCTATAACAATGTATACTATGAAAATTGTATCTTATAATGTAGAGAATTTATTTCGAAGAGCGAAAGCGCTTAACGAAGATGAAGCAACCGCTAAAAAAATAAACGGTGAAATAGCCGAATTGAATTCGCTATTAAAAAAAACGGTCTACACTCCAGTTGACAAAACCAGAATAGTAGCACTTTTAGTTGTTCTTGGCATGCAAAAATCAGACACTGGTGCGTTTGCAGAATTGCGAAAAAACAAAGGAAAATTGTTAAGCCGAAAACCAGGTACACATGAAATTACTATTGTAGCCAAAGGTGGTGAAGATTGGATTGGCGATGTAGTTCATAAACTTGAACCTGTAGATGAAATAGCCATTACCAATACCGGAAAAGTAATTGCTGCCGTTAATGCCGATATTATTGGTATTGTCGAAGCAGAAGACCGTATTTCATTAGAAAAATTCAATAAGCAAGTGTTAAAAAACGTGGGCGGTACACCCTACAAGCACGTAATGGTTATAGATGGTAATGACGAACGTGGTATCGGCGTGGGTATCATGACCAAAACAGGATACACCATTAGCGCTATGGTTTCTCATATTTATGATGAAGATGCTACAGGCAAGATAATATTTAGCAGGGATTGTCCCGAATATTTAATTACAACACCAAACAATGAAAAGGTATGGGTATTGCCCAATCACTTTAAAAGCAAGTTTGGTGGCGACACGGCTCCCTCAAGAAATAAGCGCAAAGCACAATCAGAACGCACAGCAGCTATATACAATGCATTATTGAATGCTGGTCAAGATAAGATTGTTGTTTTGGGCGATTTGAATGATACACCTAGCAGCTTGGCAATACAACCGTTATTCGATTTAACTGATTTAAAAGAAGTAACCGACCATCCAACATTCAAATCCGGAACCTATGCAGGTAAAGGCACTTATGGTACCGGAACCGTCAGTAACAAAATAGATTATATTTTGCTATCGCCTGCTTTATATGCTCGAGTTACCGCTGCTGGTTTATATCGCAAAGGCGCTTGGACGGCATCCAACAGATGGGATATGTTGCCCGATTTGAAAAAAGAGATTCATGCTGCTAGCGATCATCATTTGATATGGTGCGAGATTGGGTGATGAATTTATATTATGAATTGTGTACAATGCTCCCCTGTTTTTTGCAGGGATTTTTTTTGTTTGGCCTTTGTCTTTCCTCTATTATCGCTTACCCTAATCCACCATCAATTTCTTCACCACACTCTTACCGTCTGAGTTGATTCGTGCAAAATACAATCCACTCGACCAATTGGCAGTAATAACGGTATCGCCCATGAATGCGTTTTCATACACTTTGGCACCTAAACTGTTGTAGACTTCAACGGTGCTTTGATGGGTTAGCCCGGCAATCGTAAAACTACTTTTAACCGGATTGGGATAGACTACCACATTTAAGTCGGCAAACGTGGTAACAGCAAGCGGAGCAAACCAAGGTAATCCGGTTTGTGCGCCCCAAATATAATCGGCAAGGTTGGGATAATCAATAAACGGGTTACGATTGTATTGCCATGTATAAATGTAATTGTTGCGGTTCATTTCAAAATCATCTCGTGGGTCTAGTGTGTTCCACAACAACAACGAAGCCAAGTCGCCCATTTGTCCCATTATATTATCAGCCGGATTCCCGTTGACCAAGTTCAACCCATTGTAGCGCACTGCCATATAAAACAAAGAACGCGCTACGTCGCCTTTCCAACTGCCGGAGTTGCCACTCGGACCATTGTAATCGGAACCATAATCACGGTTACTGCGCAGACTGTTTTCGGCACCGTCTTCGGCACGAAGGTGATGTGCATCAGAGTGACCGCTTAAAATATCATCGGCATTGGTGGGTAACCAAACAGTAATGCCGTCTGGAAACGGCGAAGTGCCATCTTGAAATCCACCACGCGATTGCGGCCAAATGTGTTCTCTGTTCCAAACACCAATATTACTGCTGTTTGTTTGATTATCTATTTTAGACATCGAACGCTCTACATACATCAACCATACCTGGCCACTGTTGGCTGGGTTTTGATCGGCTTGCAATAAGATTTCGTTCACGTCTCCATAACTGTGCGCGCGCACCACACTCGGATCGGCAATTATGTTTTGAACCGCCTGCTTTAAAGCAGCACCCGATAAACCTTCTAAGCTACTGTAATACCCTGCAGGTGTAGTAGCGGCAACAAAAGAGTACGTGGGTGCTAAAGGAGTTCCCCATGGTTGTATTGTAAAATCATTATCATGAACCCGAACAAAAACAGAGTTGTTAATCAGTATGTATCCGCTAGCTACAGTGGTAACACGAACCAACAGCTGTTCGTCTCCCTCGTTCAAGCTATCGTCAACTATAGTGAAAACTTTATTTACGGATGTTTGTCCCACCGGAATGGTAGTCACTAACGAACCCGAATAATCACCCGAGTTAAAGCTGCCATTGGTAAGACTAAGATTGATATTGAGGTCGGATGTCGTTACGGGAGTGTTTGTTGTAAATGTGATGGATATTTGTTGCCCTTCGGTAAGAAAACTTACAGATGGTGTAATGGTAATCCCATTCAAAACTACGCCACTGCCATCATTGTTATACCCTGGAGTGGGCAACGCAACGCTATAGGTTGAATCGGAATTGCGTTGGATAGAGCGCGTATCTCCGTTAGATGTTAGGTTTTCATTGGTAAAAACAGTAATGCCTAAAATACTCATCAATTGCGACGGACTTATGGCATTGCTATTGGAATAGGCCAAGCCACTCACAAAACCTGTTGTATGCGCTGGAGTATCTAAAGGAAAATCGGATGCATTGGCTTGATATATAGCTACTACATCGGGACCATTTTGTATGGTTTCATTCGGAATAATTCCCATTGGTGCGGGTGAGACTTGCGAGTTTCCAAAATGAATAATTCCGTTAATATCTGTGATGTATCCATCCAAATCAAAAGCGAAGTAACTTAATGTTCCGGTGCCGGCACTACCTCCATTAAAAAAAACAAGTGTATACCCATCAAGTGAGAAATTGGGTGTAGCCGATTTTAATTCGACAAATTCCAAGACATCTGTGCTGGGTGTATTCGAATCTACTTCGTTAATCACCAACTGACTATAAGCGAAACAACAAAATAATAGATTTACTAATAAAGAAATGTTCTTGATCATGAATTTGTTTTAGAATACAAAATTAGTGATATAATTACAATACATTGGGCAATGTTTATAATTTAATGCAATAATAACCAATTGAAATGTAGTATTTATGTAAAACAAATCATAATTTATAGGTAGTAAATAACTTAATTTATTACTTTTGCCACCCGAGACCTATTCGGTTTCAAATTGAACTGAGTTACAATTTAATCTAAAAAAAGAAATGAGAAGAGTAGTTTTATTTGCTTTGGTACTAGCCACTATGGCATCATGTAGTAAAGTAAAAAAAGGTGAATTTATTATTACAGGAACAGCCAAAGGTATAGAAGATGGCAAAACAGTGATCCTTCAAACCCAAGATGAAGCAGCCATGATGATGGTTCCAGTAGATACAGTTAAAGTTAAAGACGGTAAATTTGAATTTAAAGGAAAAATCACTGAGCCAACCATGTACTCATTGTCGTTTCCTGATTTTAATAATGGATTTCCATTGATTGTTGAAAACGACGAAATTACGGTAGAAGTTAAAAAAGATTCTATTAATTTATCTCGTATTGGAGGAACTTACAATAATGATGAGTTTCAAAAGTTTAATGATGAAGCAAAGAAAATCCAAAAGAAAATGATGGATTTTCAAACCAAAAACATGCAAGCGTTTACAAAAGCTCAGCAAATAAACGATACTGTTACTTTAAACAAATTGATCAAACAAAACAGTGAATTACAAAACGGATTGAAAGACATGATGGTAAAATATCCTGATACACATCCAAAGTCGTTTATCTCTGGATTAATTGTATTGGAAATGTTTAGAGCTCCAGACTTTGATATTAAGAAAGTAAAAAAAATATTCGAAAGTTTTGATGCTTCTATCAAAAATACCAAAGTAGGTAAAAAGATAAAAGACCAAATCAAAGCAATCGAAGCAACAGATAAAAAACCAAAAGCGAATCCTGCTGCTGTAAGCGTAGGACAAACGGCTCCTGATTTTGCTGCTAAATCTCCAGACGGAAAAATCGTTTCATTAAAACAATCGTTGGGAAAAGTAACCGTTATTGACTTTTGGGCGTCTTGGTGTGAACCATGTCGTAAAGAAAACCCAGCGGTAGTTGCTTTGTACAATGAGTTACACGCAAAAGGATTGAACATCATTGGTGTGTCATTAGACAAAGATCTTAACAAATGGAAAGAAGCGATTACAGCTGACAAATTAGTTTGGACACAAGTATCTAATTTAATGGAATTCAATGATCCTATTGCTGTACAATATAATGTTGAGCAAATTCCGACTACTTATGTTTTAGACAGTAAAGGAAAAATTGTGGCAAAAGATTTAAGAGGAGCCGAATTAAAAGCGAAAGTTTTAGAATTATTATCGGCATCGTAATTTCAATTGACCTAAAAATATAAAATCTCCCTAGTGGAGATTTTTTTATATAATTCATTTTCAAAAAGTTGAAAATTAGTCACCAAATTAAGTGTGTTTTAGTTTGCAAACTATAAAAGTGTTTTTATATTTGCAGCAGCAATGACCAACGGGGAGATACTCAAGCGGCCAACGAGGGCAGACTGTAAATCTGCTGACTACGTCTTCGCAGGTTCGAATCCTGCTCTCCCCACACAAGTAGTAAAAAAAGAAAAACCCATAAGCTCGCTTGATGGGTTTTTTGTTTTTACTATTTGAGTAAGGGGCACCCTTACGGATGTTGCGTAACGCAGTAAAGCAAAATCCTGCTCTCCCCACGAATGAATACCAAACATAAAAAAAGTACCAAGTTCTACTTGAGCACTTTTTTTATTTGGCATTTTCAAAGCGTAGCTTTGTCAGGATCACAGAGCGCAGCGGAGTAATCCTGATGTGTGGAACGTCAAAACCCCGAAGGCTATTTGAAAGCAATCCTTAGGAGTGGCAGAACATTCCTACTTGATGAGATGCTTCCTACGTCAGCATGACAAATAGTGTAAAAAAAAAAAGATCATTCTTTCAAATGGTCATTAATTATAATTAGTTCTCGATACTATTTACAGAAACTAAAACTAGCGTCTTTGTTTTTATAAATCACTCGAACTGACGCAATCCTATTACTATTTATTCTAACAAAAAACTTACAGTTACATTTGCAGTGACTTCAATTTCGCCAACAGCAAGTGTTTCTTGTGGAGCGGAATCAACTGCTGCCATCGTTCTCATTTCTTTGTACATTGGTTGTGGATAGTAGGCTGTAGAAGCATCCGAGATTAAAAGCGCTTTTCCAACTTTTTGTCCCAACACCGACACATAATCTTCGGCTTTGCGTTTGGCTTCTTTCATGGCTTCTTTTCGTGCAGCCGATTTGTATTCTTCTATTTTAGACGATTGGAATTCGACATTGCCAATGTTATTGATTCCGTTATCGACCAATCCCATCATCAAACTATCGTATTTGGTAATGTCTCTTAAAGTAATTATAATACTTTGTGACGCTTGAAAGTTGTATTTCTTTTTATCGTAATCATAGGTTCTGTTTAAACTTACGTTGGTGGTTTGATAATCGGCTGTTGGAATGCCAAATTTTTTAATGAATTTAATGACTTTGTCAACTGTTTCATCGTTTAGCTTTTTAACTTCTGTAGCATCTTTACCTACATTTTCTACTCCGATGCTAACCAAAATTTTATCGGGTGTTACTTTAATTTTTCCTTCACCACTGACATTGATTTGTGGAATTTGTTTTTGTTCTTGGGCGTAGGTCATAGCAGTTAAAAAAACGGTTAAAATTACAATTGCTTTCTTCATGTTTATTGTTTTTAATTTAGGCGTAGGTTTCCAAAAGTTATGCCAATTTATAATTTGCCGCTTTTTGCCATAAAAAATAAAATAGCAATAGGAACCGCTAATAAGATAACTATAATGGTATTGGTTGTAAACAATTCGGGTGCTTTTAATAAGGTGATGATGTAACCACCAATCGCTCCACCAAAATGCGCTGTGTGACCAATGTTGTCATTTTTTGCTTTCATTCCGTATATCGAATAAAGTAGATAGCCAATTCCGAAAATATAAGCTGGAATTCCAATGGGAATAAAAAACATATAAATTTCCATATCTGGATTGAGTAAAATAGCCGAATACAAAACGCCTGTTACTGCACCAGAAGCACCAACTGCACGGTAACTGTAATCGTCTTTATGAAAAATCATGGTCAGTAGACTACCAAAAATCAAACTTCCAACATAAACTAACAAAAATGAAAAGTTGCCCAAATTGCCAAAAACAACTGGTGCAAAAAAGTATAATGTTAGCATATTAAAAGCCAAATGCGCAATGTCGACGTGTAAAAACCCGGAGGAAAACATCCGAATTTGTTCGCCTGAGCGAATACTTCCCACGTGAAACTCATATTTTCTAAAAAAGGCCCTATCATCAAAGCCTTTCATACTAAACAAAACATTCGCTGCAATAATTGCTAACAGAAATAAATTCCAATCCATACCTCATAATTTCAGTAAAAATAACAATACTTCTTTAGGATTTGTTAAACCGATTAGATAAAATTGCGAATACATGTATATTTGCATAAAAATTACGAATGCAGTACCTCGTTTACCTTTTACTCTACCCTATTCTTTGGATTATTTCGATACTTCCGTTTCGTTTGTTGTATTTGTTTTCGGATGCGGTATACGGATTGGTGTATTATATTTTAAGCTACAGAAAAAAAACCGTTCGCAACAATTTAGCCAAAGCTTTACCGCATTTGTCTGAAGCGGAACGAAGAGTCATTGAAAAGAAATTCTTCCATCACATGTGTGATATGTTTTTGGAGATGATTAAAACGATGAGTATTTCTCAACAGGAAATGGAGAAGCGATTTCAATTCACCAATCTCGATGTCTACCTCGATTTAGAAAAGAAACAGAAAAGTATTGCCGTTATGATTGCGCATTATGCTACTTACGAATGGGTAATTTCTATGAATTACAAGATAAGTTTTAAAGGCTATGCGATTTATAAAAAAATTGCTAATCCACACTTTGATAAATTAGTAAAAAACATCCGATCAAAATTTAAAGCCTTTTTAATTACTACCAAAGAAACGAATACTACTATTGAAAGTAATGCCAAAGCGGGTATACTCGGTATTTATGGTTTTGCCAGCGATCAAACGCCACGATGGTCTGAATCGCTATATTGGTCTACTTTTATGGGAATTGAAACGCCTATTCATATTGGTGCCGAAGTCTTGGCTAAAAAATACGACATGAACATGATTTACTTAAAAGTAAAAAAAGTAAAACGTGGGTATTACGAAGCTACTTTTGAAGTATTGAGTGACGATGTACGCTCGGTTCCTGATTATAAACTATCGGAGTTGTTTATGCAAAAAGTAGAACAGCAAATTCTAGAAGCGCCCGAGTTTTATTTGTGGACACACAAACGTTGGAAGCATAAAAGGAAATAAGAAGATGTAAAGGTTTTGTCTTTTCTCTATTCTCTAAACCAATTCTTCACCATCGCTTCTTCTAAATGCAACGCATTTTTATGATGAAATTCGTTATTTTTTGCATTGTAAACATAATCCTCCGACCACGATTTGTGGTGCAAAGCCAAGTCTATAATACATTCACAAACGTATTTAATTTCTTCAGTAGTCGTCGTTGGATGTATCGACATTCTAATCCATCCTGGTTTTTTAATCAAATCACCTGAAGTTATTTGACATACCAAATCATGTGAGGTTTCTTGATCAACATGCAATAAAAAATGGCCATAAGTACCTGCACAACTGCAACCGCCACGTGTTTGTATTCCGAATTTATCATTCAAGATTTTGACGCCCAAATTAAAATGCAAATCGTCTATATAAAAGGAAATAACACCCAATCGATCTTGGTGTTCTTTGGCTAAGATTTTAATCTGACTCACGTTGCCCAATTGTTCAAAAACATAGTCAACCAATTCGTGTTCGCGGTCCAAAATATTCTTAACACCCATTTGCTCTTTCAATTGAATCGCCAATGCTGTTTTAATTACTTGCAAAAATCCTGGTGTTCCTCCATCTTCTCTATCTTCAATATTGTCGATGTATTTGTGTTCTCCCCAAGGATTGGTCCAACTTACGGTTCCGCCACCCGGACAATCGGGAACATTATTTTTGTATAAATTTTTATGAAAAACCAAAACACCCGAAGTACCTGGTCCGCCCAAAAACTTATGAGGTGAAAAGAAAATCGCATCCAAATAACATTCGCTGTCTGACGGATGCATATCGATATCAACATACGGTCCAGAGCAAGCAAAATCTACAAAACACACACCGTTATTTTGGTGCATAATTTTGGCAACTTCATGATAGGGCGTTCGTATTCCGGTAACATTAGAACACGAAGTGATAGAAGCAATTTTAAAACTTCGATCGTTGTATTGTGCCACTAATTTTTTGAATTCGTTTAGGCAGAACAAACCTTCATCGTCACACGGAATGACCACTACATCGGCAATGGTTTCAAGCCATGATGTTTGGTTAGAATGATGTTCCATATGAGATATAAAAACAATTGGTTTTATTGCTTTTGGAATGGTCGTAAATTCTTTTAAATTCTCTGGAATTCGGAGTCCAAGTATGCGTTGAAATTTATTCACCACACCTGTCATTCCAGTACCATCTGTAATAATTACATCATCTTCATTTGCATTTACATGGTGTTTTATAATGTGGCGTGCTTCGTGATATGCCATTGTCATTGCCGTTCCGGTAATCGATGTTTCGGTGTGTGTATTGGCTACAAACGGACCAAATTCGTTCATCAATTTTTCTTCAATTGGTCGGTACAACCGTCCGCTAGCAGTCCAATCCGTATAAATAATTTTTTGTTTCCCAAAAGGCGACAAAAATTCTTGATCAATTCCGATAATGTTTTTTCGAAATTGTTGAAAATACAGTTCTAATTGAGTTACGGTTTCCGTTGTAGTCATGCTGTTAAAATTTGACATCAAAGATACATTTTTTTAATTATTTATTGATTTTAAATCGAAATCGTTCCGTTAATTTAGTAACTTTGAAAGTTAACGTCCCCAGCATCATGAATTTAAAAATCACTAACCGATTTACTCCCGAATTGCCTGCTGATACTGATCTGTCTAATGCAACTCGACAAGTTTATGAGGCCTGTTTTTCGTATGTTACACCACGAACTCCGTCGCAACCTAAATTACTTCACGTGTCATCTGCTGTTGCTGAACTACTTGGCATTTCATCAGATGCAATAGAATCGGAGCAATTTTTAACTACTTTCTCTGGTAAAGAAGTACTCCCAAATACACAACCTTTTGCCATGTGTTATGGTGGTCATCAATTTGGGCATTGGGCGGGACAATTGGGTGATGGTCGTGCGATTAATTTAACCGAAGTAGAACACAACCAACAAATGCATATGTTGCAATTGAAAGGTGCTGGCAAAACCCCGTATTCTCGTAATGCAGATGGTTTAGCGGTATTGCGCTCTTCCATACGGGAACATTTGTGCAGTGAGGCCATGTTTTATTTGGGTGTTCCCACTACGCGATCGTTAAGTTTGATGACGACTGGAGATGCTGTTATGCGTGACATGTTGTATGATGGACATCCTGATTATGAAAAAGGAGCTGTGGTGTGTAGAGTGGCACCTTCATTTATTCGCTTTGGAAGTTTTGAATTGTTTAGCGCTCGAAATGATGGCAAAAATATAAAATTGCTAACTGATTTTACTATTAAACACTATTTCCCAGAAATAAAAGGCGAAACCAAAGAAAGCTATCTTGCTTTTTTTAAATCGGTTGCTGCGAACACACGTAAAATGATTGTACAATGGCAACGTGTGGGTTTTGTTCATGGTGTGATGAATACTGATAATATGTCGATTCACGGCATAACAATTGATTACGGTCCGTATGGCTGGTTGGAAGACTACAATTTGAATTGGACACCCAACACTACCGATAACCAGCACAAACGCTATGCTTATGGCAACCAACCTGATATTGCATTGTGGAATTTATACCAATTGGCCAATGCGCTTTTTCCACTAATTGAAGAAGCAGCTCCTCTAGAAGCTATTTTAAATAATTTTGCCGAACTATACGAAAGTGATTATATGGATATGATGATGCAAAAATTAGGCATACAGCAACATAGTAGAGAAAACACAATACTCATCACCGAACTTGAAAAAGTACTGCAATTATCAGAAACGGATATGACAATCTTTTTTAGAGAGTTGGCTTTTGTAAAAAAAGAGTTTTCAACAGGTGGCGCTATTTCTACCATCAATAATGCCTTTTACAAACCTCAAGAAATTAGTAAAACCATTTTAAAAGCTTGGGAAATTTGGTTCAAAAGGTATCTAGACCGATTACAAAAAGAAATAATAAGTGACGAAAAAAGAAAAGAGAGCATGGATGCTGTAAATCCGAAATACGTACTCAGAAACTACATGGCTCAATTGGCTATAGATACTGCTAATGCTGACGATTTTAGTTTAATTGACGAATTATATACCGTTTTACAACATCCTTACAGCGAACAACAACAACACGAAAAATGGTATGCCAAGCGTCCCGATTGGGCACGTGAAAAAGTCGGCTGTTCAATGTTGTCCTGTAGTTCGTAATTATCTTTTTAGCGCAAAATGCGCTCTAAACTCTCTTTCTTCTCGAACACCATTTAAGTTATTTTCTTTGTATTTCACTAAGAACCAATAATCTGTAGCTGGTACTTGAGATCCGTTATACAAACCATCCCAACCATTTCCTCTTGGATCAATCTGTTTTAAAAACTTGCCTGTACGGTCAAAAATAAAGACTTGTGCTTCAGGTAAATTGTTATAATAGTAAATGTTCCAGTATTCATTCGGACCATCTCCATTGGGGGTAAAGAATTTTGGATATCCCATTACTGTAACTGGTTTTGTTAAAACAGTACAATTGGTATCGTCAGTAATTGTAACCGTATGAACTCCAGATGGAACTTGATAAAAAACATTAGATGTTTGCAGCGGTCCATTGTCCAATTGGTAATAAAAAGGCCCTGTTCCACCTTGAACTATTACCGTCATTACATTATTATCGGTAAAAGTATCATCTATACTCGTGTAAAAATCAGTTGCCATTTGAGCAGCGATAACAGAACCAACAACTGGACTGTTTTTACAACCTGTTAGTAAATTGGTAGCTACAACCGAATAATTACCCACAGCATTTGATGTGTAATAACTTTGATTTGCTCCTGCAATGAGGGCACCATTAAAAAACCATTCAAACGAATAACTAAATATTGTTAATCCACTTACAAAAGAATAAGGACGAACCAAAACACCATTCGCATTAAAACAAATATCACCATCCACTAAAGTGGGTTCTGGTAGTGGATTGATGACCACGGTTGTGGTAACTGGGATGGCAGCGCATCCTGCAGTAGCTGGAATAGTATATGTAATTACATACGTTCCTGCGTTACTTGCACTTGGAGTAATTGCTCCCGTTGTACTGTTGATTACTAATCCAGTTGGAGTTGCTGTATATACTCCATTTGTATAAGCAAATGTACCTGATAGGTTTACAGGTTGCGGTGTGGTTACATCCCTACAAAAAGGAGTACCATACGATAGGGCTGCAGAAGGCAAATTAGTAATAGTTACGCTGGTTGTAACAGGTGAAAGCGTACAATTTGGAATTGATGGAATAGTATAAGTAACAATATAAGTTCCAGGTAAACTTAGACTCGGGTTTATCTCACCCGTAACCGAATTCAAACTCAATCCTGTTGGTGCACTGTATACGCCACCACTAAAAGTAAAAGTTCCAGAAATAGATGCTGGTTGCAATGCATTTAATGACGTACAAAAAGGAGTTCCAGCATAAGTGAAAGCAGCAGTCGGATAAGAAATAATTGTCACTGACGTTGTCACAGGGAAACTCGTACAACCACCAACTGCGGGAACAGTATAGGTTACGATGTAGGTACCCGAAGAACTAGTACTTGGTGTTATAGCTCCCGTTACACTATCAATTGTTAATCCAGGTGTGGATGTAAAAGCACCTCCCGTATAAGAACTAGTCCCGTTTAATAGTACAGATTGTGGTGCAGTAAGATTACCACAGTAAGGCGAATTAGGATATAAAATAGTCGCAGTCGGTGCCAATGTAATCGTGACATTTACAGTAGATGGAGGAACACTACAACCATTGGCAGTTGGAATGGTATAAGAAACAACATAATTTCCAGGAGTACTTGTGCTTGGAGTTATCGCTCCAGTGGTAGCGTCTAATGTCAAACCTGCTGTGGATATAAAAGTACCTCCTAAATATAAATTTGTTCCCGTTAAATTAACCGTTTGTGGCGTAGTTACATAGGTACAAAAATTACCTCCTGTATAGTTTATACTCGCGGTAGGTGATTGATAAACAGTTACAGGATACGTTGTAGTACTAGTACATCCCAAAGCGTTTGAAATGGTAAATGTTACATTATAGGTGCCAGGTGCTGAAAAAATATGAGTTGGATTCTCTATATTTGCAGTGGTTCCATCACCAAAGTTCCATGAAAATGTGTCAAGAATAGTCCCAAAAGGAAGCGCTGTAGTATTTTGAAAAATAGCAGCATCATAACAGGTGTTGGTTATCGTAAAATTGGCTATCGGATCAAAAAGTGTAAGATTGGTAGAAATATTGACAGTGCAACCTGTTACAGATGTCAACAAACAAGTATACGTTAATCCCGCATTTGGATTGTTCACATTAATAGATTGGGTTGTGGCACCCGTGTTCCATAAATATGTAAATCCAATTGGAGCCGTTAAAACTGCAGCAAATGAACCTGTGCAATAAGTTGAACTAATTTGCAACGGAGAGCAATACGCATCTACATAGGCATAACCATAATGACCCCCTAGATCACAATCACCAGTAGCAAATTCGATAGTTATAGTTTGTCCGATGTAAGACGTTAAATCGAGTCCAACGGTAGTCCAATCTTTATATCGTATCGATCCAAAACATGTTTGAAATCCCGGAATATTATCACCAGAAACTACTGTATATTCTCCGCATATTGGGTCAATAAGTGTCCCAGTGGCATCTAAAACCCGAATTTGAAAACGTGGTTGCTCACTTGGTAAATGTCCAGGATCCTCTAAAACAACAGCATATTTGTATATAAAAAGTGCATTAGCAGCAGAAACAGTAATAGAGTACGATAATTTTTCTGCTTGGGCTCCTGAGCCGTCATTTCCTAGTCGTGCCGAATACAATCCGCCTGGAGCAACAACAGTAACCACATCACAAGTATTAGGATCGGTACCTGTACCAGACATTATGGTATGTCTACCTGTTACGATTCCGGCTGTAGTTGCATTAATCGGACAACACACACCCACTGCTCCTTGCCAACCAGTAAGTGTCCCCGATTCAAAATCAGAATTCGGGCAAGACGATTGGCTAAATCCAACATTAACCATTAAAAAAAGTAAGAATATAACTAATTTTTGAAGACTATTAACGGCGGGGAATTTTATATTCATAGGAGTTTCGTATTCATTTTCAGCACTTTTAGCATGCCTATTAAATCGTTATTCAATTCGAACAACAATGATAAAACTTTATTTTGTTAAAGTCGTTATGTTAGTATTAAATTCTTACAGAAAAATACCACGTTTTTTAAAAACCACTTAGTTTTAGGAGTAAGAAACTAGTTTGTTAACATTTTGGTCATAACTAAATGCTTATTTTTTGACATCCTTCAATATCCACTCCAACTCAGTATCTTTGTTATTAATTTTATCTTGAAGCGATGGAATGATCTCTTTGTCAGGAAAAATACCTCTTCCTATTACATCAGTTTGATTGATGGTTTGAATGTTCATCAATCCCAATCGCAACGGAATTTTAGAATTAGGTAAATCCACCAATGGCATAATTCCAGCAACAGTGCCGTTGAATGCTCCGCCTGTTTCTTCTCCTACAAAAGTAACGTTCGGATTTGTTTTTAATGAAGATGACAAAATACAAGAAGCAGAAAAACTGCCACCGTTAATCAATACGTATAATTTTCCCTTAAAATGATTCGGATTACTTTCTCGTTTGCGCGAACCTGTTAGTTTATACTGATACGAACCATCAGCATTTTGCGTCGTTCGCAAATACGAATACGTCATGTAAATCGGATATCCAAATACGATAAACGGATACGCAATTACTGGTGACGATTTAAAAATTCCTGTTCTCCATAAACTCGTTTTAGAGGTAACTTCTGCTGGTTGTAAAATGGTAAATTCTTTATCCGTGAGATACGAATATAAATTGACTATCTCTGCTACTCTTCCACCGGGATTATCTCGAATATCAATTATTAAAGTTTGGATGTTGTTGTTGTTTATCGAATCGAATAAGATGTCATAGGCTTTGAAATATTTGCCTTTCGTAAAATTTTTAATTTTTAAAATCGCCACCGTACTATCAGATGGAACTATTGTTAAACTCTTACTATATTCTTTGGCAATATCATCATAACCGTATATCCGTTTGCGTTTTCTTTCCGCTTTTAATTTGGATTTATCTACGGGTATTTTGGAAACAACTTTGGTAGAGTCTGTAACTTTTAAAGCCGTTTTAGTTTTAACTATTGGTTTATTTCGTGAAACGACACGAGTAATAATCGAATCATTTTGCTTAAAAACATACGTTAAACTGTCATTAACCCCTATTTCGTTGGTCATATACACCGAAAAACGCTTGGTGAAAAATTTGCGTAAAAACGTTGTATTAAAACCATCAGAAGTAAATGATTTTCGGTATTTTGTATAAATGTCTTGCGGTGGTACCGAATTGATAGTCACTACTTCTGCCCCATGTATCACTTTATTTTTCTTTGCTTTACTTTTAACTACATAAAGCTTTTCATTTTGCCATTCAAAAACAAACTGTGATAAAGGTCCGTCGCCACTCTTTTTATAGCGTTTGGCATCGGCTTTTGAAACTCGTTTTGAAATGGGCGTCATTGTCATGTGACCTTGACGAACGGAAGCGATAACCGGACTAATAACAAAATAAAATTCGTTACTCGTCATGGGTTTGTTTACCACTTTACGAATGCTATCAAACTTGGCGTCGAGTTGAGATTTCGAAATATATCCGTACAAATTAGGATACAATTTCTGTAGCTTTTGTTGGGTATAATCGATGTCTTTTTGTAGCTTTTCTTCAGCGATGGGTTGCGCTAACTTTTTATTGTATTTTTCTACTGAGGTGCAATTCACTAGTAAAAAAGATACCGCTGTTATAAGAAGTAATTTAGTGTAATAAGACATGTAATTGTTGGTTCTGAGTTGTGAATTGTGAATTGTGAATTGTGAATTGTGGATTATCGATTCAATAATCGTAAAATCAAATTCCAGCAACCGCTTTAATTTCGTCAATTATTCGCAAAGCCAATGTATCAGCAGCTTCTTGTGTTGGTGCTTCGGTGTAAATTCGGATAATGGGTTCGGTATTCGATTTTCGCAAATGTACCCATTCGGTGGCGAAATCAATTTTCACACCGTCAATTGTCGTAATATCTTCGTTTTTGTACTTTTCCGTCATTCCAACTAAAATAGCATCGACATCAATTTGAGGTGTTAATTCGATTTTATTCTTACTCATATAATACTGTGGATAACTCGCTCGTAGCTCAGCAACCGTTACGTCTAAGCTCGCCAAATAAGTTAAAAACAAGGCAACTCCAACCAAACTATCCCTTCCGTAATGCAACTCGGGATAAATAATTCCACCATTTCCTTCACCACCAATAAC
>CANLLR010000040.1 GCA_947491985.1 Flavobacteriaceae bacterium | reverse complement strand
AAAAGATACTTTTCAAAAAGATATAATTATATCTAGTGTAATTTTATGTGCCTTAGTTTTAGGAATTCAATATGCATTAGATTGGAGTCTTTTTCATAAGTTTAATTTACTTGAAATTTTTATCACCTCTCTATCTTTAATTATTTATTCCAGCTTTCATTTGTATAATTTATTAAATGAAAAAAAAGAATATTATTATATAAACGTAGGACTTCTAATTTATTTATTTGGGAGTACAGTTGTTTTTTTGACTGCGAACCTCTTACTGTCATTAAAGTCAGATGCTTTTAAATCAATTAACCAATTAAATGTGTACCTCTATATCGTGTATCAATTATTTATTATGTATGAAGTAGTTGGTATTTTTTTAACTAAAAAGTCAAAAAAACAATATGAATGATGCTGAAATAATTAAAGTTGTTTTTTATACATTTTTCGCCTTTTTATTAATGGCTTTGGTTTTGATTTTGTTTTTTTATTTTTCAAGAAAAAAAATCATCAAGCAAGAAATTGAAAAGAAAAATCTGGAACTGACTTATCAGAAAGATTTGCTAAGTGCTGTTATTATTGCCCAAGAAGAAGAACGCAAACGCATAGCGCAAGATTTGCATGACGATATTAGTTCAAAATTAAACATTGTTTCATTGAACAGTCACATGTTAAGTGCACCTAATTTAACGTCATCTGAAACGGATGAAATAACAAATAACATTATTGATTTAACCACCAAGGCGTTAGAAAATTCACGCAGAATTGCTCACGATTTATTACCACCCGTTTTGGAAAAATTTGGATTGAACGCTGGTATTGCCGAATTGGCTTCAGAATTCAATAGTAGCCAATCGGTTAAAGTAAATTATCAAAGCCAACTCAATTTTGATGCTGTTGATGGTTATAAACATTTACATATTTTTCGAGTTTTACAAGAGTTGATGAACAATTCTTTACGTCATGGAAAAGCGAGTGAAATTTCAATTACTTTTGATGTTATAAATGGAGTAAATATGTGCTCTTATGCTGATAATGGAATTGGATTTGATATATCCAGTGAAAAAAATCAGAAAGGGCTTGGGATGAAAAATATCGAAGGACGTATCAATTTCATAACTGGAACGATGAAAATCACATCGAATATAAATAAAGGAACTCAAGTATTATTTAGCTTTTAAATTATGGATAAAGTAATCAATATAATTTTAGCAGATGATGAAGAATTGTTCCGAAGAGGAATCGCATTTTTGTTAAATAGAGAGAATAATTTTAATGTTTTATTCGAAGCATCTAATGGCAGTGAGTTGATAAATTTTTTAAGTGCCAACGCTAAAGTAGTTCCAGATATTATTTTAATGGACTTAAAAATGCCTTTTTTAAATGGGGTGGAAGCCACAAAAATAATTCATAGTACTTTTCCAAATATTAAAATTATTGCATTAACTAGTTATAACACTAACTCCTTTATTGCCAATATGATCAATGTGGGAGCAGCTTCTTATTTGGTAAAAAATGCCACTCCAACCGAAATGATTCAAACCATTAATGAAGTGTATAAAAACGGATTTTATTACAACGAAAATGTGTTAATGGTTATTCATGAAGGAATTTTACCCTCAGACACAAAATCGAAAGGCATGATAAGCGAGGAGCATTTGACTACAAGAGAAAAAGAGGTGTTACAGTTTATTTGCCAACAATTCAATACAAATGAAATTGCCGAAGCATTATGTATTAGTCCAAGAACTGTTGAAGGACATCGAAACAATCTACTTTCAAAAACGGAATCAAAAAATATTGCTGGATTAGTAGTGTATGCAATTCAAAATAAATTTATTGATATTGATTATTTGTCGTTTTGAGCCAAACTTTAGCTCAATAGGAACTTTATAGATAAAACTAAATAAATAATAACGATACAGACTAAGAGTAAAATCACCGTTTTTTTTATAAAAGTGGCGTTTTTAGATTCGCTATTTTTTGGATAGAAGTTGTTGTTATTCATAAGTACCTCTTAATTCAATTATTTTTTCAAAAGTATAAACAAAATTTTACACCCATATACGTAGTTTTACGTGTTTTTCTATTTAGTATTACTTTTAGTTTAACAAAATTTTATTATTACAATTGTAGTAAATAATAGTATCTTCGGACTAAATATTTTTTAAAATGAAGGTTATAAAAAAATCTTTTGTTTGGTTTTTCTTCTTTTTGGTTAGCACAACGAGCAGTTTGGCAAATTTTATTTTGTTACCAATGGATGATGTTTCGCAAAAAAATCATCTAAAAGCCTACGGAATTACCTATTGGTGTTTGGATAAACAGTACAAAGCAAGTTGGTTATTGAACTATCGCGGAGGTTCTTTTTTATTGCCCGATGCACCCGATATTCGCAAAGAATGTCAAATTCGCGGTGTTAGTTTCGAAGTGATTTCTGATACTGAAGCCAACCAAATTTTAGACGAAATTTCAAGTCCATCCCAAAATATGGAAACCGTGGTACTTGAAAAAGCACCAAAAATAGCGGTATATACCCCTAAAGGAAAACAACCTTGGGACGATGCAGTGACGATGGTGTTGAAATATGCCGAAATTCCGTACAAAGAAGTTTATGACGAAGAAGTTTTGGCAGACGAACTCTTATTGTACGATTGGTTGCATTTGCATCATGAAGATTTTACTGGCCAATACGGAAAGTTTTACGGAATGTATAGAAATGCGCCATGGTATATAGAACAAAAGAAAGAAGCTGAAAACTCAGCTAAAAAATTAGGCTATGCTAAAGTTTCTGAAGTGAAATTGGCTGTTGCAAAAAAGATTAGAGATTTTGTAATTGGAGGTGGATTTATGTTTGCAATGTGCTCAGCAACTGACAGCTTTGATATCGCTCTTTCCGCCGAAGGTCATGATATTTGCGAACCCATGTTTGACGGCGATGATAGCGAACCCAACTACCAATCTAAAATTGATTATTCAAAAACGTTTGCTTTTAAAGATTTTATATTGGACAGAAAACCAGAACATTATGAATTTTCTGATATTGACATGACAGAAAAACGTCGCGTCATGATGGACAAAGATTACTTCACTTTAATGGAGTTTTCGGCAAAATGGGATCCGATTCCGAGTATGCTTTGTCAAAATCACACCCAATTGGTCAAAGGGTTTATGGGACAGACTACCTCGTTTGAACGAAATTTAGTTAAATCAAATGTTTTGGTCCTAGGTGAAAACGAAATTAATGGTGAAGCTCGATACATTCACGGACAGAAAGGAAAAGGTATGTTTACGTTTTATGGCGGGCACGATCCTGAAGATTACCAACATCGTGTGGGAGACGAACCAACGGTTTTAGATTTGCATCCTACATCGCCAGGTTTTAGATTGATATTGAATAATGTATTGTTCCCTGCGGCGCGAAAGAAAAAACAAAAAACGTAGGAAGTGCCTGAGTTGCTGAGTGACTTAGATTTCTTAGTTTGTTCATAAAAAAAATCCGCTGATGCGGATTTTTATTTTAATATATTTTAATTTTATACTCAGGCACTCAGGCACTACTTATTATTCTCAATCACATAATTCAACACCTTAGTCATTAAATGCACGCGATCTTTACCCAGAACGTTGTGTTTGTGCATTGGATACGGAAAAAAATCGATTTGTTTTCCTGCCTCTATAAATTTCTTAACCAAAGCAAAATTGTGTTGCATGACTACAACATCATCGCTGGTTCCGTGAATTAAAAGTAGTTTTCCTTTCAAATCTTTGACATAATTCAACGTATTGGCTTCGTCAAAACCTTTCTGATTTTCGGCTGGCGTGTCCATATAGCGTTCACCGTACATAATTTCGTAATACTTCCAATCGGTTACAGGTCCGCCTGCAACGCCCACTTTAAAAGCATCAGGTTTTCTAAGCATCAGAGAAGTTGTCATGAATCCGCCATAACTCCAACCGTGTACTGCCAATCGGTTGCCATCAACATACGGAAGCGATTTTAAATAGTCAACGCCTTTCATTTGATCGTCCATTTCGTTAACACCCAATCGACCGTGAATGGCGCTTTCAAAGGCAAAACCGCGATTGTCAGAACCTCTGTTGTCTAAGGTAAATACCAAATAGCCTTGTTCTGCCATCCAATACATCCACAAATTAGCACCGTCCAAGTACGAGTTGGTTATCATTTGTGCATGTGGACCGCCATAAACGTAGACCAAAACAGGGTATTTTTTAGAAGCGTCAAAATTGCTTGGTTTGATTAATCGGGTGTATAAATCGGTTGTTCCGTCGGCTGATTTGATGGCTTTGATTTCGGCAGAACCCATTTCATATCCTTCGTATTTGTTTTTGCTTTCTAATAAAATGGTTGTTTTTCCTTTTTTGTCGTACAAAACTGACTTTGAAGGTGTTGTATGGTTAGAAAATTCGTCGAAAATATAATTTCCATCCGATGAAATGCTCACGTTGTGAACGCCTAAATCTTTGGTAATTAGGGTTTGTTTTCCCTTCAAATCGACTTTATAGACCAACATATTGGTGCCGTTTTCGCCAGTTGCTTTAAAATAAATTTCGGTACCAGTTGGATTAGATCCAACAATTTCTCGTACCGGAAAGGTATTGTTGGTGAGTTGTTTGATTAATTTTCCGTCAATCGAATAATAGTACAAATTTTGAAAACCACTTTTTTCACTAAACCAAATAAAGTTGTTTGAATTCGCATTCGGAAAATACGCATCGTGTTCTGGTTCAACCCATTTACTGTTGGTTTCATTTAAAATAGTTCGGATAAACGCTCCTGAATTTGCATCATAAACGTTGAGGTTCATATCGTTTTGTCCGCGATTTACCTCGGCAATTAAAACGTATTTTTCGTCTGGTGACCATGATACATTGGTGAGGTAATCTTCAGGATTGTTTTTTGGAGCAATGAAAACCGTTTTTCCAGTAGCAAGATTATAAATA
Source organism: Flavobacteriaceae bacterium (assembly GCA_947491985.1). Classification (GTDB taxonomy): domain Bacteria; phylum Bacteroidota; class Bacteroidia; order Flavobacteriales; family Flavobacteriaceae; genus Flavobacterium. The sequence goes on along the minus strand of CANLLR010000040.1, from coordinate 12,652 downwards.
CCGACTTTTGGTTTTTCTGATTTTTGACCAATCATAGGGTATTTTATAGACACTAGTTTTCCGGGTGTTTCATTAATGTCCAACAAAGGGTAATCGGCTACATCGGTTTCGTCTTTTTGGTAAAAAGCTAAATAGGATGATTTTGGCGACCAAAAAATACCGCCTGAAATTCCGAATTCACTTCTAGAAACTGCTTGACCCGAAACGATATTTTTATCCGAGTTGGCAGTCACCGTTACTTTTTGGTTGTTTTTATTGATGAAGTACAAATTATTTTCTTCAGTAAAAGCCACGTTTTGATTGACTTTGTCTAAGGTTTGATTTTCGGCATTCTCGTAAGTTTCTAGTATTTTTTTACCCGATTTTGAGGGGAGTGAATACGAGTAATACTTTCCATTTTCTGTGATTAAAAGCGTGTTGGCATCCATCCAAGTTGTGCCAAAAAAGTTTTTGAGTTTGGTTCCTAATGCGGTATTGATTTGTGTCAAGGTTGGCAAATCTATAGCACTTGGGCCCTGAGTTCCGAGTACCATAAGAGTCCACGAATCTTTATAGTAAACATATTTATTAGTGTTGGGAATCCACTGAAAACCCGTTAATTTATCCGCGCCAAATTTGCGTCCTTGTTGTAAAACACCATCTTCAAGTGTAATTTTTTTACCCTGTGCATTTACAGTAAAAGCTATAAAAAAGGATAGTAAAAGTATAATTTTTTTGTTCATGTTTTTTATTTTTTTAAGAATGTAAATGTATAAAAAAAGGATAATGTTTAGTTAGACTAGTGACATTATCCTTTGCTTCAACTTTATATTTCGTATTTCGAGTGTAGTACTTCCAATCTATTCTCCTTCGTTTTCTTTGTCCAAATATTCTTGAACAATTTCTATAGCATTGGTCACTACATCACTTAGAGCCGTAATGAAACTTCCTTCTTCAGCGTTGTCGATGGCGTGTTTTATAGCTTCCACTTCACGCTTAATGATTTCTGTAGTTACTTTTTTGCCCGAAGCTTCGATGCCCTCCATGATGAGTCCGATAATTTCTTCTTCTGTTCTACCGCGTAAATGCTTCTCTTGACGGATAATAATATGGTCAAACATACGCGCTGCAATGGTCGCACATTCTTTAATATCTTCGTCACGACGATCACCAACTCCGGCTATAATTCCGATTTTTTTGGTGGCTTCAACGCTATTCAAAAATTCTTCTACACCTTTATATCCTGATGGATTGTGCGCAAAATCAATCAATACTTTGAATTTTCTGAATTCAAATATGTTCATTCTACCTGGAGTTTGAGCGGCACTCGGAATGAAAGTTTGGAGTGACAAACTAATGTCTTCTGTTTTAAATCCTTGTAAATACGCAGCTAAAGTGGCAGCTAAAACATTGGCAATCATGAATCGTGCTTTTCCGCCCATTGTTAATGGAACATGATTAGCTTTTTCGACTCTAATTTTCCATTCGCCTTTTTTGATGGTAATAAATCCGTTTTCATATACGGCAACAATTTTACCTTCTTTAGCAAATTCTTTCACTTTTGGATGGTTTTCATCCATGCTGAAATAAGCAATATTACAACTCAATTCGTTGGCAATTTTCAAACATTGTTCGTCTTCGGCGTTTAAAATCGCCCAACCATCCTTTCGAACACTTTTTACGACTGTCGCTTTTACACGTGCTAAATCTTCCAAATTGTGAATGTCAGATATTCCTAAATGATCTTCTTGAATGTTGGTTATGATTCCGATATCGCAACGGCTGAAACCCAATCCAGAGCGAAGAATTCCGCCACGAGCTGTTTCTAAAACAGCAAATTCTACTGTTGGATCTTTCAAAATATATTCGGCAGAAATTGGTCCGGTAGTATCTCCTTTTTCCATCATGTGATTTTGCACATAAATTCCGTCGGAGGTTGTAAATCCAACTTTGTAACCATTGTTTTTTACAATATGAGCTAAAAGTCGGGTAGTAGTTGTTTTTCCATTAGTACCAGTAACGGCGATAATCGGAATACGACTTGGTTTTCCTGGAGGATACAACATGTCGATTACCGGAGCGGCGACGTTTCTTGGTAAACCTTCCGATGGTGCTAAATGCATACGGAAACCAGGTGCAGCGTTGACTTCCAAAATACAACCTCCATTTTCTTTTAAAGGTTGAGTTAGGTTTTCCGCCATAATATCGACACCACAAATATCCAATCCAATGACTCTAGAAATGCGCTCACACAAGAAAATGTTTTCTGGGTGCATCATGTCGGTTACATCTAATGATGTTCCGCCTGTACTTAAATTAGCCGTCGATTTTAAATAGACTACTTCATCTTTTCTTGGAACTGATTCTAAAGTGTAATTTAATTTTTCTAATAAGTCAGTAGTATCGCGGTCTACATCAATTTGTGTCAATACATTTTCATGTCCGTACCCACGTTTTGGATCTAAATTGGTTTCATCAATTAATTGTTGGATGGTTTGTTTGCCATCCCCTTTTACGTGAGCAGGCTCTCTTTTGGCAGCAGCGACTAATTTGTTATCGATAATTAACACTCTAAAATCATAACCTGTGATGAACTTTTCTACAATAACACGATGGCTGTATTTTTTTGCATAAGTCAAACCTTCGACAGCATCTTCCCATTTTTTTACATTGATAGAAGCTCCTTTTCCGTGGTTTCCGTCTAATGGTTTTATTACGATGGGATATCCAATTTTATCGATAACTGTCTTTAAATCCTCATCGTCTAAGCAAATCCCACCACTCGCTACTGGAATGGAAGCAGCGTCGAGCATTTTTTTTGTTTGTTCTTTATTACAAGCAATATCAACGGCAATACTACTTGTTTTACAGGTAATAGTGGCTTGAAAACGCATTTGATTTACGCCATAACCCAATTGCACTAATGAGTTGGTACCAAGTCGAATCCATGGAATGTCACGAGCTACAGCTTCTTCAACTATACTTCCTGTTGATGGTCCGAGTCGCACACGTTCTCTAATTTCACGCATTTTTTGAATATCAGCATCCAAATCATAAGGAGTACCGTCAATTAAAGATTGTGCAATATTTACAGCGCTTTCGGCGGCAAACATACCAACGTTTTCTTCGGTGTAGCTAAACACTACGTTATACACACCTGGAGTTTTGGTCTCACGAGTACGTCCGAAACCCGTTTCCATTCCAGCTAAGGTTTGAATTTCAAGCGCAATATGTTCAATTACATGTCCCATCCATGTGCCTTTGTCGATACGCATAAAAAAACCACCACGACAACCTTCTGAGCAACGATGTTCAATCATCGTGGGAAACATGACTTCAATACGTTCACGAAAACCGTCAATTTTGTTGGTCGGACGCTCTTCCATTTCTTCTAAATCCAAACGCATTTGGATTAGTTTTTTTCTTTGTACACTCCAGATATTAGGGCCACGTAACGCTTGAATTTTATCGATTTTCATAGAGATATAGAATTGTTTATTTTGAAAAATGGTAATGGATTTGTTAAAAATAAAAAATATTTGTTACTCTGAAACATTTTAAATGAGAAAAAGTGTGTTTTTTATTTGTTTTGTTGAGTAGGGGTTGATTATTAGAGTTTTAGAAACGGCTGTTCCTTTAGAGACGCTCCACTGCGTGGTGTTACTAACCAGAGTGCTGTAGACTAATGCACGTCCTATCCTAGCCTCGATTATCTCACAATACTTTCATTTGAAAATGGTGTTCGATGAATTGCATTTGAAGGAAACACCGCGTGTAACGAAAAGCGGGACAATTGTTGAAAAGTACACAATAAGTTTTGCTTCAAAATGTAAAAATTGATTTGTGTACAATTAAGAAATCGTTATTTTTACGGCATGAACATACGAGGAAAATTAATCATAATTGGCGGAGCGGTCGATAAAGGCAGCTTTACTGAAACCGATTTGGATAAAAATAAGCCACAAAATTTGAATTTCTTTGAAGAGGGAATTTTGAAGCGACTTATCAAAGAATCGAAATTAAAAGAATTATCTAGAGTAGAAGTAGTTACTACAGCATCCAAAATTCCTAAAGAAATAGGTGCTGAGTACGTTAAAGCGTTTAGTTATTTGGGTGCTACCAATGTTGATGTATTGAACATTGAGCGCAGGGAACAAGCTATGGATCCAGAAGTTTTAGAACGTTTAAAAGTTGCTGATGTAGTAATGTTTACAGGTGGCGATCAATTGCGTTTGACATCGATTTTAGGAGGAACACCTTTTCAAGAAATTATACTCAACAAATATAACAATGAAGATTTCATTTATGCTGGAACCTCTGCCGGAGCAGCAGCTGCCTCTAACAACATGATTTACCAAGGCAGTAGCTCGGAAGCGTTGTTGAAAGGTGAAGTAAAAATCACCTCGGGTTTAGGTTTGATTGATGATGTGATTATCGATACCCATTTTGTGCAACGAGGTCGTATTGGACGTTTGTTTCAAGCGGTGGTTGGAAATCCGAAAGTATTGGGAATCGGACTTGGAGAAGATACTGGTTTGTTGATACTCAACGGAAGACAAATGGAAGCCATCGGTTCGGGATTGGTTATTTTGGTAGACGGTCGTGAGATTAAAGATACTAATTTAACGCAAGTCGAACTAGGTAAACCAATATCCATCAATCATTTAGTTACGCACGTTATGAGCAAATACGATACCTTTGATTTGGATACGTTTAAGATGGGTATTCATTCTTCTCAATATGTTTAGAAACGCTTCACTATAAAGATGTTTTGCTACGTTTCACTATAGAAACGCTTCACTACAGAATATTATATAAAAAATCCTTAGGCCAAAGGCCGTTTCAATAGCGCGCAGCGGGTTTCTAAAGGCGCAGCCATTGCTAAAAATCTAAAAAATGAAAATAATCATCCATGGCGGGTTTTTTTCCGAATCGTCTACCAATCACGAAACAAAAGTCGCCAAACAAACGGCTTTATTGCGCATTATAAAAGATTCGTATGCCTATTTGCAAACGCATTCGGCGCTAGAAACTGTGGTCTATGCGGTGTCATTATTGGAAGATGATGCGCTGTTTAATGCCGGAATTGGTTCACAAATTCAAGGCGATGGTAAAATTAGAATGAGTGCCTCGTTGATGGATGGCGAAACCCAAAAAATGAGTGGCGTAATCAATATTGAAGAAGTGAAAAACCCGATTCAAGTCGCCCAAGTTTTACTAAAAGAGGATGATAGAATTTTAGGTGGAAGTGGAGCTACGAACTTTGCACGCCAACACGGATTTGAGGAATTTTCGACTGAAATTCCACAGCGAAGAGCAGAATACGAGGCCAAATTACAAGCATCTCGTATAGGAACCGTGGGTTGTGTGGCGCTAGATGCTGATGGAAAAATTGCTGCTGCAACCTCTACTGGTGGAAAAGGATTTGAGATTCCAGGACGCATATCCGATTCGGCTACAGTTGCCGGAAATTATGCCAACGCATTTTGTGGTGTGAGTTTGACCGGAGTAGGCGAGGACATTGTAAGCAATGCTACTGCAGCCAAAATTGTCACCCGTGTCACTGATGGTTTTTCAATCGACAAAGCGTTTGAAAAAACGTTTGCAGAACTATTGCCTTATGATGGCTTTGCTGGCGCTATTGCAATTGACAAATACGGAAATGTATTTCACCAAGATTCGCACCCAAGTATGGTTTTTGCGAGTTTTGACGGAGTGAATGAGGAAGTTTTTGGGTAAAAAAACACGAATTACACGAATTTTCACAAATTAAAACAGCAGTATTTTTTAAGTAGTAGTAGACTTATATTTTTCGACTGCTAGTACAATTGTAATTCCCACCACATAACAAACTACATCTTCCCACGAAAACGACGTTCCGATGACGGTTCGCGCGAGTTTGGAGTTTTGTAAACCCAACTTTTCAACGATATTTAAATACTGAAGAAATTCTATTGTAAAAGTGAACAGCAGCACAAATAGGGCAACCGTTGCAACAGGTAGTTTCAAAAACGACTTTACAAAGCAATACAGTAAAATTACGACCAACACATCTCCAAAATACGGTCGAATAAATGTGTCATCAACATATAAAGCAATGCCGACTTCTATTATAAACACTAAAAGAGCCAAAGCAAAATAGTTTTTGTTGAAGGTAAGCATCTACTGTTTTCGCTTTATGATTCTGTTTTTGGGATCGTAACCAGTGCTTTTTGGTAAACTCGCTTCTTCGGTTTTGCTCGAAGGTGCAATAAGTTCGTTGAGTTGCTTGATTTCAGCATCGGTTAAATCGCGGTAACGACCTACAGTCACATCTAATGAAATATTGATGATTCGGGTTCGTTTCAGTGCCATTACTTCATAATCTAGGTAGTCGCACATGCGACGAATTTGTCGGTTTAACCCTTGCGTTAGGATGATTTTGAAGATGTATTTGCTGATTTGTTCTACTTTACATTTACGAGTGACCGTATCGAGAATAGGAAGTCCGTTGCTCATTTTTTCGATGAAGCGTTCGGTAATTGGACGATTGACCGTGACGATGTATTCTTTTTCATGGTTGTTGCGTGCGCGGAGTATTTTATTGACAATGTCGCCATCATTGGTCATAAAAATTAATCCTTCGCTGGCTTTATCGAGTCGGCCAATTGGAAAAATACGTTCGGGATAATTGATATAATCGACGATGTTGTTGCGTACGGCAAGATTGGTAGTGCACTCGATTCCAACCGGTTTATTGAATGCCAAATAAATGGGTTTGTTGGAGTTTTCGCGAATGAGTTTGCCATCGACACGCACTTCGTCGTTGGGAGAAATTTTGGTTCCCATTTCAGGTACCACACCGTTAATGGTAACACGTTGTTGTTCGATTAATTTATCGGCTTCACGGCGTGAACAGAATCCAGTTTCGGATAAAAATTTATTGATACGGGTGAGGTTTTCTTCCATAGCGCAAAGATAGCAATTTTGAAAAGAAACGTTTTTGTAATTTGAAACAAAAGGAAAAATGCTTTGTTTCTAGCCCTGATTGAAGTGAAAATCCTTGGGATTGTAATATGGCGTAGCAAGCTCACAATGACAAGATTGAAACGAAAAGCAGGAAAATGGATTGCTGATAAAGCCCAAGCCTTTATGCTTCTAAAAAATCAATCACAGTTTGGTACAAATAATTGTCGTGCATACTATGTCCGAGTCCTTTAGTTTGGATGAGTTCTGCTGTTTTCCATGCTGCGGCGATTTTTTTGGCTTCTTCAAAAAGCACCACGGTATCGTCTAAATCATGAGCTATTAGTCCGGAAATTCTCGAATTTTCTAAGAATTTAGCAGCAGAAAATCGGCTATATTAAAATTAAATCGCTCTTTGGTGTAGTCAATCAAGTAGTCGTGTATTTTGGTATTGAGGCGTAAAATGTTAATATAATTTTGCAACAAAACGCTAAAATCGGAAGGCGCGCCCAGTAAAACCATTTTTTGTATCGTATGATTTGGAAATAGATGTTGGTAATATGCACAAGCTGTTCCACCAATGGAATGACCAATTAGAACTTGAGGGTGGTATTTTTGAACTACGACGTTGATGAATTCGGCGTACAATGGTACATTGAATTCTTTTCCGTCAGACAAACCGTGAGCTGGACCGTCAATGGCGATTATGGTTTTTCCTGTTTTTTTGAGTTGTTTGAGAAATTCCTTCCAGCGATTAGAATTGCTTTCCCAGCCGTGTACAAGCAGAATGATTTCGTTGTTTCCTTTCCAGGTGTACGTTTGGAACTGCTGATTGTTGTGAAAATGCGTTTCCTGTTCGGATTTTAAAAGCATTTTTGGCAGGTTTTCTTTTTTCAATCTTCCGTTGCGTGGATGGCTAAAAAGTGTGTATGCCATGGCAAATCCTTTTTGGGGATGAAGGTGACTTACTACATTTAAGTACTGTCCGAAGCTTTTGACGATAATGTTTTGGATCATTTGAGGCATAAAAAAATCCCGATAAATTCGGGATTTAAGGTGTTACATTTTTGCGAATAATTTTTCCATTTTATCTCTTTCTTCATCGGCAAGCGATGCATCGACTAAAATACGTCCTGAATGTTCATCAGTGATAATTTTTTTTCGTGCAGCTATTTCCACTTGTGTTTGTGGTGGAATGGTAAAGAAAGAACCTGCAGAAGCACCACGCTCGATAGAAACAACAGCTAAACCATTACGAACACTAGAACGAATTCTTTTGTAGGCAGCTAGTAAACGCTCTTCGATAAGGGCCTCGAATTCGGCAGATTTTTGAGTTAAAAAGCTTTCTTCTTTTTGAGTTTCCGACATGATATCGCTCAACTCTGATTTTTTATGTTTTAAGTGTGTTGATTTTTGTTCTAATTTTTCTTTAGAGTTAGAAATCACTTCTTTTTTATGTTCGATAGACGCTTTCATTTCCTTAATTTGCTTTTCAGCCAACTGGATTTCAAGTTCTTGAAATTCAACTTCTTTGGTAAGCGAGTTGAATTCTCGGTTATTACGAACACTTTCTTGTTGTTGTGTGTATTTTTTAATCGCTACTTGATGATCGTCAATAGCGTTTTTCTTTGTTTTGATTTGCTCTTCAATAGTGCCTAAATCGCTCTGAAGTTTTTCTAAACGCGTAGTCAAACCAGCTACTTCATCTTCTAAATCTTCTACTTCCAAAGGCAATTCACCTCTTACGTTTCTAATTTCGTCGATACGGGTGTCGATAATTTGTAAATCGTATAACGCTCTTAATTTATCTTCAACGCTTAATTCTTTTGTAGTAGCCATAATTATAAGTACTTAACTGGATTTGTATTTTCTTCTGATAAAACGATTTTGTCTTCCGACAAAGCAGGTGCAAAATTAGTAATTTTTTCTTTAAGAAAATCAACAATATAATTTTTTGTGAACCTTTCACTTTCATAATGTCCGATATCAGCTAAAAGCAACTGATTTTCAGCTTCGTAAAAGTTGTGGTACTTTAAATCGGATGTTAAAAAAACGTCGGCTTTTGCTTGAATAGCTTGCTTAATGGCAAAACTTCCTGAACCTCCTAAAACAGCCACTTTTTGTATCGGTTTGCCTAAAAAAGCAGAGTGTCTAATAGTGCCACATTCCATTTTCTGATTTACAAACGCTAAAAAATCGGCTTCATTCATAGGTTTTTCTAATTCGCCAATCATTCCCAATCCGATATTTTGATGGGTGTTTTGCAAGTCGTATATCTCGTATGCCACTTCTTCATAAACGTGGTTTGAAAATAGCGCTTGTAGCATTTTGGATTGTAATTGTTTTTCAAAAACCACTTCAATTTTAATTTCGTTGGTTTGCGTCAGTCCGCCTTTGTTTCCAATAGTTGGATTACTATTTTCATTGCCTTGGTACGTACTAAATCCGTTCGAATTGAAACTGCAATTGTCGTAATCGCCTATGGTTCCGGCACCGACTTCAAATAAGGCATTTCGGACTTTCTCTGCATTTTCCGGAACGGTGTAGGTCACTAATTTTTGGATGAAATTTTGTTTCGGAACTAAAATTTTAGTATTTATCAATCCGATGGCATCGCTAAAAATTTTGTTGACACCGTTTTTATGATTGTCCAATGCCGTGTGCACCGCATAAATGGCAATGTCGTTTTTAATGGCTTTTATCACGCTGCGTTCTACATAATTTTTGCCTGTGATTTTCTTCAAACCTGAAAAAAGAATAGGATGGAAACACACTATTAAATTGCATTTTTTGGCAATTGCTTCGTCGATAACCGTTTCGATGGCGTCGTGACAGACTAAAATTCCATTGATTTCATTTTCTTGATTGCCTACTAATAAACCTACGTTATCAAAATCTTCTGCGTAGGCTAGAGGTGCCATTTCTTCAAGTAGAGGGATAATTTGTTTTATTTTCATAAGGATGTAAAATCTATAATCTGCAATCAAAATTTAAGTCGCCCATTCATTTAATATTTCTTTAATTGTCCACACGCCATTTATGTTTTCAAACAATAAGTAACCGCCGTTGTTGTGTTCAATATTTCGATAAAAAACCACTTTTACCAAGGCATTTTCATCTCCAAAAAAAATGGGTTTGCTCACAATCATGAGGCGTTGGTTGTTGTCGTTGAAGCGTTTGGATACTTTTTGGAATTCTTCGAGTGACAGACAAGCGTTGACTTTACTTTTTAAATACGTATTTTCGGTGGCGAAAATGGTTTGCAGTTCTTTTGACCAATCTTCATTTAAAGTAATGTCGATTTGTTTTTTTATCGTTGGAGCATGTTTTTTTAAGAAAGGATTGTTCTGAATTACTTCGTTTACTTCTTCATTGTTTGGTGCTTTATTGCAATACAAACTCAGGAATTGTAAACGATTTTTAACAATTACTTTTTCGTTTTTATAGTATTTGGACAAGATGACTTTAAGCAAAGAAGCTTCCTTATTTTCTTGAGCAAAAGTAAGAGTACTAAAACTTAAGAAAACAAACACAAATGATAATGCTAATTTCATTTTTGTGAACACAATTTTCGAATATAATTTGCAATAAACGCTGATTTAACCTAGCCAAAGATAAAATTTATATTCTCTTTTTTAGTTAAATCTTCCTTATTTTGTAGCAAAAATAATTACTTTCGTAAGATGATTGTGTTGCGCTATTTACTTTTCCCTTTTGCTGTTCTGTACGGATGTGTTACTAGTGTGCGAAATTGGCTATATGACATAGGAATCTTAAAATCGTATTCTTTCAATATTCCTATAATCGCTGTTGGTAATTTAAATGTTGGAGGCACTGGAAAAACACCACAAATTGAATACTTAATTCGTTTGCTTTCTCCAGATTATAAAGTCGCAACACTCAGTCGAGGTTATAAACGAAAGTCGAGTGGGTTTTTACTCGCCAATACCAATACTACAGCCGAATCATTAGGCGACGAACCGTTTCAAATGCATTCAAAGTTTCCAGAAATTACTATCGCTGTTGATGCCGATAGAAAAAATGGAATTGAAAAATTATTGAGTTTACCACAAAAACCAAATGTAATTTTATTGGATGATGCCTTTCAACATCGCAGAGTTAAAGCAGGTTTTTATATTGTCTTGACAGCTTTTGATGATTTATTTTGTGATGATTTAATGCTTCCAACAGGAATGTTACGCGAACCAAGATTCGGTGCCAAAAGAGCCGATATGATAATTGTCACTAAATGTCCGAAAGATATTACCGAACTTGCGATTAAGAAAATCAATGAGAGAATGATGAGATTTCTCGTTCCTCGAAATGACAAAGTAGTTCAGCTGTATTTCAGTTATATCGATTATGATGATAAAGTATATAATGAAACGACAACTCAAAATGTAAGTGAAATAAAAAATACAGAAAAAGTACTTTTGGCTGGAATTGCAAAACCGAAGCCTTTTTTTGATTATTTGCAAAGCGGTAAAGACGAACAATTAAACTATCCTGATCATCATCATTTTATTGACAGTGATGTGCAAATCATCACAAAAAAAGCCGCAAACAAAGTACTAATAACAACTGAAAAAGATTATGTTCGTTTGAAGCATCATGCGATACGCTTTTTATTTTACTTGCCGATAAAGAGTAATTTTATTTCCAATTCACAAACTTCGCAAGATCAATTTGATAAAAACATTTTACATTATGTGGGAACAAGTTCAGGAAACCGTTAATTTTATAAAAGCACAAACTGCTAATTTTTCACCCGAATACGGCGTTATTTTAGGTTCTGGATTGGGAAGTTTTACCGACGACATTCAAATTGAGTTCACGTTGCCGTACACAGCAATTCGAAATTTTCCTGTATCTACCGTACAAGGTCATAAAGGCGCGTTGGTTTTTGGAACTATAGGTGGCAAAAAAGTGGTGGCTATGCAAGGTCGTTTTCATTTTTATGAAGGGTACGACATGAAGCAGGTTACTTTTCCAGTAAGGGTGATGAAATACCTTGGTGTAACAAAATTAGTCGTTTCAAATGCTTCTGGTGGAGTCAATCCAAATTACGAAGTAGGAACTATCGTTATCATTAAAGACCACATTAACATGATGCCCGAGCATCCATTGCGCGGGAAAAATGACGAACGTTTTGGTCCACGTTTTGTAAACATGAGTGAGCCCTATAGCAAAGCGATGATGGTCAAAGCAAAAGAAGTAGCAAAACATCTCCAAATTGATGTACAAGATGGAGTTTACATGGGATTACAAGGACCTACATTTGAAACCTTAGCGGAATACCGAATGGTAAAAAATAGTGGTGCCGATTGCGTAGGAATGTCTACAGTACCTGAAGTTATTGTGGCGCGTCATATGGAAATGGAAGTCTTCGGATTGTCTGTAATTACAGATATGGGTGATGCAGAAAACATTGAAGAAGTCAACCATGCCGAAGTATTAAAAGCAGCACAAAAAGCCGAACCACACGTTCGTCAATTAATAAAAGAATTGATTGTTAGGTATTAATTTGCTAGGTACCGAGCGATAATCTGATAAAACTTTTCAGGTTCAAACGGTTTTGTTAATACATCGGTCATTCCATAGGAAATTAGCATTTCTCTATTTTCATTCAACGATATTGCGGTCAATGCTACAACGGGAGTCAGTTGATTGAACTCCCTAATTTGTTGGGTTGCAATAGTACCATTGATACCTGGTAAATGTACGTCCA
>CANLLR010000039.1 GCA_947491985.1 Flavobacteriaceae bacterium | reverse complement strand
AACTCATTATTATTTATTTCTTGTTTGTTGTAAAAAAGTAATATTTTTTATTACCTTTAACCGCAAGATAAACCCCAATTTTTAGGGTTTATCCTTAAACGATTAGTAATGGCAAAAAGCACCTATATTTCGGAGAATACAACACAAAATCAAATAGATTTCATGTTAATGCTTGATGATAATGAGTTAGATATCTTCACTTTAGAGGAAATCAAAGCAATTGCATCTAATGAATTTGAGAACATTAACGAGATAGTAGAAAATCTAGTTCAAAAAAAACTACTATCACGCATAGAACGAGGTAAATATTGCAGGTATAATTTCAGAGATGAAAATGTAATTGGCTGTAAATTATCAGAGGATTGTGCCATCGCCTATTGGTCTGCCTTAAACAAGCACGGACTTACAGAACAATTCCCGAATTCTATTTTTATTCAAACTACAAAGAGGAAAGCAGACAAAAGTGTGTTTGGAGTTTCCTATAAATTCATTCAAATTTCAAAATCAAAAATTAGTGGAATAGATAAATTAGGTTTTGGAAACCACAGTTACCGGATGACTGACGTTGAAAAAACCATCATTGACTGCTTCGATTTACCTCAATACTCTGGTGGTTATGCCGAATTAATTCGAGCATTCAATCAAGCAAACCTCAATAGTGACAAAATGATGGTGTATTGCAAAGCCATTAATAACATTGCGATTACAAAAAGAATGGGATACTTGGCAGAGTTGCTAAATAAAAAAGGTATGAAATCATTTATAAACTTCGCATTAAAAGAAGTCAACGAAAAATACAACCTCTTTGATCCATTTGGAATAGAGGAAGGCGAATTTGTAAACAAATGGCGATTGAGATTAAACATAAGCAGCGAAGAAATTTTAGACATCTGTAACAAACAATATTAATGATTTTACAAAAAGAAATAGCAACTATTTCCGAACAACTAGGCGTATCAAAATCAGTAATTGATAAAGATTGGATGTTAGGTCATTTCATTGCAGCAATATTTAACGAACCAGAACTAAAGGAAACATTAATTTTCAAAGGAGGAACTTGTTTAAAAAAGTGTTGGTTTGATGAATATCGTTTTTCAGAAGATTTAGATTTTACTTCAAAGTCTCAAGAATTGGAACTTACGCAACAGCATTTAAAATTTATAACAAAATACGTTGAAGACAATACGGAAGTAAAAACCCACATTGTTTCATTAAAACCTTTAAAATTTAAAGACAGATTAACAGGATATGAAGCTATAATTAAGTTCTGGGGCGCGGACCATCCAAGAAATATAATGCCTCCAACGCCTGACCGCTGGCAAACTAAAATCAAAATCGAAATAATCCTCTACGAAGAAATGATTTTCGATGTTTCACAACAAAAAGTTACTCATCCCTATTCCGACACATTAAAATTAGAAACTACAATACCATGTTATAAAATAGAAGAAGTCTTAGCTGAAAAATTAAGAGCATTAATACAACGTTCCTATACTGCGCCGAGAGACTATTACGACATTTGGTACCTGTCCAATAATTTCCCAGATTTAGATTGGGAAAGTATCGTAGTTGCATTTCATAAAAAAATGAAATTCAAAAATTTAGAATTCACAGGAATCGAACAACTAATAAATCCAAAAAGCGATAAAGCACTTAAAGGGGCTTGGAAAAACAGTTTGGGACATCAAATCCAACAAGATAAATTACCAGATTATGAAATTGTAAGAGCGAATTTACTCGATTTATTTGAAATTATATTTAATCAAAAAAGAGAATAAATAATTATTTACAATTATAAATCAATTAAAATAATACTGTGCGCCAATATTGCACACACCAGTTCTACATTTGCTTAAAGATTTGCAGAAACCTCAGGTAGACCTCAGGTAGACCTCAGGTAGACCCCATGTAGGCCTTGGCTAGACCTCAGGCAGACTTCAGGCAGACCACAGGAAAACACTAGGTAAATATTATGCAAGCTACCGATGTAATTAGTCAAGTTTTAAAAAAAATACACTGATAATTTTTGGGTTTATTTGAGGAAAACCTACTTAAGTTATTTTGTTAATTTAGGTTGTTCGAAGGCAAATAAAAATTAAAAATGTTTTTAAATTAAAATAAAAATTCTAAGAAATAGTTTGTTTGCCAACAAGGTTTAAGAATTTAATATTCAAGAAAAATCTAAGTTACCTATCAAGTAAATGCGAATAATCTTCAGGTAGTTCAGCATCAATATCTCGCAAATAAAGTTCAAGAGCTGTCATTGTGGAATGCCCTGTAATGTTCATCAGAATACTTTTGGCTTCAAATGGAGAATATGTTTTGCGAAGTTCTCTATATAGTTTGGTAATGAAAGTATGTCTAAAACTATACATTCCATAGTCTGAACCTAATCCAAAATGGTCTTTAACTATAGTCTTAAATCGTTTTGAAAAATAGTCCCTTCGATTGTTTTCAGTTGCAATCCATTCTCCACCAATTTTAGAAGGTGTGAACATAAATGCATCTTTATTCATAGTTGATAAATCCGGCAAATCTTTAATTAGAATTTCTGGAATTATTTTAATTTTTACTGGTTTATTTTTGGCTTTAACATATAATTTCTTGTCACTAATGTCCAAGTCTCCAATCTTTAAACGACAAACTTCAACAGGTCGGAGAAAATTATAGGAGATGAATTTTATGAATAATAAAAGAATAGGGTCGTTTTTCTTAAGATAAGAATAAATATCTTGTTGCATACCTGGAGTATAGGTTTTGTTTCTCTCAGGTTTAGTTTTTAAGGTGTTTATTTTTTTGATAAAATTATCTGGTATTATTTCATCATTAGCTAAAACTTCAAACAGAGAACTTAAGTCAATTCTTGAATTATTACGGTTACGAGCACTAGTTTTTTCTAAAATACCATTTAAATAATCATTCGTTTGTTTGCGTGTTAAAGAGGTGATAGGAGCATTTTCGTCTATTGCTTTTCTAAATCGATTAATTCTTCCTGCAAAATTGGTATAGGAAGTTTCATTTAATGATTTTTTTTTAATTTTTAAAGCATAATCAAAAGCTTCTTTAATAGACATAACGGCTTCCAACGGTTCGGTTTTTATTGGCTCAGTAATTATTGAATTTTCTGGGCTATTTGGAACGGACCCTATAATAGTTGTTTCGTTATTACTTGAACTTGATTCCTCTAACTCTACTAGGGACAAATTAGGGTCTAAATATGGGTTTAGGCCTTTCTCTAAAAGAAATTCAAGTGCATCTCTCAAATGAGTGAGTATTTTTATTCTTTCTTTTTTAGTTTTAAATCTATTACAGCCACCTTTTATGTTGGGCATTCGTTTGAGTTTTCCCGTTGCATCATCAATAAACTTATAATAGATATACCAATCTTTAGATAAAGCAATCGTCTGCTCGTTTCTTGAGAGCTCATTCCACAGCGTTATATCAACACCACCGGTGTAAATTCTGGGATTAGAAAAGTTTTTTTTGGGCAAAATCTGTCTTGTTTGGTGTACTGTTTGGTGTACTTTTTGTAAAAGTAGTAAAATACTAGACATAAAAAAAGTGGTTTAGAGTACACTAAACCACTTAAATTAAGTAAGTTACTTTTGTAGCGAGAGGGAGATTTGAACTCCCGACCTCAGGGTTATGAATCCTGCGCTCTAACCAACTGAGCTACCTCGCCAAGTATCGGTTATTGCATTTATGAATGCGGGTGCAAATATAAAACTATTATTACAGGAAGCAAATAGTATTTTGAAAAAATATTTTTTTATACTAGTGCTGTTTTAAATAAAAAATATATATATTTCGACAAAATTAGTTTTATGTCTGAAAAAGTCCGTTACGAAATAGAATTCCCTATAAATTCTTCTCCACAGCTTTTGTATCAATACATTTCTACACCCTCAGGTTTGCAAGAATGGTTTGCAAAAACCGTGAACTCTCGTGGAGAATTTTTTACATTTGAATGGGATGATACTCAAGAAAATGCCAGACTTGCTTCAAAGAAATCAGGGGAAAAAGTAAAGTTTAAATGGATTGATGATAATAAGAAAGATACTGAATATTACTTTGAACTGCGTATTTTAGAAGACGAAATTACTAAAGACGTTTCTTTGATGGTAGTTGATTTTGCTGAAAATGATGAAATTGAAGAATCAAAGTTGTTGTGGGAAAATCAAGTCTCCGATCTAAAACATGTTATAGGTTCTATTTAAATTGTATTTTTTTAAAGTTATATTTGTCCCGTCTCGTTCTAAAAAAAGAGACGGGACTTTTTTATGGTAAATGATAACAAAAAAATAGTGCTTTCTGAAGCGGAAATAACTTCTCAAAACAGGGGGTTTTTATACGGTGATGCCGTTTTTGAAACAATCAAAATAGTCAATAATAACGTATTGTTTTTCGAAGATCATTACTTTCGTCTTATGGCTTCGATGCGCATTGTTCGTATGGAAATTCCACTGAATTTCACCATGGAATTCTTAGAAGAACAAATACTACAATTCGTCGGCGCGGCTAATTTTCAATCATCTGCACGAGTGCGAATGACCGTTTTTCGTAATGAAGGCGGTTTGTATTTGCCTCAAGACAACACAGTCGGATTTATTATGCAAGTGGTTCCATTAACTGAGGCAACGTATTCGATACAAAATGCAAATTACGAAGTCGATTTGTACAAAGATTTTGTCGTAACCAAACAATTACTCTCGACCATCAAAACGACCAATAAAATGCTTAATGTGATAGGAAGCATTTATGCCAGAGAAAATGATTTGCAAAATTGTTTGTTATTGAATAATGAGAAGAATGTAGTTGAAGCTCTTAACGGAAATGTATTTCTTCTTTCAAAAGAAAAATTAATTACACCACCAATTTCAGAGGGTTGTCTTAACGGAATTATGCGAAAGCAAATTTTAGCCATCGCCAAGAAATTAGAAAATATTGAAGTAATTGAAGCGCCTATTTCTCCTTTCGATTTGCAAAAAGCCGACGAATTATTTATAACCAACGTAATAAATGGAGTTCAACCCATAACCAAATACCGCAAAAAAGAGTATGCGATAGATTTTGCAACCGAATTAGTTGTGAAACTAAATGAAAGTATTGGATTAGTTTAACGTTGGATTTTCAGGTGTATTCGACCAAATAATGTATTCGCCTCCCAATTCCATTATTTTTTCTTTCCAAAAATGGGAGGATGCTTTTCCTAAAATGTCGTTTTCATTCGTGTTTTTAGAAAGTATCCATGAATTCGATTGCAATTCGGTTTCCAATTGATTGGCGCTCCAACCCGAATAGCCCAAGAAAAAACGAATGTCTTCTTTATTGACTTTTCCTTCGTTAATTAGGTTTTTAGTCAACTCAAAATCACCACCCCAAAAAATACCATTGGAAATCTCGATGCTATCGGTTATCAATTCGGGAATCGTATGAATAAAGTATAAGTTGTCTTGTTCAACCGGACCGCCATTGTATACTTTAAAAACTGCAGTAATTTCTGGGATCAAATCATTGATGGTGTAGTCTAATGGTTTGTTTAGGATAAATCCAACAGAACCTTCGTGGTTGTGATCGGCAAGTAAAATAACAGATCGGTTGAAAGATAAATCTCCAATTATGGTAGGTTCTGCTATTAATAAAAGGCCTTTTTCTATTTTTTCAGAAGCCATAAAGAGTGCAATTTTCAATAAATGTATAAAAAAATATATAAAAAATATATAAAATGAGTTCAAAAAAAAATCACCCTGAATAATCAGGATGATTTAATTTATATCAAAATAAATTGGATTAGTTTACAGAACTATCTAAGTCTGCACCAGCTTTAAATTTCACTACATTTTTAGCAGCAATTTTAATTGTTTTTCCAGTTTGAGGATTTCTACCATCTCTAGCAGCTCTTTTAGAAACTGACCAAGATCCGAAACCTACTAAAGAAACTCTTCCACCTTTTTTCAAAGTTTTCCCTACGTTACCTAAAAATGATTCTAATGCCAATTTAGCAGCAGCTTTTGTGATTCCTGCATCAGCAGCGATAGCATCGATTAATTCTGATTTGTTCATAATAATAGTTTATTAATTGTTGGTTAAACATTTTTTTAATCAAAACAAATTTAATAGAAAATCGACACTACACAAGCGATTGGCAATATTTTTGCCTTTTTTGTTGATAACTCCTGCCATTTGTTGATAAAGGAGTAGTTTTTAGCGGTATTTGCACCATAATATCAGTGTTGGTATGGCTTTACAACGCAATCGCATGTTCAGAAAAAATCATTCCGTTTAAAAATTCATGGGTTTGCAATCGCTTTTTACCTGGAAATTGTAAATTAAGAAGGTTAACAAACCCATCTTTAACGGCTATTTTAATTTCTTTTTTTGTTGTAATGATCGCACCAATTGCAAAATTATGGGGCTCAGGATTATAAATGACTTCGTATAGCTTCACGTTCCATTCTTCTTCCTTGTCCTTAAACAAACACCAACCTGCCGGATAAGGCGATAATCCCCTAATTAAATTATGAATTTCATTACCCGACTTATTCCAATCAATCTTACAATTGTCGCGGTTGAGTTTATAAGCTGTTTTTATATCGTCATTATCTTTTTGTAAAGTAGTAATGACATTTCCTTCTGAAATCATTGCTAAGGTTTCAATTACAGTTTCGCTTCCAATATGCATTAATCTGTCGTGCAATTCACCTGCATTCTCATCGGAGCTAATGATAGTCTCTTTGCGCAATAGCATCGCACCAGTGTCAATTTTATCATCAATAAAAAAAGTAGTAACGCCCGTTTTTGTCTCTCCATTTATAATTGCCCAATTTATTGGCGCTGCACCTCTATAATTAGGGAGTAAAGAGGCATGTAAATTAAAGGTGCCTAATTTTGGCATTTTCCAAACGACTTCCGGTAACATTCTAAAAGCCACCACAATTTGTAAATTGGCGTTTAAACTTTGCAATTCTGCTAAAAAGCTTTCCTCTTTTAAATTGGTGGGTTGTAGCAGTCGCAAATTATGAGTTAAAGCATATTCTTTTACTGCCGAATAATGCAACTTTTGACCTCTTCCCGCAGGTTTATCCGCAGCTGTAATAACGCCGACTACTTCATAGTTATTTTTAAGAATGGTATCCAAAATCCCAACGGCAAATTCGGGAGTGCCCATAAATACAATGCGTAATTTTTCCATTTAGTATTTTATTGCAGCACGAATTTTTATTGGTGCAAATTCGTGCAATTCGTTTCTAATTTTTTATCGAATATTTAGTATTAGGCTTCAGTATAATCTTATCGTTTTCTAATAATTCTTGCAAGGCAAAGATAACATCCTCTTTCGAACATTTTGTCATCATTTGAATCGCTCTCGAATTTAATTCTTGCGAGTCCAATAGTACCATGATTTTTTCTGTAACCGTTTCAGTATTTTTAGTAGCCGAAGTTTTGGCTATGCAATGCGAACAAATACCACAATCGTAGTTTATGGTTTCGCCAAAATACCGCAAAAGCAATTTACTTTTACACGTAGTTGCTTCTTTAATATAGTACAGCACCGCTTTTAGTTGCTTGGATTTTAATTCGTTTTGGGCTTCCAAATATTTCGAAACCCTATTAATGGTTCGTTCGTCTTCTCGGATTTCGTTAAACGTAATCGTAGCGTCGTTGTTTTTGGCGGTGTAATCGATCACTTCTTTTTCTTTTAATTTTTGCAAAAGTGATAGGGTTTTGTTTTCATCCGCTCCCGATTTTTTGGCAATTAATGATACGTTGAAAGCGGTTGGCATATCGTAAACTCCAGGATATGTACGTAAAATGGCTAAGATTATTTCTTCATCAGAAGGGTTTAAACTGATGTACCGAATTACTTCTTTCGAAGGAATTACAAACTGTACGCTAATTTTCTCTGAAAATTCTTGTGTTAATGAAATAATTCCTTGTCGGTCTAGAAACTGCATCGCATTATAAACTTTCAACGTCGACAGATTGTATTTCGTGCAAAACCGATTCAAATTGAAACTAAACTGCTCATCGATACCTTCGCCATAGGCAATTTGCAAAAAGCTACAGAGTTTTAAAAACACCAAATTCAAAAAGGATTTGTCAGGTAAAACACTTAAATATTGTCCCTCTGCTTGAAGTACATCCGACAGATTCGCAATCAAAACTGCAAATGCTTTGTTGCCATTTCTGCCCGCGCGACCAGCTTCTTGGTAATAGTTTTCGAGGTTTTGTGGAATTTGTAAATGGAGTACCGTTTTGACATTGGCTTTATCAATTCCCATTCCGAAGGCATTTGTTGCCACCATGACTTGTACTTTTTCGTCCATCCACAATTGCATGTTTTTGTCTTTTTCTTTAGACGATAAACCGCCGTGATAATACGTTGCCGTAAATCCTAATGATTGCAATTGCGAAACGGTTGTACTACACGATTTTCGATTGGAGACATAAATAATGGAAGGTTCTGGATTTTTACGCAAGATTTGTTCTGCCATAAACAGTTTGTCTTCGGCTTCAAAAACCATGTACGCCAGATTATCTCTAGCAAACGATTTGGTAAAAACCGCTGGGTTATCCAATTGCAGTTGCACAAAAATATCGTCTTGTACTCTTTTGGTGGCCGAAGCGGTTAAGGCTAAAAAAGGCACTTTAGGAAAATGTTCTTTTAGTTTTACAATCTTTAAATAGGAAGGACGAAAATCGTGTCCCCATTGTGAAACACAATGCGCTTCATCAATAGCAATTAAATTAACAGGTAAGTTTTTGATTCGCTCTAAAATCCACTCGTTTTGTAAGCGCTCAGGCGATAAGTATAAAAATTTGAAATTTCCGTATTGGCAATTGTCTAATAAATCGATGATTTCTTCTTGGTGAATGCCACCCGTTAATGCAATGGCTTTAATGCCTTTATTTTGTAAATTTTGTACTTGGTCTTTCATCAAAGCAACCAAAGGAGAAATGACCAAACAAATTCCGTCCATTGCCAAAGCAGGCACTTGAAAACAAATCGATTTTCCACCACCTGTAGGCAGGAGTCCAAAAGTATCTTTTCCGGCCAAAACAGCATCGATTATTTCGCCTTGAGGAACACGAAACGCCTCGTGTTTAAAGTATTTTTGAAGAATTTCTAATGGCTTGGACATTTGTTGTAGGTTGACTGTTATCGGTTGTCGGTATAACGAATCGTGATTACAGATATAAATGTAGTAAAAAATGACAACTCTTTACAGTTGATTTAAAATAAATAAAACGCGTTCTTCAATGGTTCCGGTTGGGACTTCAATCAAACGATACCCATATTTTTGATAGGTTTCTTTGAGGTGATCAAAAATCAGTTTGGCTTGTTCGAAATTTTCGTAACGCGCTTCGTCACTTTCGTAGATGTCTTCCCAGGGTGGCAATATAAACACGGTAGCATAATTGTGGTCTTTACACGCTTGGTCGAAAAACGCCGGATAACTATCGCCAATATAATGCATGTACGCTAAAATATCAGGAATACCGCGATCGAGGAATACAATTTCTGCAGGGTCGATAAGGGCGCTTTGGTATTGCTTTTTTCGTCCTTCTAATAGCAATTCACTAAATAAAAGTGGTTTTTCGAGAAACAACTGTTCGATACCTTGTTGTTTGGCTTCGAGTGTAATTTGACGTGAAATTTCAGGGAAGCACAAATAACCTTGTTCGATTAATGCATCGATAATAGTGGTTTTGCCCGTTCCTGGACCTCCCGTAATGACTACAAGTTCTTTCTTCAACATTTTTTGAATATTACTTCTTACAGTTCGGCATTTCGGCCTCGAGTGCCGCAAATTTATTGAAAGTTATCCGATAATGGAGGGTCGAGCGTAAAAAAATAGTCCAGTGGACTATTTTAGTGAAGGAGCCAGCCTGCGCTGGGCATTAAACATCTCATCTAGCCCCGATGGAAGCAGAAGGATTTCTGCTTCCATCGGGACTAGATGCCTTGCGATATACAGTTGCCTGCTTCAAAAAATCCAAGTCGAAGACGAACTGTAGGAACGCAGTGAATAAAATCTAAAATCTAAATTCAAAAATCTAAAATCAATACCGTATATTTGCTTTTATTTTAAATTACGAATGGATAAGAAGACCGAAGAATTTTATGTAAGGTTGAAGGAAGAATTGGCAAATACTTCAGAATGGCCGAATGAATACCTATACAAATTTATTGTTCCTACCGATGCCAAAAAAGTTAAAGAAGTAGAAAACACCTTTGACAATATGGGAGCCGTAATCAAAACACACAAGTCTAAAGCCGGAAAATATACCAGTATTTCTGTTAATGTATTGATGGAAAACCCAGAAGCTGTGGTTGGAAAATACATTGAACTTTCTACAATTGACGGCATAATATCACTATAATGGAACCAAAATACATCAAGGAAAATGCCAATGACACGGTTCGGTTTATTGAATACAATGCCGAGCGTCCGCATTTGATAATTCCAGAATACGGACGTCATTTGCAAAAATTAATCAACCAAGCGTCCGAAATTGAAAGTCGCGAAGAACGCAACAAAGCGGCCAAATACATCATTCAAGTGATGGGAAGTTTGAATCCGCACTTGCGTGACGTGTCCGATTTTCAGCACAAATTGTGGGATCAAATTTTTATTATGTCGGATTTTAAATTAGATGTGGATTCACCGTATCCAATTCCGACGCGCGAGGTAATTAATTTGAAGCCCGATACGTTGGATTATCCTCAGAAAAATCCGAAATACCGATTTTATGGCAACAACATCAAATACATGATTGATGTGGCCAACAGTTGGGAAGAAGGAGAAATGAAAAGTGCTTTGGTGAAAGTGATTGCCAACCACATGAAAAAATCGTATTTGAGTTGGAATAAAGACACCGTTACTGATGAGGTTATTTTTGAACATTTATACGAATTATCAGATGGAAAACTCAATTTACTTCAAAGCACTGAAGAATTGTTGAACACCAACGATTTGATGCGTACCAATAAAAAAGTATCCAACAAAAACCTTCCACAAAACATGAAACCAAAAATTATAGGGAAAGTAGGGAAGAAGCCTTTTGTGAAAAACAACAATAACAATAATCCGAAATAGATATGAATTATGAGTTATAAGTTATGAGTTTATTCATGGCATATAACTCATAACTTATAACTCATAACTTATAATTCTTAAAAATGGGAACTTTTAAAATTGAAGGTGGCATTCAACTTAAAGGAGATGTAACTCCGCAAGGTGCCAAAAACGAAGCCTTACAAATATTATGCGCCGTTTTATTAACGCCAGAAAAGGTAACAATAAGCAACATACCCGACATTATTGATGTCAATAAACTCATCACTTTGTTAGGCAATTTGGGTGTGAAAATTCAAAAAAACGGCCCAGGTTCGATTACGTTCCAAGCTGATGAGGTGAATGTAGGTTATCTTGAGACTGAAGCATTTAAAAAAGAAGGCGGTTCGTTGCGTGGCTCGATAATGATTGTTGGTCCGCTTTTGGCACGATTTGGAAAAGGATACATTCCGAAACCAGGCGGTGATAAAATTGGACGTCGACGTTTGGATACTCATTTTGAAGGATTCATCAATTTAGGCGCAAAATTCCGTTACGAAAGAGAAGACCATTTTTATGGTGTTGAAATGAAAGGACGTTTAAAAGGGGCTTATATGTTGCTTGACGAAGCGTCTGTAACAGGAACCGCAAACATTGTGATGGCTGCTGTTTTGGCAGAGGGAACTACGACCATTTACAACGCTGCATGCGAACCGTATTTGCAACAATTGTGTAAAATGCTCAACTCAATGGGCGCCAATATTAATGGGGTTGGATCGAATATGTTGATTATTGAAGGTGTTGAAAGTTTGGGCGGTTGCGAACACCGAATTCTTCCAGACATGATTGAAATTGGTTCGTGGATTGGTTTGGCTGCCATGACCAAAAGTGAAATTACGATTAAAAATGTAAGTTGGGATAATTTAGGTGTGATTCCGAATGTTTTTCGAAAACTCGGAATTACCATAGAGCGTCGAGGTGACGACATTTATATTCCGTCGCACACCAATGGTTATGAAGTAAAAACCGATATTGATGGTTCGATTTTAACAATTGCCGATGCACCTTGGCCTGGATTTACACCTGATTTATTGAGTATCGTTCTCGTTGTAGCTACACAAGCCAATGGCGATGTATTGATTCACCAAAAAATGTTCGAAAGCCGTTTGTTTTTTGTGGATAAATTGATTGACATGGGAGCGAAAATCATGTTGTGTGATCCGCATCGAGCGGTGGTTATGGGACACAATTTCAAATCGCAATTGAAAGCAACGGTAATGAGTTCGCCAGATATTCGTGCTGGAATTTCGTTGTTAATCGCTGCGCTATCTGCCAAAGGAACTTCTACTATTCAAAATATTGAACAAATTGACCGAGGTTACGAACGCATCGACGAACGATTGAGAGCTTTGGGAGCGAATATTGTAAGAATGTAATTTTAAAAAAGAGGATCGATAACAGAAAAAAGATAATAGAGGTGCTTGATGTGCCTCTTTTTGTTTTTAAAAAATGAGAAAAAAGGAACCGCAGATTTAAATGATTAAAAATGATTTCGATTTTTTTTTAAATCTGTGAAAATTCACTTAATCTGCGGTAGTCAAAGAATATTTTTAGAATTTATAAAAAATTATGGAAACATACATCATCATTTTACTTTGTATTGCCTCTTTCTTCGCCGGGTTTGTCGATGCGATTGTTGGCGGTGGTGGATTGATACAAACGCCAATTGCCATGATACTGTTACCCAATTTGGCCGTTTCAACGATTATTGGTTCGCTTAAAATTCCGGCTTTTAGTGGCACCTCTTTTGCTGCTCGACAGTATTTGAAAAAAGTTACTGTGAATTGGAAGTTGCTTTCTGTGATGGCGATACTTTCTTTTTGTGCTGCTTTTTTTGGATCGCATGTGCTGACTTTGGTAAGCAACGATTTTATGAAACCGTTATTATTGATTGTATTAACTTTAATAGCCATTTATACTTTTACAAAGAAAGATTTCGGACAAAGTAAAATTAAAAACCACACTCCTAAAAGACAACTTTTGTATGCGGTTGGACTCAGTGTTTGTATTGGATTTTACGACGGATTTATCGGTCCGGGAACGGGTAGTTTCTTAGTATTGGGATTTGTTGCTGTGCTGGGTTTTGATTTTCTTCACGCTTCAGCGAATGCTAAAATGGTCAATTTAGCGACCAATTTTGGATCGATTTGCCTCTTTGTTTTAAAAGGAAAAATCATTTGGGCAATTGCTATTCCGATGTCGCTATGCAATGCTTTAGGAGGTTGGTTGGGCGCGAAGGTGGCGATTAGAAAAGGCAACGGATTTATACGCGTTTTCTTCTTGATTGTGGTAATCGGGACTTTGTTGCGTTTTGGATATGATGTGTTTTTCAGATAACCTCAATTTGATGTGTAATGATTTATGTTTCATCCACAGATTCACAGATTATAAAAAAACGTTTACTGACTATCAATGAGAATTGCTTAAATTTAATCAGTTAAAAATCTGTGAATCAGTGGCTAAAAACAATGCTTTTCGTTTCAACATTAAAATTTACTCAATAATATTCAAAAATTTAATTCCGAAAATAATAGCATCTCCTTGAAAACCATTTTGATACGAACGAACGTAATCCACACGTAAAAATTTCAACTTACCAAATCCCAAATTGTCTAAACCAATGGTAAATTCTTGGTAGGGTTTTCTGTCGGGAACCGCCAAGTTGTGGAATCCTAACACCAATTGCGATTGTAATTTGTTGAGTAACGGAATCTTATTCATAAAAAATCCTTTGTCATTGTGCTCCATGTGGGTTTCAAAATAACTGTCGTTGGTGCTTGCCGAATAATACGGTAAATTGTTAAATACGTTGGTATAATTCCCACCACCTGAAACGTGGGTTTGGTTTCCGTTAAAGTGCTTATAATCGACAAAGGCAATGTTTTGTGCGTTATTGAATTTTCCGCCTTTGAGATTCATTTCCAAAATGCCTTTATTTCCTATGGTAAGTTCGTAAGCTACTCGTGCCGTAAACAAATCAAATTCGTATTTTGTGTCGTTAGAAGCAAACGCTTTTTCGTAACCTAAATAAATAGTAGGATAATCATCATTTCGAAGGTTAAATTTTCCGTCAGGACGTGTCCAATAGTGTTGTCCAAAATTAATGCGAGCAACCAAAGAACCTTTTGCTAAATTGTGTTTTTCAAAAGTTGGAGTTTCAAAATCAAAAGGAAGTAACGGATTGTTTGATGTGTATACATCATCGGTTCGAATGGCGCTGTGAAAGGCGTTATTTTGTAATGGTTTTCTTTCTGAATAGTCGACATTGGCAGACAAATTGAAGCCGTTTATTATTTCACGAGAAAAATTGATGGAAGCAAAATTCTTTTCATATAGTTTCATGAAATTGTTTTTAAAAAACAAAGTCGCTGTAGTATTGATGTTGTCGGATATTGGATTACTTGGATTGAATTGATTGACGCTGCTTCCGCCGAAAATGCTCAGCGTGCTGTTGTTTAAGTTGTTAAACTTGCGACTGTAACTCGCCGTAGCACGGAGTTTATTTTCAGAAAAACCATAATCAAACCTTGTTCCGATTGAAGTATAGGTGCGTTTGTCTTCGTCTCGTTTTAGGTATGAAAATCCGATTTGTGTTTTCCAACCTTGAACCGTATTGAAGGAGGTGTTTCGAAGTGGACCATCATAATTCAACGACCATTTTTTAAACGAATTCGAATAGGTATAGCCAAAGACAACCACTGTAGGTTTAAATTTATTTCTTTTAGCATCAATAGAATCTAAGTAGACTTGTGATTTTTTCTTGGTTTGAAGGATGTCTTTCTTCACATAATCGGTACTTTCTTCGGGAGTTAATGGAACAGGGCGAATCGTTTCCCAAAAGGCATCGTCTTTTTTATTGGCGTTTTCGTCAAACTTTAATACTTCGTTACTGAAGGTTTTTTTATCAAATTTTTCTGGGAAGTCGAAATTCGAAAAAACATACGTAAAGCGTCCGTTCATTTTTAGCGATAAAATGCCCGCTTCAAAATCGATGGTTTGTGTGTTTTTAATCCAAATTTTATTAATGGTATTGTAACTAAAACTTTGCTTCAAGTTCAATACATTCAAAGCTGGTGTTTGCATTTGGTTGCCTTTTATCGATAAATCGACCGCGTAAATGGCCCAACTATCGTCTACAATATAGATGTAACCTTCCATAACGGGTTCGGTAGTTCGTTTGGGTGTGACTTTAATTTTATTAATAATTTGATTGTTTTCGTCGGCAAAAGAACCTTCAAATTTGTATTTGTAATACGTAAAAGCGCCATCGGCAATTGGTGAAACTACGTTGACATTGAATTCGACAAAATTGTCATAAAAGTCAAAATTGGCTGAAGCAGCGTTGTTAAAACTAAATCCGTTGTCATCACCACTTACTTTGGATGCGAGAATGGTTTCCTTCATTTGATCGGGTTTCTGAAAGCTAATTTTAGAAACAGTTTCAGATAAGTATAAAATGCCACTCCGAGTTGAATCAATGATTTCATCGAACATATCAATTTTTTGTCCGAGTATTTGCTTGGGTAAATCTTTCACTCTAAAAATTCCTCTCGAATAAAAGTCGGCGTTGTATTTTGTAGTTTTTTTCGAATTTTCTCTTCGATTAGCAATCGCATTTTTGATGATGGCGTTGGCTGCATTGTCTGCCTTAGAGATGACAACTTCGTTAAGTTCGATGTTTTCTTCAAGCAAGGTTACATTTATAATTCGAGGAAATGTTTCGATAAACAGAACTTCTTTATGCGTTTTATAGCCTAAAAATTGAAATAGAATGGTGTAATTGCCCGCCTTTTTTACATTCAACTCAAATTTGCCTTGCTCATTAGAAGTCGTACTTGTATAGGTGTCTTTTACATATATGTTAGCAAAAGCAATAGGATTTCCTTTTTCGTCTTTTATGGTTCCCTTTATTTGGGAGAATAGTGATAGGGATGCGAATAGTAGTAGGAAGGTAATTTTGTTTTTCATTTGGCTTTATTGATGTTTTTTATTTGCACCGAGAACACAGAGGAATTTCACTGAGGTTCACGGAGATTGTTTTGTGATGCTGTTTTTTAGTTTATTATTGATTTTTTATTTACACAGAGAGCACAGAGTATTAGCACTGAGAATCACTGAGATTGTTTTGTGATTTTGGTTTTAAGTTTTATAATTGCTGTTTTTTTATTTGCACCGAAAACACATAGGAATTTCACAGAGGTCCGGAGAGATTATGTTATGATTTTGTCTTTTGGGTTGTATTGATTTTTATGTACACCGAGAGTAATTAAACTCTATGTGTCTCTGTGCCTCCTCCTCTGTGAGCTCCGTGTAATAACTATTTGTTTTATATTTTATAACGTTTGATTCCGTGTTTGAGTAATTTTGTGTTAAAATTAATTTGTAATCCGGTCGAATAGTCTCCTAATCGCATATAAGTTAATATTTGTGCTGTATGAACATCGGTGAATTTCTCGACTGTTTTCAATTCAATTATTAATTTATTTTCAACTAATAAATCAATCCTATAACCATGATCAATTTTTAAATTGGTAAACTAATTTCTTTTTCAGTATCTATTTCATGCATTCTCAATTCATAAAGCAAGCATTCTTGATAAGCGGATTCCAATAATCCTGGACCCAAATTCCGGTGGACTTCTATCGCGCATCCAATAACTATTTCAGTCAGTTCGTCTATTTCCATTTGGCGTATATTAAAAAATAAAAACTCCGTGATTCTCTGTGCAAAACTTCAGTGTATTCTTTGTAAATACATTTTCTGTCAATTCAACTATTCCATTTAGTATACATTAACAATCTCTGTGAATCTCGGTGCCTTATGCTCTGTGAGCTCTGTGCAACAACATACAACTATAAAAAAGAATGTAATGCCAATTCATAACTCTTCAATCCAAAACCAATAATGACGCCTTTAGCATTGGGTGAAATATACGATTGATGACGGAAAGTTTCTCTCGAAAAGGTATTGGAAATATGAACTTCAATAACTGGAGTAGTAATTGCTTTTACCGCATCGCCAATTCCAATGGAAGTATGCGTGTATGCTGCTGCATTGAGTATAATTCCGTCGTAAATGAATCCAACTTCTTGTAATTTGTTTATCAATTCACCTTCGATATTACTTTGAAAATAATCGATTTTGCTATTAGGATATTTTACTTGTAACAGTTGTAAATAACTTTCAAAGGTTTCGCTTCCGTATATTTCTGTTTCTCTTTTACCAAGTAGGTTTAAATTTGGACCATTAATGATAAGTATATTCATGTCAATTTGTTTTGCGTTTACTGTTCAACCCAGCGGTCTCGAGTCAGTAAAAATAAAAAAACGACACTTATTACGAATACAGTTTTTGAAAAGATTGTGAATAAATCGTAATTTATTTCTTTTTAGACCTGTTTTTCCGACTTCAAAATGCTAAATTCTAATAACAACTTTTTTTATTGTTATACAAAAAGCCCCGTTTTTACGGGGTTTTTTTTATTTAGATGAAAAATAGTACAAAAAAAATTTGCAAATGATAATTAGTATATTACCTTTGCCCCGTTAATTTTAAACAAATAAAAACATGAAAAAAGTATTATTAACAGCTGTTGCTGTTCTAGGTTTTGCATTTGCTAATG
>CANLLR010000038.1 GCA_947491985.1 Flavobacteriaceae bacterium | reverse complement strand
TTTTGTGACCACAATTTGTTATAAAAGCAACTTTTTAAGTTGCTTTTTTTTTGACAAACAACTGAATTTAAATAGTTAGCCGCCGATTCAAAGATTTAAAATGATTATTTCTGTGAATCAGTGGCTAAAAAAGTTGCATTGATGAATTGTATTTTAGCTCTGATTTAACTCAATCGTAATCGAACAAACACATGTTTAATGCCTTTTTTATCTGAATCGCGTTCGTCAATTTCTATGATAT
The DNA here is from genome assembly GCA_947491985.1 of Flavobacteriaceae bacterium. Lineage (GTDB taxonomy): Bacteria > Bacteroidota > Bacteroidia > Flavobacteriales > Flavobacteriaceae > Flavobacterium. The sequence continues at coordinate 17,959 of CANLLR010000038.1, read as the reverse complement.
CGGTAAGCGATTTTAACATTGGTGTTAATTTGGCGAAGCCATAATTTCGGGGATCAAATTCGGGTTTTTTCTTAACGATGAGATTCCCCACATCCCCCAAAAATGCCCAACCGTCATCATCGCCAATAGCTTCTAATGTAGCTTCGATAAGTTCGATGGTTTGATTATCAATTTTGCTGACGATTTCTTTCTCTACCGGTTTTTTAGCATCGGAAACCGCTGTAGGTTTTTTCGATTTTGCTCCAACTCCATCTACTGTTCTTCGGTTTTTTTTGATGTGACCTTCTAAAACTTCAATATAGATAAAACGGTCGCACGCCACAATAAAGGAATTGGGTGTTTTCTTTTCGCCAATTCCGATGACTTTCATACCCGATTCACGGAGTCGGATGGCCAATCTTGTAAAATCGGAATCGCTCGAAACAATACAAAATCCGTCTACTTTATCAGAATATAATAAATCCATGGCGTCGATTATCAAAGCCGAGTCGGACGAGTTTTTTCCAACCGTATAACTGTATTGTTGAATAGGCGTAATGGCGTGCTCGAGCAATACCGATTTCCAGCCGTTGGCATTGGGTTTGGTCCAATCAGCGTAAATACGTTTGGTCGTGGGTGTACCGTATTTGGCAATTTCCTCCATCATTCCTTTTACATTGCTGTACGGAACGTTGTCGGCATCGATGAGTACTGCAAGTTTGAGTTCTTTAGTGTTTTGTGACATGGTTGTGTGTTGTGATTGTATGTTGTACGTTCTCTGTCAAAGTTCGTTGTTCGTTGTTGACTTTTGATTTTTGGCTTTGAAACCCAAATATACAACTTTATCACTACGACAACCATAGCCAAGATAGAAATGAAAACCCTTTTGCAACAACAACTATTTTTTGCTAACGGTGCAGAGCGACAAAGAGAGCTACTGCAACGTTTTGTAAAAAAAAGGCGTTGTAAAAAAGGTTGTAATGGATAGCTGGAAAAGGCTTCAGATTAGTTCGTTCCTCTCAATGACAAATCCGTTATGACTACTTCTTAAAATAATTTTGTTAAACCGATAATATTCACGCAGAAATAATTAATTTTGCCCCCGAATCCATGGGATTCTAAAAAATACAATTTTACATCTTGTAATTATGGTAAAAGATTTGTTCGAAAGAATACAAAACAATATGGGTCCGTTAGGAAAATGGGCATCACAAGCAGAAGGATATTATGTGTTTCCAAAGTTGGAAGGCGAATTGGGTCCACGGATGCAGTTTCACGGAAAATCAATTTTGAACTGGAGTTTGAATGATTATTTGGGATTGGCAAACCATCCTGAAGTACGAAAAGCAGATGCAGACGCAGCGATTCAATATGGAGCAGCTTATCCGATGGGAGCTCGAATGATGAGTGGTCACACTTCAGCTCACGAACAATTGGAAAAAGAATTGGCGGAATTTGTAATGAAAGAATCGGCGTATTTATTGAATTTTGGTTACCAGGGAATTATGTCTTGTATTGATGCCTTGGTTACAAAAAATGATATAATAGTGTATGATGTTGATGCGCATGCTTGTATTATTGATGGTGTGCGTTTGCACATGGGAAAACGTTTTACCTACCGTCATAATGATATTGAAAGTATGGAAAAAAACCTGCAACGTGCTACCAAAATGGCAACGGAAACAGGAGGTGGTATTTTGTTCATTACAGAAGGTGTTTTCGGAATGCGAGGTCAACAAGGTAAGTTGAAAGAAATTGTTGAAATGAAGAAAAAATACAATTTCCGTTTGTTGGTCGATGATGCGCACGGATTTGGTACTTTGGGTAAAACGGGTGCTGGAGCAGGCGAGGAGCAAGGTTGTCAAGACGGAATTGATGTGTATTTTTCGACTTTTGCCAAATCGATGGCAAGTATTGGTGCATTTTTAGCAGCTGATAAGGCCATAATTGATTATTTGAAATACAATTTACGTTCACAAATGTTTGCCAAAGCATTGCCAATGATACAAACCGTTGGTGCATTAAAGCGTTTGGAATTGTTGCGAAATTCATCAGAATTGAAAGACAAACTTTGGGAAAATGTTAATGCGTTGCAAGGCGGATTAAAATCGAAAGGCTTTAACATTGGCGATACCAACACTTGTGTAACTCCAGTTTATCTCGAAGGTTCGATTCCAGAAGCGATGGTAATGGTAAACGATTTGCGTGAAAACTACGGTATCTTCTTATCAATTGTTGTGTATCCTGTAATTCCGAAAGGTATTATTTTACTGCGTATGATTCCGACGGCTTCACACACTTTGGCGGATATTGAAGAAACGTTGACTGCTTTTGAAGCGATTAGAGAGAAATTAGTGAACGGAACGTATAAAGAAATTGCAAGTAAGACAACTGTAGATGTGTCGTAACATAAATAGAGAAAAGAAAATAGAATAAAGAAAATAGAAAAAACCATTCATTGATAGTGAATGGTTTTTTTATACATATTTGTAAAATAGTTACCATGAAAAAAAAAATTATTTTGACATTACTGCCGACAGTTTTTCTGATATCCTGTCAGAAAAATAAAAAAGAAGAGTATATTCCGTATTGCCCTATTCCGACTCTAGACAAGGCTGGTCCGCAAAAGTGGTGCTATCAATATGTACATGGAAAGGATACCATCGATGCCCATTTTATTATTGAAAAAGAAAAAGTAATAGGAGATTTAGCTTATCATTTCTATGAAAAAGACAAGAACACCGGCACCGTTGAAGGCGCTTTTAAAGGAGATACTTTAATAGCCAATTACACCTTTATTTCAGAAGGAGCTTCCTTCTTCCGCCAAGTTGTTTTTTTAAGGAATAATGACAATACCCTCAGTGAAGGATATGGTGAAAGTGAAGAGAAAGAGGGTAAAATGGTTTTTAAGAATATCAAAAAACTTAATTTTTCAGGAATTACTATGAAAGAAATCCGTTGTCAATAATTACAACTCCTTTCGATATGTTCTTCTTCGTCTAAAAACCTCGGGGTCAAAGTGTTTCCATAAATTTTGAATCGCCAAATTGTCTTCTAATTCGGGTGTTCGGATACAATTTAAGATTCCTTTTTCAGTAAAGGTATTGTAACATTCATTAAAAATAATAGCGGTAACGCCTTTGTTTTGATAATAAGGGTCAACGCCAATCAAATAAAAAAGGACTTCTTTACTTTCTTTTTTTGCTTTGAGTAAATGGTAAAACCCGAATGGAAATAATTTACCATTGGCTTTTTGTAAGGCTCTAGAAAAACTTGGCATTACGATGCTAAAAGCCACCATTTTATTGTCTTTATCCATTACAAATTTGATGTATTCTGGATTGATAAAACTGATGTATTTTTTTTTGAAATATTCTTTTTGAGTAGTCGTTATCGCTACAAATGACGAAAGACTAGCATACGAATTATTAAACAAATCAAACATTTCATCCACATACGGCATGATGTCCTTTGTTTTGGTAAAATTCAGAGGCGTAAGGTGGTAACGTTTTTTGATTAACTCTTGAATTTTATAGAAAAAGATGGGTTTTACATTTTCAAAAGGGAATTTGCTTTCGAGGTATTCTTTTTCCTTTACATATCCCAATTGTTCTAAATGAGTTGCGTAATACGGATAATTGTACCACGTAATCATCGATCCCATTTCGTCAAAACCTTCCGTTAATACCCCTACTTTATCTAAGTTTGAAAATCCCATTGGACCTTCAATATAATCTAAGTTATTTTTTCTTCCGAGTTGGTATACCTTTTCTAACAATGCTCTTGTGACTTCTACATTGTCAATTACATCCCACCAACCAAAACGCACTTTTCGTTTTCCTTGGTGGTTTACTTCGTCCCAATTAATTATGGCAGCAATTCTTCCAACGAGCGTATCATTTTTATAAGCCAAATAAAAATACGCTTCAGCCGATTCAAAAGCTGGATTTTTGCTTTTATCAAACGATTGTAATTCCTCTTGAATCAATGGTGGTACCCAATACGGATGATTTTTATATAAGGAAAATGGAAATTTTACGAAGTCAGTTAGCAAAGCATTGGTGTTGGCTTCTTGTAGTGTAATCATGAGTTATGGATTTTCAACAGGTACTTCATCGAGACGTTTCTTTTTATCTTTATCTTTACCTTTTTTATCTTTTTTATCTTCTTTTCCAGAACGAATTAAAACGTCTTTATAATTGGTGTCCGAACGCCAAGAAATTCCGAATCCACCATACATTACAGATGGTGTGTTTTTGTAATTTTTACTAAACGAAACATCAATTTGCAAATCGTCTGTTAATAAATAAGCAGCACCACCTGAGAAAATCCCGTCTGCATAATAGTCACTTTTAATTCCTTTATTTTCAAAAAACACCGACCATTTGTCGTTAATTCCCTTAGTTAATGTCACTAAATAATTTAACGAAACTCTCGGTGTAGAAATTTTATCCATGTAAATGTTGGTGATAAAAACATAGCCATTTCCGAAAATGTTTTGGGTAATTAACATGACTTTCGGACTTATAATTGAAATGTTGTCAGGTTCGGAATTGTATGCATTAGTGAAATTTAAATTTGCCCCACCATATACCGAAAGAGCAGGAATAAATTGTTTCCAATTGAATTTATGATTGGCTTTCCAGCTGTATACATTTATCTTTTCTTTTTGGTTTTTGAATGGATCATAAACTAAATATTTAAATCCAAGATTAGAAGTTCGCAATCCCGACCTTTTTAAAACTTCATCAGATGTTGTAAACTTGTCATTTTGGTACCCAATTTCAGCAATAAATTCCAATTGTTCTTTGAAAAAACCATATCGTCCTGCAACATCTACTATAAAACCATTGGTTTTGGTGTCTAAAAGATTGTGTTTTTCTTTCAAAAAACTAAAGCCACTTTCAACTTGAATTACTTTTTTTCCAACCGCAAATGCCGACATCGATTCGCTTGGACGATTAGAATTAATGATGTCTGTATGTTGTGAAAATAGTTTAGGAACGGAAATCAGAAAAGCAATGAGTAATACGGATTGTAGTTTCATAATAACGATTTTAATTTACAACGCTGAAAGTTTCCCAAAAGTACTGTTTTTTATTATTTATTTAAGATGTCAAACCTATTTTTGAATAGTAGAAATTTAGTATTTTTGTAGAAAATAAAGATTATATGCAAGAAGCATCATTTAATGGACTTTTCAAGGCGATACTTTGGATGTTCGCTATTTACTATATTTTCAAATTTTTAGCCCGTTTGTTTTTACCTGTTATTGTTAAAAAAGTAGCGCAAAAGGCTGAAGAACAATTCAAACAGCAACATCAGAATTACCAAAATCAACAAAATCAACAAAATCAAAAAACTACTTCTAAGTCTGATAAGCCAAGAGAAACCAAAAAAGTGGGTGACTATATCGATTATGAAGAAATTCAATAATAGAATTACGTTCTATTCTGAAATCAGAAATCTAAAATTTAAAATTCCATGAAGCAAATTCAAAAGTTATATCCTCATTTAATAGCCACAATTGGTTTTATCGTTGTCGCCTTACTTTACTTTTATCCGGTGCTTCAAGGAAAAAAAATCTATCAATCTGACATTGTGCAATATACCGCAATGGCAAAAGAACAAAATGATTTTAGAGCGGCAGAAAACGACGAACCGTATTGGACGAATTCAGCTTTTGGTGGAATGCCAACGTATCAATTAGGAGCTCGTTATCCCAACGATTTCATAGGATATCTTGACGATGCGTTGCGTTTTTTACCTCGTCCAGCCGATTATTTATTTCTTTATTTTATTGGATTTTATATTTTGCTTTTGGTGTTAAAAACAGATCCTTTGAAAGCCTTTTTCGGAGCATTAGCTTTTGGATTATCTACATATTTGATTGTTATTTTAGGTGTCGGACACAATGCAAAGGCACACGCGATAGCATACATGCCAATGGTAGTGGCTGGTGTTCTTTTGGTTTTTAAACGAAGGTTTGTTGTAGGTGGCTTGCTAACAATGATTGCAACAGCTTTAGAACTCAATGCTAATCACTTTCAAATGACGTATTACTTGTTGTTTTTGTTGCTGTTTATTGGAATCTATTATGCCTACAAATTCATTAAAAACAAAGAACTAAAAGAATTATTTAAGATTGCAGGCGTTTTTGCTATTGCTCTTATTTTAGCAGTCGGAGCCAATGCTACAAGTTTATTAGCTACCAAAGAATATGCTAATTTTAGTATTCGTGGAAAAAGTGAATTGACGTTCAATCCCGATGGCAAAAAGAAAACCGAAAACACAGCTCTTTCACGTGAATACATTACCGAATACAGTTATGGCGTTGCCGAGAGTTTTAACCTTATTGCACCACGACTTTTTGGTGGGGGCAACAGCGAAAAATTGAATAACGACTCGATTGTGTATAGTTTTATGCTCAATTACGGTGCGTCGCCAGAAGAGGCACAGCAATTCACCGAAAACTACGGACTTACATATTGGGGTAAACAACCAATTGTTGCTGCACCTGCTTATATTGGAGCGATAGTTTTCTTTTTGTGTGTTCTAGGTTTGTATCACGACAAACGTAAAATAAAATATGTTTTTCTGGCAGGAGCTATTTTTTCATTGATTTTGTCGTGGGGAAAAAACTTTTCTGTTGTGACCGATTTCTTTATCGATTTTGTACCCATGTACGATAAGTTTAGAGCCGTTTCATCGATACAAGTGGTATTGGAATTGTGTATTCCGGTGATTGCGATTATGGGATTGCAATCGTTTTTTACGAAAGATAAAGAGATGCAATGGACGAGTCTCTGGAAAGCATCGGCTACAACATTAGGATTGATTGTGGTGTTGTTTTTATTCAGAAGAACGTTTGATTTTTCGGGCGCTATGGACGGACAATTGCTTCAAATGTTCAGTCAAGGTAAGGATAAATCATTCGGAATTAATTTCTTAGACGCGTTGAAAGAAGATAGAAGAAGTTTGTATGCCGCCGATTTGCTGCGTTCCGGTTTTTTTATAGTATTAGTAGCAGTTGCCTTGTATTTGTATACCAAAAATAAATTGGCTCACACCACTGCAGTTGTTATAGTGGGATTGTTAATGGTAACCGATTTGTTTTTGGTTGATAAAAGTTATGTGAGTCAAAAGGATTTTGTGAGTGCCAGAGAAGTAGATGTTCCGTTTGAAGCGACTGAAGTCGACAACCAAATCTTGCAAGATTCAACCCATTATCGCGTGTTGGATGTAGGCGGATTTTTGAACGGACGTGCGTCTTATTTTTATAAATCCCTTGGCGGATACAGCGCCGTGCGACCTATCAAAATGCAGGAGTTATTCGACTACCAAATTGCCAAAAACAATGTTGAAGTGTTGAATATGTTGAATGTGAAATACTTGATCCAAACGGATGAAAAAGGCGAAGAGTTTCCGATGGCAAACCCTGAAGCCAATGGAAATGCGTGGTTTATTTCTAGAATTATTAATGTTGATTCAGCTGATGAAGAAATGAAAGCATTAAATAAATTTGATTCTAAAGAGGATGCAGTTTTAAGAAAAGATAAAAATGAAAATTCTTTTGAACTTAGTTTGCCTTTTGTTAAAGACAGTTTAGCTAAAGTAGAGTTGGATTATTACAAACCAAATCATCTAAAATATACTTCAAACAACTCCAAAAATGGGTTTGCGGTTTTCTCTGAAATGTATTACAAAAATGGATGGAAGGCGACTATTGATGGTAAAGAAGCAACTATTTTAAAAGTGAATTATGCGTTGCGTGGCTTGCAAATTCCGGCAGGAAAACATACCATCGAATTCAAATTTGAACCACAAGTAGTCAAAACAGGAAGTACAATTGCCTTGATAAGTGCTATTGGAATGCTATTGCTTTTGGGTGGTGGAATTTACATGGAAAGAAAAAAAATCGCGAAAGCTTCAAGCGACGCTATGAATGGCAAATAACGAACCAAAGAAAATCCTAATTATCACTTACTATTGGCCACCAGCTGGAGGTCCAGGTGTTCAGCGATGGTTAAAATTTGTTAAGTATCTGCCTGAGTTCGACATTCAACCCATAGTATATGTTCCTGAAAATCCAACGTATCCGATTGTGGATAACGAGTTGGAAAAAGAAGTTTCAGATAAGGCTATTGTTTTAAAACATAAAATTTTCGAGCCGTACCAATTGGCCGGAATTTTTTCTAAAAAGCAAATTAAAAAAATCAGTTCCGGAATTATTCCAGCCATAAAAAAACAAACTTTTTTAGAGCGTTTTTTGCTTTGGGTGAGAGGCAATTTATTTATTCCCGATGCGCGTTTTTTATGGGTAAATCCGTCTGTTAAATTGCTGAAAAAATACATTCAAGAAAATCAAATCGACACGATAATCACTTCGGGTCCACCCCACAGTTTGCATTTAATCGGATTGGAATTAAAAAAGCAATTGAACGTAAATTGGTTAGCTGATTTTCGCGATCCATGGACGACTATAGGTTATCATAAAGCGTTAAAGTTGTCTTCATATGCTAGTAAAAAACACAAGCAATTAGAAAGAAAAGTGCTCAACGAAGCCGATACGATTATTGTAACAAGTAAAACCACTAAAGCCGAATTTCAGTTGTTGACGCAAAAACCCATTGAAGTCATTACTAATGGTTATGATGTTGAAAATGTAACAAAACAAACTTTAGACGAAAAGTTCACTATGGCGCATATTGGTTCGTTTTTGTCTGATCGGAATCCGAAAGTATTGTGGCAAGTGTTATACGAATTAATAGCTGAAAACGCTGTTTTTGCGAATCATTTTCAATTGAAGTTAATTGGAAAAGTAAGTCAGGAAATTTTAGATGCAATTACTTCATTTCATTTAGAAAAGCATCTTTTGAATTTGGGCTATGTTTCGCATATAGAAGCTATTCAACACCAACGAAAATCACAGGTTTTGTTGCTCATCGAAATCGATTCTAACGAAACCAAAAACATCATTCCGGGTAAAGTTTTTGAATATTTAGTTTCCGAACGTCCTATTATTGCTATTGGTCCAAAGGATTCCGATTTTGCCGAAATTATTACAAGTACCAACACTGGAATTTTCTTTACTTATGATGAAAAAGAACACTTGAAGAAAACCATTCTACAGTATTTTGAACTGTATTTGCAAAAAAAATTGCACGTATTTCCTGTAGGTTTGCAACAGTATTCGAGAAAAAACTTAACGGAAAGGCTATCAAAACTTTTAATTCGCAATTCATAATTTTTAACTCGTAATTCATTCATGGGAATCGTAATCAACCAATCCATCAAAAACACCATCATCACCTATATCGGTTTTGTGATTGGTGCGGCGAACACGTTGTTTATGTATCCGCATTTTTTGGGTGAGACGTATTACGGTTTGACAAGTTATTTGTTGTCGTCTGCCAATGTTATCATGCCTTTGATGGCGTTTGGAGTGCACAACACACTGATAAAATTCTTCACGCAATATAAAACTGAGAAAGAGAAAGGACAATTTCTAACTTTTGTATTGTTGCTTCCTTTTATCTTATTATTGCCCATGGCGATTTTGGGTTATTTGACGTATGATACAATCGCTTCCTTTTTGTCAAGAGAGAATCCTATAATATACGATTTTGTTTGGCAAATTCCTGTGATTGGTTTGTGCATGGGTTATTTTGAAATTTTTTACGCTTGGGTGAAAGTCCACATGCAATCGGTTTTTGGCAGTTTTGTTAAAGAAATTGTATTGCGAGTTTTCATAACTATTTTTCTTTTTGCGGTGTATTTTAAATGGATTTCGCCTGTTGTTTTTATCAATTCGTTGATGCTGATATACTTGGCTTCGATGTTGGTGATGTTTTTATATGCTATGAAAGTAAAACGAATTGCGTTTTCATTTGTGATGCTATCGAACAGCAAATCAGTTTTGGTGTATTCGGTTTTTATTATCCTTTCGGGAAGCATCGCTAATATGTTGTTGGATATTGATAAAAACATGATTGGTCAGTACATTAAAATCGAAAATGTGGCCTATTATTCGGTTGCTATTTTTATTGCTACGGTAATTTCAGTTCCGAGTAGAGCGATGCATCAAATTACGTATCCAATTACCGCAAAGCTAATGACAGAGGGAAAGTATGTCGAATTGAATGAACTGTATAAAAAGACTTCCATAACGTTGCAAATTATTGGAGGTTTGGTTTTTATTGGTGTTTTGGTCAATATCAATCAGTTGTATTTGTTGTTGCCAGGGAATTATCGTGGCGGTATTTTTGTGGTTTTTACAATTGGATTTTCAAAGTATTTTGATTTGATTTTGGGGAATAACAATGCGATTATCTTCAATTCAAAATTTTATAAAGCGGTGTTGTTTTTGGGTTTGTTTTTGGCGGTTTTAGCCATTTCACTGAACATGATATTTATTCCGATATACGGCATTAATGGTGCGGCAATTGCGACGTTGATTTCGATCACGTTGTACAGCATAGCCAAATTGCTTTTTGTTATTTTGAAGATGAAATTGTATCCCTTTTCAAAACAAACATTGGTTTCATTTGCCATTTTCAGTATCTTTTTTGGCGTGTTTTATTTTTGGGATTTTCCGTTTCATCCGATTCCCAATATAGTGTTGAAGTCGACTATAGTGATAGGATTATATGTGCTGGTGAATTATAAGATGCAACTGTCGTTAGATTTTAATAATGTGGTGGATGTGGTGCTTAAGAAATTACGTCTTAACTAGCCCAGGCCTGCCTGACGGCAGGCAGATTGCAGAGGAAATCCTTTTTATCGTCTTCTCGATATTCACATTGAAAGCTAACTAGAACTGACGATAAAAAGATTGGAACGAAAAGCTGGATTGGCTTCAAAAAAAATCCTACTCCACTTTTCAGCTTCATAGGACTTTCAACTAAACTTAACCAACCAAATCGTATTTAATCATCATCTCTTTCAACCTTTGTTTCGTCTGTTCTGTAGAAGTAATTGCTACTGTTGTTTGACGAATAATTATTATAATTGTATGCTGCAGCTTGATTTGAATTCACAAAACCATTTCTTCTTCCTTTAACTTGACCAATCATGTTGGTAATTTCTCCAAATCGGTTGTACATAATTCTCATGCCTCCAATTTGTAATAACGCATACCGATTGTATTGCATGTAAACGGTTCCGATTCGGCTAACTCTATCGCGAGTATCGTAGTTGATGAAGGTATTTCCAACTCTTCTTACTCTACCAAAACTATCATGTTCTATTAATGTTCCGAAATTTATAGGACGTCTTTCGACAACTTTGTCACTTCCTTTTTTTCCGGCTCCTCTAAAAAAGTAGTCGCCTTGACTGTCGTTGGGACGAGTATTGAAATCGAAGTCGCCATTCGGAAAAACAAAGAATTCGATACCTCTTTCTGTGAACGCAATTGGCTCCTCAAAGCTAAATCGGTTGCTGTCATCAGTAAAACTTAATTCTGATGCTTTCGCTACATTTCCAATTAGTAAAATAGTAACTACTAATAGCGTAATTTTTTTCATGATGTTTAGAATTAATTTTTTTACTTACTCTTTCGATTTTCAGTTTCTTCGATCAGTTGTTTTTCTGATGTTAGGATTATTTCAAGATGCGTGCCAAAACCTAGTGTGCTGTTTGTCAATGATTTGTTAATGAATTTTAAGTACTTGATAAACAATAAATTAATTTGCTTTTTTTAGGTACATTCCTTTGTATTTTATTTTGATATTGTTGTTTTTTTGTTATTTTTGTTGCCAATACACTAAAAAACCCAAATCATGATTGCGATTTCTTCAAAGAAGAACCTACAAATTTTACTCATTGCTTTATTTGGCTTTAGTTTTGGTTACAGTCAAACTTATATTCAAGGCTATGCTGATGTTGTAAATCAATGTTCTCAAATCAATATTACTTCTAATTTGCAAGAGTTTGAAGCATTGGGTGTGAAACGAAGAGGCACGACCGCATTACAAAATACATTAAATTGGTTGCGAACAGAATATTTGAACTATGGATATACTGCAAGTCAGCTTCAAGAGTATTCTTATACGTATAGTGGTTCTACTGCCATTTGTAAAAATTTGGTAGTGACCAAGGTGGGAACATTGTATCCGAATACCTATGTAATTGTTTGCGGACATTATGATTCAATTACAGGAACAGGAACCAATGACAATGGGAGTGGTACGGTTGCTATATTAGAAATTGCACGATTGTTACGAAATATTCCAACGGAGTATTCCATAAAATTCATTAATTTTAGTGGAGAAGAAGATGGATTAAGAGGAAGTCAAAATTATGTTAATACAGTAGTGAATAGTACAACTCCAAAAATGGATATCCGTGTAGTTTTTAATATGGATGAAATAGGAGGAGTTGCTGGTTTAACAAACGATACTGTTACTTGTGAAAGAGACACAGGTAATCCTTCTTCAAACAATGCTGCTTCAAATGCGAAAACACAAGAATTGATTACGTGTACCGAATTGTATTCGCCATTAAACACTTTTTTGGCCAGTGCTTACGCTTCTGATTATATGACTTTTGAAGAAAACAATGAGGTTATTACTGGATTTTTTGAAACGAATGAAACTACGCACCGACATACGGCTAGCGATTTGTTAGTTAATATGGATCCTGTTTACAATTATAATATTTCAAAAGCGGCTATAGGTGCTACGATGCACTATGCAGTTGCAAATACTACGGTTTTGAGCAATGAAATTTTTAATGAGAGCAATCAAGTTAGTTTTTTTCCTAATCCTAGTAGCGACTATTTGAACATCAACAAAGGCAATTTGACAACAACAACCTATACTTTTTCATTAGTTGATATTCAAGGAAAAACAGTATTAACGCAACATTTTGAAAACGTGTCTTTATTGGAAAGAGTAAATATAATGTCTGTTGCGAGTGGAATGTACCTCGCTGTTTTAGAAACCGATTCCAATCGGGTTACCAAAAAAATTATAGTAGAATAATATTTATAACATACAAATGAAAGCTAAATTACCCATTGTATTAGTCGTTTTATTTTCAATAACGACTTCTTTTTCTCAACAATATATTCCTGGTTATGCCACAGTTGTTAATCAAACTACACAGGCAAATATTACTGCACGATTGACAGAATTTCAAAACTTAGGTGTCAAAAGAAGAGGTACTACAGCCTTACAAAACACATTAAACTGGTTAAAAACAGCTTATTTGAGTTATGGTTACACTGCTTCTCAAATGGTTGAAGATTCATACACCTATTCAGGTTCAACGGCAATTTGTAAAAACTTAATACTTACAAAAGTCGGAACTGTTTATCCAAATAGGTATGTTATTATTTGTGGACATTATGATACAATTGCTGGGACTGGAACGAACGACAATGGTAGTGGAACTGCAATCATATTAGAAATTGCTCGTTTGTTACAAAACATTCCTACTGAATATTCAATAAAATTTATCAATTTCAGTGGAGAAGAAGATGGATTAAGAGGTAGTCAGCATTATGTAAATAATGTTGTAAATGCTACGACACCAAAAATGGACATAAAAGTAGTTTTTAATTTAGACGAAGTTGGTGGTGTAGCAGGAGAAACCAATGATACAATTACGTGTGATGTTGATGAGTCAACTCCGACTTCAAACAATGCCGCCTCTGTTGTTGTTACAAATGAATTAGCAACATGTGTAGATTTATATTCGCCTTTAAATACATGGATAAATTTTGCTGCGGCAACGGATTATATTCCGTTTGAAAATAATGGTGAAATTATAACTGGCTTTTACGAAACGAATATTTCTTCACATCCTCATACATCTTCTGATACGCTTGCTAATATGGATGTTGTTTATTGCTATAATGTGGGTAAAGCTGCAATCGGTGCCGCGATGCATTTTGCGGTCGCTAATACTGCTGTATTAGATAATGAACTTTTTAATGCTGGGAATCAAGTTAGTTTTTTTCCAAATCCAGCGAAAGGATTTTTAAACATTAATAAAGGAAATTTGACTGACTCAAGTTATACCTTTTCAATAGTTGATATTCATGGAAAAACTGTTTTGAGCCAGCACTACGATGTTAGTTCATTAATCGAAATCTTAAATGTTAGTTCACTAAATACAGGTGTTTACCTAGGTGTTTTAGAAACTGAAAATCAACGCATTACCAAGAAAATTATTATAGAATAAAAATAAAGGCTTTCTAATTTTGAAAGCCTTTATTTTATAATTTTTCCTTCAAATAGCTTCCTATTACTGATTTTTTATTTTTGATGATTTCTTCGGGAGTTCCAGTAGCTAATAGCAGTCCGCCATTTTCACCACCACCTGGACCCAAATCGATAATCCAATCGGCACATTTAATCAAATCTAGATTGTGTTCAATAATAATTATTGAATGTCCTTTATCTAATAAAGCATCAAACGAAGCTAGCAACTTTTTAATATCGTGAAAGTGTAATCCTGTTGTAGGTTCGTCAAAAACAAACAATGCTTTGTCTTTGGTACTTCCTTTAACTAAAAATGAAGCTAATTTGATACGTTGTGCTTCACCACCAGAAAGCGTCGACGAGGATTGCCCTAATTGCACATAACCCAAACCTACATCTTGTAAAGGTTGAAGTTTTTGCATTATTTTAGATTGCTTGTGCAAGGTAAAAAAAGTAATAGCATCATCAATTGTCAGGGTTAAAATGTTATCGATATTTTTTCCTTCAAAAGTGACTTCAAGAATTTCTTTTTTAAATCGTTTTCCATTACACGTTTCGCAAACCAATTCGACATCGGCCATAAAAACCATTTCAACATTAATCGAACCATCACCTTTGCAGGTTTCACATCGTCCACCATCGACATTAAAGGAGAAATGTTTTGGTAAATACCCTCTAATTTTAGATAATTTTTCTTTAGAGTACAAATCTCGAATGTCATCGTAAGCTTTAATATACGTCACAGGATTGGAACGGGAACTTCTTCCAATCGGATTCTGATCAACGTATTCTATATGTTTTATATGCGAATAGCTACCATCTAAGTCGGTAAATTGTCCAGCTTTTTCACTCACACCTTCTAATTTTTTTTGTAAAGCAGGAAATAAAATTTTCTTAACTAAAGTACTTTTTCCACTACCCGATACACCAGTGATTACGGTTAGGTTTTCGAGAGGAAACACACCATCGATGTTTTTTAAGTTGTTTTCTCTTGCACCTTTCACTTCTATATAATTTTTAGAAATGCGACGTTTTGTAGGGACTGAAATTTCTAATTTACCGTTTAAATAGAGTGATGTTAGCGAATTACTTTTTAATATTTCATCATAGGATCCTTGAGCAACGAGTTCACCGCCATGAGTTCCGGCTTCTGGACCAATATCGATAATTACATCAGCAGCTTTCATAATATCCTCATCGTGTTCGACTACAATAACGGTGTTGCCCAAATTGCGGAGTTCTTTTAATACTTTTATCAATCGTTCGGTATCTTTTGGATGAAGACCAATACTTGGCTCGTCTAGAATATACATAGATCCAACCAAACTACTTCCAAGAGAAGTGGCTAAATTTATTCGCTGTGATTCGCCACCAGATAAAGTAGCGGAAGTTCTGTTTAAAGTCAAATAATCCAAACCTACATCGCTTAAAAAAGCCAATCGGTTATTAATTTCAATAAGTAAACGTTTGGCTACTTTTAAATCATAGTCTGATAATTGAAGATTTTTAAAAAATTCAATTAAATTTTTGATTGGTAAATCGACCAGTTCGGATATTGTTTTATCACCAACTTTAATATTGTTGGTTTCTTGACGAAGTCGTTTTCCTTTACATGTAGTACATTTTGTTTTTCCACGATAGCGCGATAACATTACCCGATTTTGAATTTTATAATTTTTTTCTTCCAATTCTTTGAAGAAATCATTCAAACCAGTAAAGAGTTTATTTCCTTTCCAAATTAAATCTTTTTGAGCATCGGATAATTCGTAATACGGTTTGTGAATAGGGAAATCAAATTTATAGGCATTATTAATAAGTTGGTCATTGTACCAACCCATGCTTTCTCCTCGCCAAGGATAAATTGCATTTTCATAGATAGAAAGCGCAGTATTCGGAATGACGAGTTCTTCATCAATACCAATAATGTTTCCATAACCATCACACGTTGGGCAAGCCCCGTAAGGATTATTAAAACTAAACAAATGAATATTAGGTTCTAAAAACGTTAAGCCATCGAGTGTAAAATTACTGTTATAATTCCATCTTTTATTAGTCGCCACATCTTGAAGATAACATTCGCCTTTTCCTTCAAAAAAAGCAGTTTGAATAGCGTCTGCCAAACGATTATAAAATTCTTCTTCCACTTTTACAACAATTCTGTCAATAATGAGTAGAATGTCTTTATTATCTAAAGTATGTTGTTCAATTTCGTCCAATCGAACCATTTCATTTTTAACTAAAATACGTGCAAATCCTTGCTGCAACAAAACGTTTAACTTGTCCTCTAGTTTTCTGCCTTCTTCTAAATGGATGGGAGCTAGAAGGAGCCATTTGCTCTCTAAAGAAAAAGTTTTAATGTCGGCAATTACATCAGCAATAGCATCTTTTTTAACTTCTTCACCTGAAATTGGCGAGATAGTTTTTCCTACGCGTGCAAAAAGCAACTTTAAGTAGTCGTATATTTCTGTTGAGGTTCCTACAGTTGATCGTGCGTTGGTGGTATTAACCTTTTGTTCTATAGCAATGGCTGGTGCAATACCTTTGATGTAGTCTACTTTCGGTTTATCCAATCTTCCTAAAAATTGACGTGCATAGCTAGATAAACTTTCTACATAACGTCTTTGACCTTCTGCATACAAAGTATCAAAAGCTAATGATGATTTTCCAGATCCAGAAAGACCAGTAATTACAATTAATTTATTTCTTGGAATAGCAACATCCAAGTTTTTTAAATTGTGAATTTGTGCTCCTTTAATCAGTATGTTTTTTTTGGGATCGAGTGAAGAAATGTCTCTAGTAATCATTGAAAAAAGTAATTTTCACAAAGGTAATCAATTCTGATGTGAAGCATGGTATTTAACTAGATCCGATTTATTATAAAATGGCACAATTTATCATTTATCAATTGTGTAATTTTTTTGGAAATATTTATGTTTACTACTTTTTTTGTTGTAATTTTTTAAAAAATCAACATCCATAACCGCTATGATTTCGTTCGATAAACAATTTAACTACAACATTACTACAACATTCTAAAGTAATTAGATTTAACGCTGCGGCGCTATAAGTGACTGAAAACACTACAATTGTTAGTTATTTTATGTGTTCATAATTTAGCTACTGGAGTCTATTTATTGACTGTTTACTCAGGTGATACAAAAAGCTCTAAGAAAATGATTGTGAAATAAATACCAAAACTAAAGCCCATTTCTTATTGATTTTACAAGACTTTTTCAATTTTATTGTATTTAAAATGTTAAATTTTTAAATTTTATTTGTTTCTTAACAAATAATTATGTTACATTTGGTCATAAATTAATAACAATTTAACAGTCGCCTATACAGTAAAACTACTTTTTAGAAAAAATTTAAAGAATTTTAACCCTAACTAAAAGGTAATTTTATGGCTACTCCACAACTCCCAGACGCTTTATTGGTTAAGAATTATATGGCTGGCGATGAAAACGCCTTAGCTGTATTAATCAAAAGACATCAATCCAAAATTTATGGGTTTATCTACTCAAAATTATCAGATAGAGATATTGCTGACGATGTATTTCAAGATACATTCATGAAAGTAATCAAAACTCTTAAGTCTAATTCGTATAATGAAGAAGGAAAATTCTTGCCATGGGTGATGCGAATTGCTCACAATCTCATAGTAGATCATTACCGAAAAAACAAAAAAATGCCAATGCTTCGTGAAACGGAAGAGTTTTCCATATTTTCAGTTTTAACCGACTCAACCATGAACGTTGAAGGCAGAATCATTA
>CANLLR010000037.1 GCA_947491985.1 Flavobacteriaceae bacterium | reverse complement strand
TCATTGCCTTTCTTTAGAAACCCTATTCATTTATTTGGATAGGGTTTTTGTTTTGATGGCAATGTGTCGGCCCATGGCCTCTATTAGTCGCTTTTCTTTAGTGAACCCCAATCTGAAACGAGCGAAGCGAACTGGCGAAGCAAAAGATTGGGGCTCTTTGTTTTTAAGCGGAGCGACGCAGTCCCTTTACTTAATTGTAAGGGGTTTTTATTTTAAATTTTTTAGAGTTTTATAATGGAACCAGCATATCAAAAAGTTATAATAATTGTTGAAAAAGGTCGTTTAAATTCAAACCAACAACCATGATCAACACTAAAAAAGAATTACTTACAGCGATAGCCTATGCTTTTATTTTTACTATTTTTTTTCATCGCCATCAAGGTTTAGGGCTGAACGTCTTTATTATAGAAATACTTGCTCTTGGAAGTATTTTGCTTTTTGAAAAGGAACAGTTAAGGCAAAGCAACTTGATATTTTTTGCAGGTGGCGTGGCTATTACTGCTGCTGCAGTAGTTTTTTCTTATTCTGCTTATGCAATAGTTGTTAATTTCCTTGCGGTATTTGTTTTTACTGGCATACTGATTTACCCTCAGGCAAAATCGTTGGGGACGTCTTTGCGGCTGGCATTTTATAATGTAAGGGGAGCGCAAGTTGTTTTTATGTCCAAATTTTTAGCCTTGGTAGGCAAGAAGGCAAAAGATCAATCAAAGCTAAGAAGGATACATATATTCGCGATTCCTATTTTGATACTCTTTTTCTTTATAGCTATTTATCGTGGGTCAAGCCCATTTTTTGATCGATTGATAGTAAGTATTTCTAGCTTTTTTGGTACTATTTTCTCAGGAATCTTCAAGGATATGGATTTTTTGGTGTTGTTTACATTCGTACTCGGATTGCTCATCAGTAATCTTGTTTTTCTTAATATACCTAAAGGTAATCTTGTTGATAAAGATGTCAGCGCAACAGATAAATTAGGTAGGTTGAAAGACGGCAAATCCAAAAAGTTTAGATGGAATGCTTTAAAGGAAGAGTACAAAGTAGGTGTTTTTTTGCTCGTATTGCTCAATCTGACCCTACTAGTTGTAAATGTGCTTGATGTGTATTGGGTGTGGTTCAACTTTAACTGGAATGGGCAATACTTAAAACAATTTGTGCATGAGGGTACATATCTGCTTATTTTGTCGATATTGTGTTCTATTGCCATTGTGCTGTATTTCTTCAGAGGCAACCTTAATTTTTATGGCAAAACCAATTTACTTCGTAGTCTTAGTTATGTATGGATTACGCAAAATGCACTATTGACGGTTTCGGTAGCGGTTCGGAATTTACATTATATCCATTATTTTGCCCTGGCTTATAAAAGGATAGCATTGCTGATTTTCTTGTTGCTGACCTTGTATGGATTATATACGGTGTACCGAAAAGTTTCCGGAAAGAAATCGTCATTTTATCTTTTCAGAAGGAATTTCCTCGCGATGTATGTGGTTTTGGTGTTGAGTTCGCTAATCAATTGGGATAACGTAATTGCAAAATACAACTTTGACAATGCCTTGTATTCATTTGTTGAATTCCAATACTTGAGTGAGTTTCCTGATAAATCGTTGCCTTATCTTGACAAGACGGAATCCGAACTGATAGCAATCAAAAAACTGCAAAAAACAAAGTTTCCTTTTGAAAAGTATGATATGGACAAAGATACCTACAAGAAATCTGTCGATCTCAAAAAGGAGAGATTTATAAAAAGATGGGAATCACAAAGCCTATTTTCTTGGAATCTACCTGAATACTTGGCTTATGAAAAAGTAAAGAAATAAGCCGTTATCCGTGAATGGTTTCCGATTTGCCATAGTTGGTAATGAGTTCGCCTTCAAAATCTAGCCAGGCTGCCCAACGTTTATCAACGTCTACTTTTTCGGAATATTTTCGAGCAAAACCAAGAAAAGTAGTGTAATGTCCCGCTTCACTAATCATTAAGTCTTTGTAGAATTTTGCTAGTTCAGGATCTTGTATGTTTTGTGAAAGTACTTTGAAACGTTCGCAACTTCTTGCTTCAATCATGGCGGAAAACAACAATCTGTCAACAAAAGCATCGTTTCTGCTGCCGTCTTTTTTTAGAAATTTAAACAATTCATTTACATAATGGTCTTTGCGTTCGCGCCCTAAGGTTAAACCTCTTTCCTTTATGATATTGTGTACCATTTGAAAATGCTCCAATTCTTCTTTAGCAATTTCAAGTAATGCCGAAACCAATTCTTCGTGCTCGGAATTTTGGGTAATCAACGTAATTACATTAGTCGCTGCTTTTTGTTCGCACCAAGCATGATCGGTAAGTATTTCTTCGATATTTGATTCGACTATAGTGACCCAACGTGGATCGGTTTTTAATTTTAGACCTAACATTTTTTTGTTATTTTAGACTAGTACAAAATTATGTCTTTTCTTTGTATAAGTTATCTAAATTATGAAAAATTCTAAATCGTTATTGATTGTTGGCTTTGTGTGGCCCGAACCCAAATCGTCGGCCGCAGGCAGTAGAATGATCCAATTGATTGATATGTTTTTGGCAAATGATTATCAAGTAGCATTTGTAAGTACAGCCCAGAATTTAGAGTTTTCAGAAGACTTAACTTCGCTAGGAGTTACAATTAAAGTAATCGAATTGAATTCGTCTTCATTTAATGATTTTATAAAGGATTTGTCTCCGATTTGTGTCGTTTTTGATCGATTTATGGTTGAAGAGCAATTTGGTTGGCGCGTTACGGAAAGTTGCCCAAAAGCTCTAAAAATTCTTAATACGGAAGATTTACATTGTTTACGTCAAGCGCGACAGATATGTGTGAAAGAGAATCGTGAATTTACTTCAGCCGATTTGTTTTCGGATATTGCTAAAAGAGAAATTGCCAGTATTTTGCGTTGTGATGTGTCTTTGATGGTTTCAGAATTTGAGATGGCATTGCTGCAAACTCATTTTAAAATTGCTAAAGAGCTGCTTTACTATTTACCCATTTTTGCAGAAAAATTAGATGCGATTCCAACGTATGAAGAACGAAGTGATTTTGTTTTTATTGGCAATTTTCTTCACGAACCCAATTGGGATTGCGTAAAACATCTTTCAGAAACTATTTGGCCGTTACTACATTCTAAATTGCCAAACGCAAAAATGTTGGTGTATGGCGCATATCCTTCGCAAAAAGTATTGGAATTACACCGTCCTAAAAGTAATTTTTTCATTCAAGGAAGAGCGGATGACGCTGTGGAAGTAGTTAAAAACGCGAAAGTTGTTTTGGCTCCTATTCGCTTTGGAGCAGGAATAAAAGGAAAATTGTTAGAGGCGATGCAATGCGGGACGCCAAGTATTACATCATCTATTGGAGCCGAATCGATGCACGCTAATTTGGATTGGAACGGATTTATAAAAGACACTCCTGACGCATTTGTTGAAGCAGCATTGCAACTTTATAATGATAAAAATCTTTGGGAAACGAGTCAGAAAATCGGTTTTGCGATAATGAACAAACGATACAAAAAATCACTTTTTGAATCAGATTTTATCAAAACGATTCCCTTACTTATCGAAAATTTAGATACTCATCGTAAAACTAATTTTATAGGAGCGATGTTACAACATCATCTGCTTTCGAGTACCAAATATATGAGTAAATGGATTGAAGAAAAAAATAAGAAATAAAATAATCCCGTTCGGTATGGAACGGGATTTATGTTTTATAGTAATTTTTAATTATACTAACATCGTTACCGGATTTTCTAAAAATATTCGAAGTGTTTGTAAAAATTGTGCTCCTGTAGCACCATCAACTGTTCGGTGATCACAGGCTAATGTCACTTTCATCGTATTTCCTACAACAATTTGACCATTTTTAACCACTGGTTTTTCAACTATAGCCCCAACAGATAAAATCGCAGAATTCGGTTGATTGATAATCGAAGTAAATTCGGTAATTCCGAACATACCTAAGTTAGAAACCGTAAACGTACTTCCTTCCATTTCGGCTGGTTGTAGTTTTTTGTTTTTGGCTCTTCCAGCCATATCTTTAACCGAAGCACCAATTTGAGACAAACTCATTTGGTCTGTAAATTTCAATACAGGAACAACTAAACCGTCTTCAACAGCTACAGCTACACCAATATTGATATGATGATTAATAGTAATAGCATCGTCTGCCCATTGCGAATTGACTTTCAAATGTTTTTTCAACGCCATAGCACAGGCTTTGATGACCATGTCATTAAAGGAAACTTTTGTATCTGGAATGGTATTGATGGTTGCTCTTGATTTGATGGCTTCATCCATATTAACTTCTATAGTTAAATAAAAATGTGGCGCCGTGAAAATCGATTCTGACAAACGTTTTGCAATGACTTTTCGCATGGTTGAATTCGGAATTTTCTCCGAAAACTGTTCTCCAGAAGGAACAAATGGTGTAACCGAAGTTGTAGCTTGCAGTTTTTCTGCAGTTGGTTGAGCTGATGGAGCTGTAACCTGGGCAGAAGCTGTAAAACTCTCTACATCGCTTTTTGTAATTCTACCATTTTCACCAGAACCTTTAATGTCTGCTATATTGATTCCTTTTGCGGAAGCAATTTGTTTGGCTAAAGGAGAGGCAAATATTCTTTCAGTTGAGCTGGAAGTTGATTTTTCTTGAGTTGTTGTTTGTTGAGAAGCAGGAGCAGTTACTTTCGATGGCTCGTCAGTATTTGAAACTGCTTTTGCAGTTTCTGAAGATTCACCTTTTCCAAAGTTTTCAGCAATTCTGGCAACATCAGTTCCTGCAGGTCCAATGATAGCTAAAACGCTGTCTACTGGAGCTGATTCGCCTTCTTGAATTCCGATAAACAATAACGTCCCCGAATTAAATGATTCGAATTCCATTGTCGCTTTATCGGTTTCGATCTCGGCTAAAATATCGCCTTCTTTTACTTCATCACCTACTTTTTTCAACCAAGTAGCTACAGTTCCTGTAGTCATAGTGTCGCTCAAACGCGGCATGGTGATTACTTTTACTCCAGCGGGCAGGCTTGCAGTTTTTGGTGCTGTATTTTCTTTTACCACCTGAGCTGCATCAGTAGGTTTTTCTTCCGTTTTTTCTTCCGATTTTTCAACAACAACTTCAGCCTTTTGAGCTGGAGCAACTGTCAATAAAGAGGAAATATCTTCTCCTTCTTTTCCAATAATAGCCAAAAGCGAATCGACTGGAGCCGATTGTCCGGCTTCAATTCCGATGTGTAATAAGGTTCCAGAATTGAATGATTCGAATTCCATTGTTGCTTTATCGGTTTCGATTTCGGCTAAAATATCACCTTCTTTGATGGTATCGCCTACTTTTTTTAGCCAAGTTGCTACAGTTCCTTCGGTCATGGTATCGCTCAAACGCGGCATGTTGATTACTGTTGCCATAATTATAGTCTATGAGGAATGAAAGGATAATTTTCTTGTTCGTAAACCACATCGTACAATTGTGGCGCTTCTGGAAACGGCGATTCTTCAGCAAATTTTTCACATTCGTCTACCAAATCTTTTACGCGTTGATCTATGGCTTCAATTTCTGCTTCGGATGCGTATTTTTTCTCTTTAATGATATCCAAAACTTGGGTAATTGGATCAATTTTTCGGTATTCTTCTACTTCGTCTTTACTTCTGTACAATTGGGCATCCGACATCGAGTGACCTCTATAACGATAGGTTTTCATTTCTAAAAATGTTGGTCCATCACCACGACGCGCTCTGTCAATAGCTTCTTGCATGGCTTCAGCTACTTTTACAGGATTCATTCCGTCAACAGGTCCGCAAGGCATTTCATAGCCTAAACCTAATTTCCAAATATCCGTATGGTTGGCTGTTCTTTCTACAGAAGTTCCCATGGCATATCCGTTATTTTCACAAATAAAAACCACAGGAAGCTTCCACAACATCGCCATGTTAAAGGCTTCATGAAGGGATCCTTGACGCGCAGCTCCATCACCAAAATATGTTAAAGTAACTCCGCCGGTATTAAAATATTTATCAGCAAACGCCATTCCAGCGCCTACTGGAATCTGAGCTCCAACGATTCCGTGACCACCAAAAAAACCTTTTTCTTTCGAAAAGATATGCATTGAACCACCCATTCCTTTGGATGTTCCAGTTACTTTTCCGTACAATTCAGCCATTACTTTTTTCGGATCCACTCCCATAGCAATTGGTTGCACATGGTTGCGATAAGCGGTAATCATCTTATCTTTGGATAAATCCATAGCATGAATAGCTCCAGCAAGAACTGCTTCTTGTCCGTTATACAAATGTAAAAAACCTCTCACTTTTTGTTGGATATAAACTGCCGCTAATTTGTCTTCAAATTTTCTCCAAAACTGCATTTCCTCATACCATTTAAGGTAAATTTCTTTGGTAATTTCTTTCATCTGTGAATTCTATTTGTTTTTTTATTAGAAGATGGAACGCTTTTAATCAACTCGCAGTGTGTCGATGAGAATTTGTTATTGGCGTTTCATATTATATTCAGATTGCTATTGTTTGTATATGTAAATTGTACTACGAATGCAAAAGTAAGATATTGCAAGTAGATGAAAAAATTTAAAAGTGTGAAAATACAATAATTTAGCAACAAATTCCGTAAATATCCGTACTATATCGTTATCGTTTATAAGGAAGTTTTGTCAAAAGAAAGTGGTAGTAAATTGGTTATCGATTTGGATTTATATACTTCTCCCGATTCGCCCATAAAATAAATTTCAATTGGAGTGTTTTGCTTGAATTCATATTCTGCAATTGATTGTCGACAAGCGCCAC
Source organism: Flavobacteriaceae bacterium (assembly GCA_947491985.1). Taxonomy (GTDB): domain Bacteria; phylum Bacteroidota; class Bacteroidia; order Flavobacteriales; family Flavobacteriaceae; genus Flavobacterium. The sequence goes on along the minus strand of CANLLR010000037.1, from coordinate 11,566 downwards.
AGGGAGGAATCGGTGAAACGGTCGGATTGGTATCTGATGCAGCTGTTATCGCTAGTTTTAAGATTTTTACATTCGGATAAAGGGTGCCAGCTTGAAAAATAGCTACTCTTTCTGCGCACAAACCTGAAGGATAGGCTGCGTTTTCTTGATTGGACCCCAAAACTACCTGACCATTTTCTAAAAAAAGTGCAGCACCAACTCTGAAATTCGAATACGGCGCATACGCGTTCTTTCTAGTTGCTATAGCTTGACTCATTAACGATTGAACATCAGTTGGTAAATCAACAATTTGGTTGTAAACAGTAATAGTAGTGTTAATAATTATTTCTTTCATTCAGAGTTTTTTTTCATTCAATATAGCGGAAAAAAAATCCAAATTTCGATGAGGAAATTTGGATTTATATTTGATTTGTTAATTTTTAATATTGGTCGTATTTGTCACCAAAATTAAACGTTAGTGAAAATCGCAACGTATTTTCTAAAGGGTTTTTTACTTTTGAGGCTGAGAATAAATAGGAAACGTCTACTTTAACGACATTGTATCTAAATCCGGCACCCAATGAGAAAAATTTTCGAGCTCCTTTTAATGGACTTTCGTTGAAATAACCCAATCGTAAAGCAAAAGAATCTTGGTATAAATATTCTGCTCCGACGGAGTAAGTAAATTCTTTTAACTCTTCACTAAATCCGCCTGGAGCATCACTAAAAGAGGAGAACATTCCAGATACCCAGCTTATTTTTCTGTAGTCATCTCGTGCAATTATAGAATCATCACCATCTGGTTCACCACCACTATCGTTTAAATCAATTCCGTTTTGAGGAGTTGGGACAAGTAATTTAGCAAATTCAACACTTGCAGTTACTTTGTTGTATTCGTCAAGGTTAAAATCGAAAGCACCTCCTAAGCGCATATTAGCTGGTAAAAAGTTAGAATTTAAATCGTTCACATCGTTGTCATAACTAATTTTTGGTCCCATGTTTTGGAAATTGAATCCCAAACGGTAGCGACCGTTAAATTCATTAAATGCTATTTCTTCTGATTGAAAATATCCAGCAACATCAACAGCAAAAGTACTTGCGGGTTTAGCATCTGTAGAAGCGTCGGCTATTTTAAGATTAGAACGGATATAACGTCCTGCTACTGCCATAGAGAAAGTTTCGCTTAGTTTTAAGGAGTAAGATGCGTCGAATGCTAGTTCGTTGGGTTTAACTACATTAGCTGGGTCGTCAAAATTTTGTCTCAATTCAATTTCACCGAGACCGAAATAACGCAAACTAACACCAAAGGCACTTCTTTCACTGTAACGGTTGTAATAGTTCACTTGACCCAACGAAATATCATTTACTAATTGCGTTAAATAAGGAGTATAACTTACAGAAAAACCTTGCTTGTCGAGTGCAAAAGCATATTTTGCTGGATTCCACTGTTGTGAATAATTGTCTGTAGAAGTAGCAACTCCTTGATCAGCTAAACCAGCAGCACGAGCATCTGAGGCAATCAATAAAAAGGGTACACCAGTAGTAATTACTCTATCAACGTTGGCTTGTTGGGCAGTAATGGTTTGAATTGTAGCGACTATTACTACTAATAGAATTGAAATTTTTTTCATTTTCGAAATTTAAAAAAATAGTTAACAAATATAGTATTTTATTATAGGATTACAAGTTTTTCAATCTTTTCTGACTTTTCATTGGTGAGCGTCGATCGAACGGTGAGTTTGTAGATATAAACGCCTTTTCCAATTTTGTCTCCAAAATCGTCTTTACCATCCCATGCAATTTCTCTCGATAAAAAGCCGTCCGTAAAAACACTTTGGTTGATTGTTTTTACAATTTTACCCGTGATGGTAATAATTTGAACTTGCACGTCAAGTGGCTCATACGGACGATTGTGTGAAAACCAAAATTGGGTATAATTTACAAATGGGTTGGGGTAATTGAGAACGTTGGATAGCGTAACGCTCTCGTCACCCATTACTACGAACTGAATTTCAGCCGAGATAAAATTGTTATATACATCCCAAGCTTTAAAAGTTATAGTATGAAGACCTAAGGCTAGATTTCTAAAAGGAAAACGAATCTTTCCTTTAGTAAAATCATCCAGTTCTGTTTCATAATAATCGTTTAAAATATACGGATTTGTTTCATCACCATCCAAGATAGCCACAATATCATGACCAATACCGCTGGCCGTATTGATGCCGTGTTCATCTTCTAAAAAGGCTAAGAAAAATGGGGATTCGTTAGTAATACCTCCATTCACAAACGACTCATCATTCATATATAAACGTACTTTGGGTGCCGTAACATCAGCAACTGCATTGACATCAATACCTCCAATTTTAATGTCGGTGTTGTACCCAGTTTTATCCAATAAGATTTGGTTTCTTTTGGCATAAAAGCTAACTCGTCCATTGCCAACAGGAATCCGAATGTCTCTTGGAACTACAAATCCGAATTCGAATTGACCTCCATTTACGGATGCATTTCCTCTAAAGATAGTCTCTCCAAGGTTAGTAAATGTCATAGGCGGACTAAAGTTATCGTTATTAAATGTTGTTTTATTGAAACTTTTATCAAAAACATTAACGGATAATTCTCCTAAATAGTTGGACATTAAGTTGCCAGCTTCATCTTGAATTTCGCCTGATAGTTTTACGTAAGCTAAGGCTTGTAAATCGGAAATAGGTTGCGTTATGGGAACGTCGTTTACTTTGGTCAATACAACTTTTTGCTTCGGAATGGATAACATTATAGCAGGGTCGCCAATATATAAAGCTACTTTTGTGTTCGAATCGTTTCCGCTTTGCGTTTTTGAAACCCGCAATACTTCGGCTATAGAAATATAGGGCTGAGTTCCTATACTGTATAGGTTTTTTGTAATGTCTTTATTAAATTGTAATGCATAGCCAATAGAACGCGTTGTGGTTATCATTGCAATTGCACCACCTCTTGGATTCAAATAAGTATATTCGCCAGCTGTTGGTCGTAATGGATTGTCAAAACGCGAAAAATCACAAGTTATGGTTATAAAAAGTGGGTAACGGTATTGGTTAAAAAAGTTCAATCCATCTAATTTATCCCAAATACGTTCGCCAGTTAATCCGTCTTCGCCACCATGTCCCAAATAATTAAAAACCAAAGCTCCTTTTTCAAAAGCATTTTGAATGTCTTCTTTCGCTTTTGGATAACGGTCACCACCCGCGGTAGAGGTCTGTTCGTAGGCGTCTAAAAATATTTTTTTTGTATTCACGTACGGATTGTCAAATGCAATTTCGTCTGTAACATTATTTTGACTCGACTGCAAGATGCCGTCGCCCAATACATCAGCATCATCAGAAATAGTTACGAAATTATTTCTCCAGCTTCCATATGATTTTAGGTCATGGTATTCAATAACTTTATTTACCATTTCATCGGCTTGTTGCGTTGTCGACACAATCATTCTACCTACAGCAATATCCGCTCCATAAGATGAGCTACTGATAACATCACCTTCGTTAGCGTCCATAAAACAAAAGAAATCGTCAGAAGCAAAGGATGTCACTCCTGAAGTATAACTGTCTAATGCATGGTAAATAGGAACAATGTTGGTGTTGTTTGAAATACGATCTTTAAAATCGAACGAAGCGTCACCAAACAGATTTAAGTATTTTACTTTTTTACTTGGAGTAGAAGCATTTTCGTATACGTATTTTACAAAATTACGGATGGCTCCGATGTCTTGTTTGCCCGAACAAAATTCTTGATAAATACTTTCAAGTGTAACAACTTTTACGTTTAAACCCGAATAGTTTCGATGAAAGTTAGCCAATCTATCGGCTTGAATGGTCAATGAACTAGGCGTGATAATTAAATAATCAATATCTCTAAAATTACCTTGATTGTCTAAAAATATGGTGCCTTTTAAATCTTGATTGGCTACTCGAGTTTGCTGTTCCCTTAACGGTGTGTAATAATCATTTACATCCACTGCAATGTATTTTTTTGAGTCTAACGTTGCTTTGAATGAAAAATTTGCGGCATTAGTAGTATTGGCAATCGATGAAGTATTATAAATATCAGTAATGTCCCATATTTGAGAAATAGTTGATGAAGTAGTGAATTGGTATTGTGCTATGGTGCCAATTTGGGCAACTGTAGTATTGAATTGAAAACGAAATTGTTTTCCGTAACCTTTTAAGTTGCTTTTAGTTTTAATTGCAATATAATCTAAATACCCTTTGGAAGTTGGAACACCACCATCATCAAAATTTAATTTAACGGTATAGTTTGCACTGGTTGCAATAGGAACACTAAATAAAGAAGCATCTCTTGCTACATTACTAGAGTTTAAGGTTACGATTCCCAAATTCATATTAGGCAAGGCCTGGCCATTGACTGTTGTACTGAATTTTGTTGCTACAAATGAGTTTCCACCTACGTGAATGTCAATGGTAGTAGTGGCTAAAGGAACGCTATTTGGAAAACTAAATTCAAATTCTTGTTCGTCTTCTATACTAAAGGAATCGCCAAACCAAATTCGTCCCAATCGTCCTATGTTGGTTAATTCAACTTCATGAAATTGATAATCGTCGAAATCAGTTAAAGTTGTTGTACTATTGGCGCTAGGTTCTATAAAAGGAGTAATTCGTTTGCCAAATCCGCCAGTTGTTGTTACATAATAATACGAGCGGTCAGCATAGAGATTGCGATGGGTTTTGTTTTCCTCACTCCAATTGTCCATGCCTTCAGCATAAAATAAAATGTAGTCGCCATTATCAAATACACCATCATTTTCACCAACAATTTGAATGGCATTTTCTTCAATATCATTTGGATATGGTGCGCTATTGTTTAATGGAGCCATTCTTCCTCCTTGTCCATAAATTTTAATCCTTTTAGGATCAACACCATCCGTAACTAATCCGATATCGCTTAAAAACGATTTTGAAATTTTGTAAACGCCTGATTTTTCTACATAAAAACGATACCAAGCACCAGAGCGCAAAGCCGAATTAGTTATTGCACTAACATTGTTTGATGGTGCATTCATTCGAGAAGTAGCACTTTGATTTGAAAAAGAATAGGAAAGTGATTTTACTTTTTGATAATTATTATCCACTTTAATAATAGGGAAAAACGAGAGTCTTGCAAAGATTTTGTCTCTTGCTATATAATTTTCAATTTTTGCATTTATAAAGCTAGGAATGGCAGATTTAGACAATTCTCCTAATTGCGAAACATCAATAGATTCGTATACAATATTGCTAATTTGAAGCGAATTTTCATCAATTAAGCCTGAGGAAGGAATTTTTGCTGTGAAGTAGAGTTGTTTTTTAGAATCGTCATAATTAAAACTATCCGAGTTGAATTGTGGAATTTTAACTGTAAAATCTCCAGTTGAATAAGTTGTTTTATCATTCCAATCCACAACAATCTTGCCTCGCTGTTGGGCAAAACAAACGAAACAAACTATTAAATTTAGAAAAATAGCAATTTTTTTCATCCCACTATAAACGTAATGTTTTTATAATTATTACAAGTACAAAAATAAAATATTATTTGCAGTAATGCAATAAAACAAACATCAAGTCGTTATTTAAAGTGATGTTAAAATCGGAAATTTGAATTTTATTAAAAAATAAGAAAAGTTGTTGCGATTTAATGGATATTTATTATATTGCGCCACGAAATTTATTACCTACTAAGAGTATGAAAGTAAGCAAAATTATGGTTGTTAAATTATTACTAACATTAGTAATAATGATTGGTTTTACTAGTTGTAGTAAAAAGGGTAGCTCTAAAAGCGGCTCTAAAGCAACAGGTTGGAAAATCAATGACAAAAAAGGAGGTTTTCAGTACGCTTCCAACTACAAGAAGCAAGAAACTGGTCCTGGTTTAGTTATGGTTGAAGGCGGAACGTTTACTATGGGTAAAGTTCAAGACGATCCAATGCACGATTGGAACAATACGCCAAATCAGCAACACGTGCAATCTTTTTACATGGATGAAACTGAAGTAACTAATATCATGTACATGGAGTATTTGGATTGGTTAAAAAGAGTGTTTCCGCCTGAAGAAGAAAACTATAAAAATATTTACGTTGGTGCATCGCCAGACACTTTAGTGTGGAGAAACCGATTGGGATACAATGAAACCATGACTAATAATTATTTAAGACATCCTGCCTATGCAGAATATCCAGTAGTTGGTGTGAATTGGATTCAAGCTACAGAATATGCTAAATGGAGAACAGATAGGGTGAACGAAGCAGTTCTTGAAAGAGAAGGGTATTTAAAGAAAGATGCTAAACTTACCGATACAAAAGGTGATGCTTCTTTTAGCACTGAAACGTATCTTGCAGCTCCATCTAAAACTTTTGGTGGTAATGAAGAAATTGTTTTAAAAGGACGAAGAAATTCTAAAGCAGAAGGTAAAGGTGGTACAAAAAACGCGAAAGGCGAAGCGCAAGAACCTAAAAACCTTTACATTCAAAAAACTGCGGGTGTTATTTTGCCTGAATATCGACTACCAACAGAAGCAGAATGGGAATATGCCGCTGCAGCTGATGTGGGTCAAAGAGAATACAATATCTATAAAGGTCAAAAGAAATATCCTTGGTCTGGAAGTTACACGCGTTCAGGAAAAAGAAAAATTAAAGGAGATCAATTGGCTAACTTTAAGCAAGGCAAAGGCGATTACGGTGGTATAGCAGGATGGTCTGATGATGGTGCTGATATTACCAATAAAGTAAAATCATACCCACCAAATGATTTTGGTTTGTATGATATGGCTGGAAACGTAGCCGAATGGGTTGCCGATGTTTACCGACCAATTGTAGATGATGAAGCAAATGATTTCAACTACTATAGAGGAAACGTTTATGTAAAAAATAAAATTGGTGAAGACGGGAAAGTAGAGTTGGTTACAGCTGAAACTCAGAAGTACGATACCTTACCAAATGGTAAAGTAATGGCAAGAAATTTCCCTGGTCAAATTACTCAAGTTCCAGTAGACGAAAATGAAACGTATTTAAGACAGAACTTTGATAAAAGTGACGAAAGAAACTACAGAGATGGTGACAGACAATCAACTCGTTATTTCGATTTCGGAACTACTGATGAAGGTGTTGAACCTAAATTAGCTGACGAAAAAAGAATGTACGATTCACCAAGACACAATGTAAGTGTGGATAGTTTAGGAAATATGACTCGTAAATTTGACAAGTCGAGTAAAAGAACAACCCTTGTTAATGATGATGTTAGAGTTTACAAAGGTGGTTCATGGAGAGATAGAGCGTATTGGTTAGATCCTGCACAAAGACGTTACTTTCCTCAAGATATGGCAACCGACTATATCGGTTTTAGATGTGCAATGTCTAGAGTGGGTCCAAAAGCCGACAAAAAGAAAAGAGCAAGAAATTAAAATTCTTATATCATAACATTAAAGCCCTTTTATTAGGGCTTTTTTTATAATCTTTTTTTATATGACAATTCCCGAAATTCACAAGCTGTTTTTGAGTTGCAATAATGTGGTTATAGATACACGTAAAGTTGCAGTAAATAGTTTGTTTGTCGCTTTAAAAGGAGAGCGATTTGACGCCAATACTTTTGCTCAAGAAGCGCTTGATAAAGGAGCTTCTTATGTGATTATTGACAACAAAAACTATTACATTGATAGCCGAACTATTTTGGTAGATAATAGTTTAATTGCCTTGCAAGAATTGGCTAAGTTCCATCGCATCTATTTGAATCTTCCGATTATAGCATTAACAGGTAGTAACGGCAAAACCACAACAAAAGAATTAATAAATGTGGTGTTATCAAAAAAGTTCATTACAAAAGCTACCATAGGTAATCTTAATAATCACATTGGTGTTCCGTTAACTTTATTGTCTTTCAAAAAGGAAACACAAATCGGAATTGTAGAAATGGGAGCCAATCATCAAAAAGAAATCGAATTCTTGTGTGCCATTGTGCAACCTGATTATGGATATATAACCAATTTTGGGAAAGCTCATTTAGAAGGTTTTGGTGGAGTAGAAGGGGTCATCAAAGGAAAAAGCGAAATGTATGTCTATCTTAAAGAAAACAATAAAAAAGTCTTTATAAATCTTGACGATACCCTTCAGTCTGAAAAAACAAGAAATACGGAAAGAATTACTTTTAGTCAAACCAATGCAAATGCGTCAACATTCATCAATAAAGTAAGTGCGAATCCTTTTGTTACAATAGCAGTAAAAGGTATGACAATTAAATCACATTTAATCGGCTTGTATAACGCAAATAACATCAATGCCGCAATTACTATAGGAAAGTATTTTAACGTAGCTAATAACGATTGTAAAGACGCGATAGAAAGTTATATTCCCGACAACAACCGTTCGCAATTACTTACAAAAGGAACTAACGAAATTATTTTAGACGCTTACAATGCCAATCCGAGCAGTATGAAAGTCGCTCTTGAGAATTTTATACAACTTGATAAGCAATCTAAACACCTAATTATAGGCGATATGTTTGAGTTGGGAAATGAAAGTTTGGCAGAGCATTCAGCTATTATTGACTCACTAATAGATCAAGATGAAGTTCTGTGCTACTTTATTGGAACCGATTTTTATTCACAAAGAAAAGTGAAACCTAACTTTTATTTTTTTAAAACCTTTGATGAATTTTCGGTGTTTGTTGCAAATAACAAACCTAACAATAGTATTATTTTAATTAAAGGATCGCGCGGAATGGCATTAGAACGCACATTGGATTTATTATAAATAAAAAAAACCAACATTTGTAGTGAAGTTTTCTCTGGGCGATGAGGGGTTAGCTTACAATGATATCCAATTGGAAAGCTTGCTAAATAAAAAAAACCTCACCTAAGTGAAGCTTTTTGTATGGGCGATGAGGGGTTAGCATACGCTGATGCCCAATTGGGAAGCCTTGCAAATAAAAAGCCATCAAAAGATGGCTAAATTTTTATTACAAAAAGCCGCTTACAAAATAAAAATTTTGACACTGCTTTTTGTAATAAAAAAAGCCTCACCTAAGTGAAGCTTTTTGTGTGGGCGATGAGGGGTTCGAACCCCCGACCCCCTCGGTGTAAACGAGGTGCTCTGAACCAGCTGAGCTAATCGCCCGATTAGTGCTTGATTGCGAGTGCAAATATAGGACTCTTTTTTATATCTACAAACATATCGTAAAAAAAATTACAAAATTTCTGCAACCACAAAGGTGCTTCCGCCGACATATATAAAGTCATTTTGACTCGCATTTTCCAAAGCGTTGTGGTAAGCTTTTGAAACAGAATTAAATACTGCGCCATTCAAATCGTATTTTGCTGCTTCTTTTTGTAAAATGGTTGCATTTAAGCCACGCGGAATATCAGGTTTGCAAAAATAATAAATGGCCTTTTTTGGAAAAAGTGGTAGTATTTCACTCAAATCTTTATCATTTACAACTCCTAAAACTATGTGCAATTGTTCGAAAAATTCATTGGCGACTTGTCGTAAAACTATTTGTAATCCATGAGCATTATGAGCGGTATCGCAAATTACTTTTGGATGTTGCTTCAACTGTTGCCATCTGCCTTGCAAACCAGTATTTTTAATTACATTTAAAAAACCCTTTTTGAGGGCTTCTTCGGAAATCACATAAGTATTTTGATGATTCAGAATGTCTACCGTTTTTTGAGTTGTTTTTTTGTTGTGTAATTGGTAATCACTCACTAATGCAGACGGGTAAGTTACCTTAATTTCATCGCAGGCAAAATAAATTTCCGAATGCATTTGTTGTGCTTTAGATAAAAAAACTGGTTTTGTTTCTTTTGTATATTCGCCAACGACAACGGGTATACTGTTTTTGATAATACCCGCTTTTTCGGAAGCAATCAATTCTAAAGTGTTGCCCAAAAACTGCGTGTGATCCAATCCAATATTTGTAATCACAGAAACCAATGGTATGATAACATTGGTGGCATCGAGTCTACCGCCCAAGCCTACTTCTATGATGTTAATGTCGGTTTTCTCTTTAACAAAATAATCAAACGCCAATCCGACAGTCATTTCAAAAAAACTCAAGGCATTGGTTTCAAAAAAAGATTTATGCTGGGCTACAAATTCACAAACAAAATCTTCCGAAATCATTTCGCCGTTAATTTTTATACGTTCTCTAAAGTCATTTAAATGGGGCGATGTGTACAATCCGACTGTATAACCTGCTTCTTTTAAAACCGAAGCTAAAAGGTGAGAAGTAGACCCTTTTCCATTGGTTCCAGCTACATGAATACAGTTTAAATTTTTTTCGGGATGATCCAAATATTCGACTAATAAAAGTGTATTTGTGAGGTCTTTTTTATAGGCAGAAGCACCTTGATGTTGGTAAACAGGAAGTTGCTTAAATAGCCAATTTAGGGTGTCTTGGTAGTTCATTTCTTTTTGATAAAATAATCATAATACAAAATATTTTACACTTTTTTTAGTTTACTATTGTATACTAAAATTCTTTACTGCAAATTTGGAATTATTTTTTTACAATTAAACACACAAACATACTTTAATATGATGCACTTTTTTCTACAAGTCCAAAATGATTCCATTGCACAAGCAACAGGAGCCATTATAGAAGGTACTGTAAAAACCGAAGAAATTTCTGTTTTAGGATTTATTTTAAAAGGAGGTTTCTTTCTAATTCCAATTGCAATCTTACTTTTTTACACCTTTTATATCATCATTGAACGGTATATTTTTATTCACAAACGTGCCGTTATTAATCCGAATTTGATTCGTGACATTCGCGATAACTTAAATGCTGGAAATATTGATTTAGCTGTTTCCACTGCAGAACGTGACGGAACTGCTTCGGGTTATGTGTTGCGTGAAGGAATTCTAACTATCGGTCGACCAATCGCTGAAATCGAATCGAATATGGAACGCGCTGCCAACATTGAGGTAGGAGGTATGGAGAAAAAATTAGGACAACTCGGACTTATAGCAGGTATTGCGCCAACCCTAGGATTTATAGGTACAATATCTGGAGTTATTAAAATTTTCTATAGTATTTCTCAAACCGAAGACATCAGTATCGGAAACATTTCGGGTGGTTTATACGAAAAGATGATCAGTTCGGGAGCTGGTTTGGTTGTAGGTATTATTGCCTATTCTGCCTATCACTTGTTTAACGGAAAGATTGATGGTTTCGCCTTAGGCATCCAAAAACAAGTGCTCGATTTTGTCAACATAATTCAACGTCCAAATGGTAAAACGAAATAAACGATTCCACGCCGAAGTGGCCACTTCTTCATTGAGTGACATCATGTTTTTTTTGCTGCTATTTTTCTTAATTATATCTACTTTGGCCAATCCCAACGTAATTAAAATGACGTTGCCAAAGTCTAAAAACAATGAGAAAACCAACAAGCAGCAAATCTCATTATCGGTTACTGAAGACAAGAAATTTTATTTAGATAAAGAGCAAGTGCCTTTCGATCAGCTCGAAAGTGTGCTTATGGCCAAAATGGGTGATGCCAAAGATCAAACGGTTGTGGTGCGCATTCCATTCAATTTACAGGTGCAAGATTTGGTCGATGTGTT
>CANLLR010000036.1 GCA_947491985.1 Flavobacteriaceae bacterium | reverse complement strand
AAATTCAGTTAAAGTTCTGAAACCTCCCAAGTTTGCTGCAAATTCAAAAAAGTCTTTTTGCTCTTTAGGTAATCTTGTGTCAAATCTAGCTTTTTCAATAGTTCTCATATCGATATGATTTAAATTTAAAACAAATGTACGCTTTATTTCTGTACAAAAAACATAATGGCGGATTTTTCACGTACGTTATTGGCTTCCGACTAAAGTTCAGCCACTTTTTGTAGTTGCGAAGTTCGGAACTATATATTTTATTTCATCCGTTCGGCCTGTGGCCTCGGGTCTGTTAACGATAAAAATTCTTGCTAAACGCAAACGTGAACCTACCACAAAATTCGCACTCGAGCGAAGTGAACTGACGAAGCAATTGCGTGGAACGGCTGTTACCATTAGTTATAAGGTGCATTAAAAATTTAAATCCCAAATTTTTAGGTTTTATTATTAATCTTAATTTAAAATTTAAAAAGTTACAACTTTTTAATCAGAAATTAAGATATTTAACTTCAACTAAATCAAAATAATATGACAAAAACTATAACGCTATTTGCATTATTTGCAGGTTTCACAATCCATGCACAACAAGCTACTACTGCCACAGGTGGTGATGCTTCGGGCAGCGGAGGAACCGTTGCCTCTTCGGTAGGGCAAATTGTTTATACCACTAACACAGGAACAACAGGTTCGGTAGTACAAGGAGTGCAGCAGCCCTTCTAAATTTCTGTTGTGTTGGGTATCGATAATCATGCTATTAATTTGGAAGTAAGCGCTTACCCAAACCCAACTACCAATTATTTAACACTAAATATTGGTAATACAGCACTTTCTACTTTGAATTTTAAACTTTACGACATCACCGGAAAATTAATTGAAAGCAAAAAAATTAAAAGTTCTATTGAAACTATCGATATGGAAAATTAGCCAACAGCTACTTATTTTTTAAAAGTAGCTGACAATAACAAAGAAGTAAAAACATTTAAAATCATTAAAAACTAAAACATAAAAAAAATCTATTCACTAGTAGCCGGATTATTATTAACGGCAAGTGTATTCCTGCCACAGCAGGCACGTGCCCAAGCGCCACAAAAAATGAGCTACCAAGCGGTAATTCGCAACAGCAGTAATGCTTTAATAACATCTACGCCAGTGGGCATGAAAATTAGCATTTTACAAGGCACTGCAAGTGGCACTGCCGTTTACGTAGAAACGCAAACGCCAAGCACCAATGCCAATGGTTTGGTAAGTTTAGAAATTGGAACAGGAACCTCTACTGGAACTTTTTCAGCCATCAACTGGGCTGCTTGACCTTATTTCATAAAAACAGAAACTGACCCAACAGGCGGAATCAATTATACCATAGCAGGTACAAACGAATTAATGAGTGTGCCTATGCCTTGTTTAGCGCTAACGGAACACCGGGACCAGCAGGCGCACCAGGAACACCAGGAACCAACGGACAAGGTGGTGTAACGGCAGCTGGCGCAGATATTGCGATTGCAGGAACGGGAACTGTTGCCGATCCGTATGTTGTAAGTTCAAAAATTTATACAATTGGTCTTTGGCCTGAACTGGGCGGATACGTTTTTAAAATTTCCGCAGATGGAAGACATGGATTGGTTGCTGAAACACAAAATCAATCAGCGGGTAGTGGTTGGTATTTAGCCCAAGATGTTATTAGCAATCCCTTAACTCACAGCACAAACGGAAAAAAATTCATGGATTGGAGATTGCCAACTAAATATGAATTGAATGAAATGTACTTGCAAAAGGGAGCAATTGGCGGTTTTACTAGTGACTACTATTGGAGTTCTACGGAGGGCAATAGCGACAGTGCGTGGAGGCAGATTTTCGCCGATGGTCTCCAGGGCACCAACTTTAAGTACTTCTCACTCTATGTGCGTGCTGTTCGGGCTTTTTAACAACTTAGCGAAGCGCTATCACAAACACAAATAAAAAACAATAAAACAAGTTTGTAATTTATCCATTTAACTATTTAAATATTACCGCGAAGCGGTCGATTTTTGAAAATGGCATTATACTATGATTTACCAGTTTATCGAGATACGTATAAACTTATTTTGAAAATATTTGAGTGTACCAAAGATTTTTCAAAGGAGTATAAATACACCTTGGGGCAAGATATGAAGCGTGATGCCTTACAACTGGTAAGAAGTATTTATAGAGCAAATAAATCAACCAATAAAATGGAGCATTTAGAAGCCTTTATGGATGATTTTGAATTATTGAAATTAGAAATTCGCCTATGTGTAGATATATAAGTACTAACCATTAAAAAGCAAGCAGAAATTAGTTTGTTAATGGATGGTATTGGTAAACAAATTACAGGTTGGCGTAATAGTCAGCCTTAATAATGCCAGAATCGCTGTTGTTACGGTGGCAGTGAGTGAGCAAGTTTTAGTTTAAAAGCGATAAAGGGACTGTTTGCAAAAGCAGTTAAAACAAGCAGAGTTTTTTTCTTTTCAGAAATGAACCGAGCTTTAATAAGTGCAAGATGCCTTGTATTTAGATAAACACCTTTATTAAATGTGGTTGACGGTTTTGCTAATAACAACTATTGGAGTTCTACGGAGAACGATAACAACAATGCGTGGAAACAGAATTTCAACAATGGTAACCAGAACAACAACAATAAGAACAACACAAACTATGTGCGTGCTATTCGGGGTTTTAAACAAAACAACAAGCGCCTGAAGTTTACTTCGGGCGTTTTTAATAAAGCGCTATGCAGTTATCGCTATTTTCTAATTTAGAAACAACAGAGTTAAAAGAGGGATTTTCGCTAGAAGCAATTTTTGAAGCCTACTTTTCTTGTCGCAGCAACAAGCGCAATACTATTAATGCGCTCGCTTTTGAGTTGGATTATGAAAGCAATCTCATACAACTGTCTTGTCCTGAAATAGGTTTACACATAAAGTGTAAAAAAAAATGGAAAAAAGTCAACCTATTTTAGGATTAAGAGTTGCGAGTTCCTTCTCTATTGAGGAACGTAGATTAGTTATTGAAGATTACTTAACAAGTGGATTAAGTAAGCTTGAAATTTGGAAAAAACACACTGGACAAAGTCCAGAGGCGGGTCGATTACTGGCTTGGATGCGAGAATTAGGATACGATACTGAAACCAGAAGACCAAAAAGGAGTATTTTTAGAGCTTCAAACTATTAAATGTCAAAATCTACTCTAACTTCAGCTGAGAGTTTTCAATTGTAACAAAAAATAGAAAAAAATAGTAAAGTATCAATAACTTAAGATTTTGAATAAAATAAAAAATCCCTTTATTTATAAGGGATTAGTGCGTTTTAGTACTTTTTAATTTGTGATGATTTGTGTGTATTATTTGCCGATACAAAAGTTAGCAAAGATGTTACCTAATAGCTCATCACTGGTGACTTCACCCGTAATTTCTCCAAAATAATACAGTGCTTGTTTGATGTCGATTGCCATAAGATCAGACGGCAAGTTAGTGTCTAATCCGTGTTGCACTTTAACAATCGATTCCAACGCTTTGAGTAGCGAATCGTAATGGCGAGTATTGGTAATTATGGTTTCGTTATTGCGCAAATCACCTGTGTTGACAAAGGAGAGAAGTTGGTTTTTTAATTCGTCGATTCCATCTTTTTGCTTTGCTGATAAGTATATGGTCGTCTGTTGTTGGTTGTGGGTTGTAAGTTTTGTATGTATTGTTGAAATAACATTTTCGGTAAGTAGATCTTTTTTATTGATAACAATTACAATAGGCTTTAACGGAAATTGGTTTTGGGTTTTATTAATTTCTATAAGTAAATTATCTAATTTTTCTTGAACCGATAACTTAGAACCGACAACCGATAATGAAGAACCATCAACTAAATACAATACCACCTGAGCTTGTTCTATCTTCTCAAACGTCTTTTTAATTCCGATGCTTTCTACCACATCTTTGGTATCACGAATACCTGCCGTATCTATAAATCGGAAGCCGATGCCGCCAATTACCAATTCGTCTTCGATGGTATCACGAGTGGTGCCAGCAATTTCTGATACAATGGCACGCTCTTCGTTTAGTAACGCATTCAACAAGGTGGATTTCCCTACATTGGGTTCGCCTACAATAGCTACTGGAATACCATTTTTAAGTACGTTACCTACAGCAAACGAGTCAATCAATCGCTTGAGGACAAAATTGATACGCTGCAGTAAATCAAAAAATTGCGTTCGGTCGGCAAATTCTACATCTTCTTCGGCAAAGTCAAGTTCAAGTTCAATCAATGAGGCAAAGTTGAGTAGCTCTTCGCGTAGTTTGGCAATTTCATTACTAAAGCCACCACGCATTTGTTGCATGGCAATTTGGTGCGAAGCTTCGTTATCGGAAGCAATCAAATCGGCCACTGCTTCGGCTTGTGATAAGTCGAGTTTGCCGTTTAAAAAAGCACGTAGGGTAAACTCGCCCGCTTGTGCCATCGAACAACCTTTGCGTAGTAATAATTGAATAATTTGTTGTTGGATGAAGGTCGAACCATGACACGAAATTTCGACTACATTTTCACCTGTATACGAATTCGGTCCTTTAAAAATCGATAACAACACCTGATCATAGGTTTTGCTGTTATCGACTATATGCCCCAAATGAATGGTGTGGGTTTTTTGTTTGCTGATGTCTTTACCCAAAACCGATTCAAAAACTTCCGACGCAATGGTGATGGCCTCATTGCCCGAAATACGAATTATAGCAATAGCTCCAGCTCCCGATGGAGTGGCTAAAGCGACGATGGTTTTGTGGTGTATCATAGCGCAAAGATACAATGTTGATTTTAGAATTCAGAATTTAGATTTTAGATTTTGTCTTCTGAAGTCGTTTTCAATAGCCTCTGAAAGATATTGTAGTACTCTAACGAATTATAAATTTGTTCAAACACTCCCCAATACAAAGATACTACTACACAAAACTCAGGCACTTACGAACTCAGTTACTCAAGCACTCAATACCAACGTTAAATTATTGATAATATGACTATTATCATCTTTTATAGCAACACAATAGCGTACCTTTAAATAAAAACAAAACCATGAAACGAATACTTTTTCCCACCGATTTTTCAGAAACAGTAAGCAATGCCTTTGTGCATGCGCTAACTCTTGCGAACCAAACAAATGCTGAGCTAATTTTGCTTCATACATTTGAATATCCCATTATCGACACTCAGTCTTTTCCGGCCAATTACCAACAACTGTTTGACTCACTAGAGTTGGCTCAATTTGAGATGTTTAAAACCGAAGTATATAAGTTGCGCGCCATAGCCGAAGTCCGCAAGCTAAACCACGTAAAAATGGCCCATCGATTAATTAACAGTCCCTTATTGCAAGCGATAAAAACGGCGATTAAAGAAGACGCTATCGATTTTGTTGTGATGGGAACTTCTGGAGCTAGCGGTTGGATGTCGACCTTTTTAGGAACACAAACAGGCGAGGTGATTAAAGGAGTCGATGTACCTGTTTTAGCTGTTCCTTTAGAAGCCATTCATGAAAGAGTTGCTACTATCGGATTTACAACGCGCTACCGAGCAAAAGACAAAGTAGCATTGCAAGAGGTTTTAATAATAGCCAGAAAATTGCACGCAGCAGTTAAATGTTTGTATGTAAAAAAGAGCAATTCAGATGTTACTGACGAAACCGTTGCGCAATGGAATAGTGATTTTGCAGCCGAACCGGTTCAGTTTTTTATTCTGCCAAGTGACGAAGTAGAAACAACAATCCTTGAATTTATAACAAATCAAGGTATTGATATTATTGCAATGACCACTTACAAACGTTCCTTCTTTGAATCCTTGTTTGCAACTCATTTTAGTGAAAAAATGACATATGCAAGTACCATTCCCGTTTTAGTTTTACACGAATGAGTTGTTTTTGTACAAAAAAAGCCGTCATATTGAATAAACATGACGGCTAATTTAGTAAGTAATTTATCTATTATTTTTTGGCTGCCATTAGGTCTTCTGCTTTAGCAGCAACAGCTACTCCCGGAAGTTTTACTGGAGCCCCAATTTGTGCTAAGAAACTGCCTTGTACTTCACCAGTTTTATAAGTTGTGAAACCAATTCGGTACAATCCCATTACCAATGATTTCGTTGGATTTGAAATATCACTAGTAATTCTCATCAACGAATTGTATTTGCTTCCTGATGGTTGTGCAGGCATTTCGCTTGAATCATCATTAGTTTCAATACTTGTCCATTTGGCAGTTTTAGCTTTAGCCGCTGCATCCTCAATTTTTAAAACGCCTTCGGCTCTTTCAAAAGTTATCCAAGTATCAAAGAAACTTTTTGTATCGCTTGCATTGGCAGTGTAATCAGCTGTTACATAATCTTTGTCATTTGGTTTCATACTTTCAGGAGCTGGCGAAATCATACGAATTCCAATTTCTGGCGCTGCAATCGGAATCCAAACATATACATAATACATTTTTTTACCTCCTTTAACTTCATCTGGTTTTGCACCTGGTTTAATGAAGCCAAAGTAGCTTGTTAAATCGGTATAAGGAACTCTAATTTCTTTTCCCATCATTGATTTCTTCCCTAAGTCAGCACCAAATTTATCTAATTTTTGTGCTACAGTAATTGATAGTGATCCTAGGCAAACTAGTATCGCAAGTACATTTTTGTTCATTTTGTTTGTTGTTTTTAAGTTTAATTTTCCTACTCTTGGTTTACTGGTTTTTCGGTTTCTCCATTTAAATGTAGTTCAAATATAATTATTTAAAGTAATTAATGCGAGCATGCCATCAAAATTTTACACCAATTATAGTTTTAAGTAAAACAAAAAAACCGTCCCAATGTTTAGGAACGGATTTTTGAGTATAATTGGGTTAATAAAGGCTAGTTGTTAAGCATAACTGGCATTACTAACATGGTAACGGTTTCACCATCATCTAATCCGTCAACTGGAGTAAGAATTCCGGCACGGTTTGGCATTGACATTTCTAGTTGAATTTCGTCTGATTGTAAGTTGGTTAACATCTCCGATAAGAAACGCGAGTTGAAACCAATTTGCATATCGTCTCCTTGGTAATCACACGTCAAACGCTCTTCCGCCTTGTTAGAGTAATCAATATCTTCGGCAGAAACATTCAATTCGGCACCCGCAATTTTCAACCGAATTTGATGCGTAGTTTTGTTAGAGAAAATCGCCACACGACGCACCGAGTTTAAAAACTGCGTTCTGTCGATAACCAATTTATTCGGATTTTCTTTTGGAATAACCGCTTCGTAATTGGGGTATTTCCCATCAATTAAACGACATGTTAAAATATAGTTTTCGAAAGAGAAGATCGCATTCGAATCGTTGTATTCAATTTTAATTTCAGCATCCGATGCACCTAAAATACTTTTTAAAATATTCAAAGGTTTCTTTGGCATAATGAAATCGGCTACTTGCGATGCTTTAACATCAGTGCGAGCATATTTTACTAATTTGTGCGCATCCGTAGCAACGAATATCAAACCTTCTGGAGAAAACTGAAAGAAAACGCCACTCATTACGGGACGTAAATCGTCGTTACCGGCAGCGAAAATAGTTTTATTGATGGCAGTTGCCAATACTTCAGCCGGAACCATAGTCGATGATGGGTTGTCTAAACTTACCGATTTAGGAAATTCTTCACCTGGCGCATATGCTATGGCATATTTACCCGAATTAGAGCTGATTTCAATGGTGCTGTTTTCTTCTACAGTAAACGTTAACGGTTGCTCTGGAAAGGTTTTTAAGATGTCCAACAATAATTTTGCAGGCACAGCCACACTGCCTTTGTTGGTCGATTCGATTTCTAAAGTAGCCGACATGGTAGTCTCTAAATCGGAAGCCGAAACGGTTAATGCTTTTTTATCTAATTCAAATAAAAAGTTATCTAGAATAGGCAAGGTGTTACTGCTGTTGATAACACTACCTAAAACTTGAAGTTGTTTTAATAAATAAGAGCTTGATACAATGAATTTCATCTGAATATTTTATTTGTTTTGATTGGAAGATGGAATTAATTATTTCCTCCGAAATTTTATATTATTTTTTACAAATATATCGTAAAGAAGTCGATTTCAAAAAGATTTTTATTAACATTACTTGCTGTATTTTCGTTTTCGCAACCATGTGAATACAAATCCGAATACCGCTAGCAGCACTATTGGAACTCCGACAGTTATGATTTGAGAAAAGGTATAGTTTTCGTACACTTTTTCTTTGTCTAAAATTGGCAAGTCGATATCTTTATTACGAATGTTAATAAGTCCGTTATCGTCTAACAAATAGTTGACACAATTCAACAAGAATTCTTTGTTGGCGTACATCGTATTGGTCCATTTGTCATAGCCCAATTCTAAAGGCTGGAAGTCTTTATCGTATTGATTTCGTATTACATCTCCGTCAGATATTACAATCATTTTATTTCTTTTTCCGATAGAAATAAAGCTTGGTTCTTTGAAGGGTAATACTCGGTTTTCATACACCGAATGGAATTTTCCTTCCAGTAAAACAGCCAATGAAATATTTCCAGATGCTGGTGGAAAATCTTTCTGAGCCGGACGATCGCCAACCATGTTCAAACTAACTTCTACAGGAGCACCAACAGGTTTAGAATATTTTGACGAATGCAATAAAACTGTTTTTTTGATGTCGTTGTTAAGAAGTTCTATAGGATTAGCGAACTCAAATTTTAGCACATCTAAATTAGAAACAATCGAGTGATTAGCATCTGGATAAACAGCTGGCGAAAACAACCATGGATATTGCGTGTATTGTGTTGCGTTGCCTTGTTTTCCAGTGGCTAATGCGATAGGTGCTGCTTGAATATCTTTGACCAAATCGGGTTTGATGCGTACGCCATATTTGAACAACATGTCATTCAAATTCAAATCCCGTGGAAAGGCCAGATTAGAACCTGTTTCTGTATACAAACTGTCCATGTCCATATTGACTTGATCGAGCAACCAAATGGTTTTCCCACCGTTGATGATAAATTGATCTAGTACTTGCTTTTCTTCGTCAGTAAATGCTTCAGTTGGTTTGGTAATGACTGCTAAATCGTAGGTTTTTAAATGCTTTAGAGTCCCATTTGGATTACTGCTAACCGAATCAAGTGTAACTGGTGCGATGTAGTAATTTTCACGGACAGATTTTAAGAAATCGGCAATCAGTAAATCGTTAAACTCGCCGTTTCCTTTGATGATGGCGACTTTCTTTTCTTTGGTTTTTACGACAGTGTTGAGGGCATTGGCAAATGCATATTCTAAATGCTGCACCGAACTTACTACTTTTTCTGCAGTCGAAGCGCCCATCATGTTTTTCAGTAAAGGCACTTTGGTGTTTTTATCATTGTATGTGATTACAGCCCACGGAAAAACAACTTCTTGGGTTTGTTTTCCTTTGTCGTCGACGGTTACGTTTAAAGGAATTAAGCCACGTTCTAGGAACGATTGCATTATTGCTTCACGTTCTTCTTCTTTTTCTAGAGGATTGACAAATTGAACAATAATGTTCGAATTGTAGGCTTTGAATTCGTCGAGTAAACTTTGTGTTTCTGTTTTTAATTTCTTGAATTCACCCGGGAAATTACCTTCCAAATAGACATCAATATACAATGGCTCTTTGACTTCTTTTATAATGTTCAACGACGTATCGGAAAGAGAATAGCGTTGGTCGGAAGTAAGGTCAAATCGCTTGAAAAAGAAATGCCCAGCAAAGTTCAATAGCAACAAAGCACCAAAGATGGTCAGTAGTTTTTTGATATCGTTTGGATTGTTTTTCATTAGGATTTAAGTGATTTTAATTTATACACAGTCATCGATAAAAATAGGAGGGAAAGACTCACAAAATACAACACATCACGCGTATCGATAACACCACGACTCATACTTTTGAAGTGAAAATCCATTCCGAAAGCTGCTATGATATCTTCAAAACTTTTGACTAAAAAGGCAAGGCCTTGGAATCCGAAATAGAATATAAAACACAAGAAAACCGACAGAATAAAAGCCACGATTTGATTTTCAGAAAGTGTCGAAGTAAAGATACCAATAGCGGTGTAGCCAGCAATTAAAAATAAGAGTCCAAAATACGAACCCAGTGTACTTCCCAAATCGATATTACCTTCAGGCATTCCCAAACTTGAAATCACATACACGTAAATAAAAGTTGGAATAATGGCGATAACGATGAGTAAAAACGCACCGAAGAATTTACCACCAACGATTTCCCAAATAGAGATGGGTTTGGTCATTAGGAGTTCGATGGTGCCTTGTTTTTTTTCATCTGAAAAACTCCGCATGGTAACGGCTGGAATCAGAAAAATAAGAATCCATGGTGCCAAAGTAAAAAATGGAGACAAGTCGGCAAAACCGCTATTTAAAATATTGAATTCCCCATCAAAAACCCAAAGAAACAAGCCGTTGAGTAACAAAAAAATGGCGATGACTAAGTATCCAATGGGCGAACCAAAAAAGGATTTTATTTCTCGTAGTAGTATTGATTTCATGTTTAATTGTTGTCGGTTGTACATTTTATTTTTTTAATAGAGACGCTTCGCTATAGAGACGCTTCGCTTCAGAAACGCTTCGCTGTAGATTCTAACTTTCTAAAGCCCGAAGGGTGTTTCTAATTGCTACAGGCGCAGCCGTATCTATTCTAAACTTACTAATTTATCCACGCTCCACGCTTCTGGTTTATCGTTGAATAATTTTTTGGTAAACGTCCAAACGTCGTCAAATAACGCCGATTTTCGGTAATTTTCCAAATCTTCTTGGGTTTCCCAATAGCTGTAGGTAAAAAAAATACACGGATTGTTTTTGTCTTGATACAATTCAAGAAAACGATTTCCGGGTGCATTTCGTATGTGCAGTTTCATCTTTTCAAAATTTTCTAAAAAGGCGGGAATGTTTTCTTGGTGAAAGGACATTTTTACAATACGTATGAACATTTTATTATTTTAAATTTTGAATTATAAATTTTGAATTATGACCCGAGCCAAAGGCGAACGGAGCGAAGCTAATTATGAATTTATCTCTTTAAACTTTGAACCTGAAACTTGAAACCAATTCTCTTATAACCTAACTTCCAAACTCAATACTAATTACATCTCTATACCCAATTCCCATCAAGGTTGCAGCTGAACCAACCGTTGCTGGATTGCTTCTAAAAATGGCAATTTCTAAAAAACCTGCTTCATTAAAAAGAGCTAGTTTATCGCCTTCGTAATTTTTAATATCGTAATTCCCTGCATTGGCAATGTCAGAATATTTGGCTAGTATGGTTTTCAATGTATTTTTTTTGGCGTATTTGAATTTTTCATTTAAAATAATCTCATACGGTCTTCCTTTGGCTACTTCTACAAACAATTGTTTAGAGATGTTGGTTACAGCATTTCCGTAATGATCGATGTAAATAACATAGCCTTTTAAGGTATTTTTATCATCAGAAAGTATCGGTTTTAGCTCGGTTACTTCTTTAATTGCTTTTATTTCTTTCCCAATTACATTGAGTAAACCGCCTTTGGCCAAATGAACGGCAACCTTTATAAAAACATCCATATCGGAGGCATCTGGTAATAATCGATCGTGGATGTTGATGGCTACTATTTTTTCGGGAACAATTTTCTCAATCAGCATGCTCAGAATTCCGTTGTCGGCACAGATAAAATAATGATCGTTCCATTGCATGGCAATGTGCTGATTTTCTTTGTTCAGTTCGATGTCAACGCCAATCAAATGTACGGTTCCTTTCGGAAAACAGGCATACGAAGCGCCTAAAATATAACTTGCTTCGGCAGTGTTAAAAGCATCAATATGGTGAGAAATATCAACAATAACAGCTTCCTCATAGTCGGAAAGGATTTTTCCTTTCAAAGAACCAACAAAGTGATCTTTTAGTCCGTAATCGGTAGTAAGCGTAATTATTGACATAAAATTGTTTATAACTAAATCAGCAACGTATCACTGTATTTATTAAATTTGGAATGATTGCAAAGCTACTAATAATTAGTAAAAAATTAATTAAAAAAACTCCTTCCATTTGAACGAACGTATCATTGAATTACACGACATCGCTCCAAAAGAATTTTGGGGTGCTCAAGACACTCATCTTGAAACAATTAAAAAGTACTATCCAAAACTGAAAATAGTTGCCCGAGGTACCACCTTAAAGGCATTTGGAGAAAAAGAAGAGCTCGATGAATTTGAAAACCGTTTTAACCGATTAATGCTGCACTTCACTAGATACAATAATATCGATGCAAATGTGATTGATAGAGTGATACATAGCAATTCGCAAGAAGAACAGCGCATGCCCGACAGCGACAAGATTTTGGTACACGGAATTGGCGGAAAACTCATTAAAGCCTTAACACCCAACCAACAAAAGCTAGTTGATTATGTCGCTAAAAACGATATGGTTTTTGCTGTTGGTCCAGCTGGAACAGGTAAAACATACACCGGGGTAGCCTTAGCTGTAAAAGCATTAAAAGAAAAACAAGTCAAGCGTATCATACTGACACGTCCCGCTGTAGAAGCTGGAGAAAATCTCGGATTTTTGCCTGGAGACATGAAAGAAAAACTCGATCCCTATATGCAACCGTTGTACGATGCCTTGCGCGATATGTTGCCACCACAAACCTTAGAAGATTATATTTTAAAAGGAATTATACAAATTGCGCCGTTGGCTTTTATGCGTGGACGCACCTTAGACAATGCCTTTGTAATTCTCGATGAAGCACAAAACACCACGCATTCACAGATGAAAATGTTTTTGACTCGTATGGGGAAAAACGCTAAATTTATTATTACCGGCGATCCAGGTCAGGTCGATTTACCACGTCGAACGATATCCGGTTTGAAAGAAGCGATACTCATCTTGAAAGATGTGGAAGGTATTGGTATTATTTACCTTGATGACAAAGACATTGTACGCCATCGATTGGTTAAAAAAGTAATTGATGCGTATAAAAGTATTGAGAATATAGATTAAATTTTGAAATTTAAAATATAGAAAGCGAATGGATTGGATTTTTCTGAACCATTCGCTTCTTTATTTTAGAATAATACTCGCATTTGCATACCACTGCAAAACACCTTATGTTTGCT
Source organism: Flavobacteriaceae bacterium (assembly GCA_947491985.1). Lineage (GTDB taxonomy): Bacteria > Bacteroidota > Bacteroidia > Flavobacteriales > Flavobacteriaceae > Flavobacterium. The sequence continues at coordinate 5,344 of CANLLR010000036.1, read as the reverse complement.
GCTAATTAATTTTATACTATCACATTGAAAAACGTACTCATCACAGGATCTGGCGGTGGATTAGGAAAGGAATTAGCGAAGTATTTTGCTGTCAACAATTGGAATGTAATCGCTACGATGATTTATTTAGAAGAAGGTAAAGAGTTACAAGGATTACCAAATATTACTTGTTACGAACTTGACGTCACGTCTACCGAAAGTATCGAAAACGCAAAGATTGCTATTTTAAACGATTTTCCACAAATTGATGTCATAATCAATAATGCAGGTATTGGTTATAGAAGTTTTGTCGAACTTTCTGAAGATAAAAAAATTGATAGTATTGTCGATATTAATTGGTTGGGAGTGGTAAAAATTTGCCGCGCTTTTATTCCGGTTTTTCGTGCTCAAAATCACGGCCAATTTATCAATGTTACCTCAATAGCTGGATTGGTCAATTTACCTTTAGGAAGTTTTTACCATGCTACAAAACAAGCAGTCGAAAGTTTTTCGGAGTGTATGGCGTATGAGCTGATGCCTTTTAATATTCAAGTTTCTACAGTGCAATTCGGAAATGCGCCGACCAATTTTCAAAAAAACGTAACTAAAAGTGAAGCTACTCAAATTACGTCTTATAATACCTTGATGGACAAAATATCGGCACTCTTGATTAAAAAATCGAACAAGAATAGCGATTTGTTACCTTCCATAATCACTAAAATATTCAGTATAGCAGAACATCCATCCAAAAATTTCAAGCGATATACCATTGGTTTTGATGCTAATTTCATGAAATACTTACGCCGAATATTGGGGTATAAACTCTTCAACTTGTTGATTCGAAAATCGGTTTTATAAATTATGAAGCACTACTTTTAAAATCCCAAAAAACGAATTACTTTTGTTCCACACAACACCACTACAATGAACACCATAACAACTACAAATTTTGACTTTCCCAACCAAAAATCGGTTTACAGAGGAAAAGTACGCGAAGTATACAATATTAATGACGAACTTTTAGTAATGATTGCCACCGATAGGCTTTCGGCTTTTGATGTAGTTTTGCCGAAAGGAATTCCGTATAAAGGACAAATTTTAAATCAAATTGCTACCAAGTTCATGGAATTGACCGCGGACATTGTGCCGAATTGGTTGATTGCCACGCCCGATCCAAATGTCGCAGTCGGACATTTGTGTGAACCGTTTAAAGTAGAAATGGTGATTCGAGGGTATTTATCTGGACATGCAGCACGTGAATATGCACTTGGTAAACGAACAATCTGTGGCGTAACAATGCCAGAAGGATTGAAAGAAAACGATAAGTTTCCGACACCTATACTAACGCCAACAACCAAAGCAGACAATGGATCGCATGACGAAGACATTTCAAGAGAAGCTATTTTAGCGAATGGTATTGTATCAGAAGCCGATTATTTGGTTTTAGAACAATACACTCGTGCTTTATATCAAAGAGGCAATGAGATTGCGGCCTCACGTGGATTGATTTTAGTCGACACCAAATACGAATTCGGTAAAACCAAACAAGGAAAAATTGTTTTAATTGACGAGATTCATACTCCAGATTCTTCACGTTATTTCTATGCCGATGGTTATCCGGAACGTCAAGATAGTGGCGAAGAGCAAAAGCAATTGTCTAAAGAGTTTGTGCGTCGTTGGTTGATTGAAAACGGATTTCAAGGAAAAGAAGGGCAACAAATTCCAGAAATGACTGATGCTTACATCGAAACAGTTTCAGAGCGTTATATTGAATTATTTGAAAATATATTAGGAATTTCTTTTGTTAAAGCCGATGTATCCAATATTAACGAACGAATTACAAAAAACGTACTTGCTTTCTTAACAAAATAAAATACCACTACTTACTTGAAAGCCACGTATTACGTGGTTTTTTATTTTAAAATTATGTTATTTGCAATAACGTTTATAACTTTTTTTAGTGTTAAAAGTCTATTGGTATATAGCAATCTTATTGGTAAGTATACGTAATTTAAGTTAAAAAAATGTTAAAATTAAGTACTATGCAATACAATGTACTTGTTAAAAGATATATATTTGCATAGAATATTAATGGTTATAAGAATCTAATCAATGAAAACAGTTCATCCATAAAAAATAACAGTTCATTACGATTAAATTTCACAAGAGTTAGAACCAAAATAAGTTTGTACCAACATTTAAACAAATAAATAATTTAAAAATAATCATCATGAAATCAACAGCACTTTATTTAGGAATTTTTGCTACTTTATTAAGCACATTTACTCATGCTAATTCAGTAGAAAGAGAAGAGCAAAAAGAAACAAATGACATTACTTCTATACAAGTAAGTGTAAATCCTATCAATAAAAATAGCAATTTAAAAAAACAAATTGTGCAACTAGAGGATGAAATCAAATTTATGGATTCTTTAGCAATGAATGTTTCAAAAAATGAACAAGCAATTCAATACATCATTGAAGAGAACAAAAAAATCACCGAAAGTGCTGAAGAAATTGTACAACCGCTTTACATCAATCAAACTATAGAAGAAGTTATCAAAGAAGACAATCAAATTATTGAGAGTAACTTGGCAGACGAACTATTTCTTTTAGATTTTGAAGTAATCAACAAGTCGCAAAACGCTATCAAAAACGAAACTTTTATAAACAACGCTTTTGATAAAAAAAGTTTAAAATCTTAATTTAAATACCTGAATGTTAATTAAATACTTGTATGTTAAATAAATGTTATAGTATGTAATTCAGTGTAACACTATCCATTCAACAACGTCTTACCTTTATTAAAAAAAACAATCAATCATCAATCAAAAAACAACAATCATGAAAAAAAAATCGTAATTTTAGGTTTGGTTCTAGTAGCTTTTACAAACGGAACTTTTGCAACAACAGTGACTTCGTCACCAGTAAAAATGGAAACAACTATCCTTAACGGAACACCCTTATGTGTTGCGATTATGAAAGGCGATACCGAAACCGTTAAAAAATTCATCGAATACGGTGCCGATGTTAACGAATTGTCCAACGGACTAACACCATTAATGATGGCGGCTCGCTTTAACAAAGCAGAAATTATAACGTTATTACTTTCTAAAGGTGCTCGTATTGATACCAAAGACGAAAGAGGACTTACTGCTTTAAAGTATGCTGAGTTATCAAAAGCTAATGAAGCTATTGCTGTATTAAAAAACGCTTAAAAAAAATCATCAGTCAAAAAAAAAGCCTCTTTCTCAAGAGGCTTTTGCTATTATTTGAAATACGAGAACGTTTCATTATTTTTTATTTGTAGTAAACTTTCATAAATCAGTTTGATCACGTTTTCAACATCTTCACGGTGAACCATTTCAACAGTCGTATGCATGTAGCGTAAAGGTAATGAAATAAGTGCGGAAGCTACGCCACCATTACTGTAAGCGAAAGCATCTGTATCAGTTCCAGTTGCTCTCGAATTGGCATTGCGTTGAAACGGAATTTTGTTTTTTTCGGCCGTTGCTACTATCAATTCTCTCAAGTTATTTTGAACTGCAGGTGCATACGCTATAACAGGTCCTTTGCCCATTTGTAAATCGCCCTGCGTTTTCTTTTCAATCATCGGTGTCGAGGTATCGTGACAAACATCAGTCACAATGGCTACGTTTGGTTTTATGGTTTGTGTAATCATTTCGGCACCTCGCAAGCCAATTTCTTCTTGAACCGAATTTACAATGTACAATCCAAAAGGCAATTGTTTTTTATTTTCTTTCAACAATCGTGCTACTTCGGCGATCATAAATCCTCCCATTCGATTGTCAATCGCTCTACACACAAATTTATCGTTGTTCAACACCATGAATTCGTCAGGATAGGTAATAACGCACCCAACATGAACACCTAATTTTTCTACTTCTTCCTTTGTTGCACATCCACAATCAATAAAGATGTTGCTTAACGACGCATGTTCTTCTTTTCCAGCTACACGTGTATGAATTGCAGGCCATCCAAAAACACCTTTCACAATGCCTTTTTTGGTGTGAATATTAACTCTTTTTGAAGGGGCAATTTGATGATCAGAACCCCCATTTCGTATTACATAGATGAGACCGTTATCGGTAATGTAATTTACATACCACGAAATTTCATCCGAATGTCCTTCGATAACTACTTTATAGGGAGCGTCGGGGTTAATGATTCCAACAGCACTACCATAGGTATCCGTGATGAAAGTATCTGCATAGGGTTTTAAATAGTCCATCCAAAGTTTTTGTCCTTCCGATTCGTAACCCGTGGGCGAGGCGTTATTTAAATACTTTTCTAAAAAAGTGAGCGATGATTTGGTTAAAATCGATTTTGATGCCATAAAATATTTTTTTGCTAAAATATAAATTTGGCATTACACTTGTTAAGTATATTGTATATTTTTACATTAAAATTTTGTTGATTATGGTGCGATTTATCTTTAGTTTATTCCTTTTTTTAGTTTCGTTTGTTTCTTTTGGTCAAGTTTCAACATCCGAAACAGTAAAAAAAGAGTCTAATGTAGAAGAAAACGATTCTATTTTAGATGAAACTATTCTTCTTGAGGAAGTCTACATATATAGAGGAAAACTCGATCCCGAAGCCAAAAAACAATTTCTACTACTTCAAAACCGTGTTTATAAAGCATATCCCTACGCAAAACTAGCCGCCGAAAAAATGACCGTGCTCAACGCCAACATGGACAAACTCAAATCCAATAGAGATAAAAAACGCTACTACAAAATTGCAGAAGATTATATGGAAAACGAATTCAAAGTCCAACTTAAAAAATTATCCCGAAAACAAGGGCAAATTTTAGTTAAACTCATTCATCGTCAAACAGGTATTACAACTTTCGATTTAATAAAGGATTACAAGAGCGGTTGGAAAGCCTTTTGGTCTAACAACTCGGCCCGTTTGTTCGACATTAATTTAAAAACTCCCTATGCTCCTTATGAAGTTAACGAAGATTTTCTCATCGAAACCATCTTGTACCGCGCTTTTGCAAGAGGGCGATTGGTTGAACAAAAATCGGTAAACCCTGTCGATATCGATGAACTTACCTTAGCTTGGCACCAAAAAGCTGTTGAATTGAGTAAGAAAAATTAGCAGCACCCGTTTTTCTTTTCTTTAGATTATTCGTCCCGCTTTCCATTACAATCTTGTGTTTTGTTAAAGAAACAAAACACAAGGATTTCCATTTCAATCGGGGCTATTAGGAAAAATGAGCGGTTTGCTTTTTTTCTTTTGCTTTCCTCATTAAATAAGACTCTTTGCGAATCTCTGAGTAATCTTTAGCGCATCTGTGTGTGATGGTCAAAACCATTTCGAACAACCTTCACATTACCAAA
>CANLLR010000035.1 GCA_947491985.1 Flavobacteriaceae bacterium | reverse complement strand
AATTGGCAGGATGGCTAGCCAATGTTACCTGTACGACACCGCCAGCATGTCAACAACCAACAGCTTTGGCTAGTAGTGCAGTACTTTCGAACACTGCAACACTTTCTTGGGCAAACGTTGGAGCCGCAACAGCATGGCAAGTTATTGCACTACCGTGTACCGCTCCAGCTCCAAATGCTAGTACAACAGGTTGGACGGCAGTACCCGGACCAGCAACTACACATACTTTTACAGGTTTAAATGCCGCTACATGTTATAATTTGTATGTTAGAGGCAATTGTAGTTCAACATCCAATGGTGTAAGTTTATGGTCGGGACCTATTGCGATTACTACACAAGTAGCGCCACCTATTTGTGGCGGAAACTTTGTAGATGTTGGAGGAACAACAGGTAACTATGCTGCAAATTCCAATTCGACAGTTACTATCTGTCCGACAGTTCCAGGGGAACAAGTAACCGTAACTTTTACTTCATTCAATACAGAAGCTTCATGGGACGGATTGTATGTTTATGATGGAAACACGGTAACCCCAGCCGCATTATTACCAAGTACCAACGGTCCTGGTTTCGGGCAATTGACTACGCCAGGGGCTTATTGGGGTAATTTAAATACTAATTTACCTGGACCATTTACCTCATCTGCGCTAAACGGTTGTTTGACATTTGTATTTATAAGCGATGGTGTCATAAACAATCCAGGATGGCTTGCTAATATAACATGTGGTCCACCACCTACTTGCCCAAAACCTACGGCGGTAACCGTTGCATCAGTAACACAAACTTCTGCAACCGTAAGTTGGACAGAGACAGGAACAGCTACACAATGGCACGTACTTATATTACCCGCTACAGCACCTGCCCCAAATGCTGGTACACCGGGATGGCAAACAGCTAATGCAACGACATTTCTTTACACTCCATTACCTGCGGGTTCTCAGTTTAAGGTTTATGTACGCTCCTTCTGTAGTAGTAGTGATATAAGCTTGTGGTCAAGTCCTGCAACTTTTAATTTGCCTCCAATTTCAACAAGTACTACATTATACAATACTACACAACTTGTAGAAGATGTTCTATTTAACTCGACTTGTGCTACAATATCCAACATAACTTCATCTACAGGAAATAATTTTGGGTCAACCAATGGAATCGGATATTTTAATCAAAATGGTTCTTCATTTCCATTCAGTCAAGGGATTATATTAATGACTGGAGATGTGACTAGAGCTCCAGGACCTAACACAGAAGGATTGGGTGATGGTGCTGCAACATGGCCAGGAGACGCCCAACTATTTAATTACATCCAAGGATTAGGAATTGACCCATTATTAACTAGTTATAATAATGCTACAAGATTGGAATTTGATTTTGTACCATTAATCAACAATATTAGTTTTGATTTTATATTTGCTTCAGAAGAATATGGGGTATTTCAATGTGACTTTTCAGACGCTTTTGCATTTTTCTTGACTAATAATACAACTGGAGTTACCACAAATTTAGCGGTATTACCAAGTTCTACAATTCCAATTTCCGTAGTTACTATTAGAAATCAATTATACAATGCAGGATGTGCTTCAGCAAATCCACAGTATTTTGCTAACTTTTACGATCCTAACGGACCACAAGCACAAGGTGCCCCAATAGATTTTAATGGTGAAACAGTGGCGTTGACCGCTAGTTCAGCTGTTGTTCCTGGAACACAATATCATATTAAATTGGTTATTGCAGATAGAAACGATAGTGCATTTGACTCCGCTGTATTTTTAAAAGGAGGAAGTTTCAATATTGGAAATGTCGAATTAGGCAATAACTTACTAGAAGCTACCAACAATGCTTTATGTGATAATGCTACATACACCATTCAAAGCGGATTGGATGCTACACAGTATACATTTTCATGGACGTTTAACGGAAATTTAATTCCAAATCAGAACGGACCAAATTTAACAGTGACACAAGAAGGAATTTATGGTATCAATGCCACTTTTATTAATACTACTTGTACTGCAACAGATACTATAACTATCGAATTCTATGATCCAGTAGCTTCTGGAACTCCTAATAACATGACTATATGTAATAATTCAGGTTTTGGTCAGTTCAACTTAAGCTTGAACACACCTTCGGCATTAGGCTCTTTAGTTGCTACATCTTATACAGTAACTTATTATGCTACTAACGCTGATGCTTTGGCAGAAGTTAATGCACTTCCTAATTTGTATGCTAACGTAGTACAATTTTTACAAACAATTTATGTACGTGTAGAAGATAATTTAACTGCTTGTTTCACAGTAAAACCATTTAATTTAGTGGTTCAAGATTTAACTCCGTTGTTCACAATAACACCAAATTTTTTCCTTTGTAACGGAACGAGTGGAACTATTACGCTAACACCAACCAATTATAACAATGCTGATGCGACGTATAGTTGGACATTAAATGGAAATGTTTTACCTGATACTAGTAATCAAATTACTGTTAGTCAGAATGGTACCTATGAGGTGACCGTAAATAATCAAGGTTGTACGAATACAGGACAAACTACTGTAACTGTTGTACCGATTCCTGTACCTGATAATCCATCACCAGTAACAGTTTGCGGAAGCTATACACTGCCTGCACTTATAACAGGAAGTTATTATACTCAAACAGGAGGTCCTATCGGAAGTGGAGCACTAATAGCCGCTGGCACAATAATAACAGCATCACAAACGCTATTTGTTTATGCTGAAAGTGGAACCACACCAAATTGTACTGCCGAAACTAGTTTCTTAATTACAATTAATCCAGTTGTAACAACCGTATTTTCAGCAATAGGACCAATATGTGTTAATACAAATGCACCATTATTGCCAATTGTTTCTGATAATGGTGGTATTACAGGCTCATGGAGTCCAACTGCTATTGATACATCGACTGTAGGAACATCTATATATACTTTTACGCCAGATGCAGGACAATGTGCTTCTGTAGCATCATTAAACATTACAATAAATGCCACGTCAATTGTACCTACATTCAATACTATTGCTCCAATTTGTTTGAATGGAAGTGCACCAATTTTACCAACGGCTTCAAATGATATTACCCCTATTAATGGTACTTGGAGTCCTTCTACAATTGATACATCAGTAATAGGAACTACAACCTATATCTTTACACCAGTAATCGGGCAATGTGCAGTAACAACACAATTAAGCGTTTCGATACTTGCTCCTAGTCAAGCCTCATTTACACAAATTGGACCACTTTGCCAAGGCAGTACTGCACCTGTTTTACCGAACAGCTTTGGTAACAATATTACAGGAACATGGAATCCGTCGATAGTTGACACAACAGTTCCTGGAACGTCAACCTACACTTTCACTCCAAATGCTGGTCAATGTGCAACAGGAACCACGATGTCAATAACAATTCATCCGACCCCTGTTTTAGCTGCAGTGAATAGTGTCACTGTATGTGATAGTTATACCTTACCAACTTTACAAATCGGAAATTATTTCACATCACCAAATGGGGTTGGACCAATATCCAATTTGACGCTTACAACTAGTCAGCTGGTATATGTATATGCACAAAGCGGAACAACACCAAACTGTACAGATCAAGATAGTTTCCAAGTTAACATAACAACATCTCCTCAATTTACTATTGAAGGTGGTTGTGATGGAGGTGTATACGTATTGGAAGTAGCAAATACTAATTTCAATACCGATACAGTAACTTATAATTGGTCAGGACCTGGAACCATTCAAAATAATGGAACACCTAGTATTGTAGTAACAACTCCAGGAAATTATACATGTATCATTACAGTTCCCAATTCGGCTAATGGTTGTTCTACAACTGTACCTTTTAATGCTACCGACATTAGTTGTCAGTTTCCTCAAGGAATTTCTCCAAATGGCGATGGATTAAATGATACCTTAGATTTAAGTGGATTTAACGTAAGTAAATTAAGTATCTTTAATCGTTATGGAAAAACAGTCTACTCTCGAGGAGATTATCGAAATGAATGGGGAGGACAAACAGATTCCGGAAACGAATTGCCTGATGGAACTTACTATTATGTAATGGAAAGAAAAGATGGCGGTGAAACCAAAAGTGGTTGGGTATTTATTAATCGTGAAATTAGATAACACACAAAAAAGAGACTGAAATTCAGTCTCTTTTTTTATTTGTAAAATGAAATCGCTTCTTTTAAAACCGAAATCAAAACGCTATTATCAATATCTTCTAATGAAAAATAACGAAGCGATTTAACTGTATTTCTGTTTTCGGAAACCAAGTGTTCGTGGTTGTTTTTTAATTGAAAACCTTTTGCCAATCCCACGTCTACAAATTTCTTTTTGTGATTGGGAGCTAAATAACAAAAAGGCTTTTTATTTAAATAAAAATAAGGAATTCCGTATTTGTATTCTAAAGTAGCTGTTGGTGCTTCTTTTTCAATTACATTAATAACGTGATACAAAATGGAACAGTACAAATCGGGTTGTTGTAAAATGTAAACATCAGCAGGTTTCATACTTTATTGCAATCCAGATTGATCAAATAAATAAATTAAAGAAGCCATCGCTGCAGCACCCAACTCTAATTCTCTTTTATTAACGGCATCAAAAGTATCATTAGCAGCGTGATGATAATCGAAATAACGCTGTGAATCGGGTTGCAATCCTACCTTTACAATTTTTTTAGATTTTAAAGGACCGATATCAACACCTGAATGTCCTTTTCTGAAAATATGAATTAAATAAGGTTCAAAAACGTCTGTCCAAGTCGCAATTTTACTAAAATTAGTATCATCCGCATCGATTGAAAAACCTCTTGGTGTAAACCCACCCGAATCGCTTTCTAATGCAAAAATGTGATTTTCATTGTTTTTATTAGATAACTCTTCATACTTTAAGCCACCTTTAACCCCATTTTCTTCATTCATAAAAAGTACCGCTCGTATGGTATTTTTTGGTTTGAAGTTGAGCTTTTTAAAAATTTCTAAAACCGCCATACTTTGCACACATCCTGCACCATCATCGTGCGAACCATCGCCCAAATCCCATGAATCGAGATGACCTCCAACCACCATAATACGATCTGGATGCTCAGAACCTGTAATTTCTCCCACCACATTGTACGAAAGTACGTCATCAAAAACTTGACAGGATTGCTTGAAATAAAAATTGGATGAAGAATTATTTTTTAACAACTGACTCAATTTTTTAGCGCCATTTGTGGATATGGCTGCGGCTGGAATTCTGTTTTCTATGGGTGTGTCGCCATAATTTGTTGAACCCGTATGCGGAAAATCATCCATTCTTAAATTCATTGAACGTACAATAACTCCTATCGCTCCCAACTTACCCGCTTCTCTAGCACCTGAGGATCGTTGATCAACACAACCGCTGTACGCACGAAACGTTTCAACAAATTCGGGATTCATAGCACGGTTAAAAAAAACAAGCTTTCCTCTGACTTTCTCAGCTCCCATTGCCTTCAATTCGTCTAAACTTTTGACTTCAATTATGTTGGCTATTAGACCCGATTTCGAAGTTGCAACCGACATTCCTAAAGCACATATTGGAAAATAAATTTTTTGTTTACCAACTTGTAAATAAGCAACTTCCTTTTCTCCTCTTACCCATTTTGGCACCATAACTTCTTGAAGATACACCTTATCCAAACCCAGCTTTTCCATTTGACTTTTGGTATAAGCTACTGCTTTTTCTGCACCTACAGAACCCGACAAACGTGAGCCGATTGTATTGGATAAATCATCCAACCACGAATAACAATGACTATTAGTTAATGCAGATTTGTAAATATCTTTCAACATCGTCTCATCGACAGTTTGTGAAAAGGATGCAGAACTGAGCAATACCAATATATAAAAGGTTTTTTTCATAATATTTTAAATTTTACCAAAAATAAATCAAAAAACAGTTGGTTGCACAATTATTATTTACTTACTTTGTATTTCAAAGTACTTTAAAAATGGAAGACAAAGATTATTTAAAAGACATCCAAGACATCAAATCGATGATGTCTCAATCGTCACGATTTATTTCGTTGAGTGGCCTCTCTGGAATATTAGCAGGAACCTATTCGTTAATCGGAGCTTGGTATGCCTATACAACGATTTACTTTGACACGGCTACAAATGGCGAATACAGTCAATTGATTATTACGGAAAATGAAGTAATAAAACTTATTTTTATTGCCAGTTCAATTATCATCTTATCGATTATAACCGGAATCATTTTAAGCAAACGAAAAGCCTTAAAACAAAAAGAAAATATGTGGAATGCTGCTTCCAAACGATTATTGATTAATTTTTTAATTCCGCTTTTCACCGGAGGCTTTTTTATTATTTATTTGATTGAAAAAGAAACTTTCGGACTTGTAGCCCCGTTAACATTGATATTTTATGGCTTGGCTTGTGTAAATGCAAGTAAATATACGCTTGGCGATGTGCGTTATTTAGGTCTAACACAAATTATACTCGGATTACTTTCGTTGTGGTTTTTAGGTTATGGACTGTTATTTTGGGCATTAGGTTTTGGTGTGTGTCATATTGCCTATGGCAGTTGGATGTATTTTAAATACGATAAAAATTAAATTGACATACAACTATTTATTACGTTTGTAACGCTATACCATCATGAAAACTATCATCCATAACATAAATAAAGCTTTTGATCACCGAATACGTTTGGGAATCATGTCGGTTTTAATGGTGAATGAAAGTGCCGATTTTAATATGCTCAAAGAACTTCTTGGCGCTACTGACGGCAACTTAGCGTCACACACCAAAGCCCTAGAATCTGAAAATTACATTGCAATCGAAAAACAATTTATTGGCAAAAAACCCAATACCAAATACAGTGCAACAAAAGAAGGTAAGCTGGCTTTCACAGCTCATATTGAAGCCTTAGAAAAACTAATCAGCAAAAAATAACGCTATTTTTTTATCAATTAACTTTGAAATTCAAAGTACTTTTAAATAACTAAAATTAAACAGACTGTGATCAAAGATCTTATCATCGAATTATTGTACAAAACCATAAAAGGGCCGTACCAATTGCTCTTCAAAAAAAGTAAATCGTGGGATATTACAAAAACCGACCTACTGCACTACCCTCAAGAAAGTATCGGATTTCATTTGGGTTGTTTTTTACTGCAATACAAATTTGAAATACAACCTACATTAGAAGAACACGATGTATACCATGTTCTTACGAATACCAGCGTAACTGTAAAAGATGAAATCGACTTGCAATTTTATTTATTAGGCAACGGAAAATACAGTCCGTTTGTGTTTATTGTTATTGGCACTGGATTCCTTTTCTACCCTTTTCAATTAAAAAGCTTTATACAATCGTATAAAAAAGGGAAACAAGCTCATGAATTCCACCATCTCGATTTTTACAAATTGCTTCCCATTTCTATAAAAGAATTTCAAAAAACCTTTAACATCAACTAATTATGGAAACCTTACGCGATTTTAAGTATTATTCGTTTTCAACACAATTGGCACTTTGTTCCTTTGTATTGGGAACACTACTTTTTGCATGCTATTTTTTCTTACCAGGCAACGATGGCATTATCTTTTTCGGATTATTCTTTGTCGTATTTGCTAGTTTCTTTAATGCAATTGATATCCTACACTTATGTTATCAATTACTCACTAATCCAGACGGAAAAGAACATATTATCATCAAAATAGCCATCGTTTTGTCTAACATTCCGATTGCATTTTTATACTTCTATATCATTGTACATTCTTATTAATTCAAAACAACTTTTTTAATCAATAAAATCAAAATCTCATGGAAAATCAAGCACACCAAGAACCAGAACAAAAAAATTTCTTACAATCGACTACCGCTAAAATGATCATGGTGGGAATGCTTACTTTAGTCTTACTTATTCCGCTATTCTTTGTACAAGATTTAATCACCGAACGCAGCCAGCGTCAAAAGGAAGTTGTTGCCGAAACCACTTCAAAATGGGGAGAAAGTGTTTACTTTTATGGTCCGATTTTAAAAATTCCGTACAAAGATCCCATCACCTTGCAATTCGAAAATGCCTACTTTTTTCCCGAAGAATTAAACAATAAAACCAACACCGAAATCAAAGCACCATTGCAACGCAGCATCTACAAATCGAATGTATTTACAACCAAAATGCAGTTTACCGGGACCTACAACACGCCCGCTTTTTTCAAAAGAAACATTCCAAACGAAAATGTATTTTGGGATAAAACTTCCATTGTAATTCGCACCACCAATTTAAAAAGCGTGAATGACGAAGTAAAAATAAAATTTGGCGCAACCAATTTCACCTTCGAACCCATTCACAACAATCAAAAAAACGATAGCGTCGAAGCTTTAGAAACGAACTTCATCAACTACAATGACATAAAAAACAATCGATTTACGATGACTATCATTTACAATGGAAGCAAGCGAATTAGCATGATTCCAATCGGAAAAACAACAAGCGCCAGCATGTCGTCTAATTGGAGTTCACCCAATTTCAACGGAAGTTTTATTCCCAACGACAAAAAAATTACCGACAAAGGTTTTGATGCAACCTGGAAGATCTTGCATTTTAACCGTCCGTTTGCGCAAGAAAATTTCGAAATTTTACCCGAGCTCAGTAAATACGCTTTTTCAGTCGATTTTATTACGCCAGTGGACGAATACCAACAAAACGAACGTGCTTCCAAATATGGATTCTTAGTCATCGGGTTGACGTTTTTAATCTTCTTCCTCATTCAATCCATCAGTAAAATCAACATTCATATTTTTCAATATACGATGATTGGTGTGGCGCTCATCATGTTTTATACCTTACTTATCTCTATCACCGAGCACAGTAGTTTTACCTTTGCCTACACTATTGCCGGAAGTGCTGTTGTGGCTCTAATTTCGCTCTATTCGGTCTCCATTTTAAAAGATAAAAAATTCCCATTGTTTATTGGTGTATCGCTTTCGGTATTGTACACCTTTATTTTTGTCATCATTCAATTGGAAGATTACGCACTTTTGGTAGGAAGCATCGGTTTGTTCTTGATATTGGCATCGGTAATGTATTTTTCACGAAAAATAGAATGGCATAAATAGTTTTTGAAGCAAAAAGCTCGGGACTTATCAGTTAACCATTTTCGTGCTGCCTTTCCAAAACTTTTTTCAAAAGGTTTTCCTTTGCATCAGGGCTAGAAAATAAACCATTTGTATACAAATAAAAACTCCGAAAGAAATTCACATTTCAATCGGAGTTTATAAATTTTTAAGGCTGTAAAACACTAATTAATGTCCCCCACCTACTTTTTTATCAAAATCTATTCCTTGTTTTTTTAATATTTTGCTCACGATCCATGCATAAAAAGCCAAATAGGCAAAACACGCTACGCCTACAAAATAACTAACATGAATGGTGGTCACATCGGCTACATAACCTTGCAACCAACTTATAATTCCACCTCCCATAATCATCATAATTAAGAAACTGCTTCCCTGGCTGGTGTGCTTTCCTAAACCGCTAATGGCTAAAGTAAAGATACATGGCCATAAGGTACTACAGAACAACCCTACCGAAATAAAAGCATAAACACTTGTCATTCCTGTAGTCATAATTCCTACTAAAAGTGCTAGTATTCCCATTATTGAAAAAATCAATAACATCCTCACCGGATTTCCTTTGCTTGCCATATCAGCTGCAATCAACACCAATATGATTAACGCATAGACATAGAACGGTGTCAAATCATGATCCATAAAAGCATTGACCCCTAGGAAAACACCAAAAGCTAAATATGGAGCTAAGAAACGCAATATTTTTTGACGATTCATATTATCTGTAAAAGCTTCAATGGCTCCCGTCCAACGACCAATCATTAAACTAGCCCAATACAGTGAAATATAAGGTGCAATATCTTTAGTTAAAAATCCCAAGTCACTTTCCATGTAAGCTGGTAAATTACTTGCTGTAGCTACCTCAACACCGACATAAACAAAAATCCCGATCATACCCAACACAAGTTGCGGATACTTTAAGGCAGAACTTCTACTGTTACTCGTTTCTCCTACTTCTTCAAGAACCGCAGCAGGTCGATCTGGAATGGAAGAAAATTTTAATAAAATAGCGACAAGTAAAAATGCAGCTCCTAAAACAAGATACGGAATCTTAACACTCTCAATACTAATATCAGTATTACCCGATGTAATCGAACCAAAAATAGCAAAACTCACAATTAAAGGTCCGATAGTAGTTCCCAAATTATTAATTCCACCTGCCATATTCAAACGCTGTGACCCCGTATTTATTGGTCCGAGTGCAATCGCCAATGGATTTGCAACCGTTTGCTGTAATGAAAACCCTAAAGCTACAATAAATAAGCCCGACAACATCAATGAAAAAGAACCTGAATTAGCAGCAGGATAAAATAATAATGTTCCTAAAGCCGAAATGGTCAACCCAAGTGCTAATGAATTTTTATATCCCATTCGGTTAATTAAATCGCCTTTTGTTAAATAAGAAATAATCATGTAGATAATTGACCCAACTGTATAAGCAACATAAAATGCTACAGAAACGAGCTGACTTTGCCCTTGGGTTAAATCGAATGCTTTTTTGAAAACGGGAATCAAAATGTCATTGCTTGCCGCAACAAATCCCCAAAAAAAGAAAACTGATACAAGCGGAATAAATTGTGCCCAATTGGTTTTTAAATTTTCAGATGTCATAATTTGAATTTAGTTTTTCCGAATCACTGCGATTTCAGCAATGTTTCGGTTGGTTAGTTGGTTAATTAATAGGTTTGAAACTAATAGCTGTTCCTCCACCGTTGGCCAAATTTAATTTAATTTTTGACATAGAAGTGACTTGGATAGTTTTTATACTGTACGATTTTGGATTATTTTTCCAATCGGCATTAGTACCATCTTGATATACAATGGCTTGGTATTTTTTATTTGGTGTTAAAAAGTCCAATTTAATTTCTGTTGCTCTCGCATTCTCATCGGTAATAGCACCTAAAAACCAATTCTCTGATTTTTTGTCTTTTCGAACCACCGTTACGTAATCACCCGGTTCCGCTTCTAAATAAATCGACTCCTGCCAATCGACAGCCACATCTTTAATAAACTGAAACGCATCAGGATATTTCTCATAATTTTCGGGTAAATCCGCTGCCATTTGAAGAGGAGAATACATCGTTACATACAATGCCAATTGCTTGGCCAACGTAGTGTGCACTTGTTCGGTTTTAGTAGCGTCGTAGATATTCATTTTAATTTCGAAAATTCCAGGTGTGTAATCCATTGGACCACCCAGCAAACGAGTAAATGGCAAAATGGTTTCGTGCATCGGCGGATTTCCAACACTCCACGCATTGAATTCATTACCACGAGCGGCTTCGGCAGCAATGTAATTGGGATACGTTCGGCTGTAACCTGTTGGACGCGAACTTTCGTGCGAGTTGACCATCATTTTATAATCGGCAAAACGCTGGGCTACAAAGTTAAAATGGTTGACCATGGTTTGTCCATCGTGGAATTCGCCGCGCGGAATAATGCGACCCACATAACCCGATTTGGCAGCTGGATAACCGTATTGTTTCATTAGGTTTAAAGCGCGATCCAAATGCCGTTCGTAATTGGCTACCGAACCCGAAGTTTCATGGTGCATAATCATTTTAACACCTTTTAATTTGGCGTAGTCGTTAACTTCTTTCAAATTAAAATCGGGATAGGGTGTCGTGAAATCGAATACATTTTCTTTCCAATTGCCAAACCAATCTTCCCAACCAGCGTTCCAACCTTCAACAAGTACACCGTCAAAACCGTGCTTGGCTGCAAAATCGATATACCGTTTGGCATTGGCCGTTGTGGCGCCGTGTTTGCCAGACGGAATCAAATCTTTGGAGGCCGCGTTGTGTGCATTTTGCGAACCGGCATAATCCCAAGTCGATTTTCCTAAGTGCATTTCCCACCAAATTCCAACATACTTCATTGGTTTTATCCACGAAGTATCTTCAATTTTTGAAGGCTCGTTTAAGTTCAGAATCATTTTCGAACCTACAATGTCTCGCGCATCATCAGAAACCATAATGGTTCGCCAAGGAGAAACACAAGGCGTTTGAAGATAGGCTTTATCACCAATAGCATTAGGCACTAAGCGAGTCGTTAATTTGTTTTCTTTAGGAAGCAAATCCAAATGCATAATAGGGAAATTTACTACTGCCGCTTCGAAGATGTTGATGTACAAACCAGCTGTAGATTTCATCATTAAAGGCGATTGAATGACATAACGACCAGCGATAGATTTGAGTGCAATGGCGTTGTTTAAATCTAACTTATCGTTATCAACTTCTGATAATTTGGTTTCGTTGTACGCATATTCTTGGCTGTCAAAATCACCTGGAATCCAAAATGTTTTATGGTCTCCTGTCAGATTAAATTGAGTAACTTCATCCGAAATAACGAAATAATTAAGGTCCTTTTGACGTGGAAAATCATATCTAAAAGCCACGCCTTCGTCAAAAGCACGGAAAATAATAGTTAACTTTTTGTTGGTTAAAGGTTGAGAAAGTGCTACAATCATTTCGTTGTAGTTGTTTTTTATAGTGGACTGCTCACCTAAAACTGGCCGCCATATTTCGTTGACATTTTTACGACCAATGCTGTCTATGCGAAAATTAGCCTCCAGATTGTTACCCTCTTTCAATTTAATTCCCAAATTACTTTGAAGGATTATGGGTTTACTTTTATAAGAAACAGTGTAAGTTGGTAATCCACTCGAAGTTAATTTAAAATCTAGCGTCACTTCTTTTGATGGAGATTGAATGCTTTGTGCATTGGCAAAAGAGGCTAAAAAAAGTAAGACAAGGATGGTGTTTTTCTTCATTTTTAAAGTTTTTTATAAAGATAAAATTTCTAAATCAGATTTTAAAAAAAACCTTTTTCAAAATCCCAAAGGATTTCCTTCGAAGTACGAAAAAATCATTGAACTAACTCAAACGTTTCTTTATTCTTTGTATCAGAATTGGCTCCGATAAAGACTTCAAATGTTCCTAGTTCGGCTATAAAATCTAAATTTTGATTGTAAAATTTTAAATCTTCTTCAGCTATAGTGAATGAAACTATTTTGGTCTCTCCTTTTTTTATTTCTATTTTCTGAAACCCTTTTAGTTCTTTAACTGGCCGTGTTATTGAACCCACTACATCTCTTGTATAGAGTTGAACGATTTCTTTTGCGTCGTAATCTCCAGAATTTCTAATAGCTACAGAAACTGTTATTGTTTGATCTTTTGTCATTTTCTTGGATGAAATGTTCACGTCGGAGTACTGAAATTTTGTGTAACTCAATCCGAACCCAAAAGGATACAGTGGTTCATTTCGTTCATCGATATAATTTGATTTATATTTTTCAAACTTACCTTCTTCGTTACCTAAAGGTCTTCCTGTATTTTTATGGCTGTAATAAATTGGAATTTGCCCAACCGATCTAGGCCAAGTTGAAGTTAATTTTCCAGATGGAACTACATCGCCAAAAAGCACATCAGAAATCGCTAAACCAGCTTCACTTCCGGGAAACCATACGTTTAATATCGCAGGAACTGAGGCGTTTTCATCGACTAAAACTAAGGGTCTTCCAGTGAACAAAACTAAAACTACTGGTTTTCCTGTTTTTAATAATTCGGTTAACAAATCTTTTTGTGATTGCGGAATTTCAATATTGGTTCTGCTGCTGCATTCGCCACTCATTTCAGCTCCTTCTCCTAAAACGGCTACGATTATATCGGCGTTTTTACTGGCATCGAGTGCTTCTTTTATCAATTCCTCTTTGGTTCGATTATCGCGTTTAATGTGTTTTCCGAACATGGTTCCGCGCGATTGAAATTCGGCATCGTAATCTAAATTACTTCCTTTAGCATAGGTGACTTTAACTTTATCGCCTACAACAGTTTTCAATCCGTCAAGAAACGATTTGGATGTATCCTGTTTGGTTGCTGCACTCCACGTGCCACCCATATTTTCTTTAGCTTGTGCCAATGGACCAATCACAGCTATAGTTCCCGATTTTTTCAAAGGTAAAATTTGATTGTCATTTTTAAGTAAAACCATTGATTCTGCTGCCACTTTACGTGCGAAAGTTTTATTATCCGGAGTAGCAATTTCGGTTTTTGCTCTGTTTTCATCACAGTTTTTATACGGATTTTCGAACAAACCTAGATCGTATTTTGCAGAAAGCATTCGGTACACCGCGTTGTCTACTGTTTCCATAGTTACTTTTCCTTCAGCAATTGATTTTGCCGTGGTTGAGAGTAATCCATCTGTAACCATGTCCATATCCACTCCAGCATTTAAAGCTATGGCAGAAGAAGTTTGCATATCGCCTACTCCGTGCTCACTCATTTCCAAAATTCCGGTATAATCGGTAACTACAAATCCTTTAAAACCCCATTGCGTTCGCAATAAATCGGTCAACAACCATTTGTTTCCTGTAGCTGGAACGCCATCTATTTCATTAAACGAAGCCATAATTGAACCCACTCCAGCATCTACTGCGGCTTTATACGGCGGAAGGTATTCGTTGTACATTTTAAGTTTACTCATGTCAACCGTATTGTAATCTCTTCCTGCTTCGGAAGCACCATATAAGGCAAAATGTTTCACACACGCCATCATTGAAGTGGTATTTTTTACGTTTCCGTTTTGGTATCCGTTGACCATTGCTTTAGAAATTTGACTTCCTAAATAGGCATCTTCGCCTCCACCTTCGGCAATTCTTCCCCAACGAGGGTCTTTACAGATGTCAACCATCGGTGAAAATGTCCAATTAATCCCATCAGCAGTAGCTTCAATCGCTGCAATTCTTGCTGTTTTTTCGATCATGGGCATGTCCCAAGAAGATGATAATCCGAGTGGAATTGGAAAAGTGGTTTCATATCCGTGAATGACGTCCATACCAAAAATCAAAGGAATTTTTAATCGTCCTTTTTCCATAGCTACTTTTTGAATGTCTTTAATTTTGGCCACTGATTTTATATTGAATAGTCCACCAACTTTGCCTTCTTCAAGTCGTTTAGCTAGGTTAGTAGTTTTGACCGGGCCTGTTGTAATATCGCCTGCAGTTGGTAGATTTAATTGTCCTAACTTTTCGTCGAGCGTCATTTTAGATATCAAGTCTTTGATAAAAACATCTTTAGTAGGAATAGAAGTTGTTTTTGGCGCTTTTCTCTGGGTATATCCTACACTAAAACTAAATAGCGCTAGGAATAAAATAAGATGGCTTTTCATTGTATTGGATGTGATAGTGTAATATTATTTATTGCCAACTAGTTGTTTGGCATCAACGTGTTTGTCATTTTTTTATATTTTCATTTCAAATATAGCTTTTTATTAGAAACAAAAAATCCCGAATGCATCGGGATTTGGAATATAATGTGCACTAATATGTTTCTATTTTTCATCAACATAACTTTGCAAATACTGAAATCGTTCGGTTAGCTTTCCGTTTTCAGTCATTTTTGCGCGTTGTAGAATACCATCTTTGTCGCCATTAAAAAAAGCGGGAATAACGTGTTCCATAAACATTTCACCAAAACCTTCACTGGCATCTTTTGGTAATTCACATGGTAAATTATCGACAGACATGACCATTATCGAACCTGGATGTGTATGCGCCACTTCTTTGTTTTCAAAAGGCAAAAACCCAAAAAACGGATCTGCAATCGTAGATGCTTTTATCGTACACGCAATAGGGCCGTCAACATCACACGAAATATCGGCAACAACTTTTATCTTACAATCGGCTGCCATGAGCATCTCGCGCATTAAGATATCGGGAGCGTCATTTCCATGAAAATGGCCCGCCATAAAAATATCGGCAACTTTACTAAAACGTTCAAAATTGGAAGTATACAATGTTGGATTTTTATAAAAATCGGATTTATCGGTAATTTCGGTTCCATCGATTCGTTTGTTGTAATCCAAAACATCGATTTGAGTGTAAACAGGCTCAGAGTAATTTTTGGTTAAGAAATCAGTAATTGCAACTTGCTTCAGTTTCATACCGTCCAAAATTTCCTTAGCACCCATTCCCACTTTACCGTTACCTGTGAGCACAATTTTTATATTGGGAAGTGTTTGTCTTTTGAGTCTTGCAATCAAATCGTCTTTACTTTGCAATGTTTCTGCTTTGGGCAACGTAAACAATTCGTATTTGATTCCGAAGCCACGTAAACCGTTGTAAGCGCCTACAATACCTGCATAACGACCAAAACCGATTAACCGTTTATTATTGGTATCGACGATGGTTTCGTGATCGTACAATTCAATATTTTTTTCTAAAATTGCTTGTAATAACTTTCGGTTGTACACTTGTTTTTTAATCGTATGCGAAAAGAAAAAGTACTTTTTATTTGGAATCAAGGCGTCAAGAGGAATCTCCTTCACACCAAACAACACATCACAATCGGTCATGTCAGCACCCACTTCAATCCCTAATTCACTGTATTGTTCGTCGGTAAAAACACGAATGTCTGAGGTTTCTACTTTTATAGTCGCTTCGGGATGTTCATTTTTCAATCGAACAAGCTCTTCGGGAGTAAAAACAACTCTTCGATCGGGTGGATTTTTTCTTTCTTTAATGATGCCAAACTTCATTTTACTGCTTGATTTTAATTCGCTCAAAAGTAGTTGTAACGAAATCGTTTTCAAAGTATTTTGTCAAAATAAATTTGGCATTTTAGTGTCTGAAAATCAACAATTTGAATCTAGCATTGCCTTTTTAACAAAAGTTGTTACTTCTTTTCTTATCAATTTAACATTGGGTTATCTATATTTGTGAATCAAGTTATTAAAAAATGAATTCCACTCGAATAAATTCCTCTTTTATCGTTTTCACTTTGTTAATGGTACTCTTCTGCAGTTGTGAAAAAATGATAAAAGGTAAAGAGGTAATTACGAAAAAAAAACCTGCTGTTCCTTATGCAATGCTTCCTTTAGAAGATCCGTTACCGAAACTAACAGCCAAATACAAAAGCACAAAAAAGAGAGAAATTGAAAACTTTTTTGCGAATAATTTTTCTAAAGATTTTGAAAACATGAGTTTCTTAGTGGCCAAAAACGGTCAAATTATTTATGAAAAATACGATGGTTATGCCGACAAAGAGAACAACATTCTTAACTCAGCTGAAACACCATTGCATATAGCATCGGTAACCAAAGTGTTAACTGCAGCTGCCATTTTAAAATTGGTTGATGGCAAAAAAATTAGTTTAGATCAAAAAGTGACTACTTTATTTGATGGTTTTCCGTATCCTGATGTGACAATCAGAACGTTATTAAACCATCGCAGCGGCCTAAAAAAGTACAATTATGTTTGTGATGACAAAGCCATTTGGGGAAGAGAAAAAACGTTGACCAATAACGATATACTAACCATATTCACCACCAAAAATATTCCGTTAGACTATAAAACCGACACGCATTTTAGTTACAACAATACCAATTATGTTTTTTTGGCTTTGATTATCGAAAAGGTAACCGGAGTGCGTTACAGTAAAGCCATGAAGCAAATTATTTTTGATCCGTTAGACATGAAAAAAAGTTTTGTTTTTGACGAAACCACCGATATAGACAAAGGCACGCCGTCATACAAATGGAACTATCAAAAATACCCTTTCGACTTTTTGGATGCGGTGTATGGCGACAAAAATATCTATTCCACTCCAAGAGACTTATTGAAATTTGATTTGGCTCGAAATGCTCCTCATTTTTTGAGTAAAAAATTGATGCAAGAAATGTACAAAGGCTACAGTTATGAAAGTAGAGGAATCAAAAACTATGGTTTAGGCATTCGGATGCGTGATTGGGAAACAGGTCAAACGTTGTATTACCACAACGGTTGGTGGCACGGCAATACGTCGAGTTACATTAATTTGAAAAAAGAAAACGCAGTCATTATAGCTTTGTCGAATAAATTTACACGTAAAACATTTCAAATGAAACGATTATCGGCATTGTTTGGAGATTATCCTTTTACTTTGAAGGATACGGCGGTAAGTGAGTAAATTAGCAAATAAGCAAATGTGAAAATTAGCTAGTTATCCAATTCGCTAGTTCGCTAATTAAAACTATCTTTGCAAACTGATTTTGAATTTTGACTCAAGCCAGAGGCGAACGGATCGAAGCTAATTTTGAAATCTAAAATCAAAAAGGGGTCGACTGGTTTTGACAGCGAGTGGAACTAAACGGTAAGCACGTAGAGCATTGTACTTTTGGCTCTTAAATATCAAGTGTACACAATTTCACACGGCGAAGGAAACTACGCTCTTGCTGCATAATCTGAATCATAGTAAGATTAGCCTCGTCTCTACAAGGTAGGGAAGCGAGATTCACCTCAAAAGCTCTGGTTTATGGCGTTTGATAAAGGTGAATCGTAATAGTAAACCTAGGATCGGTAATGTTTTAAATCCGTTCTGAAATAGTAAAACTAAGCAAAGAGTGGCTGTTCTTGGCCTTGCTTTTTGTCGAAAACTCAATCAAGAACTAAACGCGTAGAAAGCTCTTTGGTTGCTTGTTTGGACGGGAGTTCGATTCTCCCCGACTCCACTGTCGTACCAATAACCTCTAAAGAAATTTAGAGGTTATTTTTTTATTTAAAATTGTAAATCTGATAGAAAAAAGTTCGAAATAACGCCCCATTTTAATTATAAACAACTCAAAACATCGCTGATTCTAGTCCTTTACGATTATTAAATATTGTAGCAGAAAATAAGCGTTTCACTTAGTGAATTTTTGAATTACTTCTTTCAAGTGAGGGAATTCTTTTGATAGATTTTCTCTTGAAGCCAATTCAAAATCCGCGAAGTCAAATCCTGGCGCTACAGTGCAACTAACTAAAGAATATCCTTTGCGTTGCTTGACACTTGAAGCAAACCATGTATTTGCTGGAATTGTTGCTTGAGGCACTTCCCCATTTTCAAAACTATTTCCCAAAATAATTGAGTTTAAAATACCCTCTTTTATAAATACTATTTCTAACGGTTCTCCTTGATGAAAAAACCACAACTCGTCTGATTGAATGCGATGGAATAAAGAGATGTTATCATTTTCAAGCAAAAAATAAATTGCAGTACATACATTTCTTATTGAATTTTGCTCTGTTTTCATAGAACAAGACGACCTATAAGTTTCTTTATAAAACCCACCTTCAGGGTGCGCTTGTAAGTCAAGTATTTGAACTATTTCTTTACTATCCATTGTAACGAATTATTACTTTTAAAATGTTTATAAAAACCATACAGAATAATTAATTTTAACTAACTACTCTTTCGGGAGGATTATTATGTTAAATCTGGAAATCAACCAATTGCATGGCTTCAAGAAAATCGATTGCTTTAACTTCCTCAAAAAAATCTATTTCTTTTTCGTGAGGAAGAAAATCAGAAATTATTCGGATAATAAAATCTTGTGGCTTTTTTAAATACATAAAAGTATAATCTTCCATATTTACCACTGTTAGTTCTGCTAAATCGGTTGTTCGTATAAATTTATCAGAAGTTAGTGAGGATAAACAAGGGAGATTCAATTTTGGTTCATACACTATTGCTTTACCATTTTCAAATAAAGCTCCTTCATAACCATATAAAGAGGAATTTGTAATTTCTATAGGTTTGCCTAATTTAAAATGCAAAGGCAACTCTTTTTCTTTCCCAACTATAGCAGCAAAGCCCATTAAAATACAAACATCATGATGTGGTAAATGCATGAATGTTTTCGCTACGCTCTCCCTCCCAATGCCAGTTACTACAACTTCATAATTATGTTTCAAATCAGAAATTCGAGACAAAGCATCATTTACTTTCTCTTGTTCTATTTCCATTGGGGTAAGAATAATAATTTTCATGTTATAAGAAAGGCGTTATTAGGTTATGCACTCGTACATTATCCGATTAAATTATTTTTAATTGGTTCATTATAGCCCACAAAAATAAACTTATAAAATAAAAATCTATTTTTTTATTATCAATTAAAACTCAAACATAAGCAGAATACAAATTTTAGCAAATTTCCTTCCGTTAATCTGAAAAATTAACGGCAAATTATCCCTGTTAAACCCAATTAACTTGGTGAGTATTGTGCCGGTTTTGCAAAGGTAAATACAAAGAATATCAAAAGAATTAAAAGCAGCAGAAACGGGAAAAAATCCGGGAGTTTTATACCCATAAAACCAGCTTCTAAATAAGACACTTTTTGTTTTCTGCCAACATCAGATTTGCATTCTAATTCACAATTCCAAAAACTTATAACGTATAACTTCTGAAGCTCTAAAATAATTTTTTACTATCTCTGACATAGATATTTTTTGTTTTGCGTTTTCAAAATACTGCATTTTCATTATTTTGGTAAATATCTAATCAATTTATTTTACAACAAATAATTTCGCGCAACGGGTTTGAAATAAATTTTCAATATAAATTGAATCCAAAATAGTGATCACGAAAGAAAAACAGTGAATAGATATGCTTTATAAAATTAAACATCTTGCTTTTTTTTCGACGAAATGCCAGTTACTGTAGACAAAGCAATTTGAACTCAAATTACCTAATATTTCTTTTGCAAAAACGGTTAAATATGTATATATTTGTGTAGGTAAAATCTGAATGTGCGGATTTTTTTTTTTTCTTATTATTCCTTTTTTTTTACTTCATCAAAAAGAACTGAAATAGTATAGAACTTAATTTATTTTAGAAATTTTTGTTGATTTTATGCCGATAAAATAAATCTTTAAAAGATAAAAAAAACTCTATTTAAATTTTACTTGGATATCAAAAAAAAAAAATAGTAATGAAAGTTTTAATAGTAGAAGACAATAAAATTGCCTTAATGGGGATAAAAAAAGTGCTTTCTGAATATCCTAATATAGAAATAACTACTGCTGAAAACGGGTTAGTAGCGCTAGAGTTCCTCGCACTAAATCCATCAGAATTACCTCATTTAATCTTACTAGATTTAAATATGCCCATAATGAATGGTATCGAATTTCTACAAGAAATAAAAAGAAATGAAAGTTTAAGAACCCTACCTGTAATTATACACACAACATCTTTCAATTCTTCGGAACTTAAAAAGTGTGAAGATTTAGGGATTTGTGGCTATTTCGTAAAAGAATTAGACATGGTGAAATACAAATCTAACATTAAACTTATAGCAGATTATTGGACAGAATCTAAGAGACCATAAAAATTCAATTACCCAAAAAAAATTCATGAAAGGATTTATTTTTACCAATTTTATAGAATTTGTTGAAACAACCCATGGATTAGAAATGGTTGATGAAATGATAACTAATTGTAATTTACAATCTGAAGGTATTTATAGTTCATTTAGCAGCTATGAATTTGATGAATTAGTTAGTCTTTTAACATATGTGTCTAATAAAATAGATGTCAATCCGGAAATTTTATTAGAGAAATTTGGAGTATTTGTTTTCCCATATCTTATCGGAAAGCACTCTTATATCATTGAGAACTACGACAATGCGATAGATTTAATAGGAGGTATTGAAAATCATATTCATATTGAAGTTAAAAAAATTTATAATGATGCAGATCTGCCAACATTTAGAGTTGTTGAAAAAACAACCAAAAAATTAACTATCATTTATAATTCCTCAAAAGGGCTAACTTACTTTGCTATAGGCTTAATAAAAGAAACCCTAAATCATTTTAAAGTTAATGGGAGTGTTACTATTGACAAATCTTTAGATCCCAAAATGGGAGTAAAATTTATTATAGAGCTAGATTAGAAAGATATATTTTAATGTATTGTATCTGTAATAAATACATTTTTTCAGTTTTCATTTTTTTATTTACATAACTAAAAGACTTATTTATTTTGAGTATAAATAATATAGAAATCTTAAAAAAAGCCCTTGAAAGAGAGCGAAAAGCTAGAGAACTTGCTGAAAGTTTTGTAGAAAATCGCTTGAGGGAGCTTTATGTTAATAATATTCAACTTTCAAATAGAGTATTGACTCAAGAAGAATTTCAGAACAATCTTTTAGATAATCTCGTAGATGCTTTATTTGTAATAGGTTTTAAAGGTGAAATTTTAAAAATTAATAAAGAAGCAACTAAACTTCTTGGCCTTAAAAACGATTTAAAAATAGAGAATATATCTAAATTTTCTAATAGAAACAAAAAGGAAATCTACAAATTATTAAGTTACGATACTCTTGAAAATGAAAATGAAGTTTTTTATTATGAATTTGTAAATCTTAAAAAAGAAAAAAAATACGTTAATATTAAATCTAAAATTTTAATTGATTCTGAAAAAATACCTTATGCGCATCAAGCAATTGTAAGGGACGTAACCGAAAAGTATTTGCTTGACTTAAAATTACAAAAGCAACAGCAATTTGAAAAATTTGAATCACAAATAGTAAAAGATTTATTAAAGAGTAATGATATTTTTACTAATGCTTTTGATTTGGTTAATCATATTGCTGAATTTTTAAATACTGATGATTGTGTATTTTATGGCTTTATTAATGGAGATTTAGTCCAATTAGCAACAACAAGAAATAAATTAGATGCTAATCACCTCATAAAAAACAAATTATCAATAGCCATAGATAAAGGAGTGGTTGGAAGAGTAGCAAGGACCAAAAAAGGTGAGATAATTAATGACACTACACAAGATCAAGATTATATTATTGACGATTTGTGTCGGCTTTCCGAAATTACTGTTCCAATTTTAATGGGTGACCAGGTTGTTGGCATTATTGATTCTGAGCATCCCGAAAAAAATCATTATACTATAGATAAATTAAATGATTTATCTAAAATTTCAATTTTAATTTCTCTTCATATAAAAAATTCAGCTGTAGAATTAGAAAATAATTTAAAGCAGCAAGAACTAGAAGGTACCAAAAACAGATTAAAAATCATTTTTGAAAGTTATTCCGATGCTAAAATTATAGAGTCTAAAGACGGAAATATAGAATTTGCTAGCAACGATTTTTTAAAACTTTTTAATATACCTATAGAGGAACACAATCAATTAATAGGATTATCTAGTAAAATTGCAAGAGATAATTCTAAAGGATTTTTTCTTTATGAAAATGAATTTGTTAGTAGAATTGAAGAAATAATAAAAAATCAAGAGGAGGTATATGATGAAATACTTGAATTAAAAGATGGTAAATTTGTTTCTAGAAGTTATGCACCAATATTTCTAAACGGTAAATTGGATGCCCATATATGGAGATATAGAGATGTTACACTTCAAATTAATTATGATAAAAGTTTAGAATTTCAAAATACAAAATACAAAAATATTATTGAGAATATTAATCTTGGATTAATGGAAGTTGATAATAATGATTTAGTTTTAGCTGTAAATAACGCTTTTTGCAATATGTGTGGTTATGCTTCTGATGAACTTATTGGAAAGAAAGCAAAAGATTTATTAATAACAAAAGAGAATACAAAAATCATAGAGGAGAAAATCATAAAGAGAAAAGATGGTCTTGATGAT
>CANLLR010000034.1 GCA_947491985.1 Flavobacteriaceae bacterium | reverse complement strand
AAACTGGATTTAATTTTGACATTCACCTATCCAAAATAAATCCAAATGGTGTTAGTGTAATTTAATAACACAGATTTAAAAATTCGAAAAATTCACACAGATAAAGTATTTTAGATATTTATCAAATTTCTCAAATCTGTGTAAAAAATAATAAGAATGAACTACTACAGCCTCAACAATAAAAGCAACATCGTTTCTTTCCAAGAAGCCGTTATTCAAGGATTAGCATCCGATAAAGGATTGTTTTTTCCAGAATCAATCGTTGCTTTACCTGATTCGTTTTTTGAGCATATCGAACATTTATCGCATGAAGAAATTGCTTTTGAAGCCATTAAACAATTTGTCGGAAACGAAATTCCTGCTTCCGAATTAAAGCAAATTGTAAACGAAACCTTGTCATTTGATTTTCCATTAGTGAAAGTAGACGATAATGTATTTTCATTAGAACTATTTCACGGTCCGACCATGGCTTTTAAAGACGTCGGTGCCCGGTTCATGTCTCGTTGTTTGGCGTATTTCAATCGCAATGACGATAAAAAAATAACCGTTTTAGTAGCAACTTCTGGAGATACTGGTGGCGCTGTTGCGAATGGGTTTTTGGGTGTGAAAGGTGTCGACGTACTAATTTTATATCCTTCCGGGAAAGTGAGCGACATTCAAGAACGACAGCTTACTACTTTGGGACAAAATATCAAAGCACTCGAAGTTGATGGCTTTTTTGACGATTGTCAAGACATGGTAAAAAAAGCCTTTATGGATGCCGATTTACAACACAAAAACCTAACGTCGGCCAATTCGATAAACATCGCTCGTTGGTTGCCGCAAATGTTCTATTTTTTCTTTGCGTATAAGGAATTAAAAAAATACAATAAGCCTTTAATCATTGCTTGTCCGAGTGGTAATTTCGGTAATATTTGTGCAGGAATTGTCGCCAAAAAATTGGGGCTTCCTATCGCCCATTTTGTGGCTGCAACCAATGCGAATGACGCGGTTCCGCAGTTTTTAAAAAGCGGAAATTATAGTGCAAAACCTTCAGTAGCTACTATTTCTAATGCCATGGATGTGGGCAATCCGAGTAATTTTATTCGCATTCAAGAAATGTACAACAACGACTTAAAAGCGTTTGAAAAGGATTTCACTTCGTATAGTTTTACTGACGAAGAAACCTTGTTTGAAATGCAAAATATCTACACCAACAGCGGTTACATTGCCGAACCTCATGGTACCGTTGGGTATTTGGGATTAAAATGTGAATTAGAAAATTTCCATAATGCAATTGGTGTTTTTCTTGAAACTGCGCATCCTATCAAGTTTTTAGATATTGTTGAACCCACTTTAGGCATAATACTACCTATCCCAAAACAAATAGAAAGTGTTTTGAATAAGGATAAAAAAAGCACCAAAATCAAATCGTATTCTGAACTGAAAAACTATTTACTTACTTTCTAAACTCAAATACGCTTTTCCGAGACAGTTGATTATGTCCGAAGCAAGAAACGATTGGTATCCTGTTTCTGGTAACGCCAAATCGGCGGTCAACCCATGTAGATAAACACCCAGTATCGCTGCATGAAGTGGTTGATACTGTTGTGCTAGTAAACCCGTTATGATTCCAGTTAAAACATCGCCACTTCCAGCGGTTGCTAAAGCTTGATTTCCAGTGGAATTTTTATATACGGTTTTTCCATATACTATTTCCGTTGGCGCGCCTTTTACAACAATTATTAGATTATTTTTGACAGCAAAATCAGTTACTTTTTCAAGCTTTTCATCGTCTGTTTTCCAAACACCAATAAGCCGTTCTAATTCCATTTTGTGTGGTGTGAGAATTGTTTTTTCGGGTAAAAGAGCAACCCACTCTATATTTTCGGATAGGATGTTCAATGCATCTGCATCAATCACTAAAGACTGTTTATTACTTACCAAAAAATCATAAAATGCCTTTTGCGTTTCTAATGTCTGCCCCATTCCCATTCCGATTCCAATGCTATTTGGAGTAAAATTATAATCAATTTTGGATAATATTTCTACATTTACATCAGTAAGAACCATTGCTTCAGGAAAGTTCGTTTGAATAATTTGGTATCCGCATTTCGGAATGAAAGCGGTAACCAATCCACAACCACTCTTCAAAGCCGCTTTACTTGCCAAACAAACTGAACCGATTTTGCCATAACTTCCTCCAATAAGTAAAGCATGTCCTTGAATTCCTTTGTGTGAATGTTTAGTTGTAGGTTGATACAATTCCTGAATAAAAGACTTCGATATTTTAATAGTAGAAGGCATAATTTTATTATAAAGTTACGCTTTTTTAAAATTATAAAGACAATCGCGTATTTGTAGTTTTAAAACTCGTAGTAAAACGTTATGTAAAATGCGGTTGAACAACTAAAATTGGAACGTTTATTAAATTGTTATCAAAATTTAATTGGATTATTTGAAGTATCTAAATTAATTTGGTATTCACATACATTTTTATAATTTTCATTGTTTTTTTCACTATAATTGTTAAAATAAAAGATTTTTATGAAAGAAGAATATTTTAAGTCGTATTCCCCTAATTTAAAAAGAGAAATTGAAATGCTTGTTTTTGGTCATGCAGGCTATCCCGTTATACTCTTCCCAACATCTATGGGAAGTTACCATGAAAACAAAGACCAAGGTTTGATAGAAAGCGCGCGTTGGTTTATCGAGCAAGGATTAATTCAAATATTTTGTCCCGAAAGCATTGACAAAGACAGCTTTTACAACAAGAAAATTCATCCAGTACATCGCATTCAAAACCATACTTGGTTCGATAAAATGATTTGCCACGAAATTGTAGAACGAGTACGCAATAATACGCCTTCTGGAAAAGTAGCTGTTGCAGGTTGCAGTTTTGGGGGCTATCATGCCTTAAATTTTGCCTTTCGCCATCCGGGATATGTGAGTCACATGTTTTCGATGTCTGGTGCGTTTAGTATTAGTAGTTTTATGGAGGAGCATTGGGATGACGATGTTTTTTACAACAGTCCTGAAGTTTATATTCAAGGTTTAAACGATTACGAAATTTGGAACATGGATATCGTTTTAGGCACTTCCAATTGGGACATTTGTTTGGATGCCAATTTAAAAATCAGCAAAATTTTAGACCAACGCGATATTCCACATTGGTTAGACATTCGCCAAGATAAAAAACACGATTGGCCTGTTTGGAAAGAAATGTTTCCGCATTATTTGTCACGAATAAAGTTTTAACAAATTAAATACAACAATCAAAATGAAAAAAATTGGAATTTTATTTGGAATGGAAGACACCTTTCCAAAAGCATTTATAGATCGAGTAAACTCAAAGAATGAAAAGGGAATTATTGCCGAAGCAGTATCCATTGACAAAGTAGTACAAAACAAAGACGGGGAATACGCTGTAATTATTGATCGGATCTCTCAAGACGTTCCTTTTTATCGTGCCTATTTAAAGAATGCCGCTTTAACCGGAACCAATGTAATTAACAATCCGTTTTGGTGGAGTGCAGACGATAAGTTTTTTAACAATGCATTAGCAGATACTTTGGGTGTTCCGTTGCCTAATACTGTAATTTTACCTTCTGCTGAGCATCCAACTGATACGACTTCAAAATCATTCCGAAATTTAAAGTACCCAATGGATTGGGAGGGAATTTTTGATTATATCGGATTTCCAGCCTATATGAAACCATATGCTGGTGGTGGTTGGAAAAATGTGTACCGATTGGAAAACAAAGAAGAGTTTTGGGAAAAACACCGTGAAACCGG
Organism: Flavobacteriaceae bacterium; assembly: GCA_947491985.1. Taxonomy (GTDB): domain Bacteria; phylum Bacteroidota; class Bacteroidia; order Flavobacteriales; family Flavobacteriaceae; genus Flavobacterium. The sequence continues at coordinate 21,503 of CANLLR010000034.1, read as the reverse complement.
TCAATTGGTAATGTTACTGCAGGAAGAAATTGTTTTTACCGAATATTTTAGAGTGTATTGCCTAGGCGGAAAAGACGTTCACATCATGCAATACGAACCTAGAAATCCACACCATTTGCGTTACGTAATTGACGGTCCACCTGTAGATAAAAAATTATTAGCTACTGTAAAAGACTACACCATCCGACTTTGTAAAGGGTTGGGTTACGATTTTAATACGGTTGAATTTGCCGTTCGAGACGGAATTCCGTATGCAATTGATTTCGGAAATCCAGCTCCCGACGCTGAATTGACCTCTGTTGGAGAAGAAAATTTCGAATGGGTAGTCGAAGCGGCTGCTAAGATGGCAATTGCGGCAGTCAAAAAACACAAGCCGGGACAAATCAACTTGACTTGGGGAACGTTTATTAAAGACGCAGCGAAATAAGTGTTAGTGAATTGCTTTCAGTATTGAGTTTGTAAAGCAGTAATCTGTGATTTCTCAATTGCGCCCTAGCCCAGATTGCAGCCGATATCCTTTTTATTTCGTCAGTTCGAGTTCGCTTGCAAAGCGAGTATCGAGAACACGAAATAAAAAGATAAAGGCGAAAAGCTGGAAAGGCTTCAAAAATAAAACCAAAAGTAATTGAGTCTATTAAAACTTAAAGGAACTTAAATGCTTTATATGGTTTAATAAATAGTAAAGTAACAATGAAAAAATTACCCATTTTCACCCTTGGTGTTGAAGAAGAATACCAAATTATAGACCCACAAACACGTGATTTACGTTCGCATTTATCAAGAATTGTGGATGGTGCAAAAATCATTTTGAATGAGCAAGTAAAGGCTGAAATGCACCAATCAGTGGTGGAAGTCGGGACTAATATTTGCCAAAGTGTTGCCGATGCAAGTAAAGAAATTCGGTATTTGCGAAGTAAAATTGTCGAATTGGCTGACAAACAAGGATTGGTAGTTGGTGGCGCTGGAACACATCCGTTTTCGCGTTGGCAAGACCAACCGATTACTGACGATCCTCGATATCATATGATAGTGAATGAATTGCAAGATGCAGCGCGTTCGAATTTAATTTTCGGAATGCATTGTCATGTTGGCATTGAGAATCGCGATGTGGGATTGCAATTGATGAATCAGGCGTGTTATTTTTTACCACACATTTTTGCATTGTCTTCAAACTCGCCGTTTTGGGAAGGACGAAACACCGGTTATAAGTCATTTCGTACTAAAGTTTTTGACAAATTTCCGAGAACTGGTTTGCCTGAATATTTTGACAGCGTGCAATCGTATGACAATTATCTAGACACGTTGGTGAAAACGAAATGTATCGATAATCCGAAGAAAATTTGGTGGGATTTGCGTTTGCATCCGTTTTATGACACGATTGAATTCCGAATTTGCGACATGAGTCTAACTGTCGACGAAGCTATGTGTATTGTTGCTATTATCCAAGCTATTGTGGCAAAGTTGTACCGATTGAACACATCGAATACCAGTTTTAATATGTACCGAATTGCTTTGATTAAAGAAAATAAATTTAGAGCGGCACGTTACGGAATTGAAGGCAACATGATTGATTTCGGTTTACAACAAGAAGTCGAAACCAAAGGATTGATTTTGGAATTGCTCGATTTTGTAGACGATGTTGTCGATGAATTGGGAAGTCGTGAACAAATTAATTATGTGCATACTATTTTGAGAGAAGGTACTGGTGCCGACAAGCAATTGGCTGTTTTTGAACAAACTAACGATCTGACCAAAGTGGTTGATTTGATTACTTCGGAATTTACAAAAGGATTATAATTGCCAATTGTTAATGAAATTCTTAATAACTGAAAGTTAAAAACGCACGGCTGGTTTTAAAAAAGTTATCTTTGTTTTACTACTCGAGGCCAATTTTGGCCGAATTGAACGGCGTTAAATTGTAAAATAATGAGTAACCAAATTCGAATTGCTATATTAGATATGTATGATGGCGAACCCAATCAGGGAATGCGCTGCATCATTGATATCATCAACCGATTTAATCAAATTGTTTCGTTTCAAATTTTTGATATTAGAGGAAAAAGTGAATTTCCAAACCTTGCTAAATTTGACATTTATATTTCTACTGGTGGTCCGGGCGACCCCATTAAAGGTGACGGAAACTGGGATTTAAAATACTATGATTTTATTGACCAAATCAACGAATGGAATTCTAAAAATGCAATTAAAAAGCACGTATTGTTTATCTGTCATTCGTTTCAGATGGCATGTTATCACTTCGGTTTGGCACAAATTACGAAGCGAAAGTCAACCTCATTTGGTGTGATGACCATGCATAAAACAGATGAAGGAACTAAAGATCCAATTTTTGAAGGTTTATCGAATCCTTTTTATGCTATTGATAGTAGGGATTACCAAGTGGTGCAACCAAAGTTGAGCATTTTTAAGAAAAAAGGTGCCCAAATTATTTCGTTGGAAAAGATAAGAAACCACCGTGGTGATTACGAGCGTGCCATTATGGGTGTTCGCTTTACTGAATATATGGTAGGTGTGCAATTCCATCCTGAAGCTGATGCCATGAGTTTTATCGCTAACTTAAAGAACAAGGAAAAGCGTGAAAAAATCATTGCGATGAAAGGACGTACCAAGTTCAGAAATATGCTTGAAGATTTATTGGATGAAGATAAAATCTTTAAAACGAATGAAACGATTATTCCAAACTTCTTGCGAATTGCCATTAATGATTTGATTAAGCACAAAAAGTCGATTTCTAACAGATTTTATTCTCTTTAAATTGTATACTGAATTTTATAAAGCGTATACTGTAAAAATGGGATGTACAATCATTTCAATATATACATTATACAATTTTACATTATAGATTGCTCAAATGAATACAAAGTACAGAGCCCTTTTTAACGAGAATTTCTCTATAGAAAATTACGATGCGTTACTAAACGACATCACTGCCGATTTTGAATACAAAGTTACTTTTCGGATTGGTGAAACGCCTTTTTTTATTCCGAATTCTTTAAAAAACCAATTGTTGGAAGCCAGTCAAGAAGTGATTGCTTTTATTCAAAAGGAAGAATTCAAAAAATTGACAGATAAAGCGTTAGAACTGAACAGAAAAGTTCCAAATGAAGACAGTCATACTACTTTTTTAGCCATCGATTTTGGTATTTGTGAAGAAGATGGTGAAATTATTCCGAAGTTAATTGAAGTACAAGGATTTCCATCATTGTATAATTTTCAGTATAATTTAGCGGAGAAATTTGTCAAATATTATCCGTTTCTATCTGAATTGACGCCGTTTTTTAACAACCTTTCTAAAGATGATTATTTGCAACTTGTAGAAGAAGCGATTTGCAATAATCATCCAAAGGAAAATGTAGTTCTATTAGAAATCGAGCCCAAAAAACAAAACACACAAATTGACTTTTTGTATTGCGAACGCGATTTTGGAGTTCCAACAGTTTGTGTAACTAAGGTTATAAAAAAGGGAGATCAACTGTTTTACACCAATTCGAAAGGAAATGACATAGTCATCAAACGCATCTACAACCGCGTTATTTTTGACGAATTGGATGTGCGAACCGATTTGCAACTAAACTTTAACTTTTCGGACAATCTAGATGTAGAATGGGCTGGACATCCAAATTGGTTTTTCAGAATTAGTAAATTTATTTTACCTTACTTAAAAGGGAAGTACTTTATTGAAACGACTTTGCTTTCAGATTTGAAAGAAATTCCATTTGATTTAGAAAATTATGTTTTAAAACCCTTGTTTTCCTTCTCAGGAAGTGGCGTCATTTTTCATGTTAAACGTGAAGATATTGAAGCAGTCACTGAAAAAGACTTATATATTTTACAGAAAAAAGTCAATTACAAACCCTTAATTCAATCACCTAACGGTAAAGTAAAAGCCGAAGTTCGTTTGTTAGCCGTTTGGAAAAAAGACGCTCTATCGCCTACTCTAGTTACCAATTTAGTACGATTAAGTCGTGGTGAAATGATTGGTGTTAAATTCAATAAAGACAAAGATTGGGTTGGCGGAACTGTTGGGATGTTTGAAAAGTAATTTAGAATAATAATTACATATTAAAACAAATTCATTAGAACTTCACTTAGATAGCCTTTTGAATATTTGTGATCGTCATCATTTCTTATCAAATTAAGATTTAGATGTGCTTTATTTTCAATAGTTTTTATTTATCTTTGAATTTCTTTTAAGAATAAGGAATCATTACATAACACTAAAACTAAAATCGAATGAAAAAAAAGTACTCAATTATTAAAAAACTAACCACTTTAAAACTAACATTCGCTATTGTTATTTTAAACTGTCTGTTTTCTAATGCACAAAATGTTAAACAAGGTGCTACCGTTAGCACAAATAGTGGTTCAGGTTTAGCAAGTTCTTACGCTACTTTAGATGCTGCAATTACAGCTCTAAATGCAGCTACTATTTCATCACCCGTAGTAATTAATTTAAATGTTCCTCAAATTGCACCGCTTGGCGGTTATGCAATAACTGCAGAAGGAACAACTGTAAATACCATTACTATTAACGGAAATAATAATGTTGTGACAGCAAATGCTGGTTTGACAGCTGGTTCTATTTCTGATGCGATATTCAAATTAGTTGGTGCAGATTATGTTACGTTACAAAATTTTACAATAATTGAGAATCCAGCGAACACCGTTAATACACCTGCATTAAACAACACAATGACAGAATGGGGAGTGGCTTTGCTTTATGCTACCACCACCAACGGAGCTCAGAATAACACCATAGCTAACAACACTATTACTTTAAACAGAACGTACACCAATACTTTTGGAATTTACAGTAACTCAACCCACTCAGCTACAGCACCTTCAACTTCAGCAACTGCTACAACGGCAACAGGAAGTAATACAGGTTTAAGTATTTTATCAAATACAATTTCAAACGTAAATTTAGGAATTGTAGTTGTTGGACCTACTGCTGCTGCCGATCACAATCAATCAGTTACAATAGGAGGTTTAACTACTGGAAATACTATTACTGATTTTTCTACTGGTGCTGCATTGTCAACATTTGCAAACGTTTCAGCTACTAGCTATGGAATTTTAGTAAGAAATACAGCTAATTTTTCTATTTCATACAATACTATAACAAGTTCTAATGGTGGTTATACAGGGGCTTCTGCCTATAGAGGAATTTTTATTCCAGCTTTTAGTAATGCACCAGTGGGTAACTTAGTTCAAACCATTAACAACAACACCATCTCGTTACGTCCAGCAGCATCTGTAGCTATAACTGGTATTACTACTGAAGCTACAACTGGTAATGCAACTTCTTCATTATCAATTTCTAATAATGATTTTATAGCTTCTACTCATACTGTTGCAGCGACATCTGCTATGACTTTTATTTCTAATTTAATGGCACATTTGAACACCTCCATTAATGGAAATACATTTACTAACATGTCAGTGCTTACCTCGGGTTCTGTTAATTTTATTGCTAATAGTGTGGCACGACCTGCTAATGCAGTTTGTAACGTAAATAACAACAGAATCATAAATGGATTTATAAAAACAACCGCCGGCGGTACTGTTTCTTTTTACAATTCAGCTTCAACTACTCCAAATACAGGTACTGAAACTAATTCTGGAAATAATTTTTCAAATATCTCTGTTACAGGTACAACATCAATATCAGGTTGGGTTTGTGCAGATGGCGCTACTACTACACCTTTTGGTCCTTCAAAAACAATTACTAACAATATATTTTCTAATATTATTGGTGGATCAGGAACTATTGCGATACTTACAGCTAGTTTGAGTAATGCTAATGGTAATTCAACGGTTTCTAACAATACAATAAGTAACATTACAGGAGGAGGTTCTATGGTTGGCCTAATTTCAAGTCAAGGTAGACAAATTATTACTAACAACACTGTAACAAATTTATCAACTGCTGGTAATGCAGTTGTAAATGGAATTTCAATAACGGGTGGAACAAATCAAACTGTTACAAAAAATAAAATTGGTAACTTAGAATCAACTAATACAACCGGATCTGTAAATGGGTTATTAATTTCAGGGGGGTTATTGGTAAATGCTACAAATAATTTAATAGGTAACTTGGTAACTCCAATACGAAACTCAACTACTGATGGTGTGAGAGGAATCAGCATCACTTCTACAGCTGCAACTTCTAATGTAAATATTTATAACAATTCTATTACTATCGCTGCTGTTTCAACGGGTACTGATTTTAGTACTTCAGGAATTTTCCACACTACAAATGCAACTGCTACAACAGCGGTATTGGATTTACGTAACAATATTATAGTTAATACATCTACTTCAACTGGAGCTGGAAATTCAGTTGCTTTTAGAAGATCATCAGCAGTTTTAACGAATTTTGCAGCAACTTCAAATAATAACGACTTAGTTGCTCCGATTATTTTTGCTGATGGAACGAACACATCCGCAACCATAGTTGCTTATCAAACCCTTGTTGCTCCAAGAGAAGCATTATCTATAACAGCTATTCCTACATTTCTAAGTGTGGTGACTTCTAATCCGAATTTCTTACATATTGACGGAACAGTAACTTCACCTATCGAAAGTGGTGCAAGCGTAATTGCTACTGTAACTGACGACTTTGATGGAGATATTCGTCAAGGTGCTGGAGGTTATACAGGAACAGGAACAGCTCCTGATATGGGTGCAGATGAATTTGAAAGTACATTAAGTACTACAAGTTTTGATGATTCAAATTTTGTTTTTTATCCTAATCCAACCAATGGAATTTTAAATATCATTTACACGACTGCTATATCAGAAGTAACAGTTATGAATTTATTAGGTCAAACTGTTATGATAACCAAAACTAACGACTTAAATGTACAAATTGATTTGTCATCTTTGTCTAGAGCGGCTTATTTAGTAAAAGTTATTGCTGACGGACAAGAAAAAGTTATTAAAGTGTTGAAACAATAAAACAAACAAAACAATTCAATAAAAAAACCGTCAAAATTGACGGTTTTTTTTATTTAAATTCGTTTCTTAATGAAATTTTTTAACCGCTTCCTGCTGGACAGTTGTTGCAAAATCGCTAACTAGCTTTTCGGCATATTCATCCAATAACTCTATTATTCTTGTGTGGCTAGCGCTTTTGATAACTAATCCGGCATGATAATCTAATGGAACTATGAAACACACCTCTTTATCATCAAAAATTGATAAATCAGGATGTTGAAATTTAGATAAAGTCAATACAATTCCTGCAAATTCTTTTCTGATTTTAGGTAATTTGTATTCCAAATTGCGAATCAAACAATCTTCTACTTTTGCCCATTCTCCCCATAAATTAATAGTAGAAGCTGCTTCAACCATTTCTGCTAGATGCGCTCCTCCTACTCGTGATGCTGTTTCTAGAAAATATATTTTACCATCTTCATTGCATTTGATAAATTCAGTATGAGTAGCACCGTGCTGCATTCCGAATGCTTTCATCACTTGCTCATTACCTTTTTTAATGGCTTTATCGTCTGCTGAATTGTACTCGATATTAGCACTTCTAAAAATTCCACCACCTTGAGAAATCTCCATGGGCGTTGCTAAATATTTAGAAGTTAAACTAAACATTACCTTTCCCTGCCAATTAATACCATCGCAATGATAAACAGCACCTGGTTTGAATTGCTCTACCAAATATTTAATACGGTTATCGCCCAATTCGTGTACTTTTTTCCAAAGCTCTTCTTTGGAATGTACTTTTATAATTCCAGATGCAGAAGCTTCAGAACGCGGTTTTAACACCCATGGAGGCGAAACCGTATCGGCAAATTGATTAATATCGTCATCATTGAATAATGAACTAAATGCCGGAATAGGCACTCCAGCATCTTTAGCACGCATTCGCATAGCTAATTTATCTCTAAAATAGCGACCTGTGGTTTGTCCCATTCCAGGTAACCGCAAATTTTCACGTAAAAAAGTGGCTTTTTCCACATCAAAATCATCTAAAGCTATAATGGCGTCTATTTTTTTATGTCGCATCAAACCCGCTACTCCATTAAGCAAATCATCTAAATTCCAATCGATATCTTGACCTGGCATGAAAAAAATTTCATCAATATAATCTAAAGCCCAAGGTTTATCACGTAGTTTTTCAGAAGTAATTAAATACACACGATTTCCGAGTTTTTTTAGATTGATTAAGAAATCATTGCCTTTAAAATAATTTGAAACACAGATATAGTTTTTGATTTGACTTTCCATATGCTATTGATTTTGAATGAATTTAGTAATTAAATGAACACCATAGGCTGAGGCATGCTTGGTTTTCGCAAATTCATCATCAATAAATGAAACACCTGCAATATCGAGATGCGCCCAAGACGAATGATTATTGGTAAAATATTCTAAAAATTTGGCTGCAGAAATGGCACCAGCAACTGGTTTACCTGAATAATTCTTTACATCGGCGATTTCACTTTCAATATCGGGTTTGTAAGCATCCCACAAAGGCAATTGCCACAAAAGTTCACCAATTTCGTTACCCGCATTTTGTAAATTTTGCGATAGAGATTCGTTATTGGTAAACAAAGCGCCACATTCGTAACCAAACGTTGCCAAGCTACTTCCTGTTAAAGTTGCTATATCAATAACTGTTTCTGGATTGTAATTTTTGATTAAATATGACAAACCATCGGCTAATGTGAGTCGTCCTTCAGCATCTGTATCAATAATTTCAATCGAACTTCCACTGTAACTTTGTATCACATCACTTGGTAAAAACGATTTGGCATCAACCGAATTCTCACAAGCTGGTACAATAGCCGTAACACGGTAGGGTAATTTCAAATCGGCTATCAATTGCATGGCGCCCAAAACTGCTGCTCCTCCTGCCATATCACACTTCATATGAACCATTCCTGCAACTTTAATATTTAAACCACCGGTATCGAAAGTGATTCCTTTTCCCACCAAACCAATGTGTTTTTTGGAATCATTAGGATGATAATCCATGATAATGAACTGTGGTTCGCGATTGCTACCTTGTCCAACAGCTAAAAAAGAATGCAATCCAATAACTTTAGACTTTTCTCTTCCAAATACTTCGACAGAGAATCCGTATTTTTTTCCAGTTTCTATCGCCCATTTAGATAAATGTTCTGGTGTAATGTTATTTGGAGGTAAATCGACTAAGTTGAAGGTTTCTAATTGCGCATTAGCTATTTTAAATCCGTTTTCAACCCATTCTTGACAGTTATCTTCACACATAATATGTACTGTAAATTTGTCTTGAGTTAACGGATGCGTTGTGTTATCTTTCTTGTAATGACCTAATTTATAGGTTCCTATTATCAATCCAGAAATAGCCGCTTCAATACTTTCATTTTCAAAGTTTTTTGGAAAAACAAGTGTTGCTTCTTGATCAAAATGAGAACTTTGTTTGGCCGAAATGCGTCGGAATGCCGTTTTAATCGTTTTGTAATCGGGTGTTTTTCCCAATCCTAAAAAGAGTAAATACCCTAAAGTAGTTTCGGTAATGTAATGCGTGTCTTTCTTTCCGGAAAATAGTTTAGAAGCTACTTTGAAATCTTGAAATTGAATTTCATCTTCCGTTTCAAAAACTGGAATAATGACTAAACTTGTTAATGATGTAAATGTATCTATGTAATTAATTTTCATTTGTTTAAATTTTAATCTTCTTTAGTACTAAAAAACAACCATTCGATAGCTTTAGGAAATTCATCACTCCAATACACTTCGTTATGTTTGCCTTCCATATTGATGCTTAAACGTATTTTCATTTTATCAGAGTCCACATCTTTTTTATGCAATCTTTTTTTAAATTGTTGCACATGATCAACCATTGTAGCGCTTTCATCACCCCCAGCATACAAATACACACGCGTATCTTGCGTTTCTTCGATATCTAAAATAGATAATTTTATTTTAGGAACGACCCACAGCGATGGTGAAAAAATCATCAATTTTCCGAATACTTCAGGATACATTATACCTGAAAAAATACTCACTAGTCCACCCATTGAACTTCCCCCTACTCCGGTATGTTCTCGTTCGGTTTTGGTCCTAAAATTAGCATCTACAAATGGTTTTAAAGTATCGGTTAAAAAACGAATGTACTTTTTACCTTGTCCATTACCTAAAACGGTATTACCAACATTGTATTCTTTTATGCGTTCTTTTTCAGCGTGTTCTACTGCAATGATAATAATTTTACCAATATTATACTCTGACATTACGGCTAATTTTTTGTCGATTTCCCAATTCCCAAATTGCGCTTTTTCATTGAATAAATTTTGCGCATCTTGCAAATACAAAACAGGGTAACTTTCTGATGAATCCTCATAATCATGTGGCAATAAAGCCCATACTCGTCGAGTTTTATTCAACTGTGGAATTTCAAACTCTTCCGAAATGAGATGAACTTTTGGTAGAAAATTACGTTTAAAAGGCAACCAATTATGACGCCATTTGGCAACATGTTCTTTGACAACACCCTTTTGTTTTTTACAAACTCTGTTTTCAGTACGATTCCCAAACTTATCAATTTCTACCTCACTCCAATCGCCTCGAGTAAATTTGTAAAGTAATTCGTCTGGATAAACAAAATCAGCAGCAAACTTAAAATGATATAAACCTATACCCACTTTTTCCATTTCAAAAGCTTTGTCTTGTGTCACCCAATTATTAAAATTACCTGATATGTATACAGGTCGTTCATCATCTTCATCGGTTGTTAAAATGATATTAAGCTGTGGTTCTTTAATCTTAGTTGCTTTATCTGATTGTATTGTAGGTAGTTCCGAATTCATTTATGTAAGTATTCCATTTTTTGCAATTATGTAAATATACTTTTTTGCCAATTGGAATAAAAGTTTTTTGGTAAAGAATCACATCTTTTATGAAATAGCAATAAATGTTTGTATTTTGTTAGAATAAAGCCATTTATAATTCGGTTTATGCTTACTATTTTAATAATTTTTAAATAAATTAGCGACTTCAAATTTTACATCACTTTACAATGAAAAATACAGCTTTATCCCATGTTCATGAAAGTTTAGGAGCGAAAATGGTTCCGTTTGCAGGTTACAATATGCCTGTGCAATACGAAGGAGTTAATGTCGAACACGAAACCGTTAGAAATGGTGTTGGCGTTTTTGATGTTTCGCACATGGGAGAATTTTTAATTTCGGGTGCTAGTGCGTTAGATTTGATTCAGAAAGTGACTTCAAACGATGCAGCGACATTAGAAATTGGCAAAGCACAGTATTCTTGTCTTCCTAATAATGATGGCGGAATTGTAGATGATTTGATTGTATATAAAATTAAAGAAGAGCAGTATTTATTAGTGGTAAACGCTTCTAATATTGATAAAGATTGGAATTGGATTGCGTCACACAATGCTATTGGAGCTGAAATGAAAAATATTTCTGAAGACTATTCGTTGCTCGCGATTCAAGGTCCAAAGGCTGTTGAAGCTATGCAGTCATTGACTTCTATCGATTTGTCAGCGATAAAATATTATCATTTTGAAGTGGCTGATTTTGCTGGAATTGAAGACGTTATCATTTCTGCCACTGGTTACACAGGTTCGGGTGGGTTTGAAATTTATTGTAAAAATACCGAAGTAGAACACGTTTGGAATAAAGCTTTTGAAGCTGGAGCGGCTTTCGGAATTAAACCTGTTGGTTTGGCAGCTCGCGATACATTGCGTTTGGAAATGGGATTTTGTTTGTATGGTAATGACATTAACGATACAACTTCACCGATAGAAGCAGGTTTAGGATGGATTACAAAATTCACCAAAGAGTTTACCAACTCTGAAAATCTGAAAAAACAAAAAGAAGCAGGAGTTACCAAAAAACTAGTTGGTTTTGAATTAAATGATAGAGGTATTCCACGTCACGACTACGAAATTGTAGATGCTAATGGAAATAACATCGGAATAGTAACTTCGGGAACTATGGCGCCTTCTGTCGGAAAAGGAATCGGAATGGGTTATGTAAAAACAGAGTTTGCAGCTGTTGATACTGACATTTTTATTCAAATACGAAATAATAAAGTAGCAGCTAAAGTGGTGAAAATGCCGTTTTATAAAAAAGGGTAAATTGTTTTGAAATTTTGTCTAAAGAAGTATTTTTGCAACATAAGTAACAATAATAAAATGTTGAATGTTCAATTAAAATTATAAAATATTGAACTAAAATAATAGCAATGGGAAGAGCATTTGAATTTAGAAAAGGGCGTAAAATGAAACGTTGGTCAGCAATGGCTAAAGCGTTTACACGTATTGGAAAAGACATCGTAATGGCAGTAAAAGAAGGTGGACCAAATCCGGAAGCCAACTCTCGTTTGCGTGCAGTAATGCAAAATGCCAAGGCGGCTAACATGCCAAAAGAGAACGTAGAACGAGCTATCAAAAAAGCAACCGACAAAGATACAGCCAATTATAAGGAAGCGCTTTTTGAAGGATACGCACCACACGGAATTGCGATTTTAATTGAAACGGCAACTGACAACAATAACAGAACTGTGGCAAATGTTAGAAGTTATTTTAACAAATGTAACGGCACTATGGGAACACAAGGTTCGGTAGAATTTATGTTTGATCATACGTGTAATTTTAGAATTCCAAACAACGAAATTGACATTGAAGAAATGGAATTGGAATTTATTGATTTTGGTGCTGAAGAAATTTTTGCCGATGAAGACGGAATTTTAATCTATGCGCCTTTCGGAAGTTTTGGAGCAATACAAAAAGAATTAGAAGGCAGAGGAATTGAAATTTTATCATCTGGATTTGAAAGAATTCCACAAATCACCAAAAAACTAACTGAAGCTGAAATGGCGGACGTTGAAAAACTAATTGAAAAGTTAGAAGAAGATGATGATGTGATGAACGTGTACCATACGATGGACGAATAGATTAATAGAATCGCTTGGCTTTAGAATAAACAATTTTAAACAATAAAAAAACTCCAGAAGATGTCTTTTGGAGTTTTTTATTTATGTTTTTCTTCTAACTTTCTAAAGCGAAGCGTTTCTAATTTTCTATTTTATAAATTCAATCTTCTGAACTTCCTCAGCATTAATGCTGTCAAAAAAGCCTTGTTCATTCATCCAATCATCACTAAATACCTTACTCATGTAACGCGAACCGTGATCTGGAAAAATAGCAATTACATTACTTTTTTCGGTAAATTCACCTTCTTCTGCATACTGCTTGATAGCTTGCATTACTGCACCAGAGGTATATCCAACAAACAAACCTTCCTTACGAACCAATTCTCTAGTAGCGTGAGCACTTTCTTCGTCAGTAACTTTAATAAACTTATCAATTACATCAAAATCGGTAGCTGTTGGAATTAAATTTTTCCCCAAACCTTCAATACGATAAGGGTAAATTTCGTTGTTGTCAAATTCTTTTGTTTCATGGTATTTTTTCAAAACCGAACCAAAAGCATCCACACCTAAAATTCTAATATTTGGATTTTTCTCTTTTAAGTATTTTGCAGCTCCAGAAATAGTTCCTCCGGTTCCACTACAACAAACTAAATGTGTAATTTTACCTTGTGTTTGTTCCCAAATTTCTGGACCAGTAGTCATGTAATGAGCATCAATATTCAATTGATTAAAATACTGATTAATGTATACTGAACCTTTTGTTTCTTCGTGCAATCGCTTGGCTACATTGTAATAAGAACGTTCATCATCAGCTGATACATGTGCAGGGCAAACATATACTTTTGCACCTAAGCTTCGCAACATATCAATTTTATCTTTAGATGATTTTGAACTAACTGCCAAAATACAATTGTATCCTTTAATAATACTCACCATTGCCAAACTAAAACCAGTATTTCCTGATGTTGTTTCAATTATGGTATCACCTGGGGTTAAAATTCCTTGCTTTTCAGCCTCTTCAATAATGTATAATGCAATTCTATCTTTTGTAGAATGGCCTGGATTAAAAGCTTCTACTTTAGCATAAAAATTACCGGATAGATTTTCAGTGATTTTGTTCAGTTTAATAATAGGCGTGTTTCCTATTAATTCCAAGACATTATTGTATGCTTTTATTTCTTCTTTCATAAAAAAAATAGTTAATCAAGGTAAAAACTCATCCTATTAGTAACCTCAAATCCTTGCAAATTTAAGTAAAAAAATTTAATTACTTTTCAATTCTTTCTAAATCTAGTAAAAAACTAAATTCTTTAGCCAATTCTTTAAGTGCTTCAAACCGACCCGAGGCACCTCCATGTCCTGTTTCCATATTAGTATCTAAAAAAAGTTGTTTCGAATTTGTTTTTAAAGTCCTTAATTTTGCTGCCCATTTTGCTGGTTCCCAGTATTGTACTTGCGAATCGTGTAAACCGGTCGAGATATACATGTTGGGATAGTCTTGCGCTACTACATTATCATAAGGAGAATAGGATAACATGTAATCGTAGAATTTTTTCTGATTTGGATTTCCCCATTCGTCGTATTCTCCTGTTGTTAGTGGAATAGTTTCATCTAACATTGTAGTAACAACATCTACAAAAGGGACTTGAGCAATGATTCCGTTATACAATTGTGGCGCCATATTGGCAATGGCTCCCATTAATAAACCCCCAGCAGATCCACCTTCAGCATACATGTGTTGTGCTGAAGTAAAGTTGGAAGCAATTAAAAAATGAGTACAATCGATAAAATCGGTAAAGGTGTTTCTCTTTTTAAGTAATTTTCCGTCTTCATACCATTGACGACCTAAATCTTCACCTCCGCGCACATGAGCAATTCCGAAAATGAATCCACGATCCAATAAACTCAAAACTGTCGAACTAAAATGTGCATCTGAAGAATAGCCATATGAACCATACGCATTCAATAAAAACGGATTGGTACCGTCTTTTTTCAATCCTTTTTTATGCACTATAGAAATTGGGATTTTGGCACCATCAGTCGCTGTAGCCCAAATACGTTCTTCATGGTAATTGTTTTTATCAAACTTCCCTCCCATTACTTCCATTTCTTTTAAAACAATTTTGGATTGGGTGCGCATGTTAAAATCGATAACCGATGCAGGTGTAGCCATTGATTGGTATGCATATCGTAAAATTTCGGTCTCAAAATCAACATTGGATGTAGTGCTACAGGTGTACGTTTCGCTTTCAAAAGGAAGATAATATTCTTCGCCTTTCCATGGCATAATTCTGATTGTATTCAACCCATTAAAACGTTCAGAAACAACTAAATAAGCTGCGAAAATATCAATATCTTCTAGTAATACTTCCTTGCGATGTGGAATCAAATCGACCCAATTCTCTTTGGCTGTTTTATTTTCAGGCGTTTTCATCAGCTTAAAATTGTCGGCCTTATCTTTATTGGTAATAATATAAAAATGATCTTCAAAATGAGAAATCGAATATTCCAATCCACGTGTTCGTTTTTGAAAAATTGTAAATTTTCCGTCGGGCGTGTTCGCTGAAAGTATTTGATATTCGTTTGTCAACGTGCTGTCTGAGCCAATAATTAAATATTTTTTAGACTTTGATTTGTAGCTATGTACGTTGAAGGTTTCGTCTTTTTCGTGATAAACAAGTGTGTCATTTTTTGAATCGAAACCCAATTTATGCTTGTACACTTTATCGGAACGCAGCGTAACTTCATCCTTTTTGGTGTAAAAAACAGTTGCATTATCATTTGCCCATGTGGCACCACCAGTAGTGTTTTCAATTTTTGTGGTGAGAATGTCACCCGTTTCAAGATTTTTGAATTGCAAAGTGTATTGTCTTCTCGAAACCAAATCAACACTAAAAGCCGCCCATTTGTTATCGTCACTCACACTCAAACCTCCCAATTGAAAATACGCATGCCCTTTTGCCATTTCATTGCAATCGAACATAATTTCTTCTTTGGCTTCTAATGAACTTTTTTTTCTGGAGTAAATTGGGTAATCTTTTCCTGTTTCGTAACGTGTAATATAATAATAGCCATTATATAAATAAGGAACAGATTGTTCGTCTTCTTTTATGCGCGATTTCATTTCATCAAACAATTGCTTTTGGAAATCCTTGGTATGGGCCGTTTCTTGATGATAATAATCGTTTTCTTTATTGAGATAGTCAATGACTTCTGGGTTTTCTCTATTGTTCAACCAATAATAATTATCCGTGCGGATATGTCCATGTTTTTCAATGGCATGTGGAATTATTTTGGCTATAGGAGCTCTTGTTTTTTTTGGCATTATTCAATTAATTATAGGTACAAAAATAATCATTCATTAAAGTTGAAAAATAAAACTTTTATGAAGTTATACACTTAAAATTAACATTGTAATACTAACTTTGTATTTCAAATTTTAAAAACAATACAATGGATTTTATGGGAATAATGGGTAAACTTTCAGAAACCCTATAAAAACACCAAATACCAAAAAGAATATATTTATCTAGGATAAATTTTATAAAAGCAAGGTAAAACAGCTTAGTTATAAAAGAATGCGATAGCTTTTGGGAGATTTAAGAAAAAAACTAAAACAAAATTTAAGTACCAATTTATTTTATTCCAAAAATGACCGATGGTGGCTCATTGGCTTTTCTATGTTATTGGCCAACGGCATCATGATAGAACCACAGTTGATTTGTTCGTCGTTGCTAAAAGGGCAATTATCAGAAATGTGGTTGTATTGGAGTGTCGGCATTGGATCGGCTTTTAGTGTCTCTTTCTTTGCTCATTTGTGGCGAAAAGTGCCTGTAAAAACCGAAAATGAATTCTTATTTTTTAGGTATTCTGGAGCAGGTGCCAAGGTACTGCATCAATTCAGGAGTTTGTATTTGGGATTTTTGGTCATTCCTTTTTTTATCAGTTTTAGTCTCTTGGCTTTTGGTAAAATTTTCTGCTTTATTGTTGGAATTGAAATCAATGTAGCCATCGGAATAGTAACTTTTCTTATTGTCATTTTAACTTTCTTCAATAGTTTAAAAGAACGGCTTCAGCTGGATTTTGTATTATTTATTGTTTTTATCCTGTTATTTCTAATCATCTTCGTTAGCTTGCTGCTAAATACTGGAGGTCTATCCCATTTAGAAACTACAGTACAATCTTCAAAAAACAATTTCGATATTATTCCATCGTTAGGATCTAAAACTTTTAATGCTTTCATTGTTTTTGTTTTGGTGCAATGGTGGTCGGCTTCGATATTAGATTATCCAGACATGAATGGACAAAAATTGATGGCAACCAATAGCAGTAAAGACTTAATCAAAAGTATTTTTATTCCTTCACTTTCGATAGTTTTGTTTAGGGTTTTGTTGTTTACATTACCATTTATGGCAGTTTGTTATGGATATGCAAATGCTGCCGCAGATAACGAATTGGCTTTTACTGCTTTATTTGTGAAAGCGTTACCGTCTTGGATGTTGATTTTAGTACTTTTCTTGTTCCTGATTCCTTTTCTATCTTTTGTGCAAAACAATCAAAATTGGGGAGGCTCCTTGTTAATTGAGAATTTTTACAAGCACACTATTCATCCCAATTTAAGTGATGCTAAAACCAAAAAACTGGGAATAATAGCGATGATTTACATCATAGTAGCAGCTGGAGGAATTGCCGTTTATGCCGATTCGATAGTAGGAATCACAAAATATATATTTGCCATCACAGCAGGTGTTGGTCCAGTTTTTATATTGCGGTGGTATTGGTGGCGCATCAATGCATGGTCGCAGTTGTCGGCAATGCTAGCGGCTTTAATTTATCCACCAATTTTGGATTGGTTGTATGCTAACAATACCGCTTTTCATCAAATGATTGGTAGTCTTGAGCACAACTTCAACATCGATTATTATCCAATTAAAATTATAGTTTTAACTATAGCAGTGTGTTTTACGTGGTTGGTGATTACCTTTATAACTCCACCCACAGCAACCAAAACATTGGAAACTTTTGCCACAACCATCAAACCGGGCGGCTTTTGGAAACCATTTAACAACAGCGGAAAATCTTTTTCTAAATTAAGATTGTTGGCATGGCTACTTCAAACCGGAAATGGTTTTCTATTGTATTTTATCTTTTGGAATTTCTTAATAGGAAACTATGCCCTATTTATTGGATTGTTGCTGTTGTTTGTTTTGGGATTCTTTGTTTCTTATCAACTTATTCAGAAAGCGAATGCCAATTATGATTTGGAGTTGGAAAAGTAAATTAGTTGAATTTCTAGTTTTCACACCTACTAAATTAAAAAGGTAAGTTAATAATGAAAAGTTCAAAAAATGCCGTTTCAATAATTTGATAAGTAAAATAGACAGCTATTAGTAAGACAACAAACAAAATTATTGCAAATGTACCAGCACCTTCACCTCCGGCTCTAAAAAGTGCTGAAAACAATAAAGGATAAACAACAAAAAGCACAATTATACCCAGAATAGAGATAACTATTATTCCCATACTGTCAGCCCAATTTAATGTGAAAAAACTAATTTCTTTTCTATCTGTTAATTTGGAAGAGAAGTATACTTTTTTAATGCTACTATTTTCTTCAAAATAAAATCCCTTTCTCCAATTTGAGTTTTCATAATTATCGTCTATTAGTAGCTCATCACCATTTTCTAGTTGACTAATTACATTGAAATTCTTCCCTGGACCAGATCTAAGATTTAATTTTTCAACTAAAATACTTGATAGTTTAATGTTGTCTGAAATCGATTTTTCATTCAAATCCCAATCGAATGAAACATATTCTTTCCCATTTGCTTTTTTTACAAAAATGGTATCTTCAATTTTAGTTTCTGATACTAAATTCCCTTTATTTTTAAAATAAGTTAATAATTCTTCATTACCATTGCTGCAATTCAATGTTACTTTATAGCTTTCATCATTTAATTTTTCAATTGTTTCAATATCAAACGATAATAAGTCATTTTTACTTAAGAATCGTTGCTTAAAAGTATACAGATTTTTATGGTCTTTAGGCCAGATATATTTTGATGCTGAAGAAGTTTCACCAGAGTTTAATCTATCAAACGTTTTTTTGATGTTTCTTTCGTTAGAATCGCAAGAAACCAATACTATTGAAAGTAATGTTAAGTAAATTAAATTTTTAATATTCATATTATTAGTTAAAAAAGACCTTTTACTATTTTATTTTATTTGTTTTTAATTATTTGAATTCTCAAAAAATTAATTAATAACAGTTTTAATATGTCTGACCAAAATGGCTTCAGTATATTTATCTAATCGCCCATATTGCCATGAACCACATAAAATGGTGGGTATCTTTTTATTATTTATTTCTGTATAATAAATTCCCTTTTCTTTGTCTACGTTTGAATTTTGAAGAATAATCTGTTTGTAATACTCTGCGGCCATTGCGTTTGGTATGATAATCACTTTTGGATTTAAATTTTCTATGTGAATTTTCAAAATATTTAGTTGTTCTATCCCAAATTCATTTAAAGTACCTTCACTTTCGACCATTTGCTTTACAATTTTCGAATCTGTTTCTCTCATCAAGAACAAATCACAATGTTCAAATCCATCCTCACCTAGGTTTTTAGCAAAATTATGAAGCATATTAAAATATTTACCGTAATAAAAGTCGCTTGAAGAATCTTTCGAATCGCTATTTATTTTAGAAAAACGGATAATATCATCTGTTGTAATAGTAGCATTATAAGAATAATTGATGTAATTTTTATGGGTTTCTTTTCTCTCTTGATAGGCTGGATTTAATCCAATAAATAGTATTTTATCTTTAGATTTTGGAATCGGTAAATAACTAGGCACACGATTCATTACTTCTTGATGATAATCATGAAATAGGATATTAAATTTATTCCATAATTCCGTGATTTGATTATTTAAATTATAATACTCCATCTTTCAGTTTTTTTAGATTGTTTTATTTTGGCGTACATTTAAACTCCAATTTATTGTCTTTGCTTATTCAAGAATTACAATAATATAAAAAAGCTACACTTTTGTCAAATAAATTGCCTTATCGTCTTCTTCATCTGTAATTTCAAAATATTCTTTTGCTTTTTGAATAAGTTTATACTCGTTATCAGACGTCTCTTTCATTTCGCCATTATCTCTATAATCTCCACTTTCCCATGTTTTTAAAGCCGTTTTCCACATATATCCATATGCCTTTGTTCGCCATTCTCTACCGCACTTATTTGTGGCTTTTAAAGCTTCTTCAAAAATGGAGTCATATCCATATTTATGAATTAATTCTATTCTTTTATCCATGAAATCAGAAAACGCTATTTCAATATTTTCAGCGTTAGCAATTTCATCAAAATATTCTTTTTCTTCATTAGATACTTGATTAGACCACACTTCAGAATCGTAAATTGGTTTATCAGCATTTGCTATACAATAAACTAAGTTTAATAGTGCTTCATTTTTAAGCATTTCTTGTGCCATAATTTCTATTGTTTTAATTGTTGTTAATATTTTTATTTAATTGAATAACAGTATCTTTTGCTTAAATTTTAAATAGACCACCTAAAATGTATTTTGTATAATCTATTAAATAAATAAGAAAAGATTCAATAGTGACTATTTATAGTTATTTCCATTCACCCCCGCGAAAGCTTTCGGTTTCAGTCTTTTTATCACATCCTTTACATTTGGTAGAAGAAAACATTCCTCCACCATCTACACAATCCTCACACAAAGGACCACATGTCGAACATACATTTCTTACATCACCTGTCGACCAAGACAATATTTTATCTTCTACAATGTACCACAGTTCCCGCATTTATAATCTTTATCAGCCATAATTTTAGTAATTTATTTAGATTTAATTCTGCTTATTTCTTCCTTTAGTGACGTTATATTTCTTTTAACATTCTCAATATCTCTATTGTAATCCACTATTTGATTTTTTAAAAATTTTGTTTCGGAATCTATATTACTTCGATACATATTTTTCGAATTAGTGTCTTTAGCATTTTTTAAATATTCTTTGTTTTTAGTAATACTTAATTTAGCATTGCTTTGCATGCGTTCTTTCTGTTGTTTAATATTTTCGATTTCGCTTTTTTTTCTTTCAATATCTCTTTTCTTTGATTCAATTGAACTTTTTTGGGAGTCTGTTAATGCCATTTTTTTGTTTTTTTTAAGTTATTTAATTTATTATCTGTTGTTTCTATTAAAATTTTATTAAAATATTATAAGTTCATTTTTAATCCATTTGTTAAAATAATATTTTTTTTACTCACGTTTGATGGTGCATAGGAATCATAACCATAATTTATACAATTAACAAACTGTACTTTTGAAGTGATGTTAAATGCTAAAGAGATTTGACTTGATAGTCTGTAATCTTTCCAAAGGTTAATATTGGGTTGGTAATAGACCACGGAAGCAAATTCTAAAGTATTTGCCTTGTTTTTTATGGATAACGATAGGTAACTAGAAAGTCTTTGATAACTCATGGTATTTGTATCATCAGATGTTTTTTCAAATTCTTGCATTAGTAAACTTCCAATATAAAA
>CANLLR010000033.1 GCA_947491985.1 Flavobacteriaceae bacterium | reverse complement strand
CTTGTTTCAAAAATGTTACCAACGGATTATGTTGGTTTTACATTTTTTATTGGATGCATGGCTATGATGGCTGCATCAGCTTTTTTCTTTTTATCATTGAGTCAGTTCGATAAGAAATGGCGCGTTTCAGTTTTAGTTTCTGGTTTGATTACATTCATTGCCGCTGTCCATTATTTCTACATGAGAGATTATTGGGCTAGTTTTGGAGAATCACCAACTTTCTTTAGGTATGTTGACTGGGTTTTAACAGTGCCTTTGATGTGTTTAGAGTTTTATTTAATTCTAAAAGTAGCTGGTGCAAAACAGTCATTATTATGGAAAATGATTTTGTACTCATTAGTAATGTTAGTTACTGGTTATTTTGGAGAAGCAGTTGACCCAACAAATGCATGGGTTTGGGGTCTTATTTCAGGTCTTGCCTATTTTGCAATTGTATATGAGATTTGGCTTGGCGAAGCTTCTAAATTAGCAGCTGCTGCTGGTGGAGAGGTACTTTCAGCGCACAAAATATTATGTTGGTTCGTACTTGTAGGTTGGGCAATCTATCCATTGGGATACATGTTGGGTACCGAAGGATGGTACACTGGATTGTTAGGAAAAGGTAACGTTGATGTTGCTTATAACATTGCAGATGCAATCAACAAAATCGGATTTGGATTGGTAATATACAATCTAGCTGTAAAATCTACTAAAGAGTAATTGAAGTAGAATTCTAAATGAATCCGTCTTGTTAACAAACAAGACGGATTTTTTTTTATCGTAAGATTATTTATTTTTGTATATTCGAAATCTATTTAAAAAAACATGCAAAATGAAAAAAATAATTCTTCTCGCATTACTTCTTTTAATGGGTTCTCATTCGTACTCCCAAAAAAAGAAAAAAGCTGCCACTAAAAAATCTTTAGCAACAATGGGTGCTTGTGTATCTAAAATAGATAACCTGACTGCTGAAGTGAAAGGTGGTAATTTTCAAATTACTATTGCCAACAAAGGTAAAGCTACCGATGCAATCATTGTAAAAAGTAAAGATGCTGGATCTTCACCAATCGATTGTAAATTAGCATCGTTTACGGGATCAGCTACCAAATTGTATTTGCTACAGTGGATAGAAAAAGCACTAATTAAAACAGGTACTAAGACTGAAGATAAAACGATAATTTATTCTGCCGTTTACGAAATCACAAGCAAAAAACAGGTTTTTTCCAATACACAAACTACCAATCACATCACTGAAATAGTTTCACTTGGAGGAACCGCTGCTACCGAAACACAAGAAAAAATAAGAAGAGAAGGATTTGAGTGTATTTTAAATGCCGACGGAACAATTACTCAGAAAAACAAAACCCAAGAAAACAAATGGATATATGATGCAGTGAGCGCTGAATTTGTAGATGCTAAAAAGAAGAAGTAGAGAGAAGATATTAGAGAAATCGATAATGATGTTTGACAAAAGTCCCACCGCTAAATGGGACTTTTTTTTTGAACTAGTTATTTTTAATTCATTTATTATTTTATTGAGTAATTTTAATCTCAAACATTTTATCCCAATTTTTACCTGTTACAAAAAGAGTTTTTGTTTTTGGATTGTAAGCAATACCATTTAAAACATCAGTATCGGGAAGTTGGGTGATTTTTTTCTTTAAATCAGCAAAATTGATAATGAATTCAACGGCTCCATTTTTTGGATTTATAATCACAACGGCTTCTTTACCATAAATATTGCTGTAAATTTTCCCATCAATCCATTCCATTTCATTTACAGACGGAATTTTTGTGCCACCCGAATACACATTAAAGTAATCGATTTGTTTGAACGTTTGCGGATCTAAAATATGAATTCGTTCTGTACCATCATTCATGTATAAGTTTTTACCGTTTGATGTCAATCCCCAACCTTCCATTTTTTTAAAATACGGAAGTGTTTTTTCTTTAAAAAATGTATCGGCATTGTAAACGTACCCTTCATTATTTTGATACGTCAATTGGTAGACTTTATTATTTAAAACGGTAATTCCTTCTCCAAAATATTCCATCGGAAGTTCAATTTTTTTAAACACTTTACCCGTTTTGTAGTCGGTTTTTCGCAAACTTGAAATACCACGAATTCCAGTTCCGTTTCCAGCGCCATTTCCTGTTCCTTCATATAGTGTGTCTCTATAAAATTCCAATCCTTGTGTGTAAGCACTTGTGTCATGAGGATAGGTATTCACAATAGTATACGAAAGTAATTTAGGCTCAATGTCAGATACAATTTCAATTCGAGTCGAATCGAGTTCGGAATTTCCCTCGGAATACACTGTCGCTTTTATATTTTGATAGCCCAACTTTTGGTTCACTAAAGCAAACGATAGTTTACTGTCATTTTTTGCCGTACCAATTTTCGCATCGTTTAACATATAAACAACACTGTCTATTTTTTGAGTTTTCGGATTAAGAATTTCCAATGAAAGATTGTCTTTTTGAAAATATTGTGCCTTTAAAATGTCTTCATTTAAGCTAAAAACCGACTCTTTTGTACTGTCACAATTGCTTATCAAAACTCCTAATAAAATGACAGCTAATACGTTATATTTTTTCATTACAATTCATTAATTAAATGCACACAAATATATTTATATTGCTGTTAAATTATTGCAAAAAAATAAAAAGATTGTATATTTGCAACGGCAAGTCCTACACGACCAGCTCCTGCAGAATCCTCCAGGATGGGAACATAGCAAAGGTATGCGGTTGTAGCGGTGCGATGTAGGTCGCTTGCCATTTTTTAACTATCTCGTTTCGGAATATCGAAGTCGGGATTTTTTTTTAACCACAACTTTCTTTTAATGAAAGTATCTTGGCAAATCGTACAATTCACTCTAAAGGAAACCTTTTCCATTACTTACGGCAATTATTCGCACCGTGACGCCTTAATCATTACACTAGAAAATAACAATTACAAAGGCTTTGGTGAATGTACAGCTATCGATTATTACCATATTAATTTAGCCGATTTTGAGTCGCAATTGCATATCATAAAAGATACGATTGAACATCAAAATATCACACATCCAACCGATTTTTACCTTTTTCTTTTAACGTTGAATTTACCAAGTTTTCTGCGTTCAGCTATAGACTGCGCTTATTGGGATTTGTTTGGGAAATTAGAAAACAGTAGTTTTTTAGCCTTGAATGCTATTGAAATAAAAAACATACCCGAATCATCGATTACTATAAGTATTGCCAGCGTTGCCAATCAGATTAAGAAAATTGAGCAATCCGACTGGAATCAATTTAAAGTAAAATGCAATCATTTTGATTCGGATGCCATTTCAAAACTACTCACTTTAAATAAAAAAATGGCACTCGATGCTAATGGAAGTTTTACACCGGCCGATTGCATTGCATTGGAAAATCAAAGTGCTACATCCCAGTTTATATATATCGAACAGCCCATGAAAATTGGATGGGATAATTATAATGTATTGCATCGTGATGGCAATGCCAATTGGATGGCAGATGAAGATTGTCAAGATAGTGCTTCGTTGGAAAATTTACAATCGCATTACAGTAGTATCAATATAAAATTGGTAAAATGTGGTGGATTGACTCCTGCCTTACAAATGATTAAAGAAGCGCGACGCTTAAATTTTAAAATCATGATCGGTTGCATGACCGAATCAACAGTCGGAATTTCGGCTGGAGCCGTTTTGGCACCACTTTGTGATTTTGCAGATTTAGATGGAGCCTATTTGATAGCCAATGACATCGCAACGGGAAGTCGTATTGTAAAAGGTAAAATTGAATTAAGTGAAAAACCTGGATTGGGAATTGCGTTAGTGTAGAAAGGTTTTTTATCTTTAGTGAAAATAATTGAAGACCAAGAGATAATAGACGAATAGATAATAGACAAAATCACAATAGTTAAATGATATTTAGTTTTTAAGATAGACGTGTCTATTATCTCTTAGTCTATTATCTTTTATCTATCATCTTTCATCTCAAAAAAACATGAGTAAAGTAGTATTTATAACAGGTGCTTCATCAGGAATTGGGAAATCAATTGGTGAATTTTTGCATAGTAAAGGTTTTGTAGTGTATGGCACGAGTAGAAATCCGGAGCGTATTTCGCATTCGGTTTTTCCGTTGATTGCATTAGATGTTCGAGATAAGAATAGCATACAGTCAGCTGTCGCAGAAGTCATTTCGAAATCGGGTAAAATTGACGTTGTCATCAATAATGCTGGCGTTGGAATAACCGGTCCGATTGAAGAAATTCCGACTGAAGAAATCAAAAACAACTTCGAAACCAATTTGTTCGGTCCGATTGAAGTGATGAAAGCCGTTTTACCACAGTTGCGTTTGCAACATTCGGGTTTGATTATCAACATTACGTCGATTGCTGGTTATATGGGATTGCCGTATCGCGGGATTTATTCGGCATCCAAAGGTGCGTTAGAGTTGGTTACCGAAGCCTTGCGAATGGAAGTCAAAAGTTTTGGAATCCATATTACCAACGTCGCGCCAGGCGATTTTGCTACTAACATTGCGGCTGGACGATTTCATGCACCCTTGGTAAAAGGTTCAGCCTATGAAATTCCTTACGGAAGCACACTTAAAATGATGGACGAACATGTCGATAGTGGCAGCAATCCAAACGAAATGGCAGAAGCAATTTATGCTATTATTCAAAATCCGAATCCGAAAATACATTACAAAATTGGTGCGTTCATGCAAAAGTTTTCCATTGTTTTGAAACGAATTTTGCCAGATAAAATGTATGAGAAGCTATTGATGAAGCATTATAAATTGTAGTGACTGAGTTGCTAAGTGCCTGAGTTCGGTTAAAAGTAAGAAGATGTTTTGTGAATGGATTGAAATAATTGTAATTTTGCAGAACTTTGCGTTAGGGGTAGAGGCAAGCACCGCGTGCAGCCGATACCCCGACGTGAGGAACGAGCGGGACGCCCAAATAATATTCAGGCACTCCAATACTCAGGTACTTAAAGAAAAACACAACTTAATTATATACTATGAAATTTTTTATTGACACAGCCAATTTAAATGATATTAAAGAAGCGCAAGCTTTGGGCGTTTTGGATGGTGTAACTACCAATCCGTCGTTGATGGCAAAAGAAGGAATTACCGGAAAAAACAACATTTTGAAGCATTACGTTGACATTTGTAATATTACCGATGGAGAAGTTAGCGCTGAAGTAAATGCTGTGGATTACGACGGAATGATTAGAGAAGGCGAAGAATTGGCCGAATTGCACGATCAAATTGTGGTTAAATTGCCAATGACCAAAGAAGGAGTGAAAGCGTGTAAGTATTTTTCAGATAAAGGAATCAAAACAAATGTAACCTTAGTTTTTTCTGCAGGTCAAGCTTTGTTAGCTGCAAAAGCAGGAGCGACTTTTGTTTCACCATTTATTGGTCGTCTAGACGATGTGTCGACCGATGGTTTGAATTTGATTCAAGAGATCAGAGAAATCTATGACAATTACGGTTACGAAACGCAAATATTAGCGGCGTCGGTGCGTCATACAATGCACATTGTAAATTGTGCCAAAATTGGGGCAGATGTTATGACTGGTCCATTATCAGCGATTTTGGGATTGTTGAAACATCCATTGACTGACATTGGTTTGGCGCAGTTTATTGCCGATTTTGAGAAAGGAAACAAATAGTTCTCAGCCTGCCTGCGGTAGGCAGGTGCTCAGATTTCAGTGAGCAGTTTGATTTCATATAATAAAAGGCGATTTTCTAATGAAAAATCGCCTTTTATATTTAGTATATTTTGAATCTTCCAACTTCCAACTTCTTGCTCTTAAAGTTCCTTTTCAAAATTTAAATCAAAAATATTCGTAAATGCGTTTTTAATTTTTTTATCTTTAGTAACTATAATAGTACGATGAATTTTAGTGATAGCCCATGTGGTTCTGAGTTCTTCGAAATTTGCACAATGGTATTGTGGAATCCCATCGAAAGTATAATTGGATAACACTTCTTTCCAATCACTTAATTGGTCATTGATGTTGATGGCAATAAAATTGTATTCTGGATGTAGTTTTTTAAAGGCCAACACTTTTTTATGCACGGCAACCATATGTGTGTTGTAGCTAGATGTCCAAAAGAAAAATACAGTATTTTTCTGAATCAAATCGTAAGACGAAACGGTTTTTCCATCGGGTGCAAGGAAAGACACTTTCGGTAAATCGAAATTGGGTTTTAATAGTTGAATGGCATTTCCGATTTTTACAATTTCATTTTTCTGACTTTTATCGGTAGAATACTTGTGATAGGTGTCTAAAAATAAATTGTTATTGGTCATGTTTTGATCTTCTAACAAGTATTTGATGGCAATATCATTGAGCACAATATTTTTTACTTTTCTATTTTTTATCAACGTATCAGCAATTTTAATTTTGTTGATGTTTGTTTTTAAAGCCAAATCAACTTCTGAAAAATGATTGTGGTATTTTATTGTCGACACATTGTTGAGCATGTGATTCAAATACATTGCAAAAGGCGAGTAATCAGTTAATGTTGCATTGCTAAAATCAACTTCTTTACGGAAAGCATAATAGTCTTTGGGTAGTTTTTCGAAGATGTCGTTTCCAGTTCGCATGCGATGGATGACAGGATAAATTTCTTTTTTTGTGTAATGCGGGAAGTTAAGAATGGCTTTTGCATAGACGTCAAATTGTGCATTCCACTTAATTTCTTCCTTTTTTTCGTTGTAATAGGTAGTGTTCTTTTTGTAAGTTTTATCTATTGTTGTATTAAATTTAGCCACATCATATTCAAAAACATCAAACATCTTGTTTTTGTCTTCTTCATTTCTCAAATACATTTCCATCAGAAAA
Source organism: Flavobacteriaceae bacterium (assembly GCA_947491985.1). Lineage (GTDB taxonomy): Bacteria > Bacteroidota > Bacteroidia > Flavobacteriales > Flavobacteriaceae > Flavobacterium. The sequence goes on along the minus strand of CANLLR010000033.1, from coordinate 19,844 downwards.
TTATTTTTCTCATAACCGCGACCGCAGAACATTACCGATTCGTCAAAATCATTAGTGTTAACGCGTACCATTAAACTGTCATTCTTGTCAAAATAAACATATTGGTATTCGGGTTCGTGTTTAAAAGTGTACAAACCAGGGGAAAGTGAATCAAATTTTTTAAAGAAAGTGTTGTCTTTTTTTAACGGAATCGTGTCGATTACTTCATTATTTTTACAAAAAAGAACAAAGCGATTGGCAGGATTAATAACCTCTCCACCTATGTAAGCAACGTAATTATCACTTGCGAATTCTTTTTTACACGAACTCAAAACAAGCAAAAAAAATGCAGGTAATACAAAGGCTTTAAAATGGAACAATCTTTTCATTTATTATTGGGGAAATAGCAAACAAATGTATTTAGTTAGAATGAAATATTCTGTTAACCTATCGTTAAAGTTAAATTTATGTGATTTTTGATAAACAAAAAGTAAATAATTATGTATCAAGAGAGTTTGTATCGATAAACTTTTTAAAATGGAATTCAATGCACAATAAAAAAACTCCAAGCTGAACATAATAGACTGAACACTTTTAACTACTTTTGCACCCAATTAAAATATCCTATTCATGCTTACTGTTTCAAATTTATCGGTACAATTTGGTAAACGAATTTTATTCGACGAAGTAAATACCACATTCACTCAAGGCAATTGTTATGGCGTTATAGGCGCAAACGGTGCTGGAAAATCTACTTTTTTAAAGATTTTAGCGGGTGATATTGATCCTACTTCGGGACGAGTAATTTTAGAACCAGGCAAACGGATGTCAGTGTTGAATCAAAATCACAACATGTTTGATGAGCATACAGTCCTTGAAACTGTAATGATGGGAAATAAAGTTTTGTTTGCCGTAAAATCGGAAATGGATGCTTTGTATGCTGATTATGATGATAAAAATGCCGATAGAATAGGCGAGTTGCAAGTGCAGTTTGAAGAAATGAACGGATGGAATGCTGAATCTGATGCGGGTGCGATGTTATCCAATTTAGGAATTTCAGCCGACATGCATTATACGTTAATGGGCGAGTTGGAAGGAAAGATGAAAGTTCGTGTCTTATTAGCACAAGCACTTTTCGGAAATCCTGATGTTTTGGTAATGGATGAGCCTACGAATGATTTGGATTTTGAAACCATTACTTGGCTCGAAAATTTCCTAGCCAATTATGAAAATACGGTTATCGTAGTATCGCACGACAGACACTTTTTAGATTCGGTTTGTACGCACATTTCGGATATCGATTTTTCTAAAATTAATCACTATTCTGGGAACTATACTTTTTGGTACGAATCGAGTCAGTTAGCTGCCAAACAAAAGGCACAACAAAATAAAAAGGCAGAAGAAAAGAAAGCCGAATTGGAAGAATTTATTCGTCGTTTTAGCGCCAACGTAGCCAAATCTAAGCAAGCTACCTCGCGTAAAAAAATGATTGAAAAATTGAATCTAGATGAAATTCGTCCGTCTAGCCGTCGTTATCCTGCGATTATTTTTGATGTGGAACGTGAAGCTGGCGATCAAATTTTGCATGTAGAAAACTTATCAGCGTCTGTTGACGGAGAAGTATTGTTTAAAAATGTGGATTTGAATATGGCAAAAGGCGATAAAGTGGTTGTTTTTTCAAAAGATTCGAGAGCTACAACTGCTTTTTATGAAATATTAAATGGCAATCAAAAAGCCGATTCTGGTACATTTGATTGGGGAATTACCACCAATCAATCGTATTTACCAAATGACAATAGCGAATTCTTTAAAAGCGATTTGAACTTAGTGGATTGGTTGCGTCAGTTTGTAAAAACTGAAGAAGAACGCGATGAAGTGTACGTTCGTGGATTTTTAGGTAAGATGATTTTTTCGGGTGAAGAAGCCTTGAAAAAATGTTCAGTACTTTCAGGTGGCGAAAAAGTGCGTTGCATGTTATCCCGAATGATGATGATTCGTGCCAACGTTTTGATGCTAGACGAACCAACAAATCACCTCGATTTGGAATCGATTACAGCGTTTAATAATTCCCTTAAAAACTTTAAAGGTTCGGTTTTGTTTACTACACATGACCACGAGTTTGCGCAAACGGTAGCCAATAGGGTTTTAGAAATCACTCCCAATGGAGTTATCGACCGATACATGACGTTTGATGATTATTTGGAAGAAGATAAAGTGCAAGAGTTGCGAAAAAAAATGTACAATTAAAAACATATCCCTTTGGTAATTTTCAAAGGGTTTTTTTATGCAAGCAGCCATTCATTTTGGTGCCATTAAACCATTATAATTGAAAAAACAATGATATTCATATAAGGTTGTGATTTATTTAATTCAAAAAATAAATTTATACCAAATTTGTAGTAAGTTTGTTTTTTATTTATTTCAAATCTCTTTATGAAAATTAGAATTACTTTTTTAGTCCTCTTAATAACTGGTGTCGCAAAAAGTCAAACTCCATGTACTAATGGTTTTGCAGGAATATATCCCTGTAATAATGTCGATTTATTGTCGGTTATGAATTTTACACAAATAGGCGGCACCAATTCAACAGATGGTAACGATTGTTGGGGTTGGACAGATCCTCTTAACAACAAGGAATATGCCATTATGGGTTGTACCACTCATACCGCATTTGTAGATGTAACCAATCCAACTAATCCAATATATTTAGGAAAAGTCGTTTCTCATAATAACACATCAAGTATTTGGAGAGATATAAAAGTGTACAATAATTTTGCATTTATAGTTTCTGAAGGATCAGGACACGGAATGCAAGTATTTGATTTAACACGACTTCGTGGTGTTACAACTCCACAAACTTTTCTTCCGGATGCGCGTTATGGAGGTTTTGGTAATTGCCATAATATCGCAATTAATGAAGCCACAGGTTTTGCCTATTGCATAGGAACAAATACATTTAATGGAGGGCCGCATGTAGTAAATATTCAAAATCCATTAAATCCAGTTTTTTCATTTGGTTATAATAGTCAAGGCTACACTCACGATGCTCAAATTGTAAATTACACCGGTTTGGATACGGAGCATGTTGGTAAAGAGATTTATTTTGGATGTAACGAAGATAAAGTGGTAGTTATTGATGTAACAAACAAATCCAATCCAATACTTCTTTCAACTTTTTTCTATTCTAATATCGCTTACACGCACCAAGGTTGGTTAACGAGTAATCAAAAATACTATATCATTGGTGATGAATTAGATGAATTGGATTTTGGATTTAATACGCGATCGGTAGTAATTGATATGAGCGATTTGGACAATCCAGTTTTGAAATTTGATTACATTGGAACAACTCCAGCAATTGATCATAATGGTTATACTACTGCAAATAATAAATTTCATTTGGCAAACTATAGAGCTGGTTATCGTGTAATGGATACATCTTTAATTGATGCTGGTCAAATGAATGAAGTAGGCTTTCTAGATACCTTTCCAACTAGTAACAGTGCGCAGTATAATGGAGCGTGGAGTGTGTATCCTTATTTCGCGAGTGGAACAATTTTAGTGAGTGATATCGACAGAGGATTGTTTATGGTGCGATTAAATCCGGCCTTATCCACGGTTGATTTGCAAGTTTCTCAATTTACTATTTCCCCAAATCCAGCTCGTACAGAAGTTTTAATTACAAGTGAATCCACTATCGAAAATATCGAAATTATTGATACTTTAGGTAAAATAATTGTAACTCAGAATGGTATTTTTCAAACTAATTTTACTGTTGATGTTTCTGGATTACAAAAGGGTTTGTACTTTATAAAATTCAATAATTCATCAGTTCAAAAATTAGTAATCGAATAAGATTTAAATGGCTATGAAAAAGTATTTTTTATTTTTAAGTATGTTTCTTTTCTTCTCCTGTTCGAAAGAAGATTCTGCAAAGGAATTTAAATTTGAAGGTCAAGTCATGTGGAGTAAAACCTATGGTGGCTCACAGGAAGAGACTACAGGTGGCGTAATTGGAACACCTGACGGAGGTGTGATTGTTGTGGGTCATTCTAACAGCACTGATGGTGATGTCAATAAGCAATACAACTTTAGAGATATTTGGGTTACAAAATTAGACAAAGAGGGAGCAGTTGTTTGGAGTAAAATTATTGGTGGTTCTGGTGAGGATTTTGGAACTAGTATAATCAAAACAAACGATTCCAATTATGTAATTTCAGGATACACCGGAAGTGCCGACCATGACGTTCCACGTAATCTTGGGATGCATGATTTTTTCATTATTAAAATTAATGAAAGTGGTACTATATTATGGTCAAAAGCCTACGGATTTTCAGGTCATGATCATGCCCATAAAATCATTCAAACACGTGATGGAGGATTTTTTATTGCAGGTTTTGCAGAATATTCTGGATTAAGTGGTCAAGGCAATAACGGAGAAGGACATCAAATGGGTAGAGGAACGTATGGAGTTTCTGTTCAACACGGAGTTGGAGAGTTTTTCGGAATTAAATTAAACGCTCAAGGTGAATCACAATGGTTCCGTTACTACGGTGGTACTCAAAATGAAAGGGTTAACGATATTGTAGAGGCTAATGATGGTGGAATCGTAATGGTAGGCTATACTGAAAGTAGTGATTTTGACGTACATGAATCGCGAGGAAGTTACGACTACTGGGTCATCAAAATTGATGAAATGGGACATTTACATTGGAAGAAAAATTACGGAGGTAGCGGAATTGATCAAGCATACGGAGTGGTAAAAACCGATTACAATTCATATCTCATAGTCGGGCAAACGAATAGTTCAGATGGAGATATTTCAAATTCAATAGGAAATAGCGATGTTTGGGTGATTCATATCAACGATCATGGGGATTTAATTTGGAATAAATCTCTTGGCGGAACTGGATTTGACACTGCATATTCCATAAAAAAAGCACCAAATAATCAATATGTAATTGTTGGTCATACTAGAAGTAATGACAATCAATTTATAAATAAGGGTCAGAATGATGCATTTATAATGGGTATTGATGCGCAACCAAATTCACGTATTTTATGGCAAAAAACATTCGGCGGATCAAGTTTTGATTTTGCTACCGATGTTACTCAAACATCTGATGGAAGTTTCGTGCTAGTTGGCGATACGCAAAGCAACAATGGTGATTTTAATTTAAATAAAGGTTTCAATGATCGATTTGTTATCAAGGTAAAATAATTAAAATCAAAGTAATATCCAATGAATAAAACGTTTTTAAATCCCATATTTATAAATAATTTTTAAGTTAATTTTTTTTTGAACTGTAAAAATGAATGAGAAAAATTTTAGCCAAAATTGCGATAACAATGAAAAGGATAATTAATAGTTGTCCTTTTTTTATTATTTCCTAATTTTTAATTTTAAATTTGTAATTAATTACCGCTTCATTATGAGTCAAAAAGTACTACTCAATGCAAAAGAAGTCAACATCATTCTACATCGTTTGGCCTGTCAGTTAATCGAAAAACATCTTGATTTTTCAGCTACAGTTCTTATTGGCTTACAACCTCGCGGGACATTTTTTGCGCAACGAATCAAACATATTTTAGAAACAGAATACCATGTCAAAGGAATTCAACTTGGCTTTTTGGATATTACTTTTTTTAGAGACGATTTTCGTAGAGGTGAAAAACAACTCGAAGCCAATAAAACTCAAATTGATTTTTTAGTAGAAGAAAAGAAGGTCATTTTTATAGATGATGTCTTATATACCGGACGAAGTATTAATGCAGCGTTAACAGCCATACAATCGTTTGGACGTCCATCAGAAGTTGAATTACTAACGCTAATCGATCGCCGTTTCAGCCGTCATTTGCCGATTCAGCCTGATTATCGTGGGCGTCAAGTAGATGCAATAAACAATGAAAAAGTTAAAGTGTGCTGGTTAGAAAATGATGGCGAAGATGCAGTGTATTTGATATAAAAAGTATAAAGTTAAAAGTACGATTTACGAAAAAAGATAAAACAACATAATAAAATAAAATGGCAGAATTAAGTGTAAATCATTTATTAGGGATAAAATACCTAGTCAAAGAAGATATAGATTTGATATTCGAAACCGCCGATCATTTCAAAGAAGTCATCAATCGACCAATTAAAAAAGTACCTTCTTTACGGGATATTACTATTGCCAATATTTTTTTCGAAAACAGTACACGAACCAAACTTTCCTTCGAGTTAGCACAAAAACGTCTTTCTGCCGATGTCATTAGTTTTTCGGCTGCCCAATCATCGGTAAAAAAAGGAGAAACCTTAATCGATACGGTAAATAATATTCTTTCAATGAAAGTCGATATGGTGGTGATGCGTCATGCCAATCCAGGAGCCGCTTACTTCTTATCGCAAAATGTCAACGCAAGTATTGTAAATGCAGGCGATGGTGCACACGAACATCCAACACAAGCGCTTTTAGATACTTATTCAATTCGCGAACGATTGGGAGAAGTAGTTGGAAAAAAAGTGGTTATTGTAGGTGATATTTTGCATTCGAGAGTGGCGTTATCTAATATCTTTGCTTTGCAAATGCAAGGCGCAGAAGTGAAGGTGTGTGGACCAAAAACACTTATTCCAAAACACATTGAAAGTTTGGGTGTGACCGTCGAACCAAACCTCAGAAAAGCGCTCGAATGGTGCGATGCTGCCAACATGCTTCGCGTTCAAAATGAACGAATGGACGTCAATTATTTTCCGTCAACTCGAGAATATGCACAACAATATGGACTCGATAAAGCACTTTTAGATTCATTGAATAAAGAAATCGTGATTATGCATCCGGGTCCGATTAATCGAGGTGTTGAAATTACATCCGATGTGGCCGATTCACAGCAATCGGTTATTTTAGATCAAGTAGAAAATGGAGTCGCAATACGAATGGCTGTTATTTATTTACTAGCTTCCAAAATTAAACAATAATACTCAGTCATTCTGCCTTTAAGTAACTCAGCAACTGTAACAAATGAAAGTAGATCAAAAAGGACATACCACCATCATAAAAGACACACAAGGCGATGTTTTATCGTTTCTTGAAAAGGTTACGCACGAACACAACGGTTTTAAATCGCAGAACCTGATTTTAGACTTGTCACACGATGCCAGCGCAACATTAAAAGAAATTAAACTGTTTTCCGATGTATCTAAATTGCACCGAAAAGGAAAAAAATCATTAGTAATTGTTGCAGAGAATATTGATTTTAATGCTATTCCAACGACATTGATTGTAGTTCCTTCATTATTGGAAGCGCATGATATTATTGCGATGGAAGAAATTGAACGCGATTTGGGCTTCTAATACTAAAATTACAATTTGAAATTAACCATACTTGGCTGTTATGCCGCGACTCCACGCACCATTTCCAACCCAACTTCACAAGTTTTAGAAATCAAAAATAAAGTATTTCTAATTGATTGTGCCGAAGGAACGCAAGTGCAATTGCGCAAAAGCAAAGTCAAGTTTTCAAAAATCAGTCACATTTTTATTTCGCATTTGCATGGCGATCATTTTTACGGACTCATCGGATTGATTTCGACGTTTATGTTACTCAATCGCGAGAACGATTTGCATGTGTACGGTCCAAAAGGTATTAAAGAAATCATCTTATTACAACTGCGTGCTTCAGGTTCGTACACGGGTTACAATTTGTATTTTCACGAATTAGAGTCGACCGTTTCTGAAACCATTTATGAAGACGAGAAAGTTATCGTAAAAACCATTCCACTTCAACATCGCATTTACACCAACGGATTTTTATTTCAAGAAAAAAATCGCGAACGTAAACTCAATGTCGAAAAAGTCGAAGCGTACAATATAGACAAAGTTTATTTCAACAAAATAAAATATGGTGGCGACATTACTTTAGACAACGGAACAGTTGTTCCTAACGCCGAAATCACTTTCGACCCGCAACCCGCCAAAACGTATGCGTATTGTAGTGATACGATGTACAATGAATCTATTATTCCAATCATTGCAAACGCCGATTATTTGTACCACGAAAGTACATTTCTCGAATCAGAAGCACATCTTTCAGAACGAACCATGCATGCTACTGCCAAGCAAGCTGCGACAATTGCTTTAAAAGCCAATGTTAAAAATTTGATTCTCGGACATTACTCAACGCGGTACGGCAATATCGAACTCTTTAAAGACGAGGCACAAACTATTTTTACAAATGTCTTGCTGGCTGATGACGGACGTGAATTTAATTTGGATTAGAAGCGAAAAGCTTGGGCTAATCAGTGAGCCCTATTCCTGCTGTTCGTCATGCATGGCATTTCCTTCCATCAGGGTTACTAAATAAACCATTTTAATTTTTGTGAACTTTGCGTCTTGGAGCTTCGAGATTGCAAAAAACTTTGCGAACTTTGCGGTAAAAACTATCCAACGATGAAAGACCTGAGCAATTACAGAAAATCCTATGAAAAAAGTGAACTTCTCGAAACCAATATTCCTGAAGATCCGATTAACCTATTCAACAAATGGTTTCATGAAACCGAAGATTTTGGTGGAGTAGAAGAAGTTAATGCTATGACGATATCCACAATTGGAATGGACGGTTTTCCGAAATCAAGAGTTGTTTTACTTAAAAAATACAACGAAGAAGGTTTTACTTTCTTTACTAACTACCATTCTGAAAAAGGAAAAGCCATAACGAACAACCCAAATGTTTGTTTGTCATTTTTCTGGACAAGCCAAGAACGTCAGGTAATTATAAAAGGTCTAGCCGAAAAAACGTCTGATTTGGTTTCCGACAACTATTTCGATTCACGCCCCGATGGAAGCAAGCTTGGCGCCATTGTTTCAGATCAAAGTAGGGTAATTACTTCGAGAGATGTTTTATTTATGAGATTGAAAGAACTTGAATTGTTTTATGAAGGAAAATCGATTCCAAGACCATCACATTGGGGTGGTTATATTGTAAAACCAATTGAAGTTGAGTTTTGGCAAGGACGTTCCAATAGGTTACACGATCGTATACGGTATCAATTACAAAATGATTTTAACTGGAAAATTGAAAGAGTAAGCCCTTAATTGTAAGAAAATTATTTTAAAAAATATAAATAAAATGTATTTCATCGATTTTATTTGACACTTTACCGATATAGTAGTAGTATTGTATAACCAAATCAGAAAAAACGTTCCTACAATATTAACATAAAGATTTTTGCCCCACATCTATCTTTTAAAACTTAACCTACTACTATGAAAACAAATTTACTTAGATTGTTTATGCCAATGGTATTGGTATTAACTTTGGTTTCTTGTTCAAATGATTCCGCTGAAGATTTAGCTGCAGAAGAAGCAGTATTGATTACCGATTATAATTCTAATGCTGACGAAATTGAGTTGGCTAGAATTATAAACGAATACCGAGTTTCAGTTGGAAAAAATGCTTTAGAAGTTGTAAATCACATTTCATACAAATCACAAGAGCACAATAGCTACATGATTCAAAACAATGTTGTAAATCACGATTATTTTGATTCACGTGCAAATAATATCATTCAAGTTTTAGGTGCAGTGCGTGTTGGCGAAAATATCGCTTACAATTTTTCATCACCAGCATCTGCATTAAATGCATGGAAAAACAGTCCGGGTCATAAAGCAAATTTAGATGGCGATTACACTCATTTTGGAATTTCAATATCGATTAACCCAGCTACTGGTAAAAAATATTACACTAATATGTTTATGAAAAGATAATTGATTTTAGTTTTGTTTGATTTTAAAAACCATCTCGTCTAGGAGATGGTTTTTTTTTGTAATTGAATAGCGATTCTAGATGTAATAGTGCAAAGTATGAATATAGCTAATTATCAACAGATTAGTGCAATACTATTTATTCTTATGTGAGATACCTTTGAGAACACTATTAAAAATAGTGCAATTATAACCTAAAGATTTTTGCCCTACATCTATCTTAAATTGAATCAACAACTATGAAAACGTCATTCCTAAAATTGTTTTTACCAATGGTATTGGTAGTTACTTTGTACTCTTGCTCAACGAATTCTTCAGAAGATTTAACAAATTCAGAATTAATCACCGAGTATGATTTTAGTAAAAGTGAAATGGAATTGGCCTGTGTTATAAATGACTATAGGGTTTCAATAGGTAAGAATGCATTTGAAATAATAAACCATATGTCTTATAAATCGCAAGAACACAATATGTATATGATTCAAAATAATGTAGTGAATCATGACAATTTTGAATCACGTGCTAATAACATAATGCAAGTTTTAGGTGCTGTAAGTGTTGGTGAAAATGTTGCCTATAATTTTTCGTCACCTAGTGCTGTTTTAAATGCTTGGTTAAATAGCCCGAGTCATAAAGCAAATTTAGACAGTGATTTTACTCATTTTGGAGTTTCGATATCGATTGGTTCAAATGGAAAAAAATATTATACGAATATATTTATGAAACGATAGTTTACTTGTAATGTTAATAAAGCAAAAAAGCACATTCAAAACGAATGTGCTTTTTTTATTTTGGGTTTATTTGAATTATAACTTAGTTACAATAAATTCTGATCTTCTGTTAAGTTGGTGTTCTGCTTCAGAGCAATTGGATTTGTTTGTTGGTTCACACGGACAGTTGTTTAACAATTGCGATTCGCCATATCCTTTGGCTGTTAAACGCGATTTGTCGATACCGTTTTTGATTAACCATTCCATGGTTGATTTGGCTCTTCTGTCAGACAAACTTAAATTGTATTTTGCTGTTTGTCTACAATCGGTGTGCGAACGAATATCGATTTCCATAGTTGGGTTTTCTTTCAATACATCTAATATTTTAGACAACTCAACAGCTGCATCTGGACGAATGTTTGATTTGTCCAAATCGAAGTAAATGATAGTAATGTTGAAACAAGTACGTAAATCATCTCCGACTTTAATTTCACATTTCGATTTTTCAAGTTCAACAGGAACAAATGTTTTTCCTGTTTCTTTACCAGTAATGGTTGGTGTTTCAACAGTGGTGTATTCTGGTCGTTCTGTTTTTAGATAGTATTTAGTATCACAAGTAACTAATCCAAAATCAAATTTTCCCTCTGCATCAGTAATAGCCTCTTTTAAGACTTTAAAATTACTATCCATCAAAGTTACTTTTGCATTGGCTATGATAGCGCCCGTTTTTTTGTCGGTTACTACTCCTGCAAGCAATTGTTCACACTCTAACTTTTTAGTTTCTTTAAACTTATAGATATCATCGCTACCTTGACCACCTTCTCTGTTGGAAGTAACATATCCTATTCGCGTGCTATTATTGATAATAAATCCGAAATCATCTTTCGAGCTGTTCAATGGCTCACCAACATTTAGAACTTCATTATAGGTTCCGTTTTCTTGCGCTTTGGCTACAAATACATCCAATCCTCCTAGTCCAGGATGTCCGTCAGAAGCAAAGTACAATTCTTTATCATCTATAAATGGGAAGGTTTCTCTACCTTCTGTATTGATAGGAGCACCAAGGTTTTCAAGAGTTCCAAAACTTCCGTCACCTTTGATAGCTACTTTAAAAATATCCGATTGACCAATAGTTCCAGGCATGTTGGAAGCAAAATACAATGTTTTTTCATCTTTACTCAACGCTGGATGGGCCACACTGTAACTATCACTATTAAACGGCAATTCAATGATGTTCGTCCATTGATCACCTTCAAGAGTAGCTTTGTATACTTTTAACAACGTAGTTCTATCAGCATCTTTTCCTTTTTTACCACTCAAGAAATTGTTTCTTGTAAAATACACCGTTTTACCATCTTTTGTAAAAACTGGAGTAGCTTCGTGAAATTTAGAATTTAAAGTGCCACCAAAACGTTCCGCTTTAGTCAGAGCACCTTCTTCACCCATATCGGCTGAAAACAAATTGGTAAACCCTTCGTTGGTCCATGAGTGCTTTCTAGAAGACAAACCGCCTGTATCTCGTGAAGAAGTAAAAACTACTCTGTTCCCAAAATAGGCACTTCCGTAATCTGACTTTTCAGAATTGATACCTGTATTTTCAATAGTATATCTTCCTGAGTTTTTTCGGATTACTGCCAAATAATCTTTTTGAGCATTGGCTAGTTTGGCTCTGTTGTCATTCCCACTTTTTTGATTAAACATAGCCATCATTTGATCGGCTTTTTTATAGTCTTTAATCGATTTAAGCGATTGTGAATAACGATAGTAATATTCGGACTCAACATCTTGAGTTAAGGCAAATAACTCACCATACCATTTTGCAGCGCTTTCTAATTCGGCTTTGAAATAGTAAGCGTTTCCTAGTTTTTGCAACATGTCAGGCGTTTTATATCCTTTTTCAAAGACACGCTCATAGGTTTTTATAGCGTCTACATAAGCAAACTTATTGTAGTTTTTATCTGCTTTAGCCACTTGCACTTTTTGTGAATATATGCTCATAGAAGCAACACACATGATAGCTATTATAATTTTATTTTTCATCTTTTGTCGCTTTTTAGAAGAATCGTGGTGAGACAATTTTGTCATATTTTTTGAAAAATTCAAAACGTAAAAACACTTCATGAGAACCCGAATTGAATCTTCTTAATCTAGTTGTTTCTAAGTCATATCCGTATCCGATGAACAATCCATCAGTAATTTGAAACCCAGCCATTGCACTTGCAGCAGCATCCCACCTCCAAGCACCACCCAAAACAAACTTATCTGCAATTAAAAAATTTCCAGAAACATCTAATTGTAATGGCGCACCTTCAACCATTTTGGTTAAAAAAGCAGGTTTGAATTTTAAATTCGGAGATAAATCAAATACATAGCCTCCAATTACATAGAAGTTCATTCGCTCTTTGTTTACAGCAAAAGTATTATCGTCGTATCGGTTGGTTTCAAAAAAATTAGGAACCGAAACTCCTAAATACAACTTATCAGAATGAAAGTAAGCTCCAGCTCCAATATTTGGCGAGAAATTATTATTTAACCCAAACAAAGATGGATCATTGTTATCTTGAGGATTTAATTTACTTCTATCCAAATTAAACAAATTTGCAGATCCTTTTACACCGAAGGAAAGTTTGTATATCTCCGAGGTACGAATGGTATATGATATATCAGCGGATATTATATTCTCAGAAGTAGGTCCGATACGATCATTTACAAAAGACAATCCAACTCCCAAATTACTGTTTTCGATAGGAGAGTTGACTGAAAAGGAATTGGTAACCGGAGCACCATCCAATCCAACCCATTGCGTTCGGTGCAATAAAAAAGCACTTAAAGCTCCTCGCGAACCAGCATATGCAGGATTCACATTGATTGTATTGTACATGTAATGGGTGTATTGAGCGTCTTGCTGAGCATAACTCACAACTCCCGTTAACATCAAAGCGAATATTAAAATTTTTGTTCTCATTTATTTAGTTGTTTAAGAAATACTTAAGGGCAAATTACCCTCAAGTATTGATTATCTTGATAAGTATAAGTAGCCGTTTTTAGTTGAATAATCACCTTCTATATTTTTGTATTTTAGGATATAGAAATAAGTTCCTGTAGGTAATTCTGAAGATTGTTTAATAGTTGATCTTCCTTCAGAAACTCCCGTAAATACTTTGTCAATATTATTGTAATTTTCGGTATCGAATACCTTAACACCCCAACGGTTGTAAATTTCAACTTTATTTTCGGCATAACAAGGATTGGTAATGTTATCTATAAAAAAAACTTCATTAATCCCATCGTTGTTTGGTGTAAAGGCATTATGTACTGTTAAAGTCACACAATTTGCTACTATACAAACCTCGCTGTCAACTTCAATTGTAATTTGAATGATTCTTGGACAAATAGGGTCGTTATTATTATACTGTATTACATATACTCCTTCAGGAACGTCTAGTGGTGTAAATTCACCATTAGATGTATTCAATGCTCCTGAAATTGTAGTACCAACTTCACTCCAAGTTCCATTAGCAGAAATAACACCAGGGAATTGTTCGTTTATAACGTCGGTAAAGTCTACGATTAGTGTAGTATCTATATTACACACTGGCTCATGAGTATAAGTTTGAATGTAATTAGGTATCGTTACATTAACTGTTTGTGTCAAAGTTGTAGGGTTACCACAAGCATCACTAACCGTCCAAGTTCTTATAATGGTATAGGTACCAGTATCTGAAACAGTTGAAGTTACACTAGTTTGAGTAATCACTATCTCTGTGAAAGCTGAACAACCATCAATAAATTGTAACTGAGGAACTGTAGGTATGGCATCACACGCAACATTTATCACAGCTACTAAGGCAGGACCATTAGGGTCTAGAGTAGGAGCTGTTGTATCTTGAATAGTAAATACAGCAGATGTCGAAGTGGCATTACCACAGTCATCAGTTGCTGTAAATGTAACAGTAGCTGAACCTGTCTGACCACAACCATTACTTAGAGCAGTGTAGTTGTTAGTCCAAGTTACATTAGAACAAGCGTCATTTGCCACAGCTCCACCATTAGAAGCCAACCAAGCATTAAGAGCAGAAGTTGTACCTGTACTAGTACATTCAATAGTTGAATTCACCGCTACAATTGTAATAGTTGGAGGCGTTGTATCTTCAATAGTGAATGTAGCGGTTGTAGGCGTCGCATTTCCACAATTGTCTGTGGCAGTAAATATCACTGTAGCATTTCCTGTTTGTCCACAAGCATCACTTAAAGCAGTGAAGTTGTTGGTCCATGTTACATTCGAACACGCATCCGTTGCCACAGCTCCACCATTTGAAGCTAACCAAGCTTGTAACGCTTGAGTGTTTCCATTTCCATCACATTGAACAGTTACATTAGTCGCAACAGTTGTTATGGTTGGAGGCGTTGTATCTTCAATAGTGAATGTAGCGGTTGTAGGCGTCGCATTTCCACAATTGTCTGTGGCAGTAAATATCACAGTCGCAGTTCCTGTTTGTCCACAAGCATCACTTAAAGCAGTGAAGTTGTTGGTCCATGTTACATTCGAACACCCATCCGTTGCCACAGCTCCACCATTTGAAGCTAACCAAGCTTGTAACGCTTGAGTGTTTCCATTTCCATCACATTGAACAGTTACATTAGTCGCAACAGTTGTTATGGTTGGAGGCGTTGTATCTTCAATAGTGAATGTAGCTGTTGTAGGCGTAGCATTTCCACAATTGTCTGTGGCAGTAAATATCACTGTAACATTTCCTGTTTGTCCACATGCATCACTTAAAGCAGTGAAGTTGTTGGTCCATGTCACATTAGAACACGCATCCGTTGCCGCAGCTCCACCATTTGAAGCTAACCAAGCTTGTAACGCTTGAGTGTTTCCATTTCCATCACATTGAACAGTTACATTAGTAGCAACAGTTGTTATGGTTGGAGGCGTTGTATCTTCAATAGTGAATGTAGCTGTTGTAGTTGATGGATTATTAGATGCATCATTAGCTGTAAAGACTACAGTAGCAGTCCCTGTTTGACCACATCCATCGCTCAATCCATTAAAATTATTACTCCACGTTACAGCAGAACAAGTATCTGTTGCCACTGCACCTCCATTATTTGCTAACCAAGCTAGTAATGCAGCTTCTGCATTTGGACCACATTGAACCGTTTGATTTATTGCAGATAAAGTTATGGTTGGAGGAGTAGTATCCACAATGTTAATGGTTACAGTTGCCTGATCACAAATAATAGGTAATGAAACACTACATATTTGGTAGGTGAAATTATAAGTTCCGAATGCGATTCCGCTTTGAACAGTTATGGCACCATTGTTTGCGATTGTAATGTTTGGATTACTTCCATTTAGAATTGTTAAAGTAACTTGACTTTGTGGATTGGTATTTACTAAAATTGTTCCGATAGTATCATTACCTAATATGTTACCAATTACACCACTAATATCACAACCCACATTAATGAAAGTATCGTTTACTGCGTTAATTAATGGTGTCGATGTACAAGTAGGACAGTTTGGCACTGGATCACAAGTAGTACAAGGAGTTGGATCAGAAGACGTATCGGTTACTGGAGGTCCAGACGGCGGAGTTCCAGTAGCAGTTGCCAAGTTATTCACTTGACCCGCATCAATATCCGCTTGTGTTATGATATGAACTGCTGTAAATGTTGTAGAGTCAGATGCGCCAACTGCAAGTGTAGGAATAGGTCCACCACTTACTACAGCATTAATATCTGTTATTGTCACGTTTGTAAGCGTTACATTCCCTGTATTAGTTACAGTAAAATTGTAAACTACAGAATCGCCAACGTTAGTTATACCATCACCATTATTATCTACATAGGTTCCATCTTTCAATAATTCAATAGAAGGATTAGCTGGTAAATCAGTTGATGTACAAGTAGGACAGTTTGGTACTGGATCACAAGTAGTACAAGGAGTTGGATCAGAAGACGTATCGGTTACTGGAGGACCAGAAGGTGGAGTTCCAGTAGCAGTAGCCAAGTTGTTCACTTGACCAGCATCGATATCCGCTTGGGTTATTGTGTAAACCGCTGTAAACGTAGTTGAGTTAGAAGCACCCACAGCAAGTGTTGGGATTGGACCACCCACTACAGTTACAAGAGGATCGGTCACTGTAATATTTGTTAATACTGAACCTCCAGTGTTAGTTACAATAAAATTATATACAATTGTATCACCTACAGACACACCAGCCGGAGCAAGAGAATCTAAATAAGTTCCATTTTTCAATAAATTAATAGCTGGAGTATATACGGGGATTATTATAATAGCAGCGTCGCAATTTACAGGATTTAAATTCTCACAGATTTGGTACGTAATTGTATAGGTTCCAGCCGGAGTTCCAGCAGGAACAGACACTACACCAGTAGTTGTATTTAAAGTCGGCACTGGTCCACCAGCAATTGGAGTAGCAGGCGTTTGAACTGTCATAGTAATGGCAGAAAGATTCAATAATGGATTACCATTTAAAGTATCAGGCCCCGAACCGTTATCAGGAAGAACATTTCCAACAGAAGGATTACCTGTTGCACCATTAGTGGAAGGCAATAAATCGTTTTGTGCTACAATTGGAGAAGCACTAACTGATACAGAAACTAAAGCATCATCACAACTACATGTTGCAGATGCTGCACAAATACTGTATGTCAATGTATAATTTCCAACAGGCGTACCAGCTGCCACAACAACATTATTTCCTACAAGAGTAACTCCAGGATGTGTTGATGAAACAAATGATGTGATTACTTGATTGGCTAAAACATTTGCGCTGTTTAATGAATCGTTAGTAAGAACATTCGTGAAAGCTATTCCTCCAATTGCCCCATTCACAGTTGATCCTGTATCGTTGTTTGCAATTACTATCACTCCACTAACATTAATGATCTGTGAAGCTGTACTTGCATTATTACATAAATCAGTTGCAGTCCAAGTTCTAGTTATTGAATAAACTCCATTGCAATTTGGAGTTGTTGGAACATCAACAAATGTTAGAGTAACACTGCTACAAGTATCATTAGCAACAGCCTGTTGGAATGATGGAGTAACATTATTTGCGATGGTAGTTGGAACAGGTAAAGCTGCAAAAACAGGAGGAGTTATGTCACGAACAGTAATTGCTTGACTAACTGGTAGCGAAACATTGCCGCAACTATCTGTAGCAATCCAAGTTCTTGTAATTGTGTAATTACCAGCACAAGTTGGAGTTCCAGCAGTAGTAGCATCTGTGAAAGTAATTATAGGTGCAGTTCCACCACAAGAATCTATTGCAGTTGGTGCGGTAAAGGTCGGAGTCGCTGGACAGTTAATGGTAGCATTTGCTCCTTGTCCAGAAAGTACAGGAGCAATATTATCACGAACAGTAATTGCTTGACTAACTGGTAGCGAAATATTGCCGCAACTATCTGTAGCAATCCAAGTTCGGGTTATAGTATAGTTGCCCGCGCAAGCCGGTGAACCAGCTGTCGTTGCATCCGTAAAAGTTACATTTAATGTTCCAGGACAATTGTCGGTTGCCGTTGGAGATGTAAAACTTGGGGTTGCCGGGCAATTAATGGTAGCATTAGCTCCTTGTCCAGAAAGCACAGGTCTTACATTATCAATTCGTGTGTTGTAAGTTGTAGTATTACTTTGACAACCGTTTGAAACTAAAACAGTAATTACTGCTGAACACGTTCCAACGGTTGAAGCAGTTTTAGTTAATGAACCCGAACAATTATTAGAAGAACCTGTTGCTGCAATAGCCGCAGCTTCTGCAACAGCAACTGTTGGATAACATGCAGCAATTGTTCCTGTAGTTACAGTTGGTGCGCACGGAACACAATAAGCTGATGTTGTTACATTTTGAAATGTTGCAACACAAGCCGAATTTTGATAATCAAGTCGTGAGGTACTTACCGTTTGACTTCCACAAATATTTGGTTTTGGGGTAAGTCGGTATCGTAAGGTAATGGTTTCTACATTTAAGAAATCAATATTCCAATTAATGACTTGACCTGATTGTGTAAATGTTCCTTTATTAACAGTAATTGAACCTGGAACCAAATTAAAATTATTACTAATGGTTTCAGTTTCAAAAAGTGGTGTTCCTAATTGTTGGGCTACCCATGATAATTGCGTAAAAATTTGTGAATATATTCCTGTCAAATTAGCACCACTTTCAGTAATAAAAGCATTACCACCTGATTGAATACCATTCATACAAAATACAGCATTAGTTTGATCAGTTCCTGAGATACCTCCGAACAAACCAACTGCAAATATTTGGTTGGTATAGGTTGTACTTGATACTACATTAGTTCTTGCATTGTTCGCAGCAGTAATAGCAGTTTGTATGCAAGTTCCACCAGTGCCAGCGGTACAAGTTGCACCTGTAGTTCCAGTTCTATTGGCAACTCCATCCGACAATACAATCATACTTCGTGCTGTTAAACAATTAAATGTTCCTGCACTCATTACAGCATCACCTTTTACGATACCATCTTGAATGTTTGTAGTTCCACTTCCATTTAACCCATTTACAATTGCTAAAAGTCCAGCTTGACCTGAAGAGGCAGTTAAATTTGCTCTAATTGTTGCAGTAGTACTGTAAGTAACAATACCAATTCTGTTTTGACCTGTCGGATTATTAGCTGCTTGAAAGAAGGTATTAATAAAATTAACAGCCGCATTTTTAGCATAATCCATTGAAGTTTGGGTATCACCTGTGATGGTATTTTCCATACTTCCAGAAACGTCAATTACCAACGTTGCCTCAAGTGGTCTAGAAACCGGATTGGCTCCTGTGATGTTCAATTGCACATCGATAGTTCCACAAGCACTTGTATTGGCAGTAACCGTTTTAACAGGAGTTACCGTTTGTCCTAAAACAAGTGAAGTTGTACATAACATAACTAGTACAAAATAAACCTTTTTAATTCCTTGTATGCGATTACTAAATAAGTGTAAATATTTTTTCATTTTGAATAATTTTAGGGTGAATTGCCTGATACTTTTTTACGATTAATTATCTTCTTTTGGGTCAATAACTAGAGTATGTAAAACGGTATCCACTTTGTAATTGGAACATATTTTTGATTTGGCAATAACTTGTGTAGTTGCCCATTTATTAATTGTAGTACCTCTAGGAACAAGTATGTGGGCAAAAAACGAAATAGTTTCATCTGGATTAACTTTAATCTCACTTATAGGTTTTTGATTTTTATCTAAAAATTCGACAGTCAAGGTTACATTTAGAGTAACACTACTACCGTCTGGATTGATAGAATTTTTGTTTGCGTTTGAAGATGATAGTACATAAGTATCTGCGCCATTACCTGTATTAGAAATAACCATAGCATAAAAAGTTCCTTCAGGCGGTGTACTTCTATTATTTCTGTCAAGGTT
>CANLLR010000032.1 GCA_947491985.1 Flavobacteriaceae bacterium | reverse complement strand
ATTCGGAATTCATTTGGTAAATATATCAAATTTGCAAAAAAGTCAAAATACTTGCTACGTAATAGTTTTAACTTATTTAAATTTGCAATTTATCCAAAACTAAAAAGATGATACACCTTCACGATAAAACGTTTGAGCCCTTTATTTCTTCGGAAGAAATTGATTTTGCAATTAAAAATTTGGCCAAGCAAATGGACGATGATTTTTTTGAAGATACACCAGTTTTTGTTGGTGTTTTGAACGGATCTTTCATGGTTTTATCTGATTTAATGAAGCAGTACCGAGGCATGTGTGAAGTGAGTTTTGTGAAATTGGCTTCGTATGAAGGAACACAAACAACCAATAATATCAAACAATTGATAGGAATTAACGAAAATTTAGAAGGCAAAACGATTGTGATTGTTGAAGATATTATTGACACTGGAAACACTATTGAAGAACTAAGAGCTATTTTTAAAGAGAAAAATGTCAAGCATTTAAAAATTGCCACACTTTTCTTCAAACCAGAAGCCTATAAAAAAGACATCAAAATTGACTATGTAGGCATACGCATTCCAAATAAATTCATCGTTGGCTATGGTTTGGATTATGATGGATTGGGAAGAAATTTACCAGATGTTTATCAACTAGCAGAATAACGCATAACTAATAACTCATAATTTATAACTACCAACATGATCAACATCGTTCTTTTCGGTAAACCAGGTGCTGGAAAAGGCACACAAGCCGAATTTTTAAAAGAAAAATACAATTTGACGCATCTTTCAACGGGAGATATTTTTAGATACAACATTAAAAACGATACCGATTTAGGGAAATTAGCCAAAACCTTTATGGATAAGGGTGATTTGGTTCCGGATGAAGTCACCATACAAATGTTGCAAAGTGAGGTGGATAAAAACCCACATTCGGCTGGATTTTTATTTGATGGTTTTCCGAGAACATTGGCACAAGCTGCTGCTTTAGATACTTTTTTAGCATCCAAAGGGCAAAGCATTACTGCCACTGTTGCGCTGGAAGCTGATGACAACATTTTAGTAGCTCGTTTGTTAGAAAGAGGAAAAACTTCAGGAAGACCCGACGATCAAGATGATGAAAAAATCAGAAATCGCTACCATGAATACAATGAAAAAACGGCTCCATTAATGCATTTTTATGAAGAGCAAGGAAAATTTCACACCGTGAATGGCATTGGAACCATTTTAGAAGTAAACGAAAGATTAAATCAAGTTTTTGACACACTTTAATTATTGAGTGCTATTAAGTTTCGAGCATTCGATTTTTTTTTAGATATTTGCAAACAGAAAAGGAGCTATTTCCGATACGATGGATTTATGCTCTTTTTTTTGTAATTTTAGTTATGGAAATTTTAATAATACTTTTTTTAATACTTCTTAACGGTGTTTTCTCGATGTCGGAAATTGCCTTGATTTCAGCTCGAAAAAACCGATTGGAAACCGCTGCAAAAAAAGGCAATAAAAATGCCAAAGCTGCATTAGATTTAGCCAATTCACCTAACGAATTTTTATCTACAGTTCAAATTGGGATTACCTTAATCGGAATTTTAACGGGTATCTATTCGGGCGACAAAATTACTACAGATGTGCAAAATTTTGTAGCTAGTTTTGAAGCTTTACAACCCTATGCCAATTCAATTGCAGTGGGAATAGTGGTGGTAATGTTAACTTTTTTTTCACTGGTTTTGGGCGAATTATTACCCAAAAGAATTGGATTAAATCATCCAGAAGGCATAGCCAAAGCGGTAGCTTTACCGATGAAAGTGGTTTCAAAAGTAACTATGCCTTTTATTTGGTTGTTAACGATTTCAACCGAATTTCTTTTGAAAGTATTGCAAATTAAGCCTACAGCTGACGGAAAAGTTACCGAGGAAGAAATCAAAGCTATTATTAAAGAAGGTACAGAATTAGGTGAGGTTCAGGAAATTGAACAAGATATTGTAGAACGTGTTTTTCATATTGGTGACAGAAAAGTAAATTCGTTAATGACGCACCGAAATTCGATTGTTTATCTTTCGTATGAAGACACGGTTCAAGAAATTAAAGAAAAGGTCTTGAACGAATTGCATTCGGTGTACCCAGTTTGCGGGGATAATTTAGATGATGTGGAAGGCATTGTTTTGCTTAAGGATTTATTCTCTAATTTTGAAAAAGACAATTTAGATTTGAATAAAATTGTGCGAGAGCCTGTTTATTTTATAGAACATACTTCGGCTTATAAAGCGTTGGAAAATTTCAAAAAATCAAAAGTACATTATGCTTTGGTTACCGATGAGCACGGCGTTTTTCAAGGAATTATTACGTTGAATGACATTTTAGAAGCGTTAGTAGGTGATGCAGCCGATTTTTATGAAGACGAGTTTAAAATAGTAGCTCGCGAGGATGGAAGTTGGTTGGTTGACGGTCACTATTCCCTTCACGATTTTCTAACGTATTTTGATATGGATGAAATTACTGGTGATTATGAAGTCACAACTGTAAGCGGATTAATCGTAACCGAATTGGGAATCATTCCAAAACAAGGTCAAAAACTCATTTGGAATAAGCTCGAATTTGAAGTGCTTGACATGGATGGTGTTAAAATTGATAAGATATTAATTACTACATTAAAAGATAAATAAAAAAGTATTCAGTGTTCAGTTTTCAGTTTGTTCTGATTACTCTATAGTGTTCATTGAAAATAATAAATAGGAGGATGTATAAGCGCAAGTTATTATAGAAAATCTAAGTAACTGAACACTGACCAATGATAACTGAACACTAAAATAATGACAGAAGGAAATT
Source organism: Flavobacteriaceae bacterium (assembly GCA_947491985.1). GTDB lineage: Bacteria > Bacteroidota > Bacteroidia > Flavobacteriales > Flavobacteriaceae > Flavobacterium. The sequence continues at coordinate 26,094 of CANLLR010000032.1, read as the reverse complement.
TCGTAGACTACGTAAAAATATATGTTACGTCCGGTAAAGGAGGTAAAGGTTCTACGCACTTGCATAGAGAAAAATTTATTGAAAAAGGGGGTCCCGATGGAGGTGACGGAGGTCGTGGTGGACACGTATATCTAAAAGGCAATAAAAATTTGTGGACGTTGTTTCATCTTAAATTTGTTAAACACATGCGCGCGGGTCACGGTGGCGATGGCGGAAGTTCAAGAAGTACAGGTCACGATGGTGAAGATAAATATGTGGAAGTACCACTTGGAACCGTCGTGAAAGACATTGAAACTGGTGAGATTTTATTCGAAATTACTGAAGATGGTGAGCAACGCATTTTAGCACAAGGTGGAAAAGGGGGTTTAGGTAACTGGCACTTTAGAAGTTCAACCAATCAAACGCCACGCTATTCACAACCTGGAATGCCAACACAAGAATTGGATGTTATTTTGGAACTTAAAGTGTTAGCCGATGTTGGTTTGGTAGGTTTTCCAAATGCAGGAAAATCAACTTTGCTCTCTGTGTTAACTTCTGCCAAACCAAAAATTGCCGATTATCCATTTACTACTTTAAAACCCAATTTGGGAATTGTAGCCTATAGAGAATTTCAATCGTTTGTTATTGCCGATATACCCGGAATTATTGAAGGTGCTGCTGAAGGGAAAGGTCTTGGACATTATTTTTTGCGACATATTGAACGAAATTCGACGCTTTTATTTCTCGTTCCTGCCGATGCCAAAGACATCAAAAAGGAATACGATATATTGCTAGACGAGTTACGTCGTTACAATCCCGAAATGTTAGACAAAGATAGATTGGTGGTGATTTCTAAAAGCGATATGCTCGATGAGGAGTTGAAAAAAGAAATGAAACAACAATTAGATAAAGAATTTAAAGGAATACCCTATTTATTTATTTCTTCTGTAGCTCAACAAGGATTGACCGAATTAAAAGATATATTATGGAAAATGCTAAACTTAGAAACCGATAAACCTCAAAACAGCCATAATTTGTAACTGTGTGAGCATTTTCATAAATAGGGTAAATTTATCAGAATATGTAGGTGTTACATAGCATATAGTATGGGATTTGTAATTTTTTTTTAAAATCATTACATAAATTTAAAATAAATCTTATTTTTACAAAAAAATTAATAAACGTATGAAATTAAAATTACTTTTTGCATTGCTTATAGTTCAACTAGGCTTTGCACAACAAAGAACATGTGGAACAGATGCATACATGGAAACTGTAATGGCTAATCCGCAATTGAAACAACAATATTTAGATTTACAACAACAGTTTGAATCTGAATTGCAACGATTAGAAATCCAACAACAAGCTAGACAAGATGGTCAATTAGCAAACAGTCCTAATGCAACAATCAGAATTCCTGTTGCAGTGCATTACCCTTCTGTTTCTAACACGAGTTCAGAAACTGTAAAATCATGTTTACGCGCATTAGCTCAAAGACAGTTAGCGATTTTGAATGCAGATTACAACGCTACAAATGCTGATTTGAGTCAATGGTTGTCTGACGCCTCAACTTTCCCTGGTATTAATTATGGTGTAATGGATGTGTCATGGGAATTAGCCACTCAAAATCATCCTGCAGGTACAGGTTTATCTAACGGAACACTTGCAGTTACATTTGGAACAGACTTTTTATCTGGCGCCAATACTGATACTACTTGGTCAGGTTATTCTAATTTAGTAGTTCGAAACATATCGGGCGGTATACTAGGTTATTCACCACTAGGTGGTTCACCATCTGGAGGTATGACAGTAGTAATTGACGATAATGCATTTGGTGCCGCAATGCCTGTTGCTCCAACTACTTGTGCAGGTTATGTTCCAGGTGCTCCCTACAATTTAGGAAGAACATTAACACATGAATTAGGCCATTTTTTCAACCTTAACCATACTTTTCAAGGATGTGATGGCACCAACTGTAATACTTCAGGTGATAGAGTTTGTGATACACCACCTGCTGGTGATCCTGAATATGGCTGTCCAGCTGCTGGATCAAGAACTAGTACTTGTGGCGTAACTCAATTGACTATGAATTACATGGATTATCCATCAGATGCTTGTATGTACATGTTTACTTCTGGTCAAGCTACAAGAATGACGGCATGGTACAACACTATTGCAGCACAACTTACTACAAATACTTTGGGTAATAACCAATTTGTAGCCTCTAACTTTTCAATTGCACCGAATCCAAACAGAGGAACTTTTTCAATCCAATTGAAAGAGCAAACGGATAAATTTAGTGTTTTGATTTTAGATTCATTAGGAAGAGTAGTATATGATAACGAGTTCAATCAAACTGTTGATTTGTCTCAAACTATTCAATTAAATAATGCTTTAACTGGAATTTATTTTGTTACTATTGAAAGTAATGGAGAAACAGTAACCAAGAAGATTATTGTGGAATAAGTTATTTCTAAAAAACAAAAAGCAGTTGAGAGGTTTCTTTTCAACTGCTTTTTTTTTGGAATTTATTTGAAGTTTTTAATTCTAAAAAATAAGTTAAAATTTCAATCATTACGGTAGTTTTTTTTCGTTTTCTCATCCAAATCCACAAAAATAGGTATATTCGCAACACTAAATTTTACAACTATTTAATTTATGATGTAACACTTGTATCTTAAAAGAGACTATTAGTAAACAATTAATTAACTTTTATATTATAATTTATGAAGAAAATTCTTTTATCGCTTATTGCAGCAGTTATGCTTATTCCTACAAGTGTAAAAGCTGACGAAGGAATGTGGTTTTTAATGTTTATCGAAAGATTAAATCACCGCGACATGAAAAAAATGGGCTTGCAATTAACAGCCGAAGAAATCTATAGTATCAATAACCACAGTTTGAAAGATGCTATAGTTCAATTTAATGGAGGTTGTACTGCTGAAATTATTTCAAAAGACGGATTGGTTTTGACTAATCACCACTGTGGATATGATGCTATTGCCGAACTATCAACAGCCGACAAAAACTATTTGAAAGAAGGATATTGGGCAGCCGACCGTAAATCGGAAATAAAACCATCTAGTTTGTATGTTCGTTTTTTTGTACGTATGGACGATTGTACGAAACGAATTTTAGCTAAAGTAAATGCTTCAATGACAGAAGCTGAAAGAGAAAAAGCGATTAACCAAGAAATTGCAGCAATCGAAAAAGAAAATAACGAAGGTGGAAAATACACTGTTTCTGTTCGTCCTTTTTTTCAAGGAAATGAATATTACTACTTTGTTTACCAAGATTATAAAGATGTTCGTTTAGTGGGAACTCCTCCAGAAAGTTTAGGAAAATTTGGTGGCGATACCGATAACTGGGAATGGCCTCGTCATACTGCCGATTTTTCAATGTTTAGAGTTTATGCTGATAAAAATGGAAATCCTGCCGATTATTCTACTGATAATGTTCCATTAAAACCTAAGCATTACCTTCCTGTTAATTTAGGTGGTGTAAAAGAAAATGATTTTGCCATGATTTTAGGCTATCCAGGTAGAACCAATCGTTGGATGCCAGCTGCTGGAATTGAGCAAAACGTAAAATTTGCTTATCCAGCATGGGTAGAAGGTGCTAAAACAGGTATGGACGGAATGAAGAAATACATGAATCAAAGTGATGCTTTGAATTTAGTGTACGCTTCAAAATTTGCTTCTACCGCAAATTACTGGAAAAATCGCCAAGGAATGATTGATGCCTTAACCAAATTTGGTACAGCCAAATCAAAAGCAGCACAAGAAGCTAAATTTGACAAATGGGCCAACAAACCTGCTAACAAAGAGAAATATGGTAGTGTAGTGACCAATATAAATAAATTTTACAGCTTGACTAACGAAAAGTCACGTCACGATAATTACTTACAACAGTTGTTTCGTACAACCTCTTTCGGAACCATTAGCAGAACGATAGGAAGACAATTGGATATGTATGTAAAAGCAGATGCAGCAAAACGTTCGACATTAGCTCCTCAAATTACTGAAATGGCTCAAGAAATGTTTAAAGAACTTCATATTCCTGCTGAAAAAGAACTTTTAGCATCTCAATTAAAAACATACGCAACAAAATCTGCAGGTTACGCCATTGCTCCAGCAGTTAAAAAAATTGGAGATGCTAATAATAATGATTTCACGAATTATGTAAATGCTGCTTTCGACTTGAGCATTTTAACTTCTGTTGACAAAATTAAAGCCTTTTTGCAGATACCTAATGAAGCAATGTTAACCAACGATCCGTTATATGCTTTGTCTCAAGATATGACAACGCATTTTAGCGCAAAATCTGACGAAATTACTAAAGCTCAAAACGATTACACTACTGCATTTAGATTGTTAGTTGACGGTTTACGTGAATCAAAAATTGCAGCGATTAAATATCCTGATGCAAATTCTACAATGCGTTTAACCTACGGTAAAGTACGTTCATTACCGGCTGATAAACGTAATGACGCTACAATAAACAATTATACTACATTGTCAGGTCAAGTAAAAAAATACAAAAAGGGTGATCAAGAATTTGATTTGCCAACGCGTATCATTGAAATGAACAAAAACAAAGATTTTGGTCGTTATGCAGACAAAGACGGTTCGCTTCATGTGAACTTCTTAACGGATAACGATATCACTGGTGGAAATTCTGGTTCGCCAGTATTGAATGGCAAAGGTGAATTAATCGGACTTGCTTTCGATGGAAACATTGAAGCTATGGCAGGTGACGTAATTTTTGATGATAAATTACAAAGAACTATCAATGTTGATATTCGTTACGTACTTTGGGTAATCGATAATTATTCGGGTGCTAAGCATATTGTTGATGAAATGACATTGGTACGATAATACAATTTTGCCATTCTGAACAAAGTGAAGTATCTAAAAACCGACCTAAGCATTTAGGTCGGTTTTTTTATGAGCGATTGGCTCAAGCTTTCTTGGTTCTCGTTACTGCTCTCATTGCTAGTCAAGGCTCGTTAAAGAAACTTTAGCTATTCACGCAATCAAGGTCGGAAAGTAATCGTCTCGAACAGTTGTTAACTTCTTAAAAAAGCCTCCTCTTTTACGTAATATTTTTCTATTTTTGAATAATATTATCTGATCATGAAATTGTTCCTTTTTTTATTTTTATTTCTTTCTTTCCATTCTATGGCTGAAACTGATTTTGAAAAAGCAGAAAAACTCTACAAGCAAGAAAATTACGAACAAGCTAAAGTGCTTTTTGAAAACTACCTAAAAATCAATCCCAATAGTTATAAAACTATTGAATATTTGGGTGATATTGCTGGCCATCAAAAAAAATGGGACGAATCCATAAAAAATTATAAAATTTTAAAACAACAATTTCCAAAATCTGCAAATTATTGGTATAAATATGGTGGTTCATTAGGAATGAAAGCTAAGTCTGTCAATAAATTTAAGGCATTAGGAATGATTGATGAAATTGAGAAATCATTTTTAACAGCTTCCAAATTAGATGCGAATCATGTTGAATCGCGTTGGGCTTTGGTGATGTTGTATATAGAATTACCCGGAATGTTGGGAGGAAGCGAAAGTAAAGCTATAAAATATTCAAATGAGTTATTAGCCATCTCAAAAGTTGATGGTTACTTATCAAAGGGATACATTGATGAATATTTCAATAGGTACAAAAATGCAGAATCAAATTATGTTAAAGCTCACGAAATTGGCAATTCTAAGACTACATTTCAAAAGCTGTATAATTTATATTTGAATAAGTTAAAAGACAGAACAAAAGCAAATAAATTAAAGCAACAATTCGAAAATTAGTTTCCAGCATCGCATGTAAAATTAACCGATACAGACATCCAACAACCGACAACTAAAACATGAAAACACATTTTATTGCAATAGGTGGCGCCGCCATGCACAATCTAGCCTTAGCTTTATACAACAAAGGATATCAAGTTACAGGAAGCGATGACGCCATTTTTGAGCCCTCTAAATCGCGTTTGGAAAAGAAAGGTTTGTTGCCTGCAGAAATGGGTTGGTTTTCTGAAAAAATTACATCTGATATTGATGCAATTATTTTAGGAATGCATGCAAAATCTGATAATCCAGAATTACTAAGAGCACAACAATTAGGTTTAAAAATATATTCCTATCCCGAATTTTTATACGAACAATCCAAAAACAAAACTCGGGTTGTTATTGGAGGTTCTCACGGAAAAACAACGATTACTTCAATGATTTTACACGTCATGCATTATCATCAAATAGAAGTAGATTATATGGTCGGAGCTCAATTGGAAGGCTTTGACACGATGGTGCATCTCACCGAAGAAAATGATTTCATTGTTTTAGAAGGCGATGAATATTTGTCGTCACCCATTGATAGACGTCCTAAATTTCATTTATATCAACCCAATATTGCGTTACTTTCAGGAATAGCTTGGGATCATATCAATGTTTTTCCGAAGTTTGAAAATTATGTAAAACAGTTCGAAATTTTTGTCAATCAAATTACCAAAGGTGGCATTTTGGTGTATAACGAAGAAGATGAAACGGTAAAGAAAGTGGCGGAGACTACCACTAATACTATTCGACGTTTGCCTTATATAACGCCAAATTATTCGGTTAAAGAAGGTACTACATTATTAGAAACACCGGAAGGACCAATGCCAATTGAGGTTTTTGGCGCACACAATTTAAATAATTTAGCGGGAGCCAAATGGATTTGTCAAAATATGGGTGTAGATGAAGCTGATTTTTATCAGGCGATTGCCAGCTTTAAAGGTGCATCAAAACGCTTAGAAAAAATTGCAGAAGGTAAAGGTAAAGTAGCTTACAAAGATTTTGCACATTCGCCAAGTAAAGTATCGGCCACTACTCAAGCTGTTAAAAATCAATATCCTAACAGAAAATTAATTGCTTGTTTAGAACTTCATACGTATAGCAGTTTGAATGCCGAATTTTTAAAAGAATACCAAGGAGCTATAGATGCTGCTGATGTCGCAGTAGTTTTTTATTCTCCAGATGCTGTAAAAATCAAGCAATTGGAAGAAGTTACTTACGAGCAAATTGCGCAGTCTTTTGAGCGTGATGATTTGATTATTTATACCAATGCCACCGATTTTAAAAATTTCTTATTCAGTCAAAATTTTGAGGATAGTGCATTATTGTTAATGAGCTCAGGGAATTATGGCGGATTAAATTTCGATGAAGTGAAGCTGTTGATGAAATAACTACTATCAAATTACAACAAAATTACTTGCCGTATTGGTAATGTCCAACAATTTCGTAAGTAAACAAACAATCTTCTAAAACTTGACCTCCGCCTACATTATGAACTAACATAGGGCGTTTACCATCTGCTGATTTTTTGTGGGTTACAATTCCGATATGAGGTAATTTCCCATTTATCATCCACGTTATTATTACACCTGTTTTATAATCGTTTGCATCGTTTGAAACAGATAATTTTTCTCCTTTTCGAGCCAAAAAAACTTCCAAATTTGGAACTCTTCTGTGATCAATATTCGTATCTGTTTTCTTCAAATTCCATTTGGTAGGATATTTTGAAAAATTAGAATTCATGTCTTCATGCATTTCTTTTTGCAAATCGATGCCGAGTTTTCTGTAGGCGCGAATTACAACATCCGAGCATACACCGGTTGCAGCAGGAACATCTCCATTTGGATATTTAATGGCAACGTAATCGGGCGTATACTCAATTTCCGAATTAATAATCGACAGAGCAGCATTAGATAGTTTTTCTTGAAAAGAAATTGGATTTTCAATTAGAATACTATTGGAATCTAGCGAAGCAGAAGTTAAGTTATCGAATTTTTGACAACTTATAGTAACCAATAATAGTATCCGGAGTAAATTCATTTTCATTTGTTTTTCTTTTTGTCATTCCGAGGCATGAGAAATAACTAGTTTAAATTACAACGAAACTTTTACCTCTTTTATTTTGAAGGCTTTAAAAAAATAAGTTACTTTACTTTTTTAAAGCCAAAATAAACATGTACACACCAATAAACCAATGGGCGGAAGATGATCGTCCTCGCGAAAAATTTCTTCTAAAAGGCAAAGCGTCTTTATCAGATTCAGAATTGCTCGCCATTCTTATAGGCTCTGGTTCACGAAATGAAAGCGCTGTGCAACTGTGCCAACGTATTTTAGCCTCTGCACATAACAATTTAAATCAGCTCAGTAAATTATCAGTGCAACAGCTAACCACATTCAAAGGGATTGGCGAAGCTAAAGCGATTGCTATTGTAGCAGCATTAGAATTAGGACGAAGAAAACGTTCGGAAGAAGCTATCGATTTTGATAAAATTACTTCTAGTAAATCGGTTTTCGAAATCATGCAACCCATTATTGGCGAGTTGCCTCATGAAGAGTTCTGGGTTTTGTATCTGAACAATTCCAACAAGGTCCTTCATAAGTCGCAATTGTCAAAAGGCGGCATCACTGGAACCATTGTAGACAGCAGAATAATTTTTAAAAAAGCATTGGAATGTAATGCAACTTCGCTAATTTTGACACACAATCATCCTTCAGGAAAATTATTGGCTAGCGAGGCAGATAGAGAGGTGACACGAAAATTAAAATTAGCCGGACAGCAAATGGATATTTTGGTTCTCGATCATGTAATTATTACAGAAACTGGTTTTTATAGCTTTAATGACGAAGGAATATTTTAACGATGCAACACATTACCGACATATTTTTCGATTTAGATCATACGCTTTGGGATTTTGACAAAAATTCTGCCTTAGCTTTTGATAAAATTTTTAAAGAACAATATCCTTCGCTTGACACACAGCTTTTTATTTCAATTTATGCACCCATAAACCAAGCCTGTTGGAAGTTGTATCAAGTAGATAAAATTTCGCATGAGGAATTGCGTTATAAACGATTAAAAGATTCTTTTGATTGTTTGAATTATTCGATTTCTGACGAGCAAATCAATCAAATGTCGGTCGATTACATAACCTATTTACCCGAAAACAACCTTTTATTTGATGGTGCTAAGGAGGTTTTAGCCTACTTAAATTCAAAATATACATTACATGTTATTACTAATGGATTCGCCGAAGTTCAATTTAAAAAAATTAATAACTCGGGAATTTCTGAGTATTTTTCTACCATTACCAATTCGGAAATGGCAGGTGTGAAAAAGCCACATCCTAAAATATATCAACATGCATTGACCGTTGCAAATACGGATAAGAACAATGCATTAATGATAGGTGATTGTATAGAAGCTGATGTAAAAGGCGCAATAGATTTTGGAATTGATGCCATTTATTTTAATCCAGAAAAAAAAGAAGTACCTTTAAACGTTCGATCCATTTCAAAATTAATTGAATTAAAAAGTTTTTTATAATGAAAAAAATAATTGTAGTGCTATTACTCCTCCTTTCAAATACGATAGTAGCACAAAGTATAAATGATTACAAATATGCATTGGTTCCGGAAAAATTTGAAATTCTTAGGAAAAAAAAGTTTCCACGATTAGTAACTATGATAAAAATGCAAATGCAAAAGTATGGTTTTGAAACGTATGTAACTTCAGAAACACTTCCCTATGATTTTTCTAATGCCAATTGTAACAAGGTATATGTTGATTTAATTGAGGAAAATAGTATTTTTACTACCAAAGTAGCTGTTGTTTTAAAAGATTGCAAAGGAACTGTTCTAGCTACTTCTCCTTTTGGAAAGAGTAGAGAAAAAGACTTAGCCGTTGCTTACGATCAAGCAATAAGAGAAGCTTTTAACAATTTTTCAGAATTGAAAAATTATACATACAACGGAAAGGTAGTTATTGAGAATTTACCAACTACAGTTTTACCAACATCCGAAAATGTAAAAGGCAATTCCGTTTCCAATACTGTTTCTGAAACTCATGATGCAATTTCTGGGCAACTTTATGCGCAAGCAATTCCAAATGGGTATCAGTTGGTAAACTCTGAACCAAAAATTATTATGAAATTATTTAAAACCTCAGCAAAAGATTTTTATACTGCTGTTAAAGGCAATTTACAAGGGGTTTTAGTGACAAAAAATAACGAATGGTTTTTCGAATACTATCGAAATGATCAATTGATTTCAGAAAAAGTAGACGTAAAGTTTTAAGCAATTGTCAACTGTTTACTGCGACTGAATACTGTAAACTAATAGCCGTATTTATCTTTCCATCGATTTTTTAAAAATTCTCTTGTGCTATTTTCACGCGCATTAGCACCTGGATTGTAAAAAACAGTAGTTGCAATAGCATCTGGCAAATATTCTTGCTCACTGAAATTATTTGCATAATTATGTGAATAGTGATAATCGTCTCCATAACCCAATTCTTTCATCAATTTAGTTGGTGCATTTCGTAAATGAAATGGAACCGGTAAATCTCCCGTTTGTTTTACTATTGATTGAGCCACAGTAATGGCCATGTAACTTGCATTGCTTTTGGGAGAAGTCGCCAAATAAACGGCACACTGACTTAAGATAATTCTACTTTCTGGATGACCAATAGTCGCCACTGCTTGAAAAGTGTTATTGGCCATGATAAAAGCAGTAGGATTGGCATTTCCAATGTCTTCACTTGATAAAATAAGCATACGACGTGCAATAAACTTAACATCTTCGCCACCTTCAATCATTCGAGCTAACCAATACACAGCTCCATTAGGATCACTACCACGAATGGATTTGATAAAGGCAGAAACGATGTCGTAATGTTGTTCACCAGTTTTGTCATACAAAACGGTATTTTGTTGCACCAATTTCAAAACTTTATCATTAGTAATAGTAATTTTACCTTCTGGGCTTGCATTTACAACGAGTTCGAAAACATTTAATAGTTTTCGTCCGTCACCTCCTGAAAGTCGCAACAATGCCTCTGATTCTTTGATTTTTATTTTTTTGGAAGCAATTAAAACATCTTCTTTCATTGCTCTATTTAAAAGCGCCAGTAAATCGTCTTTCGAAAACGGATGTAAAACATATACCTGACAACGTGACAATAAGGCGGGAATAACTTCAAAACTCGGATTTTCGGTTGTCGCACCAATTAAGGTAACCCAACCTTTTTCGACAGCAGCCAACAACGAATCTTGTTGTGATTTACTGAAACGATGGATTTCATCAATAAATAATATTGGATTTTTAGCTGTAAATAAGCCACCACTTTGTTTGGCTTTTTCGATTACTTCTCGAATTGCAGCTACTCCACTATTTATAGCACTCAACTCGTAAAAAGGACGGTTACTTTGATTGGCGATAATTTGTGCCAAAGTTGTTTTTCCGGTGCCAGGAGAACCCCAAAAAATCATAGAAGGAATTATACCGCGCGCAATTTGTTGCGTTAGCGAACCATTGGGTCCCACTAAATGTAATTGACTGATATAATCTTCTAACTTTTTTGGGCGAATGCGTTCAGCGAGAGGTGCTTCCATATATAATTTGAAGATGAGGTAATTTGAAAATTTGAAAATGCAAAAAAAATTACAATAGTGATATAAGTCAATAGGCAATTGTACAAATTTAATTATATTAAAATCAGTTTTTAAACAATTTTTAAATTATCTCATTTTCAAATTGATTCTGACAAAATAGCATTAAAACACAAATGGTTGTATTTTTGATAAATCAATCGAAACCAATAATTATGAACGATTATAATCATTTTAAATTTTCGCCATCAACATGGATTATTCCTACGTTTATGTTAGTGGTAATTTGGTTTGTTTTTTATGTAGAACATTCGTTTGGAATTGATTTGGGGAAACACGGAATTTTCCCTAGAACATTATTGGGTTTTCAAGGCGTTATTTTAAGTCCTTTTTTGCATGGAAACTTAAGTCATATAGCCAATAACTCACTGCCCCTATTTATCTTAACTACTGCTTTAATTTATTTTTATCGAGAAGTTTCGTTGAAAGTATTGATGTACGGTATATTACTTTCAGGATTAATTACATGGATTATTGGTCGCGACTCCTATCATATAGGTGCAAGTAGTTTGATTTATGTATTAGTTTCTTTTATTTTCTTCAAAGGAATGATGACACAATATTACCGATTGATGGCCTTATCTCTGGCAGTTGTGATTTTATATGGTGGAATGATTTGGTATGTTTTTCCACAACCTGAAGTGGCAGATGGTCCTTCGATTTCTTGGGAAGGACATTTGGCCGGACTGTTAACCGGATTTGTTTTTGCAGTTCGTTTTAAAACGCCCGATTATGTTAGTGCCATTCAATACAATTGGGAGAAGCCCGATTTTAATCCTGAGGAAGATGCCTTCATGAAACATTTTGATGAGAATGGAAATTTCGTAAATACTCCAAAACTTGATGAACCAGAAGATCAAGTTATGCCTGAAAGAACAACTTATGTCTATAGTTTTGTTGAAAGTAAAAACAAAGAAGAGTAGTTATTTTTTATCGATAAACGTCACATCCAATGTTATTTAAAGATTATTTTTTCATTTCAACGATTTTTATATTGCATTCCAGTTAATGGCGTTATTTTTAAAAAATAATTTTCAACTACAGCAGCATGAATACTAAGAAAAGTTTAACGCCATTATACAGACAAGATTATTTTGAGGGTTATTCGAATGGTATAAATCCTAGTAAAAAAATCAATAGCAAGAAAAATAGTGAAGCCTATACTTTTGGTTTTACATCGGGAAGACTTGATTATGAAAGTATGAACGGAAGTATTTTAAATGGAATACCAAAAAGAATTGTGACCAATACTATCTTAGAAGAATTTCTTTTAGCGGGTTTATTAGGCTTGCCTATTGATGCAGACGAGTTTACTCCTTTTCAATTGAATGTAATTTCCAAATGGTATCAAAGTGGGATTGAAAAATACAATCCTAATGAAAGTTCCTACCTATTAGCATTATTGGAAGAAAACGGTATTGAAATTCATTAATTATTCTTCAATTACTTATTGTCGCTGTCTCAGAGTTTCATACAAAAAAGCACCACAAGCAACGGAAACATTTAATGATCCAATGCTTCCATACATTGGAAGTTTTGCCTTTTCATCTACAATTTTTAAAACTGATGGGTTTATGCCACGATCTTCACTTCCCATTATAATGGCAAGTGGCTCATTTAATTTGATGGTATAAATGCTATCTTCTGTTTTTTCTGTCGCTGCCACGGTTTTAATTCCACTTCCTTGAAGATAGAAAATAGCATCTTTTATATGGTCAACTTTACAAATAGGCACATTAAAAACGGCTCCAGCAGATGTTTTTACTGTATCGCCATTTACAGGAGCTGAACCTGTTTTTTGGACGATTATTCCGTCAACACCTGTGCATTCTGCCGTTCTAATAATAGCGCCAAAATTACGTGCGTCACTGAGTTGATCTAGAATTAAGAAAAGAGGCATTTTGCCACTTTCGACAATGCTATCTACTAAAGTTTCTAACTTTACAAAGCTAATTGGAGCAATAGTAGCTACAGCACCTTGGTGGTTATTGGGTGTTAAACGATTTAATTTTTCAACAGGAACGTAGGAGAAATTAACGCTGTTTTTTTTCATCGTTTTCATTAATTCCTGCATCAATTCGCTTTGAGTGTCACTTTGAATAAACACTTTGTCGATTTCTTTTCCTGCATTAATGGCTTCTATAATCGCTCTAATTCCGAAGATTTGGTTTTCTTTTTCCATGTCGCAAAGGTATAAAAAAACCATCACTTTTGGTGATGGTTTTTGTAGGTTTGGAATCTAATTAATTTTTTCTTTTAGATTTCCCTTTTTTGTTTAAATTTCCATATCTACCTTGGAAAACAGTCGTACTGTTACTATCAGTAATTGTATAGGTAGTCCCATTTTTTATGATGGTATATATAACTGCTGCATTTGAATTCCCATTGTTTAAACCTCCAGCTTGCATAGGAAATGAAGATGAAATATCAAGAGTTGTATTAAAAGCGGTTCCTTGTTTTATAAAAGTTATAGAAGCTGGAATATTTACATTTTCTAAATAACCAAAAGTATCCCACAAACTTGCCGCTAAATAGTAGGTTCCATTCGCTGCTGTTGCTGTGTCAATAATGATGCTTTCAGGACAATTATTATAGCTGTCTGCAATTATATTCAAATTGGAATCGTACAACTCTAAGTCCATATCCAAATCACAATTATCGATTTCATTACCTCCAGACATGAAAGTTCCGCTCCAATTTAATCGGATGCTTAAATCGTTTGTAGTCGAATTATTGATGTTTATTGTGTAATACAACTCATCTACAACACCAAGCAACGTTCTATTAGAAATCACTTTAAGTTTTAAAGTTTCAGGAGCTTCTGCAAAATCATCAAATATAGCGGCAATATTCACATCGTATTCAGTTGTGTAGGCTGGAATTTCAAAGATATATCCAACCGGCCCTCCATTTTCCTCAATCGCAACACAATCTGGGTCATTGCTTCTACAACCAGGTATTACATAATCATCTTGATCAGTAGCTGAACTTCCCTCGTTTATAATAACCAAACGATATTGAATAGGCTCATTGATGGCTTTATTCAATTTGAATTTCAGTATTGCATCATTACCTTCTGAAACAGTAATATCTGTGGGACCGTTTGCTGTTAAGACTGGTTTTTCTTTTTTACCCAAATCTTCTACGTCATCATTACAAGCAATAAAAACCATTGAAAGGCTAAATAATGCAAGTATTGAGTATTTATAATTTACTATTTTTTTCATAATTTTTTAAAGTTTAGTATAAACGGCTTTAAATTTTCTATTTCCAGCAGCAAATGTTATGGTATAATTCATCGTAATCGTGGTTACAATTCCAGTTATTGGATGTAAAACGATTTCATTGGTTTCTGTTGGATTTCCGAAAAGAAGATTCGAATAGAAGTCGCCAAGATTTTGTTCGTCAATCACTACTGACTGACATACATCTTTAAATATAAAACCATTTCTTGGAGCTCCGTCAAGTGTTAAATCATCATATGGACCAGAAGTTGAGGTCTCATATACACCAAGTGATAACTCAGTAATAACTTCATTTGGAAAACTGTAAACTACACCATTATCCAAACGGGTTACCGAAAGCGCATACACACCACTTATATCCGACTCACATTTTGCAATGGTAATTGTGATCGTTTTTTTAGCTTCAGATACAACACTATTAGCGTTAGGTTGCCCTAAATTAATAATAATTGTTTTGGGAGTATTTCCAGGTAAGACAACAGGATTAACAGTAATTGGTATTTGTACAAAATCGGTACCAGCAGGAATAGTTACCGTAGTTCCGGTAACATTGATAGTATAATCGGTTCCTGCAATTGCAGTACTAGAAGGATCAACAGTAAATGGAATTACAATATTTTCTAAAGCTGTTGTTCCGTTACTTCCGCCTATTAAGTTAATAGGCTCTGAAATTTGTACCGGATTTACATCATTATCGGTATAAATGTAAGACCCTTGAAGATTTTTGAAACCAATAACATAAGGTCCAGAACCAAAATCTTCTGCATCATCTTTTACGCAGGATAGTAATGCTACTACTGAGAGTAACATTAATGCAATTATTTTAAATTTTTTCATATCTTTTTTATTTTATTGTTTCCAAAATACGGGGCTTGTGAATGCTTGTGATTCGGTTTGTTGTGGAACATTAGCGGTGTTGCCAGCTATCTCTGAGCTTGGGTATAATAGTCTAATAGGTCTTGATGTACCCGGAGCAACAGTAGATAAAGGCACATGTGCAGGATAACCTGTTCTTGTGTTTTCAATCCATGTTTCACCACCATTAATTCCGTTTAAAGCAATCCATTTTTGATTGATGATGGCTTCGATCTTATTAGCTGAAGAATTCCATCCTACCAAATTGAACGATTGGCTGTAATAGGTTGTAGCTTGAGCAGCAGTTAGGCCTAATAGTTTGTATGATTCTGTAATAGCAGTCTCATATAAATTTTGCGCAGAGCCACTTAAAAATCCTCGTTGAACTGCTTCTGCTTGTAATAGCAAACTTTCGGTGGCTGTGAAAACAATTCCGTCTTGAGATGAACTTGTTAGTAAACCAGGTCCAACATGCGACACAGGATAATTTGTCGAAGTGTTCAACACATCACCTTGCTGGTGACCGTTGTAAGTTCCAGGACCAGCAGATGTAGCAGAATAAATTCTTCCAATACGGGTGTCATTAGTGCCTTGCAAGTAATTGACAGTGTATAATGTAGCTCCAGTAGATGACCAATTGTTAACAAAAGCATCATTGGTATTTAAAAATAACGAAGCAAATCCGTTTTGCTGATTGGTTGTTGGACTGTAACCCGGATTAATTTTTACATTATCATTTGGACCTAAGAAGGTTGCTCCGCTTGATTGAAGTTGAGCCATTTTAGTTGCAATATAACTTGCCGATGCTGATCTTTGTGATTCTCTTAATAGCAAACGCAATTTTAAAGTGTTTGCGAACTTTTTCCACATTGTCATGTTACCTTGTAGCATTACATCATTTGAACCTGGATTTATTGTTCCAGCTGGAGCATTATCTATTAGTGCAATCGCTTGTTCCAATTGTACATATAAATCTCTGTAAATGGCGAAATCATCATCATAAACAGGAGTTAAGTTTTCTCCTCTTAAGTGTGCTTGAGAATAAGGAATATCACCATACATGTCGACTAAATATTGAAAATAATACGTCTTCAAAATTTTAGAAATAGCGATGTAATTGTCATATCCTGTTCGTTCTATTTTTTGAATAAAAGTATAATTGGAAGTTCTTAAAAACAAATCTTCAAAAATACCAGCATAAAAATCAGAAGTAACATTATAGGTGTGTTCATTGAAATAATAACTAGAGTTAGACGCTCCAACGTCTCTAGTCCAGTTATTCATCATTAAATTACCAAGTTGGTTCATATTGGCTGGGTTATTAACAGAACCCGCTAAAACATTATAGGTATACACTTGAGTTGCGGCAAGCACAATCTCAGGGCTTACAATCTCAGACGAAGGATTGTTTGGATCTTCATTTACATCCAAGTAATTATCGCATGATACTACCATTGTAAATGCAAATGCACCTAATATTGAATTTTTAATTCTATTTTTCATATTCATTTTTTTAAAAAGTAACATTAATATTAAAACCGTAAGTTCTTGTTGGAGGTGCTTGTGCGCCTGTGCTTAAACCAACGGTGTTGTCATCTTCTCCTGTAGTAAAAGAGAATTCAGGATCGGTGTAGTTTCTGTTTTCTTTTGGAAGAATCATAAATACATTACGTGCATTCAATCCAATTGATAAGCCTTCAATCATTGTGTTTTTCAATGCTTTACTTGAGAAGGAATACGATAATGCAATTTCTCTACACTTGAAAGCGGTAGCATCCAAAACAAAATTTTCATCAATTTCTCTGTAGATTCCTGTATAGTAATCTTGTCCTCCAGAAGTAGTAATGGTTGTATTTTGAGCATATACTCCAGGAGCGGTTTGAATTACTGAGTTAGGAAATATAAACGGATCTCTACCGTTTTGTGCCGTAACAATATCCGAACCATTTTGAATCAATCCGTCTTTTACACCAGCATAAAATACATGACCTGTTCGGTAATCAAAAACCGAGGTCAATCTCAGATTTTTATATCTGAAAGTATTGGTTAAACCCAAAATGTAATCGGGTGTGGTTTTTCCTAATTTTACATTAGATGCTTTCAAAGGATCGCCATTTGAAGCATCAATAACTACATTTCCAGCATCATCTCTTAAATAACCTGTTCCTACTAACATTGGAAATTGCTCTCCAACTATTGCAGCAACACCAACAGTTCCTAAATATTGTCCGACGGCTACTTGGTTGAAACTGTCTGTTGCTTTTGTGACTTCTGTTTTTGGAGCACTGTATCCAATTCTGAAATCCCAAGTAAAAGCATCCGATTTGAAAGGGGTTACTCCTAAATCGATTTCCAAACCTTGTGAAATAGTTTCACCAACATTTATAGTGGCAAAATTGGCTCCTGATGTTGTAGAAGGCGATGTACGTAGAATTTGATTTTTATTATCAGAATAATAGTAGCTAAAGTCTAATGTAATCCTTCTTTTGAAAAACTCTAAATTCACATTAAATTCTTTAGAAAAATTGAATTCGTTTTCAAGGTTTTTATTTGTAATTTGTAATGTTTGAACAAATGAATTGTTTGCTGCATATGGAAATCCTGATCCACCAGCACTTTGAAATCGGTCATTGATATCATAAGGTTTTACAATAGCATTACCTACATTTACATAACTAGCTGAAAGTTTAGCATGTGTTAACACCTTGCCGCCAAATCCTGGGAAAGCCTTGGTTGGAATAAATGATACACCACCACTGTAATATAAGAACGGTTCATTGATTACTGAAGTCCAATCTTTTCTTGCAGTCATGTTTAAAAACAAATAATCTTTATAACCTAAATCTAAGTTGGCAAAGTACGAATACCCTCGTTGTTGTCTTTTTCGGTCAACTTGAGTTGTATTTCCAGTGATATTTGAAATGTTGTATAAACCAGGAATAACCAATTTTTCTCCACGAACGGATAATTCATTATACTCATTACTCGTGATATTATTACCAATGTTTGCTTTCAATGAAATGTTTTCTGTTAAATCGTAATTTAAATTTATCATGAAGTCAGAATATAAATTTCGTATGTTGGTATTTCTAACTTCATAGGAAGACACGTAATCAAAAGGAGAATCCCAATACACAACGGCAGTTCTATATCCATTAAAAAACTCTACATCGTTAAAGGAAGTACTGTTAAAACCTGCTCGGTAGGTAAAATCAATGTTTTTATTGAATTTGTAGTTTAAATCACCAACCCCGTCAAAGGATTGTCCTTTGCTAGTAATTCTTTCGTTTTCTAGTTTCCAATACGGACTTAATTCCCAGTAGGTCCAGTGTGTGGCATTATCTGGATTACTGAAAAGTTCAACAGGCACGTTTACTGGAGTTTGAACCAAAGCGCCATAAATAGAACCTTCTACACCACCAGCTGTATTCTGATTGCTTGTGGTATACGTCATATTTCCGTTTAAACTCCATTTTCCCGCTGTTTTCCCAGCACTCAAATAAAAGTTGTTTTTGGTAAACTTATCACCAGGAATAGTTCCTTCCGTTTTTTGATTTCCTAAAGAGAAATTAATATAACCGTCTTGATCACCAGAAGATACGGCAACCGAATTTAACAATGTTGTTCCATCTGTAAAGAATGGTTTGTAATTGTCTTTGATAAACGAATAAGGTAACAACGTTTGTTGTAAACCTGTAGGTTGTAATGAACCATCCAATTCAGCTCCCCAGTTGGTATTTTCAGTAAAATCTTGTGCTCCTTGATACCCTTGTCCAAATCGGCTCTGTAATTTTGGAAACATAGAAATTTCTTCAACAGTATAAGTGGTATTTAAAGTTATTTTAAATTTCTCGTTTTGCTTATTTCCTTTTTTGGTGGTAACAATAATTACCCCATTAGAACCTTGCGATCCATACAAAGCAGCTCCATTAGACCCTTTCAATACGTTAACCGATTCGATGATTTCTGGATTTAAATTAGCTAATGCATTAGCGGTTGAGATGACACCATTGATTACGACTAATGCTTCATTATTACCTGAAACCGATCGAAATCCTCTTAATTGGATTCGGGTATCAGGATTGACACCATTGTTAATCGTATTGATTTGCAATCCTGAAACTTTACCCACCAATCCGACTGCGGCATTGGTTGCTTTGGCTTGATTTAACTCTTCTGTCTTTACAAGTTGGGTTGCTGTTGTTATCTCATCGGGTTTTCTTTTGATACCTAATGCGGTAACCACAACACCTTCTAATTCTATAGAATCGTCTTGTAGTTTAACATTGATGGTTGTAGATTTTGCAACCACTTCCTGGGTTTTTGTCCCTAAAAAGCTAAAGATCAAGACATCTGAAGGGCTTGCTTTGATGGTAAATTTTCCATCCAAGTCGGTTTGTGTGCCCTGTGCCTTGCCTTTAATTATTACATTTACACCAGGAAAAGGGTCGCCTAAGTTGTCTGTCACAACTCCAGACACATTCCTGTCTTGTGCAAAAGTAAATTGAACAAATAACACTAATAGTAGTGTTACTAATAAATTACACTTTGTTTTCATTATAAATTTGGTTAGGATTAGTTAAAACAAAAGTCTTAAAAAAATCTTAAAAATCCTATATAATTTAATGATTTGATAATTTTTAATAATTGCGATTAAAAAGTAGCTTTAAAACTAATGTGAACAATAGAGTTGGAGAGTTTAATTTGTTGTTCGTCTGTAGAGCCATTGGCATAAATTAAATTGAATAATCCATTTTTGGTTAGTAAACCAAACCCAAATCCAAACCCCAAAAGATTACTATTTACATTGGACGTTCTGTCTTGAACATAGCCGTAGTCAATAATGGAGTGAGCATAAATACTTGGCGACAAGACGTAACGATATTCAGTCAACAAAGAAGTAAAAACATTTCCTTGTAAACTATTTTCATTAAAACCACGGATGGAAGTTATACCACCAAAACGATACAATTCATTTACAATGTAAGTACTGCTTTGTAAGTAGTAATTTTGACTTTTAATGTTTACCACGTTTTTGGTGTTTAAATAGAAATTATGATTCCAATTCAAACTCCCAAAATATTGCGGATTGCTTTCAAATTTTGAGGTTCTTTTTCCTGTTCCTATTTTTACATTTAATGCACTAGCATCTAGAAAGGTAAAAACACTTTTATTAGACAAAGAATTAAAGTTGAAAAATTCGTAATTCAGGGTTATAAAGTTGTTAGAATAATCATTGAGTAAAGCAGAATTTGTATTCTGAATATCGCTAGATTCAGTTGCTTGATAACCTAAATACAAACGGTTGTTGTAATTTAAAAAGTACCCCAAATCGATATTGGTTCGTGTGTTTTGAAAAAGACTATCTTGTTTAAAAATGTTTATTTGAGCTTTAAGTCCAATCGGACTCTTAAACAAATACGGCATCTCTATGCTTAGATTAAAAGTTTTTTGATCTCTACCATCGCTTTTCCAATACAAAGCTACTTTTTCGCCCGAATTTAAAATGTTATTCAACACCAAATCCAAATAACCATTAAAAATAACTTTGCCGTTTTCGTCGTTCGAAAACCCAATGAAACCATCAAAAGTGTTTGCCTTTGCTTTTTCTAAATATACATACACTTTTGTCGAATCATTTAGAAATAAAATCTCCGGATATTTGGTTTGTTTTATAAATCGATACTGATTAAAATCGTTGTTTATTTTTTCTAGACTTTCCTGAGTGAAAGTTTTGTTGCGATACATTCGAAAAATATTTTTCTTAAATCCTTTTGGAAATTTATCGTAACCATTAATTACTATATCATTTACAAATCTTTTTTTGTCAAGTTCAATACTCAAATCTGCTTCAAGATGATTTTGGTTTTTAATGACATTTACCAATTTCACCTTTGCCATTGAATATCCATTCTTTTCCAACGATTTCAGCGTGGTAAGCAAAAATCGTTCGCTTTCTAGAAACGGAATTATAAGAGTATCATTTTTTGATTCTGAAAAAGGGAGGCTTAAGTTATTCTTTATTTTACCTGTATATATATGTATAAAAGATGTTTTAGCACCCAATTCGTATTGATATAAAAAAGTGGAATCATTCACTTTTAAGTTTCTAACTATCTTACTTTCTAAATAGCCTATTTTCGCAAGCTTATCTGAAACAGTAATAGTCTCTTCTAGTATAATTTTGTAGTTTTTGTGAACTGTCTTGTAGCGTAATGAATCTATTATAGAAGTTTCTTTTGTAGAAGCACCATCTATTTTTAAATACAGATTTTGCCCAAAACCATTTAGGAAAAATAGAAAGGTAAAAAGGATAAAATATTTTTGCAATTTTTTATTTTTTTTAGCAAACAGCTTGGGCTATGTCAGTGATCGCATTTCCTGCTGTTCGCTCTATCTTTTTTGTTGCTTTGCGCCCAAAAAAGGATACCGCTTCCATCAGGGCTAAAAAGTTAACCATTTTAATTTTTGTTGACGTTGTAAAAATAACGCAATTTTTATCAGTTTACTATATTTTTTCCGTTGTTGGGAAATGTATTTAAAAATTAATGAGTTATGATTTTTTTTATTAAAAATATTTACTACATTTGCAACCCCGTAAAAAGCGGGAATTTTATAAACAAGTAATTTTTAGTATTTAATTATGCCAACTATTCAACAATTAGTAAGAACAGGAAGAACTCAGATCACTAAGAAGAGTAAATCGGTTGCTTTAGATTCTTGTCCTCAACGAAGAGGTGTTTGTACGCGTGTTTACACTACGACTCCAAAAAAACCAAACTCTGCAATGCGTAAAGTAGCGCGTGTACGTTTGACAAATGGAAATGAAGTAAATGCCTACATACCTGGCGAAGGACACAATCTACAAGAGCACTCGATAGTATTAGTGAGAGGCGGAAGAGTAAAAGATTTACCAGGAGTTAGATACCACATCGTTCGTGGTGCACTTGATACCTCAGGTGTAGCAGGAAGAACGCAAAGAAGATCTAAGTATGGTGCAAAACGTCCAAAAGAGGCGAAGAAGTAATTTTTAAAACTCAAAAAACAAAGACATGAGAAAAAGAGCAGCGAAGAAAAGACCTCTTTTACCAGATCCAAAATTTAACGATCAGTTAGTAACACGTTTTGTAAATAACTTAATGTGGGATGGTAAAAAATCAACAGCTTTCAAAGTATTTTATGATGCAATGGATATCGTAGAATCAAAAAAACAAGATGCTGAAAAGTCATCAGTAGAAATTTGGAAAGATGCATTAACCAACGTTATGCCTCACGTAGAAGTACGTAGTCGTAGAGTAGGTGGAGCTACATTTCAAATTCCAATGCAGATTAGACCAGACAGAAAAATTTCTATGGCAATGAAGTGGATGATACTTTATGCACGGAGAAGAAACGAGAAATCTATGGCTCAACGTTTAGCGTCAGAAGTTTTAGCTGCGGCTAAAGAAGAAGGTGCTGCGGTTAAAAAGAGAATGGATACTCACAAAATGGCTGAAGCAAACAAAGCATTCTCACATTTTAGATTTTAATACAGTAAGAAATGGCTAGAGATCTTAAATATACAAGAAATATCGGAATTGCAGCTCACATTGATGCTGGTAAAACAACAACAACGGAGCGTATTTTATTTTATACAGGAAAATCACACAAAATTGGTGAAGTGCATGATGGTGCCGCAACAATGGACTGGATGGCGCAAGAGCAAGAAAGAGGTATTACTATTACTTCTGCGGCTACTACTTGTGAATGGAGTTTCCCTACTGAGCAAGGTAAAGTATTGCCAGAAAGTTTACCGTACCACTTCAATATTATTGATACCCCAGGACACGTTGACTTTACCGTTGAGGTAAATCGTTCATTGCGTGTACTTGACGGATTGGTTTTTTTATTTAGTGCTGTTGATGGTGTTGAACCTCAATCAGAAACTAACTGGAGACTTGCCGATCAATACAGAGTGCCACGTATGGGATTTGTAAACAAAATGGACCGTCAAGGTGCTAACTTTTTGATGGTTTGTCAGCAAGTTAGAGACATGTTAAAGTCAAATGCGGTTGCAATTACATTACCTATCGGAGATGAAATCGATTTTAAAGGAGTCGTTGACTTAGTGAAAAATCAAGCTATCGTATGGCATGATGAAACGTTAGGAGCTACTTTTGATATCGTGCCAATTCCAGAGGATATGATTGCTGAAGCAAAAGAATACAGATCGATTCTTATTGAAGCAGTAGCGGATTATGATGAAAATCTATTGGAGAAATTCATGGAAGATGAAAACTCAATTACTGAGGAAGAAATCAACAACGCATTAAGAGCTGCGACTATGGATATGGCTATCATTCCTATGATTGCTGGTTCTTCTTTCAAAAACAAAGGAGTTCAATTTATGTTGGATGCGGTTTGTAAATACTTACCATCTCCAATGGACAAAGAAGGTATCGAAGGAATTCACCCTGATGATGCTGAATTGTTAGAAGAAGATCAAACTAAAATATTACGTAAACCAGATGTAAAAGAGCCGTTCGCTGCTTTGGCATTTAAGATTGCAACTGACCCATTCGTAGGTCGTTTGGCTTTCTTCCGTGCCTATTCAGGTCGTCTTGATGCAGGTTCTTACGTTTTAAATACACGTTCAGGAAACAAAGAAAGAATTTCTCGTATCTACCAAATGCACGCTAACAAACAAAACCCAATCGAGTACATCGAAGCAGGTGATATTGGAGCAGCAGTTGGATTTAAAGATATCAAAACGGGAGATACATTGTGTGATGAAAAACACCCAATCATTTTGGAGTCGATGAAATTCCCTGCACCAGTAATTGGTATCGCTATCGAGCCAAAAACAAAAGCAGACGTTGATAAAATGGGTATGGCTTTGGCTAAATTGGCTGAAGAAGATCCAACATTTACAGTACGTACTGACGAAGCTTCAGGTCAAACGATTATTTCAGGTATGGGTGAGTTACACTTAGACATCCTTGTAGATCGTATGAAACGCGAATTCAAAGTTGAAGTAAACCAAGGTGAGCCTCAAGTAGAATACAAAGAAGCTTTCACCAAATCAGCAAATCACAGAGAAACGTACAAGAAACAATCTGGAGGTCGTGGTAAATTCGGTGATATCGTATTTTTACTAGAGCCTGCTGACGAAGTAGACGGTAAAGTTCCAGTTGGATTGCAGTTTGTAAATGCAGTAAAAGGTGGTAACGTTCCTAAAGAATACATTCCATCTGTTGAAAAAGGGTTCCGTGAAGCGATGAAACAAGGTCCATTAGCTGGATACCAAGTGGATAGCTTAAAAGTAACTTTATTGGATGGATCTTTCCACCCAGTCGATTCTGATGCACTTTCTTTTGAATTGGCAGCAAGAATGGGTTATAGAGAAGTAGCTAAAGCTGCAGGAGCTGTTATTTTGGAGCCAATCATGAAAATGGAAGTTATTACTCCAGAAGAAAACATGGGAGATATCGTTGGTGATATCAACCGTCGTAGAGGTCAGGTGAATGATATGGGTGACAGAAATGGTGCGAAAACTATCAAGGCTGATGTGCCTTTATCAGAAATGTTTGGTTATGTAACTACATTAAGAACATTGTCTTCTGGTAGAGCAACCTCTACAATGGAATTCTCTCACTATGAGCAAACTCCTTCTAACATATCTGAAGAAGTAATCAAAAAAGCAAAAGGTAACGCTTAATTTTTAACAAGATGAGTCAAAAAATTAGAATAAAATTAAAATCTTACGATCACATGTTGGTGGATAAATCTGCTGAGAAAATCGTAAAAACTGTGAAAAGCACAGGTGCTGTTGTAACAGGTCCTATTCCGTTACCTACACACAAAAAAATATTTACGGTACTACGTTCTCCTCACGTTAATAAAAAATCGAGAGAGCAGTTCGAAGTAAGTTCATACAAACGATTACTTGATATTTACAGTTCGTCTTCAAAAACCATCGACGCCCTAATGAAATTAGAGTTACCAAGTGGAGTTGAAGTAGAAATCAAAGTTTAAGTTTCTTTTAAAAAGAATAAGAGTAAGTATCGGAATGGATTCTGTTCTGGTACTTATTTCTTTGTATTACAAAAATCAATTTATTAATTAATAATTAGTTTACTATGTCTGGGTTAATTGGAAGAAAAATCGGCATGACTAGCATTTTCGACGAGAACGGGAAGAATATTCCTTGTACGGTAATCGAAGCTGGACCTTGTGTCGTTACCCAAGTCAGAACCAATGAGGTTGACGGGTATGAAGCCCTTCAGCTTGGTTTCGATGACAAAACAGAAAAACACGCAACTAAAGCAGCTCAAGGGCACTTTAAAAAAGCGGGAACTTCTGCAAAAAAGAAAGTCGTTGAATTCCAAGATTTTGAAGGTGAGTTTAAGTTAGGTGACAATGTTACCGTAGATGTATTCAGCGAAGGAGAATTTGTTGACGTACAAGGTGTATCAAAAGGTAAAGGTTTTCAAGGAGTTGTTAAACGTCACGGTTTTGGTGGTG
>CANLLR010000031.1 GCA_947491985.1 Flavobacteriaceae bacterium | reverse complement strand
TCAATAAAATCATTCATTACATTCCACTTCTTTTTACCGAAATACTGGAACTCTAATTTTCCAGAAACCATATTGTGCCGAAATACATATTTGTTTGATAAAAACAACTCTAAACGGTCAATTTGGGTTGGTTTTGGTTTGTCTTCGTCGTCTTCATCCTCTATAATAGTTGTTGGTTTTTGTGTTTTTGGTGTTGGGTTTTTAGGAGCTTCATATTTCTCATTTTTACCAAACTCGTGACTATTACCATAAGCACTATTTACAGCTTGGGTTACCTCTTTTTCGTCATACCCAAAATCAGTTAAAATATATCCCAAAGCTTCGTTTAAAGCAACTCCTTTTCTGTTTAGGTTACACGCTAGTTGATGTACAAATACGTTGCGACTACCATTCACAAATTGCACTTTTTTTTCGGTGAATTTTATGCAATGATTGTAAATGGCATATTGGTCTTCAATTGGTTCAAGCTTTAGGGTTTTAGGTTCAGGTTGTGTTTCAGTTAAAGTCATTTCGACTGCGCTCAATGTGACAAAGGTTTTAGAATTTTCATTTAGATACAAATTTTCATCCCAGGAATAAAAGCATAACCTCGTTACATCTTTGCCTGATTTGTCTATTTCCAGTTTTAAAATACTCTCATAATGTGCTTGTACCAATAGGAACGCTTCTTTGTGATTGGCTTTGTCTGAATTTATTTTTACTAGAATTTTTAATCCATTGCCTGATGGACTAATGAAACTGGCAAATGTGAATTCACTTTGATTGGCCAAATGCTTTGCATTTTGCAAATCGGCAGCAGTTAATTTGTCGATGTCCAGAATAATACAATTTGAATAATCCGCGAGGAATTCCAATTTTCGACCTCCAACAAACTTTCCCGAAGGTGTGAATGCTGGAAGTGATTTTTTGGCTTTATTGTAGGCTTCTGTTTTGTTTTCGGCCAGTGATTTACGCAGGTAAATGATACCTGGTTTGTACTTTCCTGTTTTGATTTCTTCTAAAATTGTTGAAATTGTTTTGTGTTCAACAACCTCGTTGAAATTCTTGAAAATGGTTACCATAGTTGTAATTTAATGGTTAATAGTTGCCCTTCGACAAGCTCAGGGTGACAGGTTGTTGGTTCTCGTTTGTGTGAGTTTTGCAATCGCAAAACTCACAAGTTCCGTTGCAGCTGCTCATTCTATCTTCCTTTAAAAGATTTGTTGTAATGCTCTGTTAGGAGCTTTTCAACATCAGAAAGTTTGTAGTAGATTTTGTTTCCCACTTGACTAAATGAAATTTTGCCTTCGTCTCTCCAGGTTTGCGCTGTACGTTTTGAAATTTTCATCAGAAGAAGGAATTCTTGATTATCAAGAAACGTTTCTTTCTTTGGGTCAGCCTTGATTGAGATTTGGCTTTGAATAGTGTCTAATTTGCTCATTAGATCTGTGAACTGGTCTTTTGTGAAGATAATTGCTTCCATTTTTTTAAATGTTTAAAAGTTATGGTGCAAATGGAAGAAATTAAAAAAAGTCCGATAAGTACTTTTTAGTCCGATAAGACTAAATAGTTTGTAAGATGCTGATTATTATATGTATTACAAATAGTGTGTTTTTAAAAAATCGGACTAAAATCTAACTTTGATGTCGTTATTGGGGTCTTTGTCGGTGCGATTTGGTGAAAGATAGGTTAGAACAGTGGCTTGTGAAAGTGGTTCGCCTTTTTCATCTTCAAATATTAGGCATATAATTTGACTAACATCTTTGATTTTTCCTTGAATATAAGGTTTTCCATTTGGTTTCACATTGACCATCATTTGTTTGAAAGCATTAGTAATTATGTTAGTTGGACCGTTTAATCTGATTTTTTTTAATGGAATATTTGAACTGTTTTCAGTGGCTTGTTTTTGTTGATTTTCTTTTTCAAAATCGTTTTTAACTTTACGCATTATTTGTAATTGCTCAATTAATTGATTGCATTGTTTGTCGTAAGGTTGTAACTTATTATTAAGAGAAACGATATCCGCTTGGTTGTATTCAAAGATTTCATCCATTAAATAAATAATCTTGTCGTTAAAATTATCTAATGAATTTATATAGCTTTTTGCTTCAAAAAAAGAAAAATACCTATCGTCAGTATCTGCGTTAATTTGTCTTTTAGTAGCTTTTGGTTTGGTGGCAATTACTCTCAAAGATTGCAGCTCTGTTCGTTTTTTATCAATTAAAATGTACAACTTATTGTATCTACTCAATGCTGTTTTGGAGCTGAAAAAGGCTTCATTATTGGCTAATAATTTTTCGAGTTTGCATATCCACACTTCAGGGTTCTTCACCTGATTGAATTGATAATCGATAAATGCAGGAAATTGAGATTGTTTGAGTTCTAGAATTTTTGCAATTAAAGCATTGCAATAGTTTTGAATATTGATTTTGTCCTCGACAATAATATCATATAAAGGATTTTTGGCCAGCGCCGCTGGCACTGCCAATAATTCTACAAACGGTGCTGTTTGCATATTTTGATCCTTTGAGTTCAAGTTTAATTATAGTTTTTGGGGTGTTCATTTAGTATTAAAAGGTAATTAAAAGCGGTTTTAAATTGGTTGCTTTTTGGAAGTCCTAGTGTTTTCTACTAGTGTTCGTTTATCACTCGTTTCGAATGCTTTAAAAATTACTCATTTTCTCTTCTGTAAAGTTATAAAATAAAAAAAATCCTTGTTAAAGGATTTTAGTTGAAGTTATTAACAATCGTTTAAGGTCAATAAAATAGGTGCTTGACAGGTTGTTTAGAAAATAAAACTATCAACGGCCTTGTCCAGTTCTTCACTTATGATTTTGGCATAAATCTGCGTAGTGCTGATTTCTTTGTGATCCATCAGTTTAGAAACGTGCTCGATTCTCATTCCGTTATTTAACGCATTTGTAGCAAAACTATGGCGACTTAAATGAAATGAAAGCGAAAAGGGTAATTTCATTTCTTTTCCGATTTTCCTCAAATATTTATTACATAGTACATTTCCACTTTCGATGATTTTATGTTTGGTTTCTTCGTTTTTGAAATACAATTCTTTGTTTTTTACTATCGGAAAAATAAAATCGTCCTTAAGGGCATTTTCTTTTTGGTATTTAGCAAGGATATTCAAAGCAACAGTACCCATTTTAAACTGATGTAAGCGAGAAGTTTTACGGATTACCTTTTTGATTCGGCTTTCCTCCACATTGAAGTGTTGGTGTTGCAAATCGACTACATCACTAAAACGCAAACCACCAGCATAAATCGAAAATACAAACATATCACGAGCAATTTCAGAAATTGATCCTGGAGCAAAATTTAAGTTTAATAAACTTTGTATTTGTTCTTTGCTTAAAAAGGAACGAGAGCTGCTATTTCGTGTTAATTTGATTTTGCTAAACGGATACATATGAGGCGGAATAATATCCTCTTTAATCGCCTCTTTGAACATAATAGCCAAAATGATTATCTTTTGGCGTTGGGTTGTATTCGAATTTTTCTGCACATTACTTAAATCACTAATGTAGTCCATTAAAACCGAAACAGTAATGTCATCGAAATAAATATCCCGAGTTCCTAAATAGTTTTCAAATTTTTTGATACAACCGTAATAAGCTCTATGAGAACTTACAGCAAGGTTTCCTTTTAATTTTTCACATTTTTTGTAAGCATAATCAAAAAAATTAGGCACTTCTTTTCCCTTGATGGCTTCCTTGATCTTGTTTATCGAAACGGATTTTACTTTGCGCTCCAGGTCGGCAAGCTGCCCTTCGGCATCTGCAATCTTTTGAGATAATGAAGCGTTCATTCTTGCGCTATTGGAATGGTTCTTTTTTACCTTCTGCTTTGCTTCATCCCACTCGTTCTCTTTGAGCTTCACTCCAGCAGTGATAAATTTCGTTTTTCTGTCTTTTATAACTCGAATGTATAAAGGACTGTGACCTGTTTGGTCAGCTTGATGGGTTCTGAGGATTAATTTAATTGAAGCCATAAGATTTGGAATTTAGAAATGTTGTACTATCTTTACAAAATAATGCAAAGTGGTGAAAGCCTTGTAAATACTAGCATTTCATTCGGGTGCATCGTGCTACGAAGGTACAACATTAGGTACAACAAAACAAGTATTTCATTGCTTTTTGTTGCTTAAAATTGCTCTGATGATTTCTGCAAAGTCAATAAATACAATACTTTAAGTGCAAAGTAGGACTTGGAGAAAAAAGGATTTGATAACCGCAGATTCGCAGATTATAACACTGAATTAAAAAAAGTAATCTGTGAATCTGCGGTTACTATATTAAAAACACTGTTAATAAACCACTCGTTTGAAGTGGTTTTTTTGTTTTGATTATCTTGTATCTTTGAGATACCAACCAAAAAACCAAATACTTATCAGAATTGCAATTATTATTGTCCGATTATTATTGGGCGGCATGATGGTATTTGCCTCGATTGCATACTTTTTTAAATTAGATAAAACAACTTGTTCCAACAGATGACATGGCGACCGTTATAGGTGGCTTCATGGCTACAAAACACCTGTTTTCTTTTGTAAAAGTTCTTGAGCTTATTACGGGTTTATCACTTCTAACCAGAAAATTTATTAAAGTAGCTTTATTGGCATTACTTCCAATTACGGTGAATATTTTATTGATTCATGTGTTTTTGACTACCTCAGATATTCCTATGGCTGCTGAGCTTTTGCAGCGAATATCTTTTTGATTTATCCGAATGGGAATAGTCATAAGCATCTGTATACAGCCTGACTAAAAAAAAATTACACTAATTTTCACAAATCATTCGTAAAAATTAGTGTAATTCGCGTGTTATAATTTAATGCCTTAAACGTGCAAAGCTCTATTGTCTGTTGCTGCTAAAGCGGCTTCTTTAATAGCTTCAGCAAACGTAGGATGTGCGTGACTCATTCTGGAAATGTCTTCGGCAGAAGCTCTAAACTCCATTGCAGTAACGGCTTCCGCAATCAAATCGGCACAACGCGCACCAATCATGTGAACTCCTAACACTTCATCCGTTTTGGCATCGGCTAAGATTTTCACAAATCCGTCTGTATCGCCACCAGCTCGAGCTCTACCTAAAGCTTTGAATGGAAAACTTCCTGCTTTATAGGCTACTCCTGCCTCTTTTAATTGCTCTTCGGTTTTACCAACTGCAGCAACTTCAGGCCACGTATACACTACACCTGGAATCAAATTGTAGTCAATATGTGGTTTTTGACCGGCAAGAATTTCGGCAACTAAAACGCCTTCCTCTTCTGCTTTGTGGGCTAACATGGCACCACGAACCACATCACCGATTGCGTAAATGTTGGAAATGTTGGTTTGCAAGTGATTGTTCACTTCGACCATTCCTCTTTCTGTTACTTTCACACCTGCATTTTCAGCATTCAATCCATCAGTATACGGACGACGACCAACAGCTACTAAGCAATAATCGCCTACTAACGAAATGGTTTCTCCTTTTGCATTATCGGCTTGCACCGTTACTGTTTTTCCTATTTTGGCAACCGATTTTACTTTGTGAGATGTATAAAATTTCATGCCTTGTTTCTTCAATACTTTGGTTAATTCTTTCGACAAAGCAGCATCCATACCAGGAATAATTCGGTCTAAATATTCTACAACCGAAACTTGTGCTCCGAGTCGCAAATACACTTGACCCAATTCAATTCCGATAACGCCACCACCAATAATCACCAAATGTTTAGGAACTTCTGGTAATTTTAAGGCTTCTGTAGAGGTGATAATTCGATCTTTATCCAATTTGATAAATGGCAAACTCGATGGTTTTGAACCTGTAGCAATGATGATATTTTTTGCTTCAATAGTTTCCGAAGTACAGTCGGCTTTTGCAATAGCAACATGTGTCGCATCAACAAATGAACCTAAACCTTCAAAAACCGTAACGTTATTTTTATCCATTAAAAATTTAACGCCGCCCGAAGTTTGGTCGACAACGGCTTGTTTGCGCGCAATCATCTTTTCTAAATTGACTTTTATTTCTCCCGAAACTTCAATTCCGTGATCGGCAAAATGTTGTAATTCTTCATAATGATGCGATGACGCCAACAAAGCTTTAGAAGGAATACATCCTACATTCAAACAGGTACCGCCAAGCGTACTGTATTTTTCGATAATGGCTGTTTTAAAACCCAATTGGGCACAACGAATAGCTGATACATATCCGCCAGGACCCGAACCTATAATGACTACGTCAAATGAACTCATAGTGTTTATTTTTTTGTAGTGCAAATTTACAAATTAAATTGCAAAAGCAAGAGGTAAAATTAAGGCGAACTGCTAAATTTTGAAAAGTATTTTTTTTTACATTTGAAAGAAAACTTCAATGAAACATTTTGCCCTTTTACTTGTTGTAATTTCTCAAACACTTTACTCTCAAACTGATGCTCGTTTGTATGCCATTATTGATGATGTAAGTTCGAAAAGACTCGAATCTGATGTACGAACTTTGGCCAACTTTGGAACCCGAAATACCTTTAGTGATACCGTTTCTAACAAAAGAGGCATTGGTGCAGCTAGACGGTGGATTAAAGCTGAATTCGACAAGGTTTCTATGGAATGTAACAATTGCCTTGACGTTTATTACCAAAAAGATTTTGTAACCAAAAAAGACGGCGATCGGATTCCAAAAGACGCTTGGATTGTCAATGTAGCTGCGGTTCAAAAAGGAACAAAATATCCGAACCGGTATATCATTATGACTGGCGATATTGACAGTCGCAATTCGGATACTATGGATTTTACTAATGATGCTCCTGGCGCCAATGACAACGCAACTGGAATGGCAGGCGCTATCGAAGCAGCTCGCGTTTTATCGAAATACCAATTTGAAAATAGCATTATTTATTTGGGACTTTCTGGCGAAGAACAAGGACTGTTTGGCGGAAAAGGTTTTGCCGAATTTGCCAAAAAGAACAACTGGGAAATCATCGGTGTACTCAACAACGACATGATTGGCAATATTGAAGGTGTGGATGGCGTAATTGACAACCGCACGTTCCGAATTTTCTCTGAACCTACTCCAGTCACCGAAACCGAAAAAGAACGAAGAGCGCGTCGCTCGTATGGTGGTGAAGTGGATGGTAATTCTAGACAATTGGCGCGTTATATTTTAAAGCAAACTACGACCTAAATGCCCGAAATGAATCCGATGATGGTGTATCGATTGGACCGTTTTGGTCGCGGTGGTCACCATCGTCCGTTTAACGATTTGGGCTATGCAGGCGTGCGAATTATGGAAGCGCATGAAAATTACAACCGACAACATCAAAATACGCGAGTTGAAAAAGGAATCAATTATGGTGATTTGATTGAGGGCGTTAACTTTGACTATGCCAAAAAATTAACCGCTGTGAACGCGATTGTTTTAGCTGGTTTAGCTTCGGCGCCAAAAGAACCTGTAAATGTTTTGATTGGCGGTATTGTGGAACCCAATACCAAATTAAAATGGGAGAAACCCGAAGACGATTCGATTATTGGGTACAAAATTTATTGGCGATTGACGACATCGCCGCAATGGGAAAACAGTCGGTTGGTAGGTAATGTCGACAACTTTGAACTAAAAGGAATTGTAATTGACAACTATTATTTTGGTGTAGCTGCTGTATCGAAAAACGGACATGAAAGCGTGGTGGTTTTTCCGAAAGATATTATTAGAAGATAAATAAAAAATCCCGAGTAAATCGGGATTTTTATACTTTTTATTGATTCAGCTTACTGTTTTTAAATCCGTAGGCGAAGTAAAACACCAATCCAATAAGCAACCAAATACCAAACCATTTCCAGTTAGAAACTGCCATTCCGGTTAGTAGATAACAACATGAGATTAATCCGAGTAACGGAATCAGAGACAAGTTTTTAACAAAAGCCAAAACTGCCATGACAACACAAAGAATAAAAAATACAACCATTGAAATGTTGGATGCAAAATTATCATCATTAAAATTAAAAGTATCTGCAAAAAAAGTTGGAAATAGATTTTGAATTAAAGCGACTGAACCTATTACTATTGCAGGAAAAATATACTTTGAATTGATGTATGGAATTCTGAATTTACCTTTAGTAGCACGTTCTGCTAATTCTGCTTCACTTTGAGGAGACAACATTAATACACCACCACAAACTAATACGAAAGCAAATAAAGTTCCAATACTGGTAAAATCCAATACAAAATTTTCATCGGTAAAAAATATCGGAATACCAACCACCAAACCTGTTACAATCGTTGCAAAACCAGGCGTTTTATGTTTGGGATGAATTTCAGAAAACTTCTTTGGCATCAATCCATCGCGACTCATGGTCATCCAAATTCTAGGTTGCCCCATTTGAAACACCAACATTACGCTCGTCATCGCTACAACCGCAGCAATTGAAACAATAAACAACATCCATTTTACACCTTTTAAAGCAAAAATTTCAGCCAATGGATCACTAACTCCCAATAATGTATACGACACCATTCCAGTAATAACAAAAGCTAAAATGATATAAACCACGGTACAAATCAACAACGAATAAATCATTCCTCGTGGCAAATCGCGTTGTGGATTTTTACTTTCTTCTGCCAAAGTTGAAACCGCATCAAAACCAATATAAGCAAAGAAAACTGCAGAAACTCCACCCATTACACCACTAAATCCGTTAGGCATAAAAGGCGTCCAATTGTTGATATCAATGTAAAAAGCTCCGACAATGATCACTAAAACAATAATAGCTAATTTAATGTAGACCATGGCATTACTGATGTTTCTCGATTCTTTTGTGCCTTTATAAACCAAATACGTAATCAATATATTAATCAAAACTGCGGGCAAATCAAAAATGATTTTTAAACTACCAATGGCTGGTGCGTTTTGCCAAGCTAATATGCCTTCACCCGATTTGCTTTCGAGAAAGGCAGCGTGAGCCGACTTATAATTTATAGTCAGCCATTCTGGTAAATGAATGTTAAAACCTTCAAGTAAATTGGTAAAATAGCCACTCCAAGAAAAGGCAATGTAAATATTTCCAATAGAATATTCCATCAACAACGCCCAACCAATAATCCATGCGAAAATTTCTCCAAAAGAAACATAAGCATACGTATACGCACTCCCAGAAACAGGAACTCTCGACGCAAATTCGGCATAACACATCGCCGTAAATCCACAAGCAATCGCACAAATAACATATAAAATAACAACTCCTGGGCCTCCTGAAAAACAGGCATTTCCTATTGCACTGAACGTACCTCCACCAATAATTGCCGCTATACCGAAGAAGGTTAAATCTTTAACTGTTAATACTTTATTTAATCCAGAATGTTCGCCATCGCCGCCTTGTTGTAAAATTGTTGAAGTTGATTTTCGCCTGAATAAATTAGATAGACTCATGGTGTTTACGTTGCTATACGGTCAATAAAATGATAACTTTCCGTTAAATTAATTGTAACAAATATATAAAACTATGTCAATAGAAATTTCAAACTTCTAAATTAATAGATTTTAACAACTTTTGAGGCAATGCTCAAAATTAGATTTTAAATAAAAAACGCAAACTAGAAATTTTAATTTGCGATTTAAAAAATGACTTAAAAGATTTTTTTAAGTAAAATACTTCTTCCGCAACCAAAACGCCACATTCACCAAAATAATTAAAGCCGGAACTTCAACAAGCGGTCCGATGACACCAGCAAAAGCTTGTCCGCTATTGATACCAAAAACACCAATCGAAACCGCAATCGCCAATTCGAAATTATTTCCCGAAGCGGTGAATGATAAAGCTATGGCATCACGGTAATTGGCACCAATTTTTTTTGCAACAAAAAACATTAAGAAAAACATAATTGCAAAGAAAATTACCAAGGGAAATGCAATTCGCAATACATCCAACGGCAAATCGACTATCATTTCGCCTTTTAAACTGAACATAATTACAATGGTAAACAACAACGCAATCAAGGTAATTGGCGATACAAACGGAATGAATTTTTGGTTGAACCATTTATCTCCGATATATTTTTTTATGGCAAACCGACTAATCACAGCCAAAGCAAACGGAATTCCGAGGTAGATTCCGACGGTTTTCGCAATTTCAGCTATGGTGATGTTCAATTCTAATCCTTTGATTCCGAATAACGGCAACATCACTTTCAAATAAAAATAGGCATACAAACTAAAGAAAAACACTTGCAACAAACTGTTAATTCCGATTAAACCTGCTGTGAGTTCACGGTTGCCTTCGGCCAATTCGTTCCATACAATTACCATGGCGATGCAGGGCGCAATACCGATAATAATTAATCCGGTCATGTATTCGGGATAGTCTTTTAAGAAAAATGTCGCTAATAAAAACATCAAAAACGGACCCACAATCCACGTAATTAAAAAAGAGGCGCCAAGTAATTTGGGCTTTTCGAACATTTGTGGGACTTTTGAAAAATCGATTTTAGTCAATGGTGGATACATCATCAAAATCAATCCAATTGCCAATGGAATGTTGGTTGTTCCTGATGCAAAAGAATTGATAAAATCATCCGAATTCGGAATAAAATAGCCAATTCCGACGCCAAATAACATCGCTAAAAATATCCAAAGTGTTAAATATCGGTCTAGAAAGTTGAGTCGTTTTTTCATAAAAATCATCTATTTATTTTAGAAAAAACATAAAAGAGTTCACGAGCAATTTGTCTACTCCTTTCCTCATATTTTTCACTTTGCTGGGGTGTATTGTCAAATACTTTTGGATCTTGAAAAGGCAATCCCAATCGAAAATCAGCACCCATCACCACAGGACATGATTGATCGGCTTCTGAACATACCATTACAGCACCAAAGTTCTGCGATGGATTAGTCGTATCAGAATATTTTTTTGAAAATAAAACCATAGGATTTAGTTTCTCACCAATAGTTGCAAGCCAAATTGGGTTTTCACTTTGTTGGTTAGATTGCAATACAATTCCGGAATTTTCAAGTGCTAACAATGCATTTTTATTCACTTTGGTTTGTTCAGTTCCGCCAGAAAATGTGCTTACTTTTTTAACCTCGTAATATACCGAAGCAATTTGTGCCCAAACTTGTGACATATGACTTCTTCTGGAGTTACTTGTACAGACAAAAATTAAATTGATTGCTTTCATTTCTTTTTGCTGTTGATAAATGTAGTTGGCTATTTCTTCTAAATCGGCTTTTCTTTCTTGAGATATTTGATTAAATTCGGATGGAATTGAGGAGCAATACTTCAATAATTTAGGGTTCAATTCTTTTTTTTGTGCTTGAACAAACGATAAAAAGAAAATGGAAAGTAATACGAGTATTGATTTTATACTCATTTTTTTAAAGTTTTTCATTGGATTATTTTTTTAGTTGAGAAAAAACAAAATACATTTCACTCGCAATTTGTAAACTACGCTCGGTGTATTTCTCGTTCATGAGTTCGGTGTTGTCAAAGGCTTTTGGATCGTCGTATTTGATTGGAAAACGCGCTTCAGCGCCAAATACCATTGGGCAACCTTCGTCGGCGTTATTGCAGGTCATAATGGCTCCGAATTGGGTTTTCGGATTGAAGTTGTCAAAATACGTTTTCGAAAAACAAATGATAGGATGTTGGTTTTGGTCAAATTTTACCGCATACACAGGATTTTCAGTTTCACTCAATTTTTGAATTTCAAATCCTTGTTTAACTAAGGTTTCACCCACTTTCGAAAACATGGCCGTAGCTTCGGTGCCACCCGAATAACAAAATACATTTTTAATATTAAAGTGAAACGCCATAGTTTGAGCCCAAATTTGAGACAAATGACTGCGACGGGAATTGTGCGTACAGATAAAATTGAGGCGAATTTCTTGGTTGGCATACACTTTTTCTTGAACGAAGGCTACTAAAGGATGTAACACTTCTTTTCGTTCGTTTGGAACTGAAATTTCAGTAATGGATTGGATGGTTTTGGATAGATTTTCTAACATAATTGTTTTTTTAATCGCAAATAGCGCAAAGGTTTGCGCAAGATTCGCAAAGATTTTTATAAATTATTTATACTTTTTAAATGTGCAAAAGATAAAATTCTGATGTGTATCAAATGGTGTTTGATGGTTTTCGGTGAAACAGTTTTGTTTTTCAAAATCGGTTCCAAAAATAGTTTCAAATTTAGCTTCTGAATATTGGGTGATTTCCAAACCACTGCATTTTAACGGACCGCTTTCTGAAAATGTTCCCATAAACAGAAACCCGTTGGATGCAATTGAATTGGAAACCAATTTCTTGTAGGTTGCAATATCCGTTTCAGTAGTTAAAAAATGAAAACTCGCGCGATCATGCCATACATCAAAAGTAGTTTCGGGTTGAAAATCGATGATGTCAGAAACGATAAACGTTACCTTTTCGGCTTTTTTGCCCAATCTATTTTTGATGCGAACAATGGCATTTTCTGAAATATCCAAAAGAAACAAATTGGTATAATCCAATTCCAATAAGTTATCAATCAAATAACTATCGCCGCCTCCAATATCGATTATTTTGGTGTCTTTTGGAATGTTATTTTCTGTAAAAAAATTCAAGGAAGTTTGCGGCTTGGATTGGTACCAACTGACTTCTGTTTCTTGTTTGGTAGCGAATACGTTTTCCCAGTGTTGTTTTTTAGATGATGCCATAGTTTATGATATATTTGTTAAAGTACGTGAAGTAGCCCAGACCTGCCTGCCGGCAGGCAGGTTGAAATGAAAAGCTTTTTGTAAAAGAAAGTTCGTTTTTATAGACTAAAAAAGCGACCAACGGAAGTTATTTTTTTGGCGTAACAAAATCAACTTTGTTTACAAAAACTTGTAATGAAAAGCAGGATTAGCTTTTGGTTAACAACAACCAGAATCGGGTGTACAACACGATGTTTCTTTTGGCTTCCACTCGCCTATTTTAACTTTCAATTTATCGGCTGGAATGCCACAATTGTCTTTGGCTAAGCAATCGGTCAACTTCGATTGTAATTGAAAGTGGGTTCCGTCAAAATCCAAACTGTATTTGCCGATAGTGTCTTTCATTTGGTATTCGACTTCAATTTCTAAATCGGGAATTTGCAATTTGGCTTCCGACAATTCGATGATGTGCATCAATTTTTCAGAATGCAAACGGTGATCGTAATCGTTGGCTTCCCAAAGTTGAAAATTAGCTACTTCTTCGGTTCGAACCGTGCCACCGCAATCGATAAAATGTTTGGGAATTTTTCCCACTTCAGTTACGTGAAAATGATTGGGAACTAGATCGCCATTGGGCAATTGAAAGGCAATGGTGGTTAGCTTTTGTAATTCGGATTTGATTTGTGATAGTTTCATATTAGAATTGTTGGATTATTGGATGGTTGGATGGTTGGATGGTTGGATTATAAAAATTAAGAAATATATGCCAATCGCTGTAGTCTTCTTCAATTAACAGCATTTATTCTTTAATTTACGGCGAATCATACCGAGGTGATTCTCTATTTTGTCAATGGTATCGGGATTGATGCAATAGCAAATCGCCGTACCTTCTATGGTTCCTTTGATGATGTTGGCGTTTTTAAGTTCTTTTAAATGTTGCGAAATGGTGGGTTGCGCTAAAGGTAATTCGTTCACAATATCGCCACAAATACACGTATCGACCGTTAATAAATAATCTACAATCGCAATACGAGCAGGATGTGACAAGGCTTTGAATACATTAGCCATTTCATTTTGTTCGAGTGAAAAAGAAGCTGTTTTTGATGCGCCCATAGCTTTCAATATTTATTAGGTAATTGATTTTTTTTTTACACATAGAAACATAGATTTCAAAATAGATAAAGGCGTTTCACTTTTTAGAGTTACTCATAGCTATGTGAACCAAAATCTTGGTCTATACAAGTCTTTTTTCTATGTTTCTATATGTTTAATTTTTTCAATTTCGATTAGTAACTAAAAGAATTAAATTATTATATTGCAATATTACGATAAAACAATAATGAAGTGCAACAAAAAAATGTTAAATTTTAAACCGTATTTCATTATTCCCTATCCAAATAATTTCATACTTTTGAAATCTAAAAAATAGATAAAAAATGGCTTCAATAACGTTAGGTGGAAACCCAATAAACACAAGTGGTGAATTACCAAAAGTTGGTGCAAATGCACCTGAATTTCAATTAATAAAAACCGATTT
This sequence comes from Flavobacteriaceae bacterium, assembly GCA_947491985.1. Classification (GTDB taxonomy): domain Bacteria; phylum Bacteroidota; class Bacteroidia; order Flavobacteriales; family Flavobacteriaceae; genus Flavobacterium. Next base: position 15,126 of record CANLLR010000031.1, on the reverse strand, counting down.
ATCAACCGTTAGTTTGACTGATTTTGCAGGAAGCAAATTGGTCTTGAATATTTTTCCTAGTATTGATACCGGAACCTGTGCAGCTTCTGTACGTCATTTTAACCAAGATGCTAGTGCGTTAGACAACACAAAAGTACTTTGCATTTCACGTGATTTACCTTTTGCTCAAAAGCGTTTTTGTGGTGCAGAAGGATTGGAAAATGTTGTCAACTTATCGGATTTTAAATCGGGTAGCTTTGGAAAAGACTATGGATTAGAAATTACAGATAGTGTTTTGGCTGGATTGCATTCGAGAGTAGTAATAGTAATTGATGAAAACGGAAAAGTAACGTATGCCGAGCAAGTTCCTGAAATTGCTGACGAACCGAACTATGACGCTGCTTTAGCTGCTTTATAAATCAAATATGGAATTTGAAACAGACAAATCATTCTTTACCGGTAGATTAAAAAGTATGGGATTCGCCTTGCGAGGCGCTTTCAAATTAATTACCACCGAACACAGTGTTATGGTGCAAAGCAGTATTGCTGTACTCCTTATCATTGCCGGATTTTACTATGAAATTTCGAGAGAAGAATGGATGTTTCAAACTTTAGCTTCCGGATTGGTTTTGGGCATTGAAGGTATCAATACAGCCGTTGAAAAAGTAGCCGATTTTATACATCCAGAATTCCACAAAAAAATTGGTTTTATTAAAGATATCGCAGCAGGCGCAGTGTTTTTTGCTGCGATGACTGCTATTGCAGTGGGTTGTTTAATTTACATTCCGAAACTATAATTGTTAATTTGGTGAGCATGGCAAAAACAGAGAAAAAAGAGTCATCAAAAAAAAATACAACACCTTCTGAGGAAAAGAAACCTTGGAAATTAAAAAAACAATACAAGGTTTTATTGGGTTGTTTGTTTGTATTATTTTCTGTTGGATTATTACTCGCTTTTATTTCGTTTTTCATTCATGGTCAAGACGATCAGAGTGTAGTAAATGAATTGACCAATCGCAATGAACCAGCTAAAAACTGGCTGGGAAAAGTTGGTGCCTACTTGGCTGATTTCTTTATTTATAAAGGATTCGGAGCGGCTTCTTTATTATTTATCAAACTTTTCTTTTTAACTGGTGCCTTTTTAGTGCTCGATTTGCCTCTTAAAAAATTAAAAACGACTTGGTTTTGGGATTTGTTTGCCATTATCATTCTGTCAATACTTTTCGGATTTTTTGCTACTGCATTACCCGAATTAGGAGGTACCATTGGTTATGAAATGAATTTATTTTTTCAAGATTTTATCGGTCGCACGGGCACACTGTTGGTTTTAATTTCGGGTATCATTGTGTATCTTTTATTCAAAATAAAAGTGTCTCCAGATGCAATAAAATCATTCTTTGAAAAAAAGAAAAAAGAAATTACTGAGGACATCAACGAAATGCGAACGCCTGCTTCCGATAGTGCTTATAATTTGGAAGAATATGCTATTGATGAAGAAGAAACCAAAGAACCAGCTCCCATAACATCGCAATTTGAAATCAATAAAGAAGCTTTAAAACCCACTATATCAAGTTATTCAGAAATAGAACTAGAGCCTACACTTAAAACAGAACCCACTCCTACTCCAATATCGTTAACGCCTCAACCCGAGCTAATCAAAACCAATGATGATGCATTTATCATTGAAAAAGCGATGGATGATGATAGTATTGAAGAAAATTTAGCTGCAAAAATTGTAGCTGATTTTGGCGAATTTGATCCTACATTAGAATTGTCGAATTACAAATTTCCAACCATTGATTTGTTGAAAGAATACACTTCGGTTGGGATTACCATTAATCAAGAAGAATTAGAAGAAAACAAAAATAAGATTGTAGAAACCCTTCGCAATTACAAAATTGATATTGCTCAAATTAAAGCGACTGTTGGTCCGTCGGTGACTTTATATGAAATTGTTCCCGAAGCTGGAATTCGAATTTCCAAAATTAAAAGTTTGGAAGATGATATTGCTCTTTCGTTGGCTGCATTGGGAATTCGTATCATCGCTCCTATTCCAGGTAAAGGCACCATCGGAATTGAAGTTCCGAATAAAAATCCGACCATGGTGCCGATGAAAACCGTCATCGCTTCTGCAAAATTCCAAGAAGCAGAAATGGAATTGCCGATTGCTTTAGGAAAAACCATTTCCAATGAAACCTTCGTTGTTGATTTGGCAAAAATGCCTCACTTGTTGATGGCAGGAGCTACTGGTCAAGGAAAATCGGTTGGATTGAATGCAGTATTAACTTCTTTATTGTACAAAAAACATCCAGCCGAAGTAAAATTTGTTTTGGTCGATCCGAAGAAAGTCGAACTGACCTTATTCAATAAAATTGAACGTCATTATTTAGCCAAATTACCTGATGTTGAAGACGCAATTATTACCGACAATTCTAAAGTAATCAATACGTTAAACTCGCTTTGCGTTGAAATGGACAATCGTTATTCTTTATTAAAAGATGCAATGGTACGTAATATTAAAGAATACAACGATAAATTCAAACAGCGTAAATTAAATCCAGAGCACGGTCACCGATTTTTACCTTATATAATTTTGGTAGTCGATGAGTTTGCCGATTTAATCATGACTGCGGGTAAAGAAGTAGAAACACCTATAGCACGATTGGCGCAATTGGCGCGTGCGATTGGAATTCATTTAATTATTGCAACGCAACGTCCGTCGGTAAATGTGATTACCGGAATGATCAAAGCGAATTTCCCTGCTCGAATTGCCTTTAGAGTAACATCTAAAATTGATTCGCGCACTATTTTGGACACCGGTGGCGCCGATCAGTTAATTGGTCGTGGTGATATGTTGTTTTCTAACGGAAATGATTTGGTTCGTGTGCAATGTGCTTTTGTAGACACGCCGGAGGTTGAGAAAATAGTGGATTTTATTGGTTCACAAAAAGCGTATGCTAGTGCTTATTTGCTTCCAGAGTTTGTAGGAGAAGAAAGTGGCATTAATCTTGATATAGACATCTCGGAAAGAGACAGCATGTTCAGAGAAGCCGCAGAAATTATTGTCACCGCGCAACAAGGTTCTGCTTCGTTATTGCAACGCAAGCTCAAGTTAGGCTACAACCGCGCCGGACGATTGATTGATCAATTGGAAGCAGCCGGAATTGTAGGTCCGTTTGAAGGAAGTAAAGCAAGAAGCGTAAATATTCCGGATTTAGTTGCTCTTGACCATTTTTTTAAAAATGAACAAAATAATGACTAAAATGAATAAATTATTTTCAATTGCCTTACTGTTTTTAATTACTATTTCACTGAATGCACAAGACAAGAAAGCAAAAGATCTTCTAGACGATGTTACGGCTAAGATTAAAACCTATGATAATATCGTTATCGATTTTAAATACACGTTGAACAACACTCGAGAAAATATCAATCAAGACAGTAAAGGAAATGTAACTATTGATGGCAATAAATACGTGTTGAATTTTATGGGTGTGTCTAAAATATACGACGGAAAAAAAACCTACACCATTGTTCCTGAAGATGAAGAAGTGACCATATCGAGTGTAAATGATAAAGACGATAAAGCCATTACTCCATCAAAAATGTTAACCTTTTTTAATAGTGGTTATAAATATTCGTGGGATATTTTACAAGATGTAAAAGGCCGAAAAATACAATACATCAAGTTAATTCCAAACAATTCAAAAGACCAAAGAAAAGAAGTGATGCTCGGAATTGACATTCAAACCAAGCACATTTATAACCTAATCGAAATTGGTAAAAACGGTACGAAAACCACGTTGACTGTTAATTCTTTCAAAACCAATCAGCCGTTATCGAAAAATCAATTTACATTTGTTGCTAGTAAATATCCCAACTATTATCTCAATAAATTAGATTAGCCTTTGTGAAAATTTTAGACAAGTATTTATTAAAATCTTTCTTGATTACATTTACCACGGTATTTGTAATCTTGTTTTTTATATTCATACTTCAAACCGTATGGTTGTTTATATCAGAGTTAGCCGGAAAAGATTTAGATTTTCTACTAATTCTAAAATTTTTGCTTTTCGCAATGCCGCGAATTGTTCCAATGGTATTGCCTCTTTCGGTAGTTTTAGCTTCTATAATGACTTTTGGTAATTTAGCAGAAAACTATGAATTTGCAGCTATGAAATCGGCTGGAATATCTCTGCAACGCGCCATGCGAAGCACTTTTTTCTTTATTATTCTACTTAGTTTAATTGCGTTTATTTTTGCTAACAATGTTATACCGTATGCCGAATATAAATTTATCAATTTCAGAAGAAATATAGCACAACGCACGCCTGCTATGGCAATAGCAGAAGGGCAATTTAGCGAAGTAGGTAATTATACGATTAAAGTCGCAAAAAAATCAGGTGAAAAAGGAAACCTTTTATCGGAAGTAATTATCCACATCAAATCGAGTACGGGTGACGGAAATAAAACCGTTATAAAAGCCAAAAGAGGGGAATTGATTAGTAGCGAAACTTCCAATAACTTGCAATTGGTATTGTTCGACGGATATTATTATGAAGACCTCAAGCCTACCAATTTTGAAGAACGTAGTCGTTTGCCTTTTGCAAAAGCCACTTTCAAAAAAGACATCATCAATATTGACTTGTCCAAACTCAACACAAATGTTGATAATGGCGAAATAGCCAACACAAATACAATGTTGAACATCAACGAATTGCGATACACTTTAGATTCGTTAAATACGAATTATACTAAAGACATTACTTCCTATACTGAAAACATTTATCAACGTATTTATGTAAATTCTATGTATGGAAGTGGAACTACAGCTCAAACTACAACCGATGCAACAAAACAATTTAACGCCAACAATATTCTCGAAGGTGTTGATAAACTCAAACAAGGTCAAGTGTATAAAATAGCAGCTGGTGCTGTTGAAAGTACGAGTTTTACCATCGACAGTTCTAAATTTGACCTAGAAGAAAAGCAAAAAAACATCAACAGCCACTGGATTGCATTGTTCGACAAATTTGTTATAGCCTTTGCTTGTATTTTGATGTTTTTTATTGGAGCACCGCTTGGTTCAATCATTAGAAAAGGTGGCTTGGGACTTCCAATAGTTCTTGCTGTTGCCATTTTTATAGTCTTTCACTTTATCAATACTTTTGGAAAAAAAGTAGCGCAAGAAAACGGAATTTCACCTTTTATGGGTACTTGGTTATCGTCAATGGTGTTGAGTCCGCTTGCCGTTTTATTGACCTATCGTGCAACCAATGATATTGGCGGTATGATTAGTATTGACGCAATTACTACTCCTCTACTACAATGGTTTAAAAAATTACCCTTTATCAATAAAAAAGAAACTTTAGACAAAAAAATTATTGAAAATGTGCCATTGAAAGTAACTGATACACATAGCGAAAAATCAGATACATTCCAGATAATTTCAAAAATAAAACGTTACAATGTCATTGGGTTCGTTTTTTATATAGTCTCAATAGTGCTATGCAATGCGTTATTAAATAATTTTCAAATGAATTTAGTAGCACTTTTAGCAGTAGCACTAATTGTAATGTATACCACTATTTTTATTACGCACAAAAATATTGGCAAACTTGAAAAAGTAACGGGCACATCCTATCAAGAAAGTCTTATTATAGAACTACTCTTAGGATTCCCATTATTTATTCTCGGGTATTTGCAAACCCATTTCACTTTAAAAGCCATTTTAAAATCAACAACATAATATAGTCATCATGTCTGAATTGATACAATTAAATACCATAGAAGAAGCTATTGAAGACATCCGTCAAGGCAAAATCATCATCGTTGTGGATGATGAAGATCGTGAAAACGAAGGCGATTTCTTGGCTGCAGCCGAAAAAGTAACACCCGAAATGATCAATTTTATGGCAACTCATGGTCGAGGATTAATATGTGTGCCACTCACTGAAAACCGCTGTAAAGAACTCGATTTAACGGCAATGGTAAATAACAATACCGATATCATGGAAACTGCTTTTACAGTTTCTGTCGATTTGAGAGGCAATGGCGTTACCACTGGAATTTCAGCTTTAGACCGTGCTAAAACTGTTCAGGCATTGGTTGATTCCGACACAAAATCACACGACTTGGGTCGTCCTGGACATATTTTTCCACTTATTGCAAAACAAGGTGGTGTTTTAAGACGAACAGGTCACACCGAGGCTGCCATTGATTTTGCAAGATTAGCCGGATTCAAACCAGCTGGTGTTATTGTAGAAATCATGAACGGAGACGGTACCATGGCACGATTACCTCAACTTGTAGATGTGGCCAAAAAATTCGATTTGAAATTGGTATCTATTGAAGATTTAGTGGCATACCGAATGCAACACGATAGTTTAATTGTAAAAAAAGAAGATTACGAAATTGACACCCGTTTCGGAACATTTCGCATACGTGCTTATTTACAAACGACCAATAAGCAAGTCCACATTGCGCTAACCAAAGGAAGCTGGAGTTCAGGTGATGCCATTTTAACACGAATCAATTCGACGCAAATTAACAACGACATTCTTGGTACTTTGACATTTAATGCCGACAAAAAATTAGACGACATGTTTCAGTTGATCAATCAAGAAGGACGTGGTGCGATTTTGTTTATCAACCAAGAAATACAATCTTTAGATTTATTAAATCGAATAAAAGAATTGAAAGTGTTACAAGAAAAAGGTATAAAAAATGCGCCTCAAATAAAAATGGATGCGAAAGATTTCGGTATTGGTGCACAAATACTTCACGACATTGACATTTCAAAAATACGATTAATTTCGAACACCCAACAAACCAAAAGAGTTGGTATGATTGGATATGGTTTGGAAATAATAGATTATGTTACTTATTAATGAAACTACTAACAATAGTTATCCGTACTTATTTTTGGAGCAAAAAAGAACATGGATATGCTTAAATTATAGAATTTATTTTAATCGTAATTTAACAATACAATTGCTCGAGCAATAACTAACTGACTCTTTTTATCGTTGAATGTAATAATAAAATCCTCTGTTCCTTCTTCAATTCCTTTTCCTTTAACTTCATCATAAGCAACTTTGAAATATATATCTCGTTTTAATAACCAGATTTTTTGGTCCATTTTTAACTCCTTGATTCGTTGCGCATTTAATTTTAATGTAAGATTTTTATAAGTGGCATTTAGTAAGCTGTCAACTTGTTTATAGAATTTATAAGAGCATCCTTTCTTATTTATACCTTTTTCCAAACAATTTTGGTATGAAGTTTCAATTTTTGTAATTGATGATACCGTTTGACCAATACAATAAAAACCAGAAAATATAATTAGTGTTAACAAATATTTTATCATGTGATTAATAGTATTATTTTAGATAATATCTCACAGCCTTTGTTGAATGTCAACTTTTGGCACAAACTAAACAAATATAATCAAAATAGTATATCATCAGCGTAATTTGCTGACACGCCCATGCTTCACCATTGATAAAAAACTAGTGAGCGTGTTGGGTTTTATTTATAAAATAACATACTTTTTTAAGCTAATTTACGAATGATTGTTTCTTAATAAATTAAATAGGATAAATAATTCCAAAAATATTCAATACAACTATACTGTAGTTAATTATATTTGATTTAACAACTGAAGTTCAGCTATGTAGTAATTTTATACACAAATAAATACTTGCAAACTAAAAATTTCAATATAGTAAAACATAATTTGTTACCCTTGTTATTTATTCTTTACAAGATGCTGTGTATGTTTAAAATAGATTAAGTAAATTGAGATGTTTAATAAAACGAAGTAATTATGAGCAGTACAAACATTTTAGCAACAATAAATACCTATCGTAAAAAGCTTACTAAATTGATAACCAGTCAAATAGGCAAATCTTCAAAAGAAAGTAATGAAATAAAAAATAGCAATAGAGATACTATAAAACGAATTTTAATTAGCCGTCCCAACCACCGCCTTGGAAACATACTTCTTATTACTCCAATTGTACAAGAAGCCATCAATACCTTTCCTAACGCAAAAATAGATTTATTTGTAAAAGGTAATGTCGCACTAAGTATATTTCAAAATTATAAGGAGGTCGATACGATAATTAGACTCCCCAAACAACATTTCAAGAATTTAGGTCAGTATTTATTTTGTTGGTTTCAACTTATCCGATTACGATATGATGTGGTAATCAATTGTGAAGAAAATTCATCATCAGGAAAAATTTCTACCAAACTTGCAAATGGAAAGTATAAATATTTTGGCTCAAAATTTATAGAAAATGTTTTACAAATTTCAGAAGAAGAAAAAATTCACATGGCTAAAATTACGGTATATGGTTTTAGAAACTTTTTGGCTTTAAGTGGCGCAACAAGTAATAGTAACGACATTCCAAAACTAAATCTTATGCTCAGTGAAACTGAAATTAGTGAAGGAAAAAAAATAATGGATCAAATCACAAAAAACAAAAGAAAATCTATCACTTTATTTACCAACGCTACTGGGCAAAAATGTTATTCTAAAGAATGGTGGACCACTTTCTATGAATTATTAGTCAGTAATTTTAAGGAGTATACTATTATTGAAATTTTACCAGTCGAAAATACGTCGAATATTGATTTTAAGGCACCAACATTTTACAGCAAAGACATTAGACAAATTGGTTCAGTAATTGCAAACAGTGCCGTTTTTATTGGTGCAGATAGTGGAATGATGCATTTAGCAAGCGCATCTCAGACCACAACAATTGGACTCTTTTCTGTGACAAACACTAATCGCTATACACCCTACGGAAATGGCAGTATTGCAATTGATACAAATGACAGCAATTTTAAAGACTGCATCAATAGAATAAAGAATATACTATCCAAATGAATCACAAAGGAAAGATTTGCGTAAAGTATTGTAAATAAGGGTGAAATTGGAAATTAATTTAGTTTATTTATAATGTTAGATAGATTAATTGAATTAGATAAACAACTGTTTTTATACTTTAACAGCAAGAACAATCCGTTTTTTGATGGTATTATGTATTGGTTAACTGATAAGTTATTTTAGATTCCATTCTACGCATTTTTATTGTACTTAATTAGCTTGGAGCAATTTTAGGACTTCTTGGTACACTTATTGAACATGAATATTTATAAATGAAATACGATTTTTGATAGAAAATTTGTTTATTGGTACAAGAGTTGTATATATGGAAAGTCATTCCCCTGGGAAAAAGAACCTGGTCGGCCACAACTCCTTAGTTGTGCATTTTTTATTTAATCTTTTTTGAATATTTATCCTCATACTATTTTTGGTTTCTTTCGTCATGAAGCGGTAAAAATTGCTTCGAAAGTCATTTGTATAGGTTGTATAAATAGTTTTTTATAAGTCTTTGCCGTAACTTATAATAATTTAATTTTTTTTAAATGTATTTCGTCAGAAGAAATATGTAGTTCTTTTAGATTTCGAAGATTTTACAGCACTACAAATTAATGTTTATTTTTTAGTTTTGATATGATTTTCAATAAAGCCTCACGGTTTTTTGCTTCGTGATAAAATTTGGGTAATTTTTCTAAAATGGTAAAGCCAGTTCGGTCTTTGTGTTCTCGTAAAGTGGCCGAAATATAGCGCTCTAAATAGTCTAGATGTTTATCATTATAAGCAAAGAAAATATCATTTTTAAAAGATGCTATCAGCCAAAGTTCAGCATTAAAATAGTTATGTGCTGCGGTATGTATGCTTCCATCTTTCTGTAACTTTGTTGTCGATTTTTTTATCCAGTTACAATGCGTACAAAATAACTTTGCTTCGCATGTTTCGAAGTCAACTATTGTTGTTGCTTTTTTAGCACAATTAGGACAAACGATTAGTACTTCTTTATAAAAGTCGTATTTTGTTAAATTTTCGTCTTGAAAGCGGTTCATTAATTTGTGTTTTTTAGCGTTTAAAAAATCTTGCAATTTCCATGCTTGTATATAGATAATTCCTTTATTTACTGGTATTACTATGTCATTTAATGAGACCGCTATTTTTGGATAATTGTCATTAATAGCTTCTAAAGAAGCATGTTCTCTTTTTATGGTAACCTCGTCAATTAACAAATAAGCACATTGTAAATACAGTTTTTCATCTGCTTTTGTGGACATAAAGTCAACTTTTTCATTGGGCATTACCACCACATAGACTTCAAAACCGTATCGGCGAAGTTACAAATAAATCAAGTTTTCTAATTGATATCCTATTCCGTCTCCAAAACCAGCGTACAAATAATTTTTGTATGCCAAATCATTGCAATAATATTTTAGATTTCCAGCAATAGTGTTCTTCCCTTTGATATCATAACGTTCTACTTTGTATAGTAAAAATGTGTCTTCAATTTAGCCAATATAATTTGCAATAGTGTAATAAGTTGTTTTTCGACCTTTACTTTTTAAATAGTTTGTAACGTTGTTGATGGATAAAAAATTGCATGCATTATTAACAAGATAAATAAAAATTTCTTCTCATAATTTGGGGTCTTTTATAGGGTGACGTTGGATCACATGGCGAAGTAAAACGGTAACTTTCACAAATGCGACATAATGCCTTTTGGTTTCTTCGTTTAGAAATACAAAAAGTTCAGGTAAACCAACACTTTGCATATAATTGATGTACGATTCATAGTTGCTATTTTGTTGCGTAATTCCTGTATATTGATCGAAGCTTAAAGAAAAAATTTCAAAATTGAAATACCTGCCCGAAAGTAAAGTGGCTAATTCGCCTAAAAGCATTTTCGAATTGGATCCGCTGATAAATACTTCATAACTCTCTGTAAAATCTTGAGCATAGGAGTTAACAAGCCATTCCCATTGTGCAATATTTTGAATTTCATCCAGAAATAAATAAATTTCCCCCAAAGTTTTTAAAGTTAATTGATAATGGTTTATCAATTGTCCTAAATCACTATAATGGTTTACAAAATCAAAATCGATATATACTTTGTTCCAATAAAAAATGTTATGTGGATGCACATCATTAGCAATTAAGTCATTAGCAATCTGTCTTAAATTATATCTTTTACTGGTGCGCCTTTGACCTACTATTACTTTTACCCAATAACTTTTAATGGCATTGAGATAAGCGGTACGAAAAAAACCATGTTGTGGCAAGTTACCGTTCCAAAAGTTGTATTTTACCAAAGAGTTAAATTTTTCTTCTGTAGTCGAAAATTTCACACAAAAAAACTTTTATTCTTTTACAGAATAAAAAAATAGTGTTTTTTTTATTATAAAACTACTGATAAAAATAAAAGAAAGGTGCTTTTTCAAAATTTTTAATTTGATTGTGTTTTACTATGTTTTTGGTTTTAAAAAGAGTTAGATTTCTTCTAAACATATTTACACTAAATTTTGGTTATTTTTTCAATTAATTTTTAAGATTTATAAATGGTGAATGTTTTTATATTTTTATACTAATTAGTCGTATTGATTGCTTGGATTTTCTTTTTCATATAAAACACAAAGGGTGCGCAAGGCAACTAACTGTTTTATAATGGGTTTCATGTCTTGTATTGCAATATTGGTAATTGCACCTACTTTTTGGTTTTTTTGATCTAATAGTTGAATTTTATTTCCGTCTATTTTAAATTCCATAACCTTTACTAGGTTAAAAATAAGATGGTTGTTCTTTTTGTAATCGCTAGTTAAACAATCTATAAGAAGGACATTTCCTTTTTTATTGGCCTTTATTTTACGCAAGTAGCAATAATTATTGTCCTTGTCTATGAACCGCGCTGTTCTATTTTGATATAAAATACTATTAATACTATCTAGCGATTTATTAAACGGTGATTTGGGGTATTGTGCCCAAACTGACATTGAAATGAGGAGCAAACAGATACTAATTTTCACTTTTAATTATTTTAAAATTATTCACAAATTTCATCTACCCAACGATGGGTGATTTTTCCTTGTAAGTCAATAGTAAAGACGGCCCCAATGGTACAATTATTTACCCCTGTAGAATCTACCAAATACCGATAATCAAAACCATTATCGATAGGTTTTCCTAATATTTTTTTTACTTGTACAGTGGTAATTGTCTCAGGCATTAGCTCGACGGCTTTGGTTAGACTTTTATAATCTTTGTGTTTTTTATAATGCTGCCCAGATTTTATAATTTCTGCTTTTGGAGCACAACTCGAAAGTAAGGAAAGTAGGAATAAGCAATTAATGTGTTTTTTCATTTTATCATTTTTTTTCTAATTTACAATATCTAGATAGTACCTTTAATTTTTCTTTTGTTTTTTTGTATTGTTCCTTATTTTTAAGTTTCAAAAGGAGTCCAATGTACTTGGAATTTTTATATAAATTGATGGTTATTAGTTTTGTAATTTTATTTTCTATTATTTCCTTAATTACTTTATTTTTATAATAAAGTTCTCCGTTTTTTTTCAGCTTAGCACCTGATGTTGGGAATAGTACTATAACACTTTCTTCATTAGTTTTTTCAAAATCTATGGTTTCTATCGTTATAAAGCATTCATCAATGGTGAAATTTATATTTTTATAGTTACTTAAGTTACCCTTTTGTAATTGAACATTTTGAACAAAGAGTGTTCTAAATTCTACTAGCTTTTCTTTTTGTAGTGATGGCTGATTTTGAGCTTGGTTTTGAAACAAACCTAGAAAAAACGGAAAAATAAATAGGCATTTATGTTTCATTTATATTTGTTGTTTTTATAATTACTATTGCATTTTTTTAATACAAAAAGAACACGAAACGCAACCTTTAGAAATTAGAACTAGTAGGTTTTCATTTTGATCGAGGATTTCTTCTTATTTCTTTAAAAAAATCACCACTTTGCGGAGTAATACTCGTTGACTATTGTTGAGGTCGTCAGTACTTTGCTTTGTTCAAATGTTTACTTGGAAACCACCACCCTAAAACCTACGTCGTTGTCGCGATTAGACGGGCCATTGAAGAAGCGATAGGAAACACGACAATATGCAGCCGAATATTCCCAGCTGCCACCACGCATAACACGGTAGGCGCCACTGGCTGCTCCTTTTGGGTTAATTTGTGTAGCACTGCTATATTCGCCATACCAATCTTTGCACCATTCCCACATGTTGCCACACATATCAAAAATGGCTAATTCGTTGGCTTTTTTTCTTCCTACATTTTGAGTTTTGCTATCAGCATAACAACCTACCTCATCTAAATCGTTACTACCGCTATAATTGAAATTTTGACTTTTATTGCCCCCACGAGCTGCAAATTCCCATTGGGCTTCTGAAGGCAAACTCCAATCCCCACCATATTGCTCCCCTAACCAGTTGCAATAGGCAACAGCATCATTATAGTTTACTTTTACTATGGGTTGCTTATCATTCCAACCCCAGTTTGGTTCATCTGGCATAGAAATTCCAGTGGCGGTGCAATATTTTTTATATTGCCCTACTGTTACGGGGTACTTACCTATACTATAACTACTTAACGTAACGTCATGAGGTGTTGCATCTTCGTCAACAGAATTGCCCATAGTGAATGTGCCGCCGGTTACCAAAACCACTTCGGGTTTATCTGGTAAAGTAGTTTCGGATGGGGTAATAGAACTACTCAAAGCCACCGAAAAAAAGAGCTAAATGTTTCATAAACCAATTAATTAAAGTTTAAAATTTGAATAAAGAAACCTCATTTTTGGCTTCAATTGAAGTGTCTCCGATTGTGAATGTGCCGCCTTCAACATTAATCATTTAGAGATAGCTTTGGACATAAGAGCTTATAAATCCTGTTAGGAGTAAAAGTAATCTAATTGGTTGTTTTTTCATTTTACTTCTATTTTAATTTTTTAGTCTACACTTTCTACAGGTAGGTAATTTCTCTTTCTGTAATCATATATTTATCATTATCAATTGTTTGTATGCACTTTATCCAGTTATAATGTGTGTCGAAAGTATATTTATATTTACAAGTAGTTCCTTCACTTGTTTTTAATATTGGATTATTGTTCCCGTCATATTCTGTTGTTACGATTGAAATTTCTTGGTCTTCATTTTTATAAACGGATTCTATTTCTAAATTATTTTGGTTGTATTTATAAGTATAGCTTGACCACTCAATTTCTCCCTTAATTTTCACACTCCAAATTTCTTCCGATATATTATTATTTGCATCATAATTAATTATTCTATTTCTGACATCATTATAATGTACATTATTCTCTGCTATCAGTTGATTTTTGGAATTGTACTTGAATTCCGATTTGTCAATCAATGATTTTGTTTTTTGGTTGTATGTTTTTGTTTTGATGCAATTTCCTGCCTTATTATAAAAATATTTTTTTCTCATCGTTTCCTGACCTTCCTCGGCGATGGTTTCAATGATTTTGTAATCAGCATCATATTTATAAGTAGTTATCGACTTTTCGGGCAAATAGAACTCGTACTTATCAGGATTGTCAACGATAGATTCTATTAGAAAACCCCTTGTATTCAATGTGTATTTTGCTTTGCTAATTGCTTTTTCTTTTACTAGATTTCCAACACTATCTGCGGCAATAAAAATTGACTGAGTTAACGATAAAATGTTTCCTTTTAGATTCTGTTTTTCAAGATTTGTTTGACCTATTGCTGAATAAGTGGCGAGTAGAAGCAAAAAAATGATGATTTGTGTTTTCAATGATTACTTTGTACTGTACGTTTAAATAGTGTTTTTGTATCTCTAAAAAGTTTATTAGTTTTGAGTTTAGTTATAAATATGATGGAAGTTTTATGGCTTTAATGGGTTGCTATTTTAATTAAAACTTATCTTTAGAATTAAAAGTAACGCTCGAAAGAGATTCTTTTAAATAAGTTATTTTCGATTAGGTTTTTCAGGCTTTGAAGTTCTTATTAAGTTTTCTTTTGCTCTTTTGCTCTTTTGCTGCTTGTGTTTTTTTACATCGGTAGTATTGCCTTTGTGTATTTCGTTTTGCCTTTTGGTCTTAGCTTCTAACATGGTTGTTTTTTGGGGATCGAGCTCTAAGCCAACTAATTGTCCGTCGTTTTGTGAAATCAACCATAATTGGGTGTCTTCTAAAACTACTTGATGGGGTCTCCAGCGTGATACATCAATCGTTTTTAGGGTTTTGTAGTTGATGTAATCATAAACCA
>CANLLR010000030.1 GCA_947491985.1 Flavobacteriaceae bacterium | reverse complement strand
GCTAGTTCCTCGGCCGATTTCATCCAAAAGAACTAAACTTCTGTCGGAAATATTGTTCAAAATCGATGCTGTCTCGTTCATTTCCACCATAAAAGTAGATTCGCCCATCGAGATATTATCGCTTGCTCCAACTCGCGTAAAAATCTTATCTACAACACCCATTCGCAAAGCCTCAGCTGGAACAAAGCTTCCCATTTGAGCCAACAAAACCAATAAAGCCGTTTGTCGCAAAATGGCCGATTTACCTGACATATTCGGACCCGTAATCATGATTAACTGTTGCGTTTCTCTGTCTAAAAAAATATCATTAGCAATATACGGAACACCAACTGGCAATTGCTTCTCAATTACTGGATGTCGTCCGTTTGTGATTTCCAAATCGAAGGACTCGTCTAAAACTGGACAAACATATTTATTGTCGATTGCTAATTGTGTGAATGATAGTAAACAATCCAATTGTGCAATTAAATTTGCATTCAACTGAACAGGTTTTATGTAAGTTGCCATCCACGAAATCAATTGTTCGAATAACTGACTTTCAATTTGATGGATTTTTTCTTCAGCACCCAAAATTTTGGATTCGTATTCTTTTAATTCTTCGGTGATATAACGCTCGGCATTTACTAACGTTTGCTTTCTAATCCACTCGGATGGGACTTTGTCTTTGTGCGTATTTCTAACTTCGATATAATAGCCAAAAACATTATTGAATGAGATTTTTAAAGATGAAATACCCGTTGCTTCCGATTCGCGTTTTTCAATTCCTTCCAGAAATTCTTTCCCCGAAAAGGCAATATCTCGCAACTCATCGAGTTCGGCGTTGATTCCTATAGCTATTGCATTCCCTTTGGCAATCGCAACGGGAGCTTCGGGATTTAGCGTTGTTTTTATTTTTTCCCGAAGCAAATCACAAGCATGTAAACTGTCGCCAATTACCTTAACGGCTTCTTGTGGACTATTGATTGCCAACGTTTTAATCGGAATAATGGCATCCAACGAATCTTTTAAATGAATTACTTCACGAGGTGACACTTTACCTGTTGCAATTTTGGATATCAAACGCTCCAAATCGGAAATTTGTTTGATTTGGGTTTGCATCTTTTGAAGCACTTCGTGATTATCTTTCAGATAAGAAACCACTTCGTGACGTGCTTTAATTTTATTTATATCCTTTAAAGGTAAGGCCAACCATCGTTTAAGTAATCTTCCACCCATGGGCGAAAGTGTTTTGTCAATCACATCCAATAAAGTAACCGCATTCGGATTGTAACTGTGATACAATTCTAAATTGCGAATGGTAAAACGGTCCATCCAAACATAGGCATCTTCCGCAATGCGCTGAATAGAAGTAATGTGCTGAATTTTATTGTGTTGTGTCTCCGATAAATAATACAAAATAGCACCTGAAGCAATAATTCCTTCCTGCAATTCTTCAATGCCAAATCCTTTCAATGAATTGGTTTGAAAGTGTTTGGTTAAGGTTTCAACAGCATAATCGTCTTGAAAAATCCAATCTTCAAGATAAAAAGTATTATAGTCCTCACCAAAAGTTTCTCTAAATTGATTTTTATTATTTTTCTGAATCAGTACTTCGCTAGGATTAAAGTTTTGAAGCAACTTATCAATGTATTCATCATTTCCTTGAGAAGTTAAAAACTCACCGGTTGAAACATCCAAAAAAGAAATTCCGATTTGTTTCTTTCCAAAATAAATAGCGGCTAAAAAGTTATTAGTGTTCGATTGTAAAACCTCATCATTCATTGAAACACCCGGCGTAACCAGCTCGGTCACGCCTCTTTTTACAATTGTTTTAGTCATTTTTGGATCTTCCAACTGATCGCAAATGGCTACTCGAAGTCCAGCTTTAACCAGCTTAGGTAAATAGGTGTTTAAAGAATGATGTGGGAATCCCGCTAGTGCAGTTTCAGTTTCAGAACCCGCGCCACGTTTGGTTAATACAATTCCTAAAATCTTAGATGCTCGTACTGCGTCTTCACCAAATGTCTCATAAAAATCCCCAACACGAAACAACAAACAAGCATCGGGATACTTCCTTTTTATCTCGTTGTACTGCTTCATTAAAGGGGTTTCTTTAATGCTTTTTTCTTTTGATGACAAAGGTTTTAATATTTAAAATAAGTTCACGAATTTAATTATTTATATTTAAAAACGACCATTAACATTTCATTTAATAAAAATTTAAGATTCAATGTGACGGTTACAATTTATTTTATATAAATTTGCTTATTAATCATTAAAAAATAAAAAAATGAAAAGAGTTATACTTTTAGCGTTGTTAATTGCTTTCGGCGGATCAACAGCAATGGCACAAACAAAATTAAAACCAGTTAAAAAGGCAAAAACAGAAGTTACTTCTACTCAAAAAACAGTCAAATCTGCAACTGATGGAGCAGGAATGGTTTTTGAAAACGACACCATTGATTACGGTACAATTAATCAAAATGCCGAAGGTAAAAGAGAATTCGTTTTCACAAACAACGGAAACAAACCTTTAATTATTGAAAGTGCTCAAGGTTCATGTGGTTGTACTGTACCAACTAAACCAGAAGGTCCTGTTGCTCCTGGAGCAAAAGCTACTATTGGTGTTAAATATGACACAAACAGAGTGGGTCCATTTACGAAAACAATCACATTAAAATCTAACGCTGTTGGTCAAGAAACAAAATTATTGACTATCAAAGGAACTGTAATAGCTACTACTCCTGCTGCTCCTGGAGCTGAACCTACAAAAAGCTAGTTACTTTTTCTATAAATCATAAAGCTCTCATTTTTGAGGGCTTTTTTTTTGAATATCTTTACAGAAAAAATGCGTAAATTAGAAAATAGCGAATTAGACCGAAAATCCATTTCCGACTTTAAGCAAGCCAACAAAACACCAATAATTATCATTTTGGACGATATTAGAAGTTTGCATAATATTGGATCGGTATTCCGAACCGCCGATGCTTTTTTGGTAGAAAAAATTTATTTATGTGGCATTACAGCTATACCTCCAAATAAAGAAATTCATAAAACAGCTCTTGGTGCTACCGAAACAGTGATATGGGAATACCAAGAAAACGTTTTAACAATCATAGAACAATTAAAAAAAGACAACATCTTAATTTATGCCATCGAACAAGTTGAAAACGCTTTATTTTTAAATGATTTTACACCCGAAAAAAATAAAAAATATGCATTAGTGTTTGGCAATGAAGTTTTTGGTGTTTCACAAAAAGCTATTGAAATCTGTGATGGCACGATAGAAATCCCACAATTAGGAACGAAACATTCGTTAAATATTTCAGTCAGCGCCGGGATTGTTGTCTGGGATTTGTTTCAAAAAATGCAGTAATCGTTTACAGCTTTTGTTGAATAGCATCTAAAATAAATACGTAATCCGATTGGTATTTAACAAAATCTCTTTCAGAAACATCAATCACTAAAACATTCAAATCTTTTTTGGTTTTGATGTAATCCAAATAACCATTATTTATTTTTTCAAGATACGTTGCCGAAATCTCTTGCTCATAACTTCGCCCTCTTCGTTTGATATTTTGCAATAGTTTGTCGGTATTTTGATACAAATAAACATACAAATCAGGCTTTGGCATTTCTTTGTAAATGATATCAAAAAGTGTTTTATACAATCGAAATTCGTCTTCTGCTAAAGTTACTTTAGCAAAAATCAACGATTTAAAAATATGATAATCGGCCACAATAAAATCTTTGAACAAATCAAATTGCGCCAAATCATCCGATATTTGTTGGTACCTATCCGCCAAAAAAGACATCTCTAACGGAAAAGCAAAGCGGTTCTGATCTTTATAAAATTTAGGTAAAAACGGATTATCAGCAAAACGCTCCAAAACCGTTTTGGCATTAAAATCTTCAGCAATTTTTGTAGACAGCGTGGTTTTTCCAGCGCCGATATTTCCTTCGATGGCGATGTAGTTGTACCGACTTAGATCCATTTTTTCTAACGGACTTTTCAATTTAGAAATCAAATCACACTTTCCAATATCAGGACATTTCTTTAACAAATCAGCTACTGAAATCGCGTCTTTTGGATGCATCCAATTGGAAGCTATTTCTTGCAAAGGAAGCAAAACAAACTTACGCTCGCTTAGTAATGAATGTGGAATTTGAAGGTCGTCTAACGCTATTACTTCATCATCATAAGCAAGAATGTCTATGTCGATAATTCGGGCGGTGTAAGAAGCACTAACATCTCTTATTCTACCCATATTGGTTTCAACTTTTAAAAGTCTCTTTAAAAGTTTTTTAGCAGGTAAATGGGTGTGCATCAAAACAACACAATTGTAAAAACTATCGCTTTCAAATCCCCAAGAATCGCTTTCGTACAAAGAAGAAACTTGAATTATTGTCCCCACTTCTTGATGTAACAAAGTAATACATTGCTCTATATTTTCAAGCTTTTGTCCTTTATTGGTACCTAACGAAAGTAGAATCTGATGCTGTAACTTCATAGTTGGCAAAATAACTAAAAGTATTTTAGATTGCACCATATTTATGAATGGTGTTGATAACTATTTTTTAATCAAAACGGGAATATTTTGTAACAAAGAGGTCAATTTTACTACTTATTCCCATAAAAAAGATACTACTATGAAATTTTTAGGAAATGTATTAGCAACGATTGTCGGTTTGTTTGTTTTTTTTATGATTTTTTTCTTCGGAATTCTGCTAATTGGCGCATTAGCCGGAAGCGATTCGGAAACAGTAAACGTTAAAAGCAATTCGGTAATTAATTTCGATTTATCAAAAATAAATAACGATTATGCAGGAAAAACCAACTACAAAGATTTTCAATTCTTTAAAGACCAACACAATGGTTTATCAGATGTTTTAAAGGCCATTGAATACGCAAAAACAGACGATGACATAAAAGGAATTTCCATTTTAAACAGCGAATCCAATCTTGGTTTAGCACAAATAAAAGCATTGCGTGACGCCTTAATCGACTTTAAAAAATCGAACAAATTTATCTATTCGTATGCTGATGTATATTCACAAAAAGGGTATTATTTGAATTCGATTGCAGATGCTATTTACATGAATCCAATTGGCGAAATGGATTTCAAAGGATTGTCTACCGAAATCATGTTTTTTAAAGATTTCCAAGAAAAATCGGGTATCAAAATGGAAGTAATTCGTCACGGAAAATACAAAAGTGCTGTCGAACCTTTTCTCGACAACAAAATGAGTGATGCCAACAGAGAACAAACACAAACCTTATTAAATTCGCTATGGAAATCAGTCATTTCTGAAATTGCTGTCACACGTAAAGTTTCTGAAACACGTTTGAATGAAATCGCAGACGGACTGTTAGCTCGTACTTCAGAAATGGCTTTAAAAGAAAACCTAATCGACCGAATTACCTACGAAGATGTGTATCATAACGACATTAGAAAGGCATTAAAAGTTAAAAATGACGACGATTATAATTCGGTTACCATCGAAGAATATGCCGAAAAAATTGCCACAACATCTAAAGATTATGACACCAAAGACAAAATAGCCATTATTTACGCACAAGGCGAAATTGCTAGCGGTGAAGGCGATGTGAACATAATTGGAGAAGGCTCTATGCGTCGCTCTTTACAGGAAGCTCGTAAAAACAAAAACATAAAAGCCATCGTTTTGCGAATCGACAGCCCAGGCGGAAATGCTCTTACTTCTGAATTGATTTGGAGAGAAATCGAACTCGCCAAAAAAGTCAAACCTGTTGTCGTTTCTATGGGAAATTACGCTGCTTCGGGCGGTTATTATATTGCTTGCAACGCCGATGCAATTTATGCAGAAGCGAATACTATTACTGGATCAATTGGTGTATATGGGATGTTACCTAATTTTACGCAAGCAGCCAATAAATTAGGATTGAATGTCGAACAGGTTAAAACCAATACCAACGCTTCAGGCTATAGTCCGTTTAAACCACTCGATGACAATTACAGAGCATTTGCACAAGAAGGTGTAGAAAAAATATACTCGACCTTTGTTAATCGTGTTGCAAAAGGAAGAAAATTAAGTTTCGAACAAGTTGACGCTATTGGTCAAGGACGTGTTTGGAGCGGAATTGATGCTCTAAAAATAGGACTCGTGGATAAAATTGGCGGAATGGATGAGGCTATTAAAAAAGCAGCTTCGTTAGCCAAAATAACAAATTACCGAACTCAAGATTTTCCAGAATATGAGAAAAGTTTTGAAGATATTTTAGCGAATTTAGGATTGGCACAAAGCAAAGAAAATATAATCAAAGAAGAAATTGGAACGGAAAATTATATGCTTTTACAACGTATTAAAAGGCTACAACAACTCAAAGGTATTCAAGCCATTTTACCTTACGAGCTAAAAATAAATTAATAAAAAAACTAAAAAGTTAATCGTTTTTAATCCGTTTTGTGTCACAACAAGACGGATTTTTAATTGTATAATACCTTAAAATTATGCAACTATTCAATAAAAGATTAAAAAGTAATTGTAGCTAAAAAGATTATTTTTGTAGCCAATTATTCATCTAGGCAAGGTATTTGCACGGGGTAAATTACTCAAAACAATTAGAAACATGTTAAAGAAAATTTTAAAGATTGTTGGAATCGTTTTGCTATTTTTAGTAATTGTAGCGTTTGCTATTCCGTATTTATTCGAAGACCAAATAAAAGCCAAAATTGCAAAAGCCATCAATGAAAATGTAGATGCAAAAGTTGCTTTTACAGATGCCGATTTGAGTTTATTTAAAAGTTTTCCAAAAGCCAACATTGCTATTGAAAAATTATCCATCATCAACAAAGCGCCTTTTGAAGGCGATACTTTGGTTGCTTTTGACGAATTGAATTTGAAAATGTCAGTTATAGAACTTTTCAATGACGACAATGAGCCGATGAATATTGAAGCCCTTTCGTCTAGAAACGGACTTGTAAATATTATTTTCAATAAAGATGGTGTTGGCAATTACGACATTGCGCTTAAAAATAAAGGCAAAAAAGACGATGGAAAAAGCAAACCCTTGGCGTTTAAAATTAAAGAATACGAGGTCAAAAACTTCCAATTTAAATATACCGATGAAGGAACTAAAATAAAAATGGTTTTAGACAGTATCAATCATTCTGGAACAGGCGATTTTAGTAATGATGTACTCGATTTAGACACCCAAACCACCGCCAGAGTTTCGTTAAATATGGACAAGATGAACTACATGAACCAGATTGCCATTTCATTAGAAGCTGTACTCGGAATTGATCTCAAACAAAGCAAATATACTTTTAAAGAAAACAAAGCGAAAATTAATGACTTGCCTTTAGAATTTGATGGATTTATACAAATGGTAACGGCGGGACAAGAATATGATTTGAAATTTAAAACGCCCACTTCATCATTTAAAAATTTTTTAGGATTGATTCCCGCTGCCTACAAAAGCAACATCGAAAACGTAAAAACTTCGGGGGATTTTACCGTAGTTGGTTTTGCGAAAGGACTACTTTCGGACATGACAGTTCCGAAATTTAATGTGGCAATTGCTTCTAATAATGCTTCATTTCAATATCCTAATTTACCAAAAGCAGTTAAAAACATTATCATCAATACCAAAATTATCAATGAAACGGGGTTAATGAACGACACCTACATCAATCTTGATAAACTGTCCTTTGCGATTGATCAAGATATTTTTAATGCCAAAGCCAACATCAAAAACGTAGCGACCAATGCAATGGTCGACGCCGCTTTGAAAGGAACCATTAATTTAGGGAATCTTTCTAAAGCCTATCCAATCAAGTTGGACAAACCGTTAAATGGTATTTTGAAAGCCGATGTCACTTCAAAATTCGACATGAAATCAGTTGAAACTAGTCAGTACCAAAACATTTACAATGCCGGAAACATTAGCTTAACCGGATTCAAATACATTGATGAAAACGGGAAAGGAATGAACATCAATAGCGCCATTGTTCAGTTCAATCCAAGTCGTGTGAACTTACAAGAATTCAAAGCTACCACTGGCAAAAGTGATTTAAATGTGACGGGTGTCCTCGAAAATTTTTACGGTTTTGTATTTAGAAACCAAGAATTGAAAGGGAATTTCAACATGAATTCGAATTTGCTCGCTGTTGACGATTTTATGACAACAGCCGAACCAACTAAAGGAACAGCTAAAAAAACCGAGGCGATGAAAATTCCTGCTTTTTTAAATTGCTCGCTTTCCGCAAAAGCCAATACTCTTTTGTATGACAATTTAACCTTGAAAGAGGTGTCAGGAAAACTGATTGTGAAAGGCCAAGCAGTGACTTTAGAAAATGTAAAAACAAATATTTTTGGCGGACAAATTGGAGTGAACGGAATGGTTTCTACCAAGCAAAAAACACCAACTTTTAACATGAATTTGAACTTGAATCAGGTCGATATTGCACAAACATTTACGATGTTGGAAATGTTCAAAAAACTAGCTCCGATTGCTGGAGTGATTAACGGAAAACTGAACTCGACGGTAAAAGTTTCGGGTGATTTAGATGCCAACGAATTGACACCCGACTTAAAAACAATTTCGGGTGATTTACTAGGCCAATTACTTTCCACGACAGTGAATTCAAGCAACTCTACTTTATTAACTGCTTTAGATGATAACTTGAAATTTATCGACATCAAGAAACTGAATTTAAACGATTTAAAAGCCGCCATTACCTTCAAAGACGGGAAAGTAAACGCAAAACCTTTTGACATTAAATACCAAGACATCAAGATAAATGTGGTCGGAACACACGGTTTTGATCAATCGATGAGTTACAATTTAAAACTAGATGTTCCTGCCAAATATTTAGGAAGTGAAGCGAATGCTTTGATTGCAAAACTGTCTCCATCTGAAGCTTCTAAGGTGCAAAACATTCCTATAAACGCGATACTTAGAGGAAGTTTTTCAAAACCAAAAGTAACCACCGATATCAAACAAGCCACCACAACTTTGGTAAGCAATTTAGCCAAACAACAAAAAGACAAATTGATAGGACAAGGAACCAAGGTTTTGGGCAATTTACTTGGAGGTAACAACCCAAAAGACACTACTAAAACAACTACAACTCCCGATAAAAATCAGGAAGTAAAAGACAAAGCCAAAGATTTACTCAACGGTTTGTTTAAGAAGAAAGAAAAACCGAAAGAGAATCCGTAGATAAAACAAAAAGTCTTTCTAATTGGAGAGGTTTTTTGTTTAAAGGCTAATCTTCACTACATATCCTTCAAAGGTTCTGACATTAAAAACAGTTCCATTTTCAAAAAGCAAATATTGCCCTTTAATTCCAGTTAATTTACCCGAAAAATGAGGCGATTTATCCAAATTCAAACTCGTTACTTTTTTAGGATATTCTAAAACAGGATATTGCAAATCGCAGAGATTGTCCTTTTCGGGATGAAAATAGTCTTGCACTTCTTTCGGAATTACATATTTTAAACCAGCACGTTCTTTAATCAAATCGGCTACTGGCACTTCGTTTTTAAGCATTTTTTGCCAATTGGTTTTATCGGAATAATGATTTTTTAATGCGACCTCGGTGATTCCTGCTAAATATCTATTCGGAACTTCAACAATTGGAATCGCTTGCACGGCTCCTTGATCAATCCAACGCGTTGGGACTTGCGTTTTTCGTGTCACTCCTACTTTCACTTCACTCGACAAGGCCAAATATACAATATGCGGTTGCAGTTGCACTCTTTTTTCATACTCCAAATCGCGATCTTCAATATCTAAATGCGCGGTACTTAACTCGGGTTTCATAATCCAATCGCCCGCAGAAGCACTGCTCATAAAACAATCATAACAAAATCCTTGACGGAAAATTTTTTTCTTTTTGTTGCAATTCAAACATTGGTAACCCAAAAACTGGAATTCCATTGATTTGTTCAACAACTGGTTCACGTTCAAAAAACTATTTTCAAAAACCAAGTAATACTGGATAGGACTGGCATATTCAGTTTGCATTTTGGTTAAAACACCTTCATAATTCATAGCTGTATTTCGGGGATAATTATAATAAATTTACTATTTTAGCGTAAAGTTATCATTCGTAATTCGTAATTCAAAATTCTTAATTCAAAAGATGCCTTTCCCAATAATCAATTCTATCGCCTCTTGGTTTTTAAAACAACGAATTCATCAGATTGAGTTGTTTTTAAAATACCCTCATGAAGTGCAAGAAGAGTTGCTTCTGAATTTACTTCGTTCTTCTGAAGAAACGGTTGTTGGAAAACAATACGACTTTGAAAGCATTAAAAATTACGCCACTTTTAGCGAACGAATTCCTGTTTCTACTTACGAAGAACTCGAGTCTTTAATTGAACGCACCCGAAAAGGAGAGCAAAATGTATTTTGGTCACAACCGATTAAATGGTTTGCCAAATCGAGTGGTACGACCAATGCCAAAAGTAAATTTATTCCGGTAAGTGAAAGCGCACTCGAAGATTGTCACTTCAAAGGAAGTAAAGATTTGTTGTGCATGTATTTGAATAACAACGAAAATTCGGAGTTGTTTTTGGGTAAAAGTTTACGTCTTGGCGGAAGTTCTCAAATTTACGAAAACAACAATTCGTCGTTTGGTGATTTATCGGCAATTTTAATTGAAAATATGCCGATGTGGGCCGAATTTAGTAGCACACCAAGCAATAAAATTTCATTAATGAGCGAATGGGAAACCAAACTCAACGCTATTATTAACGAAACAAAAACTGAAAATGTAACCAGTTTTGCGGGTGTTCCATCGTGGATGCTCGTGCTGCTTAATAAAATTTTAACCGAAACGAACCATACGCATCTTTACGAACTTTGGCCAAATTTAGAAGTATATTTTCACGGCGGTGTGAATTTTGAACCGTACCGCGAACAGTATCAAAAAATTTTACCGAATGATAATTTCAAATATTATGAAATTTACAATGCTTCGGAAGGATTTTTTGCCATTCAAGATTTGAATTATTCTAACGATTTGTTATTAATGTTGGATTACGGAATTTTTTATGAATTCATTCCGATGGATACTTTTGGCACTTCCAATCAAACCTTACTTCGTCTTTCGGAAGTAGAATTATATAAAAATTACGCCATCGTTATCACGACCAATTCGGGTTTATGGCGTTACTTAATTGGAGATACTGTTCGGTTTACCTCATTAAATCCGTATCGCATCCGTGTTTCAGGACGCACCAAACATTACATTAATGTATTTGGCGAAGAACTAATGGTAGAAAACACCGATCAAGCCATTGCAAAAACGAGTTCGGCATTAAATTGTGAAGTAATCGACTATACAGTTGCACCCATTTTCATGAAAGGAAAAGAAAAAGGAGCACACGAATGGATGATTGAATTTAAAAAACAACCCGAAGACATTGCCAAATTTCAGCAAGTGTTGGATGAAATATTGCAAACTATCAACTCTGATTACGAAGCAAAACGATACAATAATATGACTTTAAACGAGTTAGTTGTTAATGTAGCACGACCAAATTTATTTTATGATTGGCTTAAAGAGAACGATAAATTAGGCGGTCAAAATAAAATTCCGAGATTGTCCAACCAAAGAGACTATCTCGAGCAATTAAAAGAAATGCAAATCAACGTTTCAAAAAACAACTAAAACTTTAAAGATGAAAAAAAGTATTGTAATTACGGTTTTAAGTATTTTTTTATATTCTTGCGGACCCAAAAGAATGAGTTGTTATGGCAAACGTTGTGTAGATACTTCGATTAAAAAAGACATTCAAAAAGCAATACCAAATAATTCTTAGTCTTTTTCTTATTTTTTTCATTTAGCTGTAACATTTTTTGGTTGATTAAGTCTTATAGATAATCATCAATCAACCCGAAGCGCAACCAAACTGTTTGGTGTGCATCGGAAAAAATCAATCAAGAATGAAATCAGTTTTTACAACCCTCGCTTTTATAGCGACAGGAGCGCTTTGCGCGCAAACTACCACAGAAAAAGACAGCGTAAAAGACAAAACCAATGTGCTAGACGAAGTCCAAGTCTCCAACAAAAAAAAATACATCAAAGTCGAATCAGATAAAACGACCGTTTCTATCAAAGACAACGCAATGCTTAACACCGGAAATGCTTACGATGCAGTAAAAAAACTTCCAGGAGTAATTGCCGCGCCAACGGGTGGATTATCACTCAACGGAAGAGGTGTTTCTATTTTCATCGACGGTTCGCCAAGTACGTTAAGCGGAAGTGATTTAGAAAACTACTTGTCGTCGCTTCCTGCCAATGCCATCGAAAAAGTGGAACTTATTTACAATCCTGGCGCAGCTTTCGACGCCAATGCTAGTGGCTCAGTCATCAACTTAGTAACAAGCAACAAGCGTTTAAAAGGTGTGAATGCGAGCTTTAACATCAATTACAATTTCAACAAATACCAAAAGCCAAGTCCACAAATTTTGCTCAACGGAAAAGAAAAAAACTTAAGTTGGCAGACCATGATTGGCTACAATTATATAGATAGAGAACAACGTTCAAGAAACGGACAAACTTTTACTTCATTTGATCCTGACAAATCGATTATTCAAGAACGACTGACGGTGACCACAAATAGAAATTTTTATGCACGTGTAGGAACCAATTACAAATTGAGTAAAAAATCGAATTTGTTGTTCAATTACAATACGAATTTTGGCAACGACCGAGATGTTTTTGATGCTACTACAACCGGATCAGAAATCGCCAATTATTTCAATAACGGAACCAACAAAACCAAAAGTTCCAATCATGAAATCAGTTTGCAATACAAAACAAAGCTTGACACTATTGGAAGAACGCTCGACATTATCGCTTTTGCCAATGTATTTGACAGAAATCCAGATTCGAAAGCCAATGCATTAGAAAACAATATAGGCAGTTATAATGACTTTAGGAGCGATTTTGGATTGTTGAATTATTATCTGAAATACGATGTTGCAATTCCGTTTGAAAAATTAAAACTTTCGATAAACACTGGAGGAAAATTCAACACGATTAAAGTCAACAATACGGGATTCTATAACTTAAACAATCCCATTACCGATGTAATCGACTTTGATTACAAAGAAACCAACTTGGCATTTTATGCCGAAGCGCGGAAAAAAATTAAAAAATTTAGTTTTACAGCGGGACTTCGTTTTGAAGATTTTAAAGTCGACCGAATTGGAATAGTGGACAACAATCGCACTGACATTAATTTCAAAAACACCAATTGGTTTCCGAATGTGAGTGCCATCTATGAAGTAGCCGATAATGTTAACATAAGCGCTTCCTATTCTAGAAAAATTTCGCAACCAAATTATGGAGTGCTCGATCCGAATGGTTCTAACTTTGATCAATACAATGAAGCTACTGGAAACTTAGCATTAAATCCGTCGTTTATTGACAACTACGAATTTAAAATTTCGGCGATGGATTTCATTCAGTTGGGGGCTAATTACACGGTTACAAAAGATCAAAATTTATTCTTATTTAATGCAGAGCCAGGGCAATTGGTGAGCACGCAAACGTTTCAGCAATTTGATAAATTTAAAACCTTTAGTGCTTTTGCCAACTTCCCGATTCCGTTAGATTATTTCTTAAAAGGAAAAGAAGAATTCAAAAACAGAATGAACAACATTGACAAAATGAACTATATCTATTTGAACATCAATTACATTAAAAATGTAACAACAGGATATGATTTTTCGTTTGAGTCAAAACCTATATGGAATTATGCCGCACAAGCTCAAATAATTTTGCCATGGGAAGTGAAAAGCAGCCTAACCTACTTCATTCTGCCAGCTGGTGGTGTTTGGGAAATTTACAAAATTGAAAAAGCCATTCAACAATTTGATATCTCTTTGAACCGAGATTTTATGAATAAGAAACTAAAAGTTGGCATCCATGCGTTTGATGTTTTCAATCAAAACGAAATTAATGCATTAGTTTCAGGTACGAATTTAGAAACCAAATTTTATGAGAAAAACGACAGTCGCAATTTCCGAATTTCGTTAACATATAACTTTGGAAACCTAAAACTAGAAAAAGAAAACACCGACATTCAAACAGAGAAAGTAAAAGCTGGTGGTGGATTGGTGAAGTAAATTTTAGTAAAAAAATAGCCACGAATTTTTCAATTCGTGGCTATTAGTATTTACGAAGCAATCTCCAAACGCTTCAATAAATTTTTATTTAAGGTGTCTTGCGTGTAGGCTTTATCAATATGCAATTCCTTTTCGCTAGAACTTGGCAAGTCATACATCGCATCGGTTAATATGGCTTCGCATAGTGAACGCAAACCTCTTGCTCCTAATTTGTATTCTAAAGCTTTGTCTACAATATAATCGAGTGCTTCTCCATCGATGGTAAATTTGACATCGTCCATTGCAAACAGCTTTTCGTATTGTTTGATTAACGCATTTTTTGGTTCGGTTAAAATAGAACGCAAAGTTTCTCTGTCTAACGGATCCATGTGTGTTAATACTGGAAGACGACCTATAATTTCGGGTATCAATCCAAAATCTTTAATGTCTTTCGGAATGATATATTGCAACAAATTGTCTTTATCAATATTATCTACATTTCTTGACGTCGAATAACCAACAGCTGTTCGATTCAAACGTTTCGAGATGATGCGTTCAATGCCATCGAAAGCACCGCCAGCGATAAACAATATGTTTTGGGTGTTGACTTCGACAAATTTTTGATCAGGATGTTTTCGTCCGCCTTTTGGTGGCACGTTGACTACGGTTCCTTCTAATAATTTTAGTAAGGCTTGTTGCACGCCTTCTCCAGAAACATCACGTGTAATTGAAGGATTGTCACTTTTACGCGCAATTTTATCGATTTCATCAATGAATACAATACCGCGTTCGGCTTTGGTCACATCGTAATCGGCAGCTTGAAGCAAACGTGTTAAGATACTTTCAACATCTTCTCCAACATAACCTGCTTCAGTTAAAACGGTAGCATCAACAATTGCTAATGGAACATCGAGCATTTTGGCAATAGTTTTGGCTACTAAAGTTTTTCCGGTTCCGGTTTGCCCAACCATGATAATGTTTGATTTTTCAATCTCTACTTCATCATTGGCGTTTTGTTGCATCAATCGTTTGTAGTGATTGTAAACAGCCACCGACATTACTTTTTTGGTTTGGTCTTGACCGATTACGTACTGATCCAAAAACGCTCTGATTTCTTTTGGTTTTTGCAAAATTAAATCGGACACGTTTTTTACGCCTGCACTCGATTTTAATTCTTCCAAAACAATTCCGTGCGCTTGTTCGATACAACGGTCGCAAATGTGTGCGTTAATTCCGGCTATCAATAAATTGGTTTCCGGTTTTTTTCTTCCGCAGAAGGAACATTCTAATACTTCTTTTGCCATATTTTTGAGTGCCTGAGTGACCGAGTGCCTGAGTGCCTGAGAAAAAAACTCAATGACTCAGCTGCTCAATAACTCTGCAGCTTTTATTTATTTTTCTCTTCTTAACACTTCATCAATCATTCCGTATTCTTTTGCTTCATCGGCAATCATCCAATAATCGCGTTCCGAGTCTTTGTGTACTTTTTCAAAGGTTTGTCCCGAATGTTGTGAGATGATTTGATACAATTCGTCTTTCAATTTCAACATTTCTTTAAGGTTGATTTCCATATCGGTTGCCACTCCAGAAGCGCCACCAGATGGCTGGTGAATCATTACTCGAGAGTGAGGCAACGCCGAACGTTTTCCTGCAGCTCCTGCACACAATAAAACGGCGCCCATAGAGGCTGCCATTCCGGTGCAAATGGTAGCTACATCGGGTTTAATGTATTGCATAGTATCGTAAATTCCGAGTCCAGCATAAACGCTTCCTCCAGGAGAGTTAATATAAATCTGAATGTCTTTTGACGCATCAACCGATTCTAAAAATAGCAATTGCGCTTGAATGATGTTCGCCATGTAATCGTCGACACCGGTTCCCATGAAGATGATTCTGTCCATCATTAAACGTGAAAAAACGTCGAGTTGAGAGATGTTCATTTGACGTTCTTCGATAATATAAGGTGTCATGCTGCTTACGATTTTGTCGTAATACATGCTATTTACGCCGTGCTTTTGGGTAGCAAATTTTTTAAATTGCTTCGCCATTTCGAGCGTTGCTCTTGGGTCTTTTCCGTAGTTCATTTTTTTTAAGTTATGAATTATAAATTATGATTGAGTTGGTGTAAAGCAAAGGTCGTACCTTTTATTTTATGTGACAAACTGTCTTACTATTTAACGCAACAATGTCAAATGCAGTACGATTGCCCTAGCCCAGATTGCGGTGGAAATCCTTTTTTAGAAAAACACTATTTTTTCTTGACGAAATACAGCGACCAACGGAAGCTTGTTTTTGGTCATAGAAAAAAAAGTTTTGCAAAAAAGATTGGAACGAAAAGCTGGACAAAGCTGCAAATAAAAAGCGTCAAAATCTGCCGACTTTGACGCTCAAATATAGTAATTTTTAATTACGCTTCACCGTACATCGCTTTGACGAATTCGTCGAAGTTGACTTCTTTGGTTTTAGCGTTGACTTTGTCTTTGTACAATTGCAACATTTTTTCGCTCATGACTTGTTCTGACAAACGTTTTACTTCGTCTTGGTTCGACATTACACGCGCTACAATTCCTTGAACATCCTCATCGGTTGGGTTCATTTGACCAAATTGTGCCATTTGTTTTTTGATCACTTCTGTGGTGTAATTTTTAAGATCTTCGAATGTAATTTGCAAGTTATTTTCGGCCATTATTTTGCCTTCTATAAGTTGGAAGCGCAAGCCATTTTCTGATTTTATGTATTCTTCTTCGGCTTGTTCGGGCGTTAAAGGCGTTTCACCAGCAGATTGTTGAATCCATCGCTTTAAGAAAGCGGCTGGTAAATCGAATTTAGTACTAACGAGTAACGATTGCGAAACGTCGTTTAAGAACTTTTGATTGGATTGTTGTACGAATTGGTTTTCGGCGTCTTCTTTGATTTTGGCTTTCAATTCGTCTACTGAAGTGATTGCTTTTGGTCCGAATAATTTATCGAACAACTCTTGGTCTAAATTAGCAGGTTCGCTGGCGATTACTTCATCAATAGAGAACGTTACATCAACATCCAAACCGTGTACATCGTCGTGACTAACAGCCAGAAAATCCATTAACTTGTGATCGTCATGAAATAAACCTTTGGTATTTAGTGTCACCACATCACCCACTTTTTTCCCGATGAACGAAGCGGCCGTTTTTTTGTCGGCGAACAATTCTAAATCAATTGTCGTACGGTTGTTGATGCCTTTTTCTTCATTAAAGAAGGTTCCGGCAACGTCATTCCCTTCGGTCACTTCATTTTGCGAAATGATTTTTCCGTATTGCTTTTGGATTCTTGCAATTTGTGCGTTAAGCATGGTATCGTCGGCGATAATCTTGTAGTGAACGATATCGTTTTTTGCAGCTAAATCAACAGAAAACTCGGGAGTCAAACCCAATTCGAAATCGAATTTAAAATCGTCGGCATCCCAATTGAAATTATCGGTTACTTTTGGAAGAGGGTTTCCTAAAATATCTAATTTTTCTAGCTGTAAATATTTGTTTAAGTTTTCTTGTACTACTTTGTTGACTTCCTCTAAAAGTACAGCTTTTCCGTATTGTTTTTGAATCAAACTCATTGGAACAGTACCTTTTCTGAATCCGGAAATAGCGGCGTTTTTACGATAATCTGCTAATATTTTTTCTACTTTTGGAGCGTAATCTGCTTTTGAAACTTCGACCGTTATTATGGCGTTTAGAGCATCTACGTTTGTTCTTGTTATGTTCATTTCCTTGATTTTTTACATACTAAAATTGGGTTGCAAAATTATAACATTTCTGCAACCCAACCAATTTTATTTTATCGATTTTAACAGTATTATTTTCCCTCTCCTGTGAGTTTAAAAACAATTGATTGAGAAAGCGATAATAGAATACTAAAGAGTAAGGCCGTCCAAAACGAACTTACTTCAAATCCATTAACAAAATGATCACATGCCATAATCATTAGGGCATTGATGACTAATAAAAATAATCCAAGTGTAAAGATAGTAACAGGTAATGTAAAAATTACTAAAATTGGTTTAACAAAAAAATTCAATAATCCAAGAACAATAGCAACAGTTAATGCAGTTGTTAATTTGTCAACAACCACTCCTTTTATAAGGTAGGACAAAATCATTACAAGTATCGAGGTAACTAAAATTCTGATTAGTAATTTCATGAAATGATATTTTTAAATGAATTACAAAAGTAATTATTTATATGTTTTTTATTAATTTTAACAAAATAAAAAAAAATGTATTAAATTTGTGCCTATTAACTTTTTAAAAAAAATATTTATGAGAAAATTACTACTTTCTATTTTATTTGTTGGTAGCTTTAGTGCAAATGCACAGACTACTATATTCGAAGACAGTTTCGAAACCTATGCTGATTTTGTAATCAATAATTTTGGTGCATGGAATGGTATTGATACGGATTTACGTACTACCTATACAGGTGGCGTTCCTGCTCCAGGCACTTCTGATTGGGATAATGCGGGTGCGCCACAAGCGTTTCAAATATTTAATCCTACAATAGCTGGCGTTGCCAATGTAGCTACAGCTGTTGCTCCAGACAATGAAGTTCGTAACTTCGACCCGAGAACAGGTAGCAAATTCGCCGCTTGTTGGGCAGCTGTGCCACTTGCGCCAGTAACTGCTAACAATGACTGGTTGATAAGTCCACCGATAACGTTAGGCTCATCAGGTAATGTAATGAGTGTTTGGGTAAAATCAATGTCAAGCACTTATGGCCTAGAAAGATACAGAATTGGAATATTTGTAGGATCAACCATTCCTACAGCAGCTCAATTTGTTTACTTAGCTGGCAGTCCAGTTGCATTAACGGCGCCTTATACTTCTGGTTGGGAAGAAAGAGTTATTGGAGAAACAGCCTTAAACACCTATAATGGTCAAACAGTTCGTTTTGGTATTCAATGTGTAAGTGCTGATGCTTACATGTTTATGGTTGATGATTTTAAAGTGACTACAACTGGTTTAAATAATGCTGAATTTAGCGCTTCTAAATTTGCAATGTATCCAAACCCAGCAAACGATGTAGTGTCTATATCTAATACAGAAAATATTTTAATATCGGGCGTAACAATTACAGATCTTAATGGTAGAACTGTAAGTTCAACTCAAGTTAGTAATGTAACAGAAGTTCAAATTAATGTTGCTTCTTTAAACGCTGGAGTTTACTTTATGAATATCGCCTCTGATACTGGTGATGTTGTTAAGAAATTTATCAAAAACTAATACTATTTAGTTGATGTAAAAAGCCCTCAAATGAGGGCTTTTTTTTATTTAAGGAATGTCATTGTCGCTTCAAAGAATAACTTTGGATTTTCGGCATGAAGCCAATGACCAACATTAGGAATTGTGACTAATTTGGCATTGAAAAAATGGGTTTGTATGGTTGAAAAATCCAAATCTAAAATGTAATTGGAATTACCTCCACGTATAAATAAAGTAGGTTTTTCAAAACGATTTTCTGCTGGAAGTGCCTTGCCTATTTCATCAATTTTTGTATTAAAAACTTCTAAATTAAAGCGAAAAGCTAACTGTGCAGGTGATATCCAATAAAGATTTTTCATTAAAAACTGTCGGGTTCCAAAATCGGAAATGTAAGGATATAAAATTTGCTCAACTTCTGTTCGATTGGGTTTTGTTGTAAAATCGACCGCATTCAATCCCGCTAAAATATCGCCATGGTGCGGAGCGTAGTATTTGGGTCCGATATCGGCAACAATCAGTTTTTCAACTTTTTCAGGATACATTGTAGCAAAAAGCATAGCCACTTTTCCACCCATCGAATGCCCAATAATAGAAACCTTGTCTAACGCATGACCGTTACAATACTCTAAAAGATCTTGCATCATAACTTCATAGCTAAAATCTTCAGCATGAAAACTTTTTCCGTGATTACGAAGATCTAATAAATGCACTTGAAAACCTTGAGCAGCATATTGTGAGCTAAGTGTTTTCCAATTATCTGACATTCCTAAAAATCCATGGATTATTATGAGTGTTTGGCCATCACCTTCTATTCGGGAATACAACATCTTATTTTAATTTTTGTAAATACATATTTACCACATTGTCCAATCCGAGATACAGCGCTTCTGAAATTAAGGCATGTCCGATAGAAACTTCTAATAAACATGGAATATTTTGTTTGAAAAATTGAATGTTCACCAAACTTAAATCGTGTCCAGCATTAATGCCTAGGCCGAGTTCATTGGCTAAAACGACCGCCCTTTTATACGGTTCGATTCCATTTATATTTCCCAAACCATACTCGTGTGCAAACGCTTCTGTGTACAATTCGACTCGGTCTGTCCCTGTAGATTTAGCACCTTCTATCATTTCTAAAATAGGATCTACAAATATAGAGGTTCGAATTCCATTGCGTTGAAACTCCTGAATAACTTCGGTTAAATACGATTGATTTTTAATTGTATCCCAACCAGCACTGGAAGTGATTGCGCCAATGGCATCGGGAACTAAAGTCACTTGTGTAGGTTTAATTTCAAGAACCAAATCGATAAAGTTGTGTTGAGGATTGCCTTCAATATTAAATTCTGTGTATACAACAGACTTTAAATCGCGCGCATCTTGGTAACGAATATGCCGTTCATCAGGTCTTGGATGTATTGTTATTCCCTGCGCTCCAAATTTTTGAATATCGCTTGCAACTTGCAATAAATTTGGAACATTTCCTCCACGTGCATTTCGTAAGGTAGCTATTTTATTGATGTTTACACTTAATTTTGTCATGATTTTTTAAAACTTCATTTTTGAAATTCTGTTCACAAAAATACAAAGTTAAAATAAAGAAATATGTTCTAATTTTTGATTATTTTTACACCTATTCAATACATGCTATGACAGATATTACCGATTACATTACCAACGATTACCAAGCTATTAATAGTGAGGAAACTATAGCTGAAGTACAGGCATTTTTTGAAGACGTTTCGTTTTCGCATTTTCCAGTTATTGCAGAAGGAATCTACATCGGATGTATAGCTGCCGACGATATTGAAACATTTGATTTAGATAAAAAAATACTCGATTACAGGTATGCACTCGAAGGAATTTTTGCAAGAAACAGTATGATTTGGTTAGATGTTTTGGAAGTTTTTGCCAAAAATCATAGTAATATTGTACCTGTTTTAGATGATACTAATGCTTATTTAGGCTATTATGAATTGGAAGATATTGTCAAGTTTTTTCATGAAACTCCTTTCTTAAAGGAACAAGGCGGCATCATTGTAGTACAAAAAGGGTTATCTGATTTTTCAATGGGTCAAATTGCACAAATTGTAGAAAGCAACAATGGAAAGTTATTGGGATTGTTTATTTCTGAGGCTACTATCGAAACGGTTCAAATTACAATAAAAATTGCTTTGGGCGGAATGAACGATATTATCCAATCTTTTAGAAGATACAATTATGAAATCATTTCAGAGCATCACGAAGATAATTATTTGAATACTTTAAAAGAACGTTCGGAATATCTGGACAAATATTTGAATATATAATTATGAAAATAGCCATTTTCGGACAGTACTATCAAAATGATACGCGACCAATTATAAGAGATATATTTGTGTTTTTCAATGCAAACAATGTTGAATTGGTAGTTGAAAAATCCTTCCTAGCTACATTAATTAAAGAAGAAATATTAAAAAAAGACTATCAAACCTTTACTAGTTACAAAGATTTGGACGCGAGTTTTGATATTTTAGTAAGTATTGGTGGCGACGGAACTATCCTGCGTGCAGCTACTTTTGTCAGGGATTCGGGTATTCCAATAATAGGAATAAATGCAGGCCGATTAGGATTTTTAGCGACTGTACAAAAAGACAATATCGAAGTTTTTTTGAAATTGGTTATTGAAAAAAAATATACCATTTCTGAACGAACCTTGTTGAGTATAGAAAGCACACCGCAAAATGAACAAATTGCCGAATTAAATTTTGCCATGAACGAAGTTACGGTGAGCAGAAAAGACACCACCTCGATGATTACTATTGAAACCTACCTGAATGATGAATATCTTAATTCGTATTGGGCAGATGGTTTAATAATCTCTACTCCAACAGGTTCTACAGGCTATTCGTTAAGTTGTGGCGGACCCGTTTTAACTCCCGATGTAAAATGTTTTGTCATTACACCAATAGCACCACATAATTTAAATGCAAGACCTTTGGTAATTACAGACAACACCACAATCAAATTAAAAGTTTCTGGACGAGAAGAAAATTTTTTAGTTTCACTTGATTCTCGAATCGCTTCCATAAATGCCTCCACTGTTTTAACCATTCAAAAAACGTCTTTTCAAATTAAAATGGTTGAAATTCCAGATGAAACCTTCTTGAAAACATTACGAAAAAAGCTTTTGTGGGGAGAAGACAAAAGAAATTAATTCATTTTTTTTATACTATAACGCCCCATTTGTTCGTTAAATAGCTACTTACGTTTAATATTGTGAATATTATTTTTTATTAATACTAATATCATGTTTTATTAGTTTTTATAATTATTATATTTGCAAGCTATTTTTCAATCAATGAAAAAACTATTTTTACTTATAATTGTATTATGTCTTTCTAAGACAAACGCCCAAATTAATGAAATTGGTGTTTTTCTTGGAGGAAGTAATTTTATTGGCGATGTGGGTAAAACCACCTACATTTCACCCAATGAATTGGCCTTTGGATTGATATATAAATGGAATAGGAGTCCAAGACATTCGTATCGGTTTTCACTTATTCAAAGTACATTATCGGCAAACGATAATGAATCCGATGTGCCTGGAAGAAAAGAAAGAGGTTTGGCGTTTGAAAACAATATTACAGAAGTATCAGCAGGCTTAGAATTTAATTTTTTTGATTTCAATTTACATGAGCTAACTCCAAAGTTAACTCCTTATGTATATACAGGAGTGACCTATACTGTTTTTGATGGATTATTTTATGCTAATGGACTTCCAAAATCAGATTCCAAACACGGAGCTGTTGGAATTCCGATGACAGTGGGTATAAAATATACACTTATGCCAAAATTTATATTGGCTGTAGAAGTGGGTGCACGATACACCTTTGCCGACGACATCGATGGTAGCAACCCCACAAATGAAAACTTACAATCTTTGCAATTTGGCAATATTAACAGTAATGATTGGTATACATTTTCAGGATTAACCTTGACGTATACCTTCGGAGATAAACCATGTTACTGTGCAGATTAAGACTATGAATTTACTAGAATCTATAGATACCG
This sequence comes from Flavobacteriaceae bacterium, assembly GCA_947491985.1. Taxonomy (GTDB): domain Bacteria; phylum Bacteroidota; class Bacteroidia; order Flavobacteriales; family Flavobacteriaceae; genus Flavobacterium. The sequence continues at coordinate 7,521 of CANLLR010000030.1, read as the reverse complement.
ACAAATTACCCAAACACCTAGCCATTATTATGGACGGGAATGGGCGTTGGGCAAAACAAAAAGGTTTTTTACGCGCTATAGGTCATGAAAATGGCACAAAATCGGTACGAGTTACTGTAGAAACATGTGCTAAATTAGGCATCGAAAACCTCACACTTTATGCCTTTTCTACCGAAAATTGGAACCGCCCAAAACTAGAAGTAGATACTTTAATGAGACTTTTAGTGCATTCATTAAAAAACGAATTAAAAACACTTCAAGAAAACAACATTCGGTTAAATTCTATTGGAAATCTGGAACAATTACCAAAATCTATTCGGAAAGAACTCAACGAAGTCATAGAAATAACCAAAAACAACTCCCGAATGACGCTCACTTTAGCCCTAAGTTACGGGTCTAGAGAGGAATTAATATCGGCTGTTAAAAATATAAGCAATAAAGTTAAAAATAATATAATTTCAATAGATAGTATTGATGAATCAATTATTAATCAGCATCTTTACACGCTCAATCTACCCGATGTAGATTTACTAATTCGAACCAGTGGTGAACACAGAATAAGTAATTTTTTACTATGGCAAATAGCCTATGCAGAATTTTACTTTACTGATGTTCTTTGGCCCGATTTTAAAGAAAATGATTTATATGAAGCCATCATTAGCTATCAAAAAAGAGAACGCAGATTTGGAAAAACAAGTGAACAAATTAAAAAAAATAGTAGTGTTAAATAAATTTATAGGAACGTTATTATTCTCGTTGCTTATCGGAAGTCAGTTCTCAGTAAATGCTCAAGATAGAGTCCCTTTTGATCAAGGAACAAAATACATTTTAGCCGACGTTAATGTAACGGGCAAAATCACATTTAACAAACAAACTGTAGTCACATTTGCTGGTTTAGAAAAAGGTCAAGATATCATAGTACCTGGAGAAGAAATCAGTAACGCCATAAAAAAGTTAGGTAAACTAGGTCTTTTTAGCGACATAGAATTTTATGTAAATGAAATTAAAGGCGATAGTATCTATTTAGAATTGTTTATAGTAGAATTACCTAAGTTAAAAGAGGTTAAAATAAATGGAATAAAGAAAGGTAAAATTGAGCAAATCATCAAGGAAAATGACCTTATAAAGGGTAAAATCGTAAATGAAAACTTAATAACTACTACTAAAAATTACCTTGAAAACAAATACAAAAAAGACGGTTATTTTAACACTAAAGTTTCGGTTACTACAATTGTAGATACCACTTCGGCAAATGAAGTCAAAATGGTAGTAAATATTGATAGAGGGCAGAAATTAAAAATTAAAAAAATTAATTTCGAAGGCAATGAAAAGTTTACCGATGTTAAACTTAAAAAAGCCATGAAAAATACCAAACAACAAAACCCAATACGTATTTTTAAAGCATCTAAATTTATAAAAGAAAAGTATAAAGAAGACCTTGTAAGTGTTGTTGACAAGTACAAAGAAAATGGTTACCGTGATGCGCGAGTTGTTACAGATTCTGTTTTTCTGAATAAAAAGAAAAATAAAATTGCTATCAATGTCAAAGTAGAAGAAGGAAATAAATATTATTTTGGAGACATAAAATTCCTTGGAAATGCTGTTTATTCCGACCAGCTTTTAGACCGAATACTCGGAATCAAAAAAGGAGAAGTATACAATGGTGTTTTATTAGAAAAAAGAATTGCTGATAAAACAAAACCCGATGGTGACGATATTACCAATTTATACCAAAATAATGGCTATTTATTCTCTACCATAAACCCTGTAGAAGTAAAAACTGAAAACGATTCTATCAATTTTGAAATTAGAATTACTGAAGGACCATTGGCCTACTTTAATAAAATTACTGTTGTTGGAAACGACAAAACCAACGACGCCGTTATTTACAGAGAATTACGAACAAGACCAGGTCAAAAATACAGCAAAGAAGAATTGGTTAGAACTGTTCGTGAAATTGGTCAATTAGGCTTTTTTGATGCAGAAGCCATTGATCCTAAGTTTAAAAACGTAGATCCAAATGCTGGAACAGTCGATATCGAATACAATTTAGTCGAAAAAGGTTCAAGTCAAATTGAACTTCAAGGGGGTTATGGCGGCGGTGGTTTTATTGGAACACTGGGACTATCATTTAACAATTTCTCTATTCGAAACGTATTTAAAAAAGATGCCTACCGTCCGTTACCAATGGGTGATGGACAGAAAATCGCGTTGCGTGCTCAAGCAAGTTCCTTCTTTCAAACCTATAGTTTGTCTTTTTCAGAGCCTTGGTTAGGTGGAAGAAAGCCTGTAAATTTCTCAACCTCATTATCGCATAGTAAACAGTTTTTATTTACCGGCGGTGCAGGAGGCGCAGACCGAGATAAAAGCTTCAATATTACTTCTATATCGGTAGGTATCGCTAAAAAACTTACAATACCTGATGACTATTTTGTTTTGTCAAATTCTGTAAGCTTTCAGTATTATGATTTAAATAATTACTTTACCAACTTGTTCTCATTCGGTAATGGATCTTCTAGAAACTTAGCGTTTACAACATCGCTAACAAGAAACAGTAAAGCAGTAAATCCAATATATCCAACTAGAGGTTCAGAATTTAGTATTTCGGCAAAATTTACTCTTCCGTACTCCCTATTTAATGGCGTAGATTATGGAAATTTAGGAAATTTAGAAGAAAATAAATATGTGTATGATGGAACGAGTTATTTTGATTCAAATGGCACCAACGTTACTCCTGGAAGTTATCTGACAGAAGTTCCAACACAAAATAATCCACGACCTACAAAAGCGAATACTCTTGCTGATGCTGCAGCCGATCAAGGAAAAGTAGATCAAATAAAATTTAGCTGGTTGGAATATTATAAAATAAAATTTAAAGCAGATTGGTTTACTACCATTTATGACAAGTTAGTATTGCGGACTTTAGGTGAATTTGGTTACCTAGGCTCCTACAACTCAGACAGAGGAGTAAGTAACGATCCTAATGATCCTAACAAAACTTTAAATTATGGAGTCGTTCCTTTTGAAAGATTCTTTTTAGGTGGTGACGGATTAGCGAATTTTGCATTAGACGGAAGAGAAGTTATACAATTAAGAGGATATCCAAACCAATCACTATCGTCATTGAGCGGTGACCCTATTTACAATAAATTTTCGCTTGAATTACGTTACCCACTAACCTTGAAAGGTGCAGCGCAGATTTATGTGCTTGGTTTTGCTGAAGCTGGTGGATCTTACACCAATTTTAAAAAGTATAACCCTTTTGTTTTACAACGATCTGCCGGATTCGGATTACGTGTCTTTATGCCTGCTTTTGGATTGTTAGGTATTGATTTTGGTCATGGATTTGATGCGGTTCCGGGAGGATTTTCGAATCAAAAGAACGGTTGGGAAACACATTTTATCATTGGTCAACAATTTTAATTATATTTGTTACGTTTTACTAATAAATACTACGTTATGAAAAAATATATTTTAGCCTTAATGGTCACGGCTTTTTTACTATCAACTTCTTATTCCCAGACACGCGGAGTTAAAGTTGGTTATATTGATATGGAATATATCTTAGAAAAAGTACCTGATTATGCCGAAGCTAAAAACCAATTGGAGCAAAAAGCACAGAAATGGAAACAAGAAATAGAAGTCAAAAAAGTTGAAATAGCAAAATTAAAAGAAACACTAAAATCAGAGAAAGTACTTTTAACTAAAGAACTTTTAGAAGAACGTGAAGAGGAAATAGGTTTTCTTGAAACCGAACTATTAGACTTTCAACAAAAAAAGTTTGGTGCTAATGGCGATTTGATTGTACAAAAAGCAGTTTTAGTTAAACCAATACAAGATCAAGTCTTTAATGCTGTTCAAGACATAGCTGAAGCGCAAAAATACGACTACATTTTTGACCGATCTTCAGACCTTACCATACTTTTTGCAGCAAAAAGACATGATATCAGCGACCGTGTTGTTCGTGCCTTAACAAGAGCCGAAAAAAGAGAGCAAATGTCAAAAAAGCAACTTAAAAAAGAAGCTGAAGAAGAGAGAAAACAAGACATGATCGACGACAATCCTAATTTAACAGAGCGTCAACGAATTATCGATGAAAAGAAAGCAGCCCGTTTAAAATTAGTCGAAGATCGTAAAATCGCCGCGGCTGAAAAGAAACAAGCTGCATTGGAAAAAAGAAAACAACTTGCCGATGAAAAAGCAGGTAAAAAAAGTGGCACAGTTTCTGATAAGTCAACCACAGAGCCAGACAAAACAGAAGGAAAAATAACAAATCCTGAAACAGAAGGTCCATCTGACAAAGAAATTGAAGCTGCGGCAAAAAAAGAAGCTGCTGCTGAAGCACGAAATAAAACGCTTGAGGAAAGACAAAAAGTTATCGACGATCGCAAAAAAGCAGCTGAAGAAAAAAGATTAAAAGCAATAGCTGACAGAGAAGCTGCAAAGAAAGCAAGAGAAGAAGCAAAAAATAAACCATAAATAAATATAATAATTAATACTTTTTAAGAATGATGAAACAATTGAAAACTTTAGTACTAGCAACAATAGTGTTTTTTGGAGCTCAAACTATCAATGCACAAGCAAAAGTAGCTCACGTTGATACTAATGAAATTATGAGTAAAATGCCTGCTGTACTTGACGGTCAAAATCAATTAAAAAAATTGAGCGAGACCTATGATAAAGAATACAAAACGTTAGTAGATGAATACCAAGCGAAAATTAAAAAATACGACGCTGAAGTTTCAACGGTAACCGATGCAGTTAATCAATCACGTCAAGCTGAAGTTCAAGACATGATTAAAAGAATCAACGATTTTAAAGAAACTGCTCAAACGGATCTACAGAAAAAAGAAGGTGACATTATGAAACCGATCTTAGAAAAAGTAAAAGCTTCTATCCAAAAAGTGGGTAAGGCAAAAGGATTTCAGTATGTTTTAAATGCTTCCGATCTTTTACTTATGGACGGTCCAGATTTAACTGCCGACATTAAAAAAGATTTAGGATTCTAAAAAATATCCCTAAAATAATTAAAAACTGCTCCTACAAATTGAGCAGTTTTTTTTACATTTGTTTTAATGACAAACAATAATCCAATAGGTCTTTTCGATTCTGGTATTGGCGGCACCTCAATATGGTCTGCCATTCACGATTTGCTTCCCAATGAAGATACTATTTATCTAGCTGACAGCAAAAATGCGCCTTACGGACAAAAATCTAAAGACGAAATCATACAACTCAGTTGCAAAAATACCGAGTTGTTGCTCGAACAAAATTGCAAAATTGTTGTCGTAGCTTGCAACACCGCAACTACCAACGCCATCAAAGAATTACGCGCAAAATACGACATTCCGTTTATCGGCATTGAACCTGCTATAAAACCAGCAGCACTTCATTCAAAAACTCAAAAAATTGGCATCTTAGCCACAAAAGGCACACTCAACAGCGAACTATTCTATAAAAATGTCGAGAAATTTCAAGACATTCAAATCATCGAACAAATTGGTTTCGGTCTCGTAGAACTCATCGAAAACGGCAATATCAAATCGCCCAAAATGACCCAGTTATTGCAATCGTATCTCGAACCCATGATCGAGCAAAACATTGATTACTTGGTACTTGGATGCAGCCATTATCCTTATTTAATTCCGAAAATCAAAAAAATACTTCCACAACACATCCAGATCATCGACTCGGGTGAAGCTGTTGCCAAACAAACCAAAAACATCTTAATCGACAAAGTAGGCTGTAGAACTAGCAACAAAAAAAGCAAGCAAGTTTTTTACACCAATGCAAATCCCAAAGTACTTTCAGATATCTTAAAAAATAATTACGAAGTGATTTCTAAAGATTTTTAGAAGCAAAAAGCTAGAGCTTTCTTGGCTTCCCTTTTCCTGCTTTTCGCACCGCATGGCGGTTAGCTACAATCAGGGCTAGAATGGCAATGTCGTACACAAAATCAATACTTCCAACATAAAACCAATAGAAATCAGTACCTTCGCACCCGAAACTTTCAGTACGAACTGTACGAAGTAAAAAAAATACGCATGGACAACGGGAATAAAAACAAAAAAAGCAACAGCGGAGCTAAACCAAACAGCACCAGAAAAATCACTTCTTCTAAATCAAGTGCTCCAACCCGAGGCAAAGCCGAACGGAGCGCAGCTAAACCTGCAATGCAGAAACGATCACAAAAACCAATCAAGCCTAAAGCACCAACAAACAATGTCCCGAAACCTTTAAAATCGGATGACATTCGATTAAATAAATATATCGCCAACTCAGGCGCTTGCTCGCGTCGCGATGCAGACATTTACATCCAATCGGGTAACGTCAAAGTAAATGGCATTCCCGTTACTGAAATGGGGTATAAAGTAAAACCAGGAGACGTAGTAAATTTTGATGGCGCTACCATTACACCTGAAAAGAAAGAATATATTTTACTAAATAAGCCTAAAAATTTCACTACATCCAACGAAGATGATGCCGATTATAGAAATGTGTTAGAATTGGTTCGGGGTGCTTCCAATGCTAAATTACAACCCATCGGTCGTATGGATAAAAATACAACGGGACTGCTTCTTTTCACGAATGATACCGACATGATTCGTAAATTTAGTTTACCCAACCAAAAATCACCAAAAATCTACCAAGTTTCATTAGATAAAAATTTGAAATTTGAAGATTTAGAGAAAATTTCGAAAGGATTAACACTTGACGGTCACCGACTTTTTGTTGACGAAATAAGTTATATTGAAAATGAACCAAAAACTGAAATCGGACTTAAATTACGGACTCCCAACGTTAAAGTAGTTCGCGCTATCTTTGAAAATTTCAAATACGATGTACTCCGAATTGACCGTGTTTCTTTTGCAGGTTTAACAAAAAAAAATTTACCTAGAGGTAATTGGAGACCGCTTACTGAACAAGAGATTATCAATTTGAGAAACAACAAATAATCTAAATTCCCTTTCGTAATCAATCTAATGATACAAAAAAACTTATCCATAGCTCACGCATGGTTTGAAGCATTCAATTCTCATAATCTCGAAAAATTACTTTCGCTTTATGATGACGAAGCTGAACATTATAGCCCAAAGTTAAAAATCAGACAACCCGAATCCAACGGATTAGTTGTAGGAAAAAATGCCTTGCGAAATTGGTGGGAAGATGCTTTTCAAAGACTACCGACGTTGCACTATAAAGTAACTTCACTGACTTCAGATGCCGATCGTGTTTTCATGGAATACATTAGGAAAGTAGACGATGAAAACGATATGCTTGTCGCTGAAGTCCTAGAAATCAAAGAAGGAAAAATAATAGCATCACGTGTGTATCATGGATAAAAAAACCATCAGTTAAAGCTGATGGTTTTTTTTATTAATTTACTGCTGGACAGTTACAATGGTATTTCTCTGGTTCACAGAATAAGTTGATTCCTAAAGTGATTTGATGGAAACCTCCGTTGTCAAACTTTACATTACCCAACAAATGCGAGTACGTGTAGGAGAACATATAATTCTT
>CANLLR010000029.1 GCA_947491985.1 Flavobacteriaceae bacterium | reverse complement strand
AACAAATCTTCTTCATTACTTCCATATCCATGAAGAAGTAGGAGTAAAGGGTTTTTATCAAGGATGATTTTTGGCTCGCGAATTAAATAATGTAATGACATCTTTTTTTTATTTCAAATGTATTTTATTTTATCCACCTATTCTATTTTTTTCATCTTCTAAACCTGTATTTCTTGTTCTTGCTTTTTTAATTTCATCGCTACCAAAATTGTAATTTAAGCTAAAACGCACTTGGCGACTGTCATTTCCACCATCTCCATTAATTATCAAATCACCAAATTCAGTACTTCCTCTCCAAGGCGAAGTGAAGAAAATGTCAGAAAATGCAATTCTAGCATTTAATTTTTTATTTAAGAATTTTCGTTGAAAAGCCAAATCTAATGAACCTAAACTTTCTACCCGATAAGTTCCTCCCCAAACCGAAGGCGAGTTGAACCAACCCGAAACTTCCATTGTTATGGCTGCTGGTAAATTGAATGTATTTTGTGCATATATATTAAAGGTTTCTTGCTCTAAAGCAATGAATGATGGATCTGTTGGAATGTATCTACTATAAAAACCAGAGGCACTTAAATAAACGTTCCACCATTTTACCACTTTAAAAGGATATGAGATTCCTAAATTAATGATTTCATTATTGGCTACATTTTTAGTAGTTAAGAAGTTTTTGTCCACTCCAACTGCTTCTGTAACTTGCGCAAAAAAATCATTAATATAACTATAACTCAATGTGGTTATGAGTTTGTATTTATAGGTATGAGATAACTTGATGTTATTGGTATACTGTGGTTGTAAGAACGGATTTCCTCTATTAAACGACAATTCATCGATTTGATTCTCAAAAGGATTCAACGATTGGTAACTCGGTCTTTCGATTCGTTTGCTGTAAATCAATGCAAACGAGTTGTTGTCATTGGGTAAATATGTAACTCCACCACTCGGAAAGAAGTCGGTATAATTTCGCTTTACTCTTTCATTTTCATTATTTTGAGTACTTAAAAGTTTTCCGTCCGAATTAGTGTTCTCAACTCGAACTCCCAACTGAAAATTGATTTTTTTAAAATTTCTATTATAGTTTGCATAAACCGCATTGATGTTTTCTGTGTAATTAAATCGATTGCTTCTAGTTTCATTAAAAATAGGTGTATCGCCCAAATAGTTAAATACGTTGAATGTGTTTTTTGTTTGAACGATAGACGATTTGAATCCAACACCCACTTTTCCCTTCAAGAGTTGTTGTTCATAATCACTTTTTAAGGAAGAGATATTGATGTCTATTGGAGTTTCTTGTGCGTTGATAACCTGACTAATTACAATAGTTTCTGTCCCATCAAAGTAAAAATTCGGTTGATAATTACTTCGTTCGCTATTGAATTTTCCAAAATCCAAATCAACGTTAAACGATTTTTCATTCGCTCCTTGGTATTTATAATTCAAATTAGAATATAAATTGTAGGATTTATTTCGAACATCATTGGCCGAGTTCAAAACAGATGTATTTGCATTAGAATTTACAGGTCGAATTGGAGTTCGTGTAGCACTATTTCCAAACCCATTATTGAAATTTCCAGTTACTACAATTCCGAATGTGTTTTTAGCATTGTGGTAATAATCATAACCTACTTTTACATTGTTGGCATTGGTTTCGTTAATCGATTCTGATCTTGAATCAAAAATAGTGTTGCTTTGTTGTCGGTATAAGTTTATAAAATTGAAATTCCTTCCAAAGCGATTACTATAATTACCGTAAATATTGTTCTTTTTATTTCGGTTATTTAACGAAAGTGAATTCACCGAAGTACCAAATTCTCCCAAATTCAATCCGGTACTAAAAGTTCCGTTTGTTCCAAAATTTTTATTTTTCTTGAGTTTGATGTTTACGATTCCAGCATTTCCTGCCGCATCATATTTTGACGAAGGTTGAGTAATTATTTCAATTGCCTCGATGTCGTTGGCCTGAATGGTTTTTAAATAATTGGTCAAGTCAGCTCCACTTAAAAACGATTGTTTGCCATCGATGTAAATTAAAACGCCCGATTTTCCTTCCACAATCAAATTATCATTATTATCGATAATTACGCCAGGCGCTTTTCGAAGTAATTCAAATCCAGATGAGCCAATAGCATTAATCGTATTTTCAATATTAAATACTGTTTTCTCAGCCAAAACCTGAATCATTGGTTTTTCTTTTACAATAACGACTTCCGATAATTGCGCTGATGTTTCTTTTATGGTTAGGATTGGCAATTCGATATTACTGCTATTGACTACTACAGAAGGGAGAACAAACTCTTCATAACCTATAAAAGAAGTTTTTAAAGAATATGTTCCCGAAGCACTATTTTGAAAAGTAAATTTACCTTCAACATTCGTAATTTCGGCTTTAATTAGCTTGTTGTTAGCAAAAAGCAAAACCGAGATTCCAGCAAGTTTTTCGGCTTTGTCAGAAACAATACTTCCGTTAATTTTATAAGATTGGGATTGGGCGGTGTAATTAATTACAAAAAGTAGTAATAGGAAAAATTTGTTCATTTAAGTTTTTACTGTAAGTAGAACAAATGCCTTTTATGTTACAAGAAATGCAACCATTTTTGAAATAATTTTCCTAGCAACGGCAAAGGAGTAATTTCGCCTCTAGCAGCGGTGAATATTCCGTAAATCGTCAATACAGAAATGAAAATCCACATTGGCGCTGCAATCATGATACTTTCAAAATGACTTATCGAAACACCTAAAATAATAAACGATAGCGTCAGTCCGATTCCTTGTCGGATGTGAAAAGAAGCAAATTTGTTTTTATTTTCACTATTTATCGAAAGCGAAATAAGCGGTCCGACGATTAATATATAGCTGATTATAGCTGTCGTTTTTCCTTGTTTTACAGTAATTTCGTCCATTTTAGGATAGTATTATTTTTCCAGAATTGATTACACCATAAACTTTACCTTTCATTTTGGAATTCAAAAAAGCCGAGTTTTTCGATTTGGATAGTATATTTTGAGAAGTAAAATTCCAATTTACTTCAGAAGTAAAAAGCGTCATATTGGCTTTATTTCCTTCTTGTAAAATCAAATTTTCAGAAGCAGTTTCCCCATTAAAAAGCGTTCTTCCAAACGTGAGTTTTTCTATTATTTTCTCTACTGTTAAAACCAAAGTCAAAGCACCAAACGCACTTTCTAAACCAATCGTTCCGTTTTTTGCCAAATCAAATTCCATTTTTTTATGCTCAATGTCCATCGGATTATGGTCGGACGTAATGCAATCAATGGTATTGTCTACAATTCCTTTTAGCAATGCTTTTCGGTCTTCTTCTGAACGCAAAGGTGGAGACACTTTGTATCTCGTATCAAATCCGTCTAATTTTTCATCAGTTAATGTTAAATGATGAACCGAAACACTACAACTTACTTGCAATCCTTTGGCTTTGGCTTTTTTGATTAACTCGACTGATTTTGCAGTAGATATCGTTGGGATATGCATTTTTCCACCTGTATATTCTAATAGAAACAAGTTTCTGGCTACTATAAGTTCTTCAGCTAAATTCGGAATACCACGTAATCCCAATCGTGTTGAAACTACACCTTCATTAACTACACCTTTTCCTTTAATTGCGTTATCTTGACAAAATGCAAGGACCAAACCGTCAAAATCTTGTACATATTGTAAACTGATTTTTAGCAAATTGGTATTTTCTATATTTTTGTTGTAATCTCCAAAAGCAACCGCTCCAGCATTCTTCATATCGAACAACTCAGCCATATCCAAACCTTCACTATTTTTTGTTAAGGCACCAATTGGATACAATTCAGTTACGGCATTCGCTCCTTTTTGTTTTACAAATTGAATTTGCGATTGATTGTCTAAAACCGGAAATGTATTGGGTTGTAATGCAATTCCCGTGAAACCACTTTTTGCCGCCACATTCAAACCATTGATTATCGTTTCGCGGTCTTCAAAACCTGGTTCACCAAGTGAAACACTAGTGTCAAACCAACCTTGCGAAAGATGTAAATTATCGAATTCAATTTCTTTGTGAGTATCAGAGGTAGCTATTTTTTGACTTATTTTTTCAATAACACCTTTAGTAATTTTCACATCTACAGTTTGATTGTGAAACGAACTTTTAGAATCAATAATAGTTGCTTTTCTGATGATTAGATTCATTTTAAAATTTTTTGAATTAACACTTCAAAAGTAATAAAAAGTAAGGCAGTTAAAACAAACCACTTCCAAATTTGACTATCGGTTCTATCCGATTGTAATGTATTGAAAACAGTTTCTATATCACTAATTTCTTTAAAATCAGAACCAATGTTGGTGTTCGGATTATCAAGATTACTTTCAGAACGCAAATAATTAAAGCTGATGTTGTCCACTTTTTCATTAGTATTATAAACACCAAAATTTCCAGCCTCTTTCGGATTGTCATTGAAAGTCAGTTTAACCTTATTGTTTAAAATTTGTTGCACCGGAATAAAACCTTCTTTAGCTGTAGCATTGTCGTTTTTAATAGAAACAATTTCGTCTTTCGACAAAGCGGTTTCGATGATAAACGGTTTATTTTCACCAATTAACACCGCATTTACGCCTGTCTTTTGCGTACTTTGAGCCATGTTGTAAAAAGTAGGAACAATTAAAGGGGAATTCTGAAAATTGCTATTCACTTTGTTAATTGGAGCTGCAAAAACAAATACCGATGCAATTCCGTTTGGAACTACCGCTAAAAATGGCGACTGATCGTTATAACTCAATGCGACTGGCGCAGCACTGATTAGTTCAAAAGAAACTTTAGTATTTGGATATTGAAAATTGGTAACTTTTTTGTCAAAAACTGCATTGTACAGAGGATGGCTAAAGTTGATTTTCGTTACCTTTTTTTCATCCGATTGTAACGCTTTGAATTGTACTGCACCAAAATGGGTTATAAAGGTATTCAAATTGGAAAGTGTACTTTCTTGTGAAGGAATCACAATTAAATTTCCACCTTTTTCAACAAAAGATTTTAGGGTTGTTTGTAATGCTTGTGGAATGTCTTTAATTTCATTTAACACTATCGCATCTTGTTTGTCAATGCTATTGTAATCCATGCCCTTAGGTGGAAAATTTACGTAATTGAATTCTTTTGAAGTGTAAATTCGAGATAAAAAAATACTCTTTTCTGCTTCACCAATGCTAATTACGTTGCTTTTTTCAGGTTTGGAAATGCTAAAATAATACGTGTTATCATAGTTCAAGCCATTGTCAGTAATACTTACATAACCGTGAAAATTTTCTTTAGGAATGGTAAAACTGATGTCTTGGGATTTACTTTCAAAACTCACCAGTGTTTTGGCTATCAATTTATTTTGATTGTACAAAGCTATTGGAATATCTTCAAAATCAGCTCCGTAAGCATCTAATTTTACCCCAATTTCATAAAAATTTTCTAATGTTTGTTTGATGTAAACACTATCAATAGCGATGTTTTTTGTTTGTTCGGCTTCGGGTAAAATGAAATATAAGTTATCGGCTTCATTGATGCCTTTCATTTGATTTTGTTCAACACCAATCGCATCAGTAATAATTACAATATCTTTATTAAATGCGGTTTTATGCGCTTTTACTTTAGCTAACAAAGCGGTCAAATCAAAAGGAGTGGCGCTGTATTTCAACTCTTGCAAATCGCGCTGAATCGATTTGATATCGGTGTTCCAATAATTATCGGAACAAGTAATGAGTGAAAAATTTAAATTGTCTGGTGTATGCTCTAACAAATCTTGAATCGCTCGTTTAAGTAGTTCACCTTTTTTTCCTTTGGCTTGCATACTGAACGAATTGTCGAGAATAATATACATTTCGTTGGTGGCATTTATGCTATCCTTGGCTTTGAAAAAAGGTTGTGCAAAAGCAACTATCAAAGCAACAAGCAACAGCATTCGCGTAGCAAGAAGTAAGTATTTTTTGAGTTTGGAACTTTTACGCGTTTGTATGGAAAGTTCTTTTAAAAACTTAACATTGGTAAAAAATTCGGTTTTAAATTTTCGTAACTGAAAGAGATGCACCAGAATTGGGATAACCAATAAAAAAAGAAAGTATAGAATTTCTGGGTGTTTGAACTGCATTTCTTATAAAGATTTACCTCATGAGGCTTTATTTTTATCGGAATTCCGTGAATCTGCGATGTGTCAAAAGTAGTAAAAAAAAGCTTCCGAACAAATGCAATGTTTCAGTTTTACTATTTTGCAATTGGAAAGTTTTTTTAGTGCCTGAGTGCCTTAGTCACTAAGTTTTTTGATCAGCATAAAAAAATCCACATAGTGGATTTTATATTTAAAGCTATTTTAATTTTGCACTTAGGCACTTAGGCACTTAGGCACTTAGGCACTTAGGCACTTAGGCACTTATTTCTTCTTCCTCATAGCTGCACGGGTTTTCAAGATATTCCTATTCACAGAAGTAGACGTTTTTTTCTTAGTTTTAGATGGTCCGCCTAAATTCACTTTCTTGTTCTTCGCCGATTTTTCATGAAACGCATCGCCGCCCTCTTGCTTTGGACGTTTTAGTAATTGTTTTACTTTTTTTCTGTCTTTTTCAAATTCTAATAAACGTATCGATACTTCAACGGTTTCTGGTAAATCGAGGATTTCGATTTCTTTTTCCATCAACATTTCGGCTTGGATTTGAATTTCTTCTTCGTGAGGCGCGATAAAACTAATGGCAATTCCGCTTTTATCGGCACGACCAGTTCGTCCAATTCGGTGAATGTATTGTTCTGGGATTTCGGTAAATTCAAAGTTGATAACGTGTGAAATATCAGAAATATCCAATCCACGCGCCATAACGTCGGTAGTTACAATACCTCGAATTTCTCCTGCCTGAAACGACGCCATCGTATTCAAACGGTAATTTTGAGATTTATTAGAGTGAATCACGCCAAATTGCTCCGGGAATATTTCTTCTAAATTATTAGCAATTAAATCAACGGATTTTTTATTATTAGCAAAGATTAAAACGCGCTCGAAAACGGCTTCGTCTTTCAAAAGGGCTTTTAATAAATTAAGTTTTGTTATGAAGTTTGTTGTGAAATAAGCCAATTGTTGAATTTTTTCTAAAGGTGTTCCAGAGGCTGCCAGCGAAACTTCTTCAGGAAAATCAAAATAATCTTCCAACATAACATCTACTTCTTCAGTCATGGTTGCCGAGAATAGTATGTTTTGGCGTTTGCCTTTTAACATCGCTAGAATGGCTGTGACTTGCGTTCGGAAACCTAAATTTAAGATTTCATCAAATTCATCAATAACTAATTTCTGAATCGAATCAAATCGCACCACATTGTCTAGCGCTAAATCCATCGTTCGACCTGGAGTTCCTACTAAAATATCAATTCCTTGACGCACGGCGATTTTTTGTGTATTGATATTGACGCCGCCGTATATACCAAGCGTTCGCACCGACATGTGTTGTGTTAAAGTATTTATTACATCTACAATTTGAACGACCAATTCACGGGTTGGAACTAAAATTACAATTCGAGCCGAATCGGTCGGAATAAACTTCCATTGTTTTAACAATGGCAACAAATACGCCAATGTTTTTCCGGTTCCAGTTTGAGCAATTCCCATTACATCTCGTCCTGACATAATCACTGAAAACGATTTTTCCTGAATAGGAGTAGGCGTTGTCAAGCCCATTTCGTCGATGGCTTTTTGTAAGGATTTTGGGAGGTTGAATTGTTCGAAAGTGCTCATTATGTGTGTAATTTTAGCTATGCTCCGTACGACCTAAAAGGTCTCGGGTGCGCAAAGGTAAGCAATTCTAATGGGACATTCCTAGTAATTGATTTTGGCAATACTTTAATCGAAACAAATCATTTTACCGTATATTATTTTAGCAACAGAATTTGTATTTTTGGGAATTATAAAAAGTCTTTATGAAAATCGTAATATCACCAGCTAAATCGCTCAATTTTGAAAAGCAAGTTCCAACGAATGTCTTTTCAGAACCTTTGTTTTTAAAGCAATCCACTAGCATTCAGCGCACGTTAAAAAAGAAAAACCCGAAGGCGCTTTCTAAGTTGATGGACATTTCTGAGAAGTTAGCCGAATTGAATTGGCAACGCAACCAAGATTGGCAAACCCCTTTTACGCTTGAAAACGCAAGACAAGCCGTATATGCTTTTGATGGTGAAGTCTACAATGGATTGGATGTGTATACTCTTGAGGAAAGCAAAATAGACGTTTTGCAAGACAAACTCCGAATTTTGTCGGGTTTGTATGGCGTGTTAAAACCGCTAGATTTGATGCAGGCTTATCGATTAGAAATGGGAACTAGTATGGCTATTGGAAAAAATAAAAACCTTTACGAGTTCTGGAAGCAAACGATAACCAAACAATTTAATTCGGAGTTGCAGAAAGGGGAATTGTTTGTAAATCTTGCTAGTAAGGAATATTTTAGTGCGATTGATGTTAAGGTATTAAAAGTTCCTGTAATTACTCCTGAATTCAAAGATTACAAAGATGGTAACTTAAAGATGATTGGATTTTTTGCCAAGAAGGCGAGAGGTTTGATGGTGCGTTATATTTTAGACACTAATGCTGAAACGATAGAAGACTTAAAGAATTTTAATTACGAAGGCTATGCATTTGATTGCCATTTGAGTACGTCAACGAAATTAGTATTTACGCGATAAATTACACATACAAATACTCTTGATATTCTCGAATGGTTTCGCGGGTTGCCTTGCGTTGATCACGAGATAATTCGCGCATTGCTTCTACGCCTTTTCTAGCACAACGTTTTACTTTGGAAATTTTGGATGTGAATTCAACTAACTTTGATGCATCTTCTGGAGGAAGTTTTGATTTGATTTCGTTTACAAAATCGGTAAATTCATGTACAACTTGCTGATTTTCATCGTAATCCGATTTTAAATCTTCCAACAACTCTTCGATTTCATTAGCAATGTCGTTACCTATTGCCTCGCTTTTCTTGCAAAGCGCTGAAATGATTTTTTTTTCGTTCTTACCAAAAAGTCCCATAATTTATTAGTGTTTGATTTGTAACGTATTCATTATCAATCAAATTTAAACAAAAATATTTTGGTTGGTATAAAATGTTAATAAGTTTTGAATCTTTTGAAAATACATTGTTGCTATTTGTGACTTAAAAATAAGACAATCAAAACAGATTTTTAGCCATTCAACTATCGAAATTATGTTAAAAAGCTCCGATAGAGAATATCTATAGAGTGAAATGAAATAATTGTAATTCAATTTAATAACTAGCTTTATATAAAGTAAATTCTATATATTATTTAATTTGCTAACCAGTTTGCTAAAATTTCTTTTCCGTTGGGAGTAAGAATACTTTCGGGGTGAAATTGCACTCCTTTTACATCGTAGATTTTGTGTTTAAGCGACATAATTTGACCTTTTTCGTCTACAGAAGTGATTTCGAGGTCGTTTGGCAAGTCATTTGCGTCTACAATCCATGAATGATAGCGACCAACACTGAATTGGTTGGGTAGGTTTTTAAAGAGCGATTCTTCACTACTCAGTACGGTTATTTTGGTATGAACTCCGTGATATACTTTATTTAAATTCAGTAATTTAGAACCAAAAACTTCTCCAATAGCTTGAAGTCCTAGACAGATACCTAAAATGCTTTTTGTAGCGGCATATTTTTGAATAACTGCTTTTAACAATCCAGCGTCTTTGGGTAATCCTGGACCAGGCGAAAGTAGGATTTTGTCAAATTTTTCAACTTCATCCAAATCAAATTCGTCGTTTCTAAAAACGCTTATTTTAGCGTTGAGATCTTCTAAATAGTGGACTAAGTTAAAGGTAAAACTATCGTAGTTGTCGATGATGAGTACTTCTTTCATAAGGCAAATATAGAACTTTGCACAATGCTGCAAAAAGGATTGCAGTGTAAATCCTGTTATTGCGATGGCACTACATGAGTTTGAAATTATTTTTTCCCGCAATGACAGATTGCAGCGGAAAGCCTGACCCGAAATGCAATGCAGGGATTTGCCACAAAAAAAAGCCTTAGATGTTACTCTAAGGCCTTTCATAGCAATTATTCCCAATGTCTTAGAACTGTAAGTTCACTGTTAAATCGAATTGGTCATCAATAGTTTTGTCGCCAAGGTTATCGAAAAAACTTCCTGAACCATATTTGATTCCGTATTTCGTTCTGTCTACTTTAAACGTAGTCGTAGCCGTATTTCCTTTTACTGCAATTTTAAACGTAACTGGAGCAGTGATGCCTTTGATAGTCAAATCAGCTGTCACATTATATGTATTATCGCCATTGCTTGAGATCAATTTGAAATCCAATTTAGCCGTTTTGAATTTGTCAGTTCCGAAAAAATCGTCTGCTTTTAGGTGACCTTCTAATTTTTCTTTTCCTTTACCCGCTTCTAAATCGGTTACTGTAATCGATGTCATATCAACAGTAAAAGTTCCGCCTTTAAGTGCTTTTTTCTCGAAAACTAAAGTTCCTTCACTTAAGTTAATGTTACCAGCGTGTTGACCTGTTACTTTTTTTCCAACCCAGTTGATTTTACTTTTATCAACGTTGATTTTTTTGTTTTGCGCCATGGCAGTAGTTGTTCCAAATACTACTAATAAAGCGATTGCGATGGTTTTTAAATTTTTCATTTTTTTTTAAATTAAAGTTATTGATTATAAATTGATGAATAGTTCTTCGTTAGATTTACGCACTTTAGCGTAATGTTGTGTGGCATCGTCTTGATGACGATAACCTATTGTTGCTACTAAGACTGCTTGCAATCCGAGTTTTTCTAATCCTAAGATTTCGTTGTATTTTTCAGATTCAAAACCTTCCATAGGTGTAACATCTATTTTCAATTCGGCTGCTGCGTTCAATAAATTTCCAAGTGCTAAATACGCTTGTTTTGCTGTCCATACACTTTTTTGTTCGTCATTTAAGGCGTTGACTTTCATTTTCATGAAATCGGCATATCCTTTAATGCTTTCTTCAGAAATTCCTCTTGTTGTGGCAAGATTGGTAACGTACTTGTCGATGTGTTCATCGTTAAAATTCATTTCTGTAGCAAAAACGATTACTTGCGACGCATCTACAATTTGACTTTGTCCCCAGGAAACAGGTTGAAGTAAGGCACGAATTTCTGGATTTTCGATAATAAGCACTTTATAAGGTTGTAATCCGTAGGAAGATGCGCTTAAACGAATAGCTTCTTTTAAAGTATTTAAATCGCTTTCAGACACTTTTTTAGTGCTGTCAAATTTTTTAGTTGCGTAACGCCAATTGGCATCTTGAATAAAATTGCTCATGTTAAATTAAATATTTATTGTTCTGTATTTTTCTAATAATGTGTTGAGTTGTTCGAGTTCATTCGGATTTAAATTGGAAGCGAATAGGGTTTCATGTTCGATAACTTTTGGGTCCAATTCGTTTAACAAATTCAATCCTTTTTGCGTTATGGTAACTTCAATTTTGCGCCGATTATCTGGACAAACTTTTCTCGTTACCAATTCTTTCAAAAGTAATTTATCAATTAAACGGGTCGTATTGCTACTCTTTGCAATCATACGCTCTTGTATAGTGTTCATGTTCGCTGGAGCTCCTTTTTGACCTCTGAGAATTCGCAGTACATTATACTGTTCACTAGATAAATCATATGATTTAATAACCTCATTGAATTTGTCGTTGACAAAATTCTGTGTATAAAGTATATTTAATATTACCTTTTTGGCAGTAGTAAGTGATACAGTACTTTTTATTTCGTCTTCGATTTTCATAAATGTATTTACAATATTTGTAGGTACAAATTTATAACAATTTATAGTTGTACCTACAAGTGTTGTGTTATGATTTTGTTAAAAAAAAGTATAGCTTTTATAGATGACTCCAATTACTGACTAAAATCTACTAGATATACCAAAATTGTTATGATTAGAAATTGACTTTCCTATCGAAAATTGCTATTTTTGAAAAAAAAATGGATTTAACGCAAAATGAATGGATATCGCAACTAAAAGCAGATACTAAAGCCGTTATTATTGATGTTCGAACTGACGAGGAATGGAACGAAGGATTTATTCCGGGTGCTATACAAAATGATATTTATAAAGGACAAGGGTTTATTTACCGTTTGGAGGAATTAGATTCATCAAAAAACTATTATGTATACTGCAAAGCTGGCGGACGAAGCGCTCAAGCGTGCAGTATTATGAATCAAATGGGTTTTAAAAACGCCTACAACTTATCTGGAGGATTTATGAACTGGGAAGGCGAAGTAGCTTTTCCAGAATAAAGTTTTTTTATTTCTTACTTTTTTTGCTGTAGTATACGATTGAAAAATAAAACTATTTGATGCATTTACGATCAAATTGGCTTTCTTTAAGGGTGTGTAATGAGTTATTTTTTCTTTGATAATCAATCGGTGATAAAAAACTTGTGAGTAATTGTAGATACTAAAAGCACTCCTAAAAGTATAAAAAACTTGAATTATAATTTTTTCAGAATTCCAATGCACTAGTGAGCTTCTGAGTTTAGTTAAACTCAAGATAAGAAGTAAAATGTTAGAACTATAAAAATGGCATGCACATGTATGGATTTAGAATCTAAATACATGATTTAATGCACGTTGTTGCATTTACATCAAGAGAAAAAAGCATCAGCGAAGTTCCAAGCTATTCAATACTATAGTTTAGGTTGTTACTTTAGGTTTAATCATCTTCTAGTTTTTTGAATTAGAAGGTTATTTTTCATTTTGAATTCTTTGTATCTTTACCAAAAAAATAGATGCCTAGAATTTTAGCAATCGATTACGGAATTAAACGCACTGGAATTGCTGTTACCGATGAATTTCAAATCATCGCAACCGGATTAACGACGGTTCCATCTGAAACGGCAATTGCTTTTTTAACCAATTATTTTGCAAAAGAAAATGTGGCGACTGTACTCATTGGCGAACCCAAACAAATGAATGGACAACCTTCTGAAAGCGCTGCCATTATTGATACATTTGTTTTAAAATTTCGAAATGCTTTTCCAGAAATGAAAGTTATACGAGTTGATGAACGCTTTACTTCCAAAATGGCTTCTCAATCGATGATTGATAGCGGAATGAAAAAGAAACAACGGCAAAATAAAGCATTAGTCGATGAAATCGCTGCAACTATTATGTTGCAAGATTTTCTTACACGAAAAATGTTCTAAGTAATTTATTTTTTTGTTTACTTTTGCCCAAAATCAAAACAACGTATTTTAAATACAATTATTGAAGTAAAAATGATAGTACCAATTTATGGCTATGGCGAACCGGTTTTACGAAAAGTTTGCGAAGAAATAACACCCGATTATCCACATCTAAAAGAAATTATTGCCAACATGTTCGAAACCATGTACAATGCCTACGGATTAGGTATTGCTGCACCTCAGATTGGTTTGGGAATTAGATTATTTGTTGTGGATACAGAACCATTAAGCGATGACAAAGACTTATCGGATGAGCAAATTGAAAAATTAAAAAATTTCAAGCAGGTATTCATCAATGCAAAAATACTTCTAGAAGAAGGTGATGAATGGCCTTTTTATGAAGGTTGTTTGAGCATACCTGATGTTCGTGAAGATGTGTATCGAAAAGAACGCATTACTATCGAATATTATGATGAAAATTTTAATAAAAAAATACAAGTGTTAGACGGAATGATTGCTCGTGTTATTCAGCACGAATACGATCACATCGAAGGGGTTTTGTTTACTGATAAAATTTCGATGTTGAAAAAAACACTAATTAAAAAGAAATTGCAAAATATTATGGACGGAAAAACGTTTCCTGATTATCGAATGAAATTTGCAAATAAAAAGGGAAGATAGGGACGAAGCAAAACAATCCAGTGGATTGTTATGTTGAGGAGTCAGGTGAAGTGGGGAGTTAAAAAAAAGCCTAAGTTATAGTAATAAAAGAATCTAAAAAACCAACGAAATAAATAGATTATACAATGAATGTAGAAAAAATATTAGCCATTTCAGGAAAACCAGGATTGTACCTTTTGCAACTTCAAACCCGCACCGGATTTGTAGCAGAATCATTAACAGACGGAAAAAAAATATCGGTAAGTTTACGAAGTAACGTGAGTTTACTTTCTGAAATTTCTATGTATACTTATGAAGACGAAAAGCCTTTGGCAGCTATTATGCGTGCCATTGCCTTGAAGGAAAATGAAGGACCAGCTATTTCTCACAAAGAAGATAACGCAAAATTGATTGCTTATTTTAAAGAAATAGTTCCAAATTATGATGAAGACAGAGTATATGCTTCTGATATTAAAAAAGTATTGAATTGGTACAACATTCTTCAAGAAAAAGGTATGGTTTCTAAAGAAGAACCAAAAGTAGACCCGAGCGATAGCGAACTGTCGAAGCAAAACGCCGAAGAAATTAAAGAAAAAGTCGTTCAAGAAGTAAAAGAAACCAAAGCGAGCAAAGAAATAAATCCCACCAAAGAAAAAAAACCTAAAACAAAAAAATAGTTAATTTCTTTTTTATAACTAAATGTCCTGTTGCTGAATTAAGTGACAGGATTTTTTATTTTTGCGGTGTTAGGCAATAGGCAATAGTTTTTTTACACAACACACAACACACAACCAATACCATATGAACTCCCGCCAACACCAACTCGACGCTTTCAACCGATTGCTCGACATCATGGACGATTTGCGTCAAAAATGCCCGTGGGATAAAAAACAAACGCTCGAAAGTTTACGCCATCTTACCATTGAAGAGACTTACGAATTGGGTGATGCCATTCTCAATAACGATTTGCAAGAAGTCAAAAAAGAGTTGGGCGATTTATTACTACACATTGTTTTCTACGCTAAAATAGGAAGTGAAACCAACGATTTCGACATGGCCGACGTGTGCAACGAAATTTGCGATAAACTCATTCACCGTCATCCACATATTTATGGTGATGTGGTCGTTGCCAATGAAGAAGAAGTGAAACAAAACTGGGAAAAACTGAAATTAAAAGAAGGAAAAAAATCGGTTTTAGAAGGTGTTCCAAAAGGATTGCCAGCTTTAGTAAAAGCAAGTCGCATTCAAGACAAAGTCAAAGGCGTTGGTTTTGATTGGGAAGAATCGCATCAGGTTTGGGATAAAGTCCAAGAAGAATTAAACGAATTGCAACATGAAGTAATCGAAGGCAACCAAGATAAAATAGAAGCCGAATTTGGCGACGTTTTGTTTTCGATGATCAATTACGCCCGATTTTTAAACGTCAATCCTGAAGACGCTTTAGAAAGAACCAATAAAAAATTCATCAAACGGTTTCAATACCTCGAAAGCAAAGCCGAAGAACTTGGCAAACCATTAATGGATATGACCTTGGCTGAGATGGATGTTTTTTGGGAAGAAGCGAAGAAATTGAGATAGTTTTATTAATTTTATTTTTTTTAAAATTAACGGATGAAAAAATTAAATTTAGGACTAATTTTTGGTTTGTTGGTATTGTTTTCAGGAAAAATAGTGGCACAGAATACCAAACGGGTTTTGTTTTTGGGCAACAGTTATACTCATGGTAATAATTTGCCAGAAATGATTTCTAATGTAGCAGCTTCAACTGGTAAAACTCTTATTTTTGACATGAACGCTCCAGGTGGTTATTATATCAACCAGCATTTGACAAATCCTGTATCTTTGTCAAAAATTCAGGTCGGAGATTGGGACAATATAGTATTGCAAGATCAAAGCTTGGCAATGGCTTACCCTGGATATTCTATGGTGCAACTTCCATCTAGTATTGAGATAGATGGTATAATAAAAGCGAACAATACCTGTGCACAGACTATGTTTTTCTCCACTTGGGGAAGAAAATACGGAGATACTTATTTATGTGCTCCACCTTATTGTTCCGAGGATATTTGGATCAATAGAGATTTTTACCAAATGAATACAGACATTCAAACCAATTACAAATTATTTGCAGACACTATTCGCGCATCGATGTCTCCCGTGGGTGCCGTATGGGCAAACATTAAACAAAATTATCCTAACATAGAATTACATGAAACCGATGATTCACACCCTACATGGGCAGGAAGCTATGCTGCCGCTTGTTGTTTTTATGCCGCCATTTTTCGAAGTGATCCTACTCAAATTACTTTTAATGCAGGACTTTCAGAAATAGATGCCAATCACATCAAACTCGCGGCAAAACAAATAGTATACAATAATTTAACAAATTGGAATATTGGCTCATATGACCACCTACTCGATAGTAATTGTTTGACATTAGGGATAGATGATTTAAATTCATCTGCTGCATACTGGAAAATCAATCCTAATCCAGTTACAGATTTGCTCTCCATTGCATTTACAGGGAGTAATGTTACTGATAGAATTATTGTTTGCAATGTTTTAGGTGAAGTAGTTTTAGAAACTGAAATTTCAGGAACCGAAGTTGTTCTAGATTTTAGTCAATTTTCGAGTGGTTTATATGTTGTTAAATCTACAACTACGTCACGAATTAGTAAGGTGATTAAAAAGTAGCAACTTCTCATGCAGAAAAGCAAAAATACCTGACTCTGATAATAAAACTTTTACATTATTTGAAAAACATTATATTTGACTACTAACCAACCAAAAATATGTCACAACCAAAACACGAATTAAAACGCTCTCTTGGGCTTATCGATGCCACAAGTCTTGTAGCCGGTTCCATGATTGGGTCCGGTATTTTTATTGTAACTGCAGCGATGGCGCGCGACGTAGGTTCGGCCGCTTGGCTGATAATAATTTGGATTATCACCGGATTATTAACCATGGCAGCCGCTTTAAGTTATGGTGAATTAGCAGGAATGATGCCCAATGCAGGCGGACAGTTTGTATACATTCAACGTGCTTACGGCAAACTAATTTCTTTTTTATATGGATGGACGGTTTTTACTGTAATTCAAACTGGAGTTATCGCAGCTGTTGCTGTGGCTTTTGCAAAATATACGGCAGTTTTTTTTCCGGTTTTAGATACAACTCTTTTTACAGTAGGCGATGATTATAGCTTCACCAACAAACAAATCGTTGCCATGGTGAGTATTTTATTGCTCACTTACATCAACACCAAAGGCGTAAAAACTGGCAAAACAATACAATTGTTTTTTACGTCTGCCAAATTGATTGCTTTGTTTGCTATCATTATTTTGGGATTGTATGTTGGATTGAAAACCGATGTATTATCTAATAATTTTGCCAATATGTGGGACGCTTCTAAAACGGTTTTGAATACGGATGGAACGATTACAGTGACCAAAATAGCCGGGATTGCTTTGCTCGGCGCCATGGGAGCCACCATTATCAACTCCCTTTTTTCTAGCGATGCATGGAACAATGTGACCTTTATAGCAGGTGAAATTAAAGATCCCAAGAAGAACATTCCGCGTAGTTTATTTTTAGGGACGCTAATCGTAACCATCATTTATATTTTGGCCAATGTAGCGTATTTGGCTTTGTTGCCGATGCAAGGAACTCCGGGCGCTGGAACTGTTTTGGAAAACGGCATTATGTTTCCACCCGACGATAGAGTAGGAGCTGCTGCTGCTAATGTCATCATGGGTAATATTGGTGTTTTTGTAATGGCAGCTTTGATAATGGTGTCGACCTTTGGATGCAACAGCGGATTAATTTTATCAGGTGGACGATTGTTCTATGCCATGGCAAAAGACAAGTTGTTCTTTAAAAAAGCGGGCGATTTGAACGATAATGATGTGCCAGAAAAAGCGCTTTGGTTTCAATGTTTTTGGGCTTGTGTGCTATGTATTTCGGGTAGATATGGTGATTTATTAACCTATGCTACTTTTGCTTCGTTACTATTTTACATTTTAACCATTTACGGAATTTTCATCTTGCGAAAAAAAGAACCCTACACTGAAAGACCGTATAAAGCATTTGGATTTCCTTTAGTTCCGATTTTATATATTGTGGTAACGACCTTAATTTGCATCACATTACTGATTTACGATACAAAGAGTACAGGACTCGGTTTGTTTATTGTGGCCTTAGGTGTTCCAGTGTATTATTTGTTTCTCAATAAAAAAGCGGAATAGTATGAAAACGCCTTATTATGCCGTAATTTTCACTTCAAAACGAACCAATCTTGAAGAGGGTTACGCCGAAATGGCATATAATATGGTTGCTTTGGCACAACAACAACCTGGATTTTTAGGTGTCGAATCGGCACGCAATGAAATAGGTATTACTGTTTCGTATTGGAAAGATTTAGAAGCTATAAAAAATTGGAAGCAAAATTTAGATCATCTTGACGCACAAAGGAAAGGTCGTGAAAAATGGTATGAATACTACACCGTTCGTATTGCTTTGGTGGAAAGAGAATACGGTTTATAAAAAAAAACCTAACTGCTTTTACAATTAGGGATTTCATATAATTAAGATTGTTATTAACCAATGCCATTTACGATAGCAACAAAATCGTCTGCTTGTAATGCTGCACCGCCAATTAATCCGCCATCAACGTCAGGTTTAGAAAAGATTTCTTTCGCATTATCTGGTTTTACGCTTCCACCGTACAAAATCGAAACATCATCGGCAGTGTTGTCGCCGAAAGTATTCCGAACTGTTTCTCGAATAAACTGATGCATTTCTTGTGCTTGTTCGGGAGAGGCGGTTTCACCAGTTCCAATAGCCCAAACGGGTTCGTACGCTAAAATAATATGTTCCCACGATTCGTTTTTGATATGAAATAAACCGTCACGCAATTGGTTTTCTACGACATTAAAGTGTTGTTTGTTTTGTCGATCTTTTAATTCTTCTCCAAAACAAAAGATAACAGTCATATTGTTGATTAATGCCGTATCTACTTTGTATGCTAAAATCGAATCAGTTTCATGAAAATAAGCGCGACGCTCTGAGTGTCCGATAATCACCGTTTCTACTCCAATGCTTTTCAACATGCTTGCCGAAATTTCGCCAGTATACGCGCCACTTTCTGCTTGATGCATGTTTTGTGCCGCAATGGTAATGTTGGTAAACTCTACATGATCAGCTGCCGAAGCCAAATTGACAAACGTGGGTGCTACAATAATTTGCGCTTCACTATCATCGGGTAATTTTTCGATAAGTTCGTTCAATAAATCTTCAGTTTCTTCGGCATTTTTGTTCATTTTCCAATTGCCGGCAACAATTTTTCTTCTCATTGTTATTTGGTATTTAAAGCAGTAGTAATTTTGTCGAATTCGGTTTCAATAGCTCTGTAAATCACAATATTTCCTTTTTCGTCTAATACGATGTAGCGTGGAATCCAATCCAAATCAATCGACTGACCAAAAGCGCCTTTCATCATTTTAGCATCATCAACCCAATACAAATCACCTTTTAATTCATGTTTTGCAACGGCTTCTTTCCATTTATCAAACGTTTTATCCATTGAGATAAATACATAATCTACATCCGGATTGGCGGCTTGTAATTCTTTTACTTTTGGCATGGCTTTTATACAATCGCTGCACCATCCTGCCCAAATTTCAATCACTACTTTTTTACCTTTGTGTTTTTTTAGGATACTTTGAAAAGTGGCTTTCCCTTGATCAGTTGTCGTTAATTCGTATGCCAAACTTTCTTTCGAAAATTTATTCTTTTTTTCTTGTGCGCAAGAAACAGTTGATAATACTATTGCTAAAGCCATTACTATATTTTTCATTTTTTTATCTTTTACAACAAAGTTAAACATTCGGATTGCTAAAGTTAGATTTTTATATTGAAATTAGGATTATTTCTTCAACTCTGCATAGGATTTTTTGAGGTAGGTAGTTAAATCACTTCCAACGAATTTATCATCGGTAATTCCCCAATAGTATTTAATTTCATTTCCATTCCACAAGTATTTCACACCTGGCGTATCTTTTCCGCTACCTAAGACATTCCAAAACGGAATCACTTCGATAATGGTGTAGGGATATGTGGCACCTGATTCTTTGAAAAAGGCCGGAATCAAATCGGCTTCTTCATTCATAAAAATGATAGAAAGTGATGGTAAACTCGCGTCTTTTTTTCGCATTTCGGTCAATTCTTTGGCAGCATCTCTACAATGATCGCAACCCGGAACAAAATAGGCGAGTAATTTTTTACCATTGTCAATCCCAGAAAAATATTTAGCATTGCCCGACTTTATTTTTTTTGGTTCGTTGGTATTTTCAACAACTTTTTTAACCGAATCTTTTTTAATTTCTGCAATTGGCGTTTCAGACGTTACACTGTCTACAGGAGAAGATAATACTGTTAACGTGTCTTTAACTAAATCTTCCATTGGCGTAACTGTAAAATTCGACGCTATAGGTTGTATAGGAGCCATCATGTAAATCGCTAAAACTATCGCAAAAAGCACGGTAGTCAAAATCCAAAAATTATGTTTAACTGATTCTTTCGGAAGTAAATAGTACAGATAGACTAAAAGCGCAATCGCTATGATATTTTTAATTATGGCTTCAATAGGCGTCATCGGAATCAATTCGCCAAAACAGCCACAATTGCCCGAATTTCCGCCACTTAAAAAAGTCACATACGTTAAATGTCCGACAAAAACAGCCAAAAGTAAAACCGTCATCGGAATGATAAACCGCTTTAAAAAATGCTTCTGAAGTAATAAAAATCCCATTGCTAACTCAATTCCGATAAGGGTTCGGGAAAAGTAGGGAGCAATAGTTTCCGAAAAACCCAAGGTGTACAATTGTTTCACTTCGAAAGTAGAAATCGCGAAATAAGGCGAAGGATACATTTTGGCAATGGCAGAAACAATAAATAAGAATGCAACCAATATTCGGATGCTCCAAGCGATATAATTTTTAGTAGTAGTTGTCATAAAGTAGTGTTTTTTACAAATGTAAAAAGGCTTTTGGTTTTAAATTGTTAATGAGTTGTTATTGACCAAAATCCATTAAGATCAGAGCAAAAACCGAATAATTAATCATGTCTTGATAATTCGCATCGATGCCTTCCGAGACTAATGTTTTTCCTTTATTATCTTCAATTTGCTTTACGCGAAGGAGTTTTTGGAGAATCAAATCGGTTAACGAACTCACACGCATTTCACGCCAAGCTTCACCATAATCGTGGTTTTTGTCTTCCATTAACGATTTGGTTAGTGCAATTTTTTCATCATACAATTGCGTTGCTTTGGCAACATTTAAATCGGGTTGTTCTACGACACCCAATTCCAATTGAATCAACGCCATAATGCAATAATTGATAATTCCGATAAACTCACCTGTTTCGTCTTCATCTACTTTTCGAACGTCGTTTTGTTGCAAACTTCGAATGCGTTGGGCTTTGATAAAGATTTGATCGGTCAATGAGGGCAATCGTAAAATGCGCCAAGCACTTCCGTAATCGCTCATTTTTTTGGTAAATAAATCACGGCAAATGCCAATTACTTTATCGTATTCTTGTGAAGTATTCTTCATTAATGGTATCTTTGTGTATGAGATTTCAAAAGTAAAGAATATTTATTGGATTGGAGAATGAAGATTAATGATTTTTTATTTACCACATAGAATCATAGTTTTTATGTGTAAATAAAAGGGGTAATATAGAAAATCTTCGATTTGCAATAGCAAAATTATACTGAGTGAAACGACTAAAAGAGATAGACAATAAACTATGTTTCTATGTGGTTTAAAATAACCTTAATTTAAAAAATGACAATTAATTGTAACGGACATCTTGTCGATTTGACCACGCCAAAAGTAATGGGAATACTCAATGTAACGCCCAATTCTTTTTATGATGGAGGGAAATTTACAGAGGATAAAAAAAGGCTCTATCAGGTGGAAAAAATGCTGATTGACGGCGCTTCTTTTATCGATGTTGGCGGTTATTCGAGTAAACCTAATGCTGAAGAAGTTTCTGAAAAAGAAGAATTACAACGTGTGATTCCCGTAATTCAAACTATTCTAAATGAATTTCCATCCGCCATTGTTTCAATAGATACGTTTCGAAGTGAAGTCGCCAAACAAAGTATTCAAAATGGAGCCGCAATTATCAACGATATTTCTGCGGGAAGTTTGGATGTAAACATGATGCCAACCGTTGCGCAACTTCAAGTGCCTTATATTATGATGCACATGAAAGGAACGCCACAAACCATGCAATCGTTGACACAATATGACAATGTTGTCAAAGAAATACTTTTTTATTTTTCTGAAAAAGTAGCACAAGCGAGATATCACGGAATTAATGATTTGATTATCGATCCCGGATTCGGATTCGCCAAAACACTAGCCCAAAATTTTGAAGTTTTGGGTAAATTAGAATTATTTCAAATGCTAGAATTACCTTTGTTAATAGGAGTTTCTAGAAAATCGATGATTCACAAAACCTTAGCGACAACGTCAGAAATGGCATTAAACGGAACCACTTCTTTAAACACTATTGCCTTAATGAAAGGCGCCAACATTTTGCGTGTTCACGATGTGAAAGAAGCGGTAGAATGTGTGAAACTATATCAAACTTTAAGCTATAGGCTTTAGGCTATGTTCTGCGAAAAATGGTTTACGTTTGATTAAAGAAATGAACGAATTTAGCAATTCAATAAGCTTATTGCTTAAGGCTTATAGCTACTGATGATGATACGGCTCGTTTTTCAAAATCGTAAAACTACGATACAACTGTTCAATTGCAAACAAACGCACCATTTGATGCGAAAACGTCATTTGTGATAACGCTATTTTTCCCTGTGCTTTTTTATACATTTCATCACTAAAACCATACGGTCCACCAATCACTAAAACAAGAGTTTTGATTCCAGTGTTCATTTTCTTTTGCAAATAGTCTGAAAATCCGACACTCGAAAAAGAACTACCATTTTCATCCAACAAAATCAAGTGATCGGTAGCCGAAAGTTTGGCCAAAATCAATTCTCCTTCTTTTTCTTTTTGCTGACTTTCTGAAAGGTTTTTTACGTTTTTTATATCGGGAATTACCTCCAAATCAAACTTAATGTAAAACGACAATCGCTTGGTATACTCATCGACAATCGCTTGCAATTCCTTATTGTCGGTTTTGCCAATGGCAAGTAATTTAATATTCATAAATATTGAGATAAAAAACAAATGTAGTTGACTTTTTTTTAATTTTGAAAGTATTTCTTGTTCTAACTTTGGTCTTTGCAACTGCAGTCGAGTGTCAAATATTCGAAGAATCCGTAAAAATGAAAAGCTGTTTGAGCGTAGCGAGTTTTTTTCATTTCGGATTCGAGAATTAATTTGACCGACGAATAAGCAGTGCCTTGACCCGAGTAAAGCGAATTGGCGAAGCATTTTTTTGTTACTTTTTGCATCAAGAAATCGAGAAACGAGATTCAGCGAACACAAAAAAAAAGTGAAAAATTTGTGAGCTACAAAAAGTAAATTGAATTTTACTTAATTTAGCCATTCAATTTCATACCATGATTTCAGAAAGTCAATTCCAAATCGAACTCCATTTAATTATCAAAAACGCTATTCGAGAAGATATTGGTCTGGGCGACTATTCTTCTTTAGCTTGCATCCCATCATCAGCTACTGGAAAAGCCAAACTATTAGTAAAAGACGAAGGCATCATCGCTGGCGTTGCTTTTGCTAAAATGGTTTTCGAATATGTTGATACTAATTTGTTTGTAGAAACGTTTATCAACGATGGTGAAAAAGTACACTATGACGATGTCGTTTTTCATGTTTCAGGACCTTCACAATCCATTTTAAAAGCCGAACGATTGGTGTTGAATTCGATGCAACGCATGAGTGCCATCGCAACAAAAACTAAGAATTACGTTGATTTGTTAGAGGGTACGAACACTAAAGTTTTAGACACTCGAAAAACAACACCCGGATTCAGAGCTTGTGAAAAATGGGCCGTAAAAATTGGTGGTGGAGAAAACCATCGTTTTGCCTTGTACGATATGATTATGTTGAAAGACAATCACAATGATTTTGCAGGCGGAATAACCCAAGCCATCACAAAAACGAAGCATTTTTTAAAAGAAAACAATCTCGATTTAAAGATCATCGTCGAAGCGCGAAACCTAAATGAAATTGAAGAAATTTTACAAAATGAAGGAGTATACCGCATCTTAATTGATAATTTTAATTTTGAAGACACCGAAAAAGCCGTAGCTTTAATTGGCGATAAATGCCTCACTGAATCCTCCGGAAATATCAACGAAAAAACCATTAGAAGTTATGCAGAATGCGGCGTGAATTACATTTCTTCGGGCGCATTAACTCATTCGGTGTACAATATGGACTTGAGTTTAAAAGCAATTTAAAAAAGTGTTCAGTACTCAATCGGAAAAATATAGCGAAACTGAGCACTGAACACTGAATACTAAAGAATGACAGTAGAAGAAAAAATTAAAAACCTTCCCATAATTAAACAACTAATTGCTTTAGGATACAGCATCAAGTTACCTTGGTTGCATGGCTTGTCGCTATATGAATTGTTAGAGTTGTATTTTACAGGTATAATCGAAGGTGCACTTTCGTATCGAGCAGCAGCCATTGCTTTTAGTTTTTTTATGGCGCTTTTTCCGTTCACGTTGTTTATTTTAAACCTGATTCCATACATTCCCATTGACGGATTTCAAGAAGATTTTCTAGGTTTTGTGCAAGGCGGTGTGCCACCAAATACCTACGATGCAATTTCGAAAATCATCGAAGATATTCTCCACAATAGTTATGATAGTTTGTTATCTACCGGATTCATAATGTCGATTTTTTTAATGACCAATGGTGTCAATGCTATTTTGGGTGGCTTCGAAAATTCGCAACACATAACGCTAAAAAGAAAATTTTTCCGACAGTATTTTGTCTCGCTCGGCATGTCTATTTTGCTATCGTTCTTATTGATTGTAACCGTGGCAACAATCGTTGTTTTTGAAGTTTTTATTCAAAAAACAAAAATCCAAGACGTGCTTTCAGACGATATTCCGCTTATCGAACTAGGACGTTATGTGTTCTTGATTTTGATGATTTTAATTACGACTTCGATATTGTTTAAATTCGGAATCAAACGCAACGGCAAACGCTCTTTCATTTCCATTGGCTCCGTTTTTACTACGATTTTGATTATTTTATCATCGTATTTCTTCGGAATCTGGGTCGTTCGTTTCTCTAAATACAACGAATTATACGGATCTATCGGAACGCTTTTAATCATCATGTTTTACATTTGGATCAACTGCATGATTTTATTGTTGGGCTTCGAACTCAACGCCATTATTCAAAAACACAAACGAGAAAAAGAAAAAGAAAACGAATTAGAAACACAAGTCTAGGTTTTTGTTTGCTATTTGTCCTGCTTTCCGCTGTATTTTTATCCGTAAAGGTTTAAAAAAAACCTTCACGTATAAAAGATGCCACTGCAATCAGGGTTAGTCAAGATGAATCAGTGTTTGCCACTTGTTTTGATTTATCTCAAAAAAAACTACATTTGTATAAAGTCATAAATCATTTTCAGTATGAATCGCACTTTTAAATACTCTTCACTTTGCGTTGTTTGCTTGTTGCTACATACACAATTTGGGTTTTCACAATCAATTTTAGGAAAATGGAAAACCATTGACGACCTTTCTGGTAAAGAAAAAGGCATTGTGGAGGTATATGAAAAAAGCGGACTCATTTACGCACGTATATTAGACATATTTGAAACCGAATATAAAAACAAAAAGTGTTCGCTTTGCGCTGGACAAGATAAAGACAAACCGCTTTTGGGGTTGATTTTTATACGCGGACTCAAGAAAGACGGTGACGAATACAACGGCGGAAAAGTACTCGATCCTAAAATTGGCAAATATTACAAATGTTACATCAAATTAGAAGACCCTGATAAGTTAAAGATACGCGGTTACGTTGGCATTCCCATGTTAGGGCGGACGCAGTATTGGTATCGCGTTAAAAAATAATTTCTGGAA
This sequence comes from Flavobacteriaceae bacterium, assembly GCA_947491985.1. Lineage (GTDB taxonomy): Bacteria > Bacteroidota > Bacteroidia > Flavobacteriales > Flavobacteriaceae > Flavobacterium. Next base: position 7,647 of record CANLLR010000029.1, on the reverse strand, counting down.
GCCACTTCATAATTCATAACTTATAATTCATAACTCGAAGAATGTTTTTCATCGAAGCTATTTTACCACTTTCTCTGCCAAAAACCTTCACGTACAATGTCACGGAAGCCGAATTCCGGTACATCAAAAAAGGAATGCGCGTTGCGGTTCCATTCGGTAAAAACAAAATGTATTCGGCTTTAGTGGTCGATTTGCATCAAAATCCACCGACTTTATACGATGCCAAAGAAATCCACGAAATTTTAGACGAATTTCCCATTGTAAACGAAATTCAAATCAACCATTGGTATTGGATTGCATCGTATTATATGGCTGCTATTGGCGATGTGTATCGCATGGCGTTGCCGTCTGCTTTTTTACTTGAAAGCGAAACATTGATATCTAAAAAAGGCGACACTTTCGTGGATGACACTCAATTATCGGACGATGAATTTTTGTTGTACGAAGCCTTACAGCATCAAAGTTCGCTAAAAGTAAACGACGTGATGGCAATTCTCAACAAAAAGAATGTTTTTCCCATCATCCAAAAAATGATGAGCAAAAACCTACTTACCTTACAAGAAGAAATTCAACACGAATACAAACCCAAACTCACACGATACATTCGTTTACATGAAAAGTATTTGTCAGATGAAAGTTTGATTGCTTTATTAGACAGTTTAAAAGGCGCTAAACAAAAGGCGCTATTGTTGAATTACTTTCAACTTCAAGCCCAAGACAAGAAGGCAATCGCTGTTAAGCAACTCATTGAAAAAGCACAAACTACTTCAGCCATTATAAAAGCCTTGGTTGATAAACAAATATTTGAGGACTATTACATTCAAGAAGATCGGGTCAACTTTGATAAAAATAAAAAGGAGAACCATTTGCTACTTAGTCCGGCGCAACAAAATGCGTTGGATGAAATCACGACTTCTTTTACAGAAAAAGACGTTTGTTTGTTGCATGGCGTAACATCTAGCGGAAAAACAGAAGTTTACATCAAACTGATTGAAATCTATTTAAAAACCAATCAACAGATTTTATATTTATTACCCGAAATTGCTTTAACCACCCAATTAGTGTCACGTTTGACCCAATATTTTGGAAATCAAGTGGCAGTTTTTCATTCTAAATATTCGAATAACGAACGCGTTGAAGTATGGAATCAAGTGCTTCAAAACTCGGAAAAAGCCAAAATTGTCATCGGAGCTCGATCGGCTTTGTTTTTGCCTTTTTCCAATTTAGGATTGCTTATTGTTGACGAAGAACACGAACAAACGTTCAAACAGCAAGATCCTTCGCCACGCTATCATGCGCGTGATGCTGCGATAGTTTTGGCGCAATCACATCAAGCAACCCGAGGCAAAGCCGAACTGGGCGGAGCCAAAGTGTTGTTGGGTTCGGCAACGCCAAGCATCGAAACCTTTTTTAACGCACAATCAGAAAAATTTGGTTGGGTCACCTTAAAAGAACGTTTTGGCAATGTAGCTATGCCCGAAGTCGAATTGGTCGATTTGAAAGACAGTTATTTTCGTAAAAGAATGAAAGGGCATTTCAGTCATACGTTAATCGACGCCATAACGGAAGCATTAACATTGGGCGAACAAATTATATTATTTCAAAATCGAAGAGGATTTTCGCCGGTAATGGAATGTTTAACGTGTGGTCATGTGCCGCAATGTCCGAATTGCGATGTGAGTTTGACATATCATAAATTCAAAAACCAATTGCGATGTCACTATTGCGGTCATTCTATAGCAAAACCTACTAACTGTCATAGTTGTTCGAGTTCGCAACTCACTACAAAAGGATTTGGAACCGAGCAAATCGAATTGGAATTGGCAGAATTGTTTCCATCCAAAAATATAAAGCGAATGGATCAAGACACGACCCGTGGCAAATACAGTTTTGAAAATTTGATAGACAGTTTTAAAAACCGTGAAATTGATATTTTAGTTGGCACACAAATGTTGGCCAAAGGTTTAGATTTTGATAATGTCTCGTTAGTTGGAATTATGAATGCCGACAATATGTTATATCAACCCGATTTTAGAGCTTTTGAACGAAGTTTTCAAATGATGACACAGGTTTCGGGTAGGGCAGGACGATCAGAGAAAAGAGGAAAAGTAATCATTCAAACATACAATCCGAATCACAATGTGATTCAGCAAGTCACGCACAACGATTATGAAGGCATGTACAAAGAACAATTGTACGAACGTCAAATTTATAAATACCCGCCGTATTTTAGGTTGATCAAAATTACGTTGAAACACCGTGATTTTGAAAAGTTAAAAGAAGGTTCGTTTTGGTTGTACCAGGTGATGCAACAAAATATGGCAATTCCTGTACTCGGACCAGAAGAGCCGGCTATTAATCGTATCCGAAATGAGTATATCAGAACCATACTGATTAAAATTCCACAAAATCAATCCATTACAGGAACAAAAAAAACTATCCAGAAAATTCTGAATAGTTTTGATGTTATTCCGCAATTCAAAGCCATTAAAATAGCTTTGAATGTCGATTTTTACTAAGTAAATTTAGGCAATGGCTAGGGCTTTTATTAAATCCTCTTTTTTGTTTCTGCTTAGCGGTATTTTCGTCACGCCAATCTCAGCAAACTTACTGTTAAATCGTTCTACTTTATCAATATTTATAATGTATGATTTGTGGACTCTTATGAACTTGTCTTTCGACAAGTCGTTTTCAAAAGATTTCATAGTAGATAGCACCAGATTGGTGTCTTCTTCTGTTACTACTTTTACATAATCACCATAGGCTTCAATCCATTTGATTTTGTTGGTGAATACTTTAAGTTTTTTCAAGTTACTCTTAATAAAGATATGATCACCATCATCTTCGTGGTTGTCTTGTCTTAACATGTGTAAGTCAAGTGCTCTTTTTACCGATGCGTTAAAACGCTCTAATACGATTGGTTTTTGTAGGTAATCCGTGGCATCGTAATCAAAAGCTTTTAAGGCATATTCTGCTTTTGAAGTAATGAAAATAACTTGAGGTTTAGCTTTTAAACCATCGATAAAATCAAAACCGCTAATTACGGGCATCTCTACATCAAGAAAAATTAAATCAACGGTATGTACCGTCATACAATTTTTCGCTTCAATTGCATTAGAAAAATCACCCACTAAATGTAGATTAGGATGATTATTTACTAACTTTGCTATGACCATCCTCTGAAGAGAACTATCATCAACAACAACACAATTTAGTTTCATAATTATTTATTTATTATAGATTTGGTTTCACGAAAGTAAAAAGCTTTTTTATTAAAAACTAATTTTAATCGGCTTTTTTTGCGTTTTGGCGATTAAAATTGCTTTTTGCTTGTTTATTTAAAAACAATGTTTACTTTTGCACCCAATTTTATTTATTTAAATCATTATAATATGAATCATTATGAAACTGTTTTCATTTTAAATCCCGTTTTATCTGATGTTCAGGTAAAGGAAACAGTAAGCAAATTCGAAGATTTTCTTACTTCCAGAGGTGCACAAATGGTATCCAAAGAGGATTGGGGCTTAAAAAAATTAGCTTACGAAATCCAAAACAAGAAAAGTGGTTTTTACCATTTATTCGAATTTCAAGTTACTCCAGAAGTACTTATTGCTTTTGAAACTGAATTTAGAAGAGACGAAAGAGTAATGCGTTTCTTGACTGTAAGTCTTGATAAACATGCAATTTCATGGGCAGAGAGAAGAAGAGCAAAACTTAAAGCAGCAAAAGCAAACTAATCATGGCAACATTACAACAATCAGCCTCAGGAAAAAAAGACGGAGATATCAGATATTTAACGCCTTTAAACATTGAAACTAACAAAACTAAAAAGTATTGTCGTTTCAAAAAATCTGGAATCAAATACATTGATTATAAAGATGCCGATTTCTTATTGAAATTTGTAAATGAGCAAGGAAAAATTCTTCCTCGTCGTTTAACAGGAACTTCATTGAAATACCAAAGAAAAGTGTCAGTTGCTGTGAAAAGAGCACGTCACTTAGCTTTAATGCCATACGTGGCCGATTTATTAAAATAATTTATTAAACACAGTTGTTGGTTTCTCATCAAACGGAACCTAACTTCTACAATAAGGACAACAACATGGAACTTATATTAAAACAAGACGTTCAGAATTTAGGATTTAAAGACGATGTAGTAACAGTAAAAAACGGTTATGGTCGTAATTTCTTAATCCCACAAGGATTTGCTGCTTTAGCAACACCTTCTGCAAAAAAAGTATTAGCTGAAAATTTAAAGCAAAAAGCGCACAAAGAGGCGAAAGTTGTTGATGATGCTAAAAAAGTAGCTGATGCATTGAAAGCGTTAGAGATTAAAATTACTTCAAAAGCAGGTGGAGAAAAATTATTTGGTTCTGTAACGAACATTGACATTGCTGAAGCTTTGCAAAAAGCAGGTCAGTCTGTTGATAGAAAATTCATCACAAGCGGAGTAGTTAAACGAACTGGTAAATACACTGCTAGCGTAAGACTTCACAGAGATGTAATCGTTGAATTGCCATACGAAATTATTGCTGAGCAATAGTTTTAATAGTAGTATATAAAATCCCGATGTAAGTCGGGATTTTTTTTTAATCTGAATTTATTTCAGATTCTTTTTAATCCACTTTCAATTAAGGATCATCTTATAATTCTTTACTAGATAAGATGCTGAAACAAGTTCTGTACACATGAAATACAAAAGACTTACCAAAGAACAATTCGAAACCTTACATCAAGAATTTGCTAACTTTTTAGCAACTCAATCTATTGATAAAAAGGAGTGGGACGAAATTAAAAGCAACAAACCTGAAGTTGCCGAACAAGAGTTGGATATTTTTTCTGATTTGATCTGGGAAGGTGTTTTGACCAATGCACAATTTTTAGAACACTTTTCTAGAAATCATATTTTCTTATTTCATTGTCAGGAAAAGTTCATTCAATCCATTGTAATTAAATCGTTGTTGTCTACAGTTGATTTTATGAACAAAGAAGGATTGCAATGGCTAAGTGACAACTTATTTACAGAAACTGTAGAAATGCATCTTGGGAATAAGGAATACGAAGCGAATCGCAATGAAGCTATTTTTAATTTGATTACGGAAGGTGCTATTTTAAGCGATGGACAATTGTATATCCAGATAAACAGTATTCTGCAATCTTAATCTTTCTATATTCAAAATAAATGGCTATTTTAGTACTCGAAATGAACTAATTTAGTCACTTTTTGATTTATGAATAGTAAGGAAACAATTCAGCAGTTACGCGACGAACTTAACGCGCACAATCACAATTATTACGTACTTGATTCACCTACCATTTCCGATTTTGAGTTTGATCAAAAACTGCAACAACTTCAAGATTTAGAGAAGCAATATCCTGAATATTTTGACGCAAATTCGCCTTCGCAACGTGTAGGCGGAACCATTACAAAGAATTTCACTACCGCGGTGCATGAAAACCGTATGTATTCGTTAGATAATTCCTATTCAAAAGAAGATTTGATCGATTGGGAAAACCGAATTCAGAAAGTATTAGGAAATGTATTTTTACAATATACATGTGAATTAAAATACGATGGTGCTTCGATTTCAATAACCTATGAAAATGGAAAAATAAGTAAAGCAGTGACGCGTGGTGATGGATTTCAAGGCGATGATGTAACCCATAATATAAAAACCATTCGCTCTATTCCGTTACAACTTAAAGGAAATTATCCTCCAAAATTTGATATACGGGGCGAAATTATTTTGCCTCTGGACGGTTTTGAAAAAATGAATCAAGAGCTTATAGATAGTGGTGAAACGCCCTATTCTAATCCGAGAAATACTGCTTCAGGAAGTTTGAAATTGCAAGATAGCGCTGAGGTAGCTAAACGTCCGTTAGATTGTTTATTGTATTTTATTATTGGAAACGATTTGCCTTTTAATTCGCAATATGACGGACTAGCAGTCGCAAGAAACTGGGGATTTAAAGTCCCAACACTATCCAAACTAGCCAATAATTTAGACGAAGTTTTTGAATTTATTGCATATTGGGATACACACCGCCACGATTTGCCTTATGAAACAGATGGTGTGGTGATTAAAGTGAACGATTTTAACCATCAAAACGAACTTGGATACACTGCAAAATCACCGCGTTGGGCTATTGCTTATAAATTTAAATCGGAGCAAGTAACTACTACATTAAATTCGATTTCATATCAAGTCGGACGCACCGGAGCCATTACACCTGTAGCCAATTTAAAGCCTGTACAATTGGCTGGAACCATTGTCAAACGGGCTTCGTTGCACAATGCAGATCAAATTGCAAAACTAGATGTTCGAGTAGGCGATGAAGTATTTGTTGAAAAAGGTGGAGAAATCATTCCGAAAATTATTGCAGTAGCCCATAGAGGCATCGAAATCAAATCTACACAATACATTACACAATGTCCTGAATGTCATTCGGAACTGATTCGAAAAGAAGGTGAAGCGCAACATTATTGTCCTAATTTTTATGGCTGTCCTCCGCAAATTATTGGTAGAATTCAGCACTTTATTTCCCGCAAAGCGATGGATATTGAAGGACTTGGTGGCGAAACTGTAGGGTTGCTATTTAATAACGGTTTGGTCAAAGATTATTCCGATTTGTATGAATTAAAAGTTGAAGATGTTATTCCACTTGAACGAATGGCGCAAAAAAGTGCCGAAAACTTGGTGAATGGCATAGAAAAATCTAAAGAAGTTCCATTTGAAAGGGTTTTGTTTGCACTCGGAATACGATATGTTGGAGAAACAGTTGCAAAAAAACTAGCAAAACACTACAAAACTATCGATGCTTTGCAACAGGCTTCCTTAATGGATTTAGTTTTAGTAGATGAAATTGGCGAGCGAATTGCACAAAGTGTTATCGAATTTTTTGATAACAACAGTAATCAAAATACCATCGAACGATTGAAGCGTTTTGGTTTACAGTTTGAAATAATAGAAAAGTTTAACCCTAACGCTACTGTAAAATTTTCAGGTAAAACTTTTGTTGTTTCTGGCGTTTTCAAACAATTTTCAAGAGATGATTTAAAAAAAGCTATCGAAGATAATGGCGGTAAAGTTGGTAATTCTATTTCATCTAAAACCGATTTTGTTGTTGCGGGCGACAATATGGGTCCAGCCAAATTAGAAAAAGCAAATCAATTAAAAATAACCATTATTTCTGAAGATGAGTTCATTAGTATGCTAGATAAAAACTAAATAATGAATAAAATTAGAAATTTTCTATTTAATTTTTATTAATTTTACTAAATGGCGAGTGGTATAAAAAAAAATAGTGTTAATTTTTTAGTTATTATGTATTTTTTCAATGCAATAATCGAAATCATCGCTGAGTTCAATTCGTATCCATTTGTTATCTTCTTAGCCAAACCCTTAATTCCGTTTATTTTAATTATTTTGTATTGGTTTTCCTCTAAAGAAAGAAACATTTTTTTTATCCTAATCATGCTTCTTTCATTAATCACTAATGTTTTGTTCATACCCAAAGCTCCACAAGCACTTTTTTATGGTGTAATCGTGTATACATTTCACAGAGTTTTACTCTTGTATTATATTTTTATAAAATCAAAAATTAAAAATCACAAGATATTTATTTTAGTGATGTTACCGCTTTTTGG
>CANLLR010000028.1 GCA_947491985.1 Flavobacteriaceae bacterium | reverse complement strand
TCAAAAGTGATTTGCCGAGTAAGGTTATGGATTTGGGTGTTCAAGAAGGTTTGTTACGTGCTATTTATGCTGCTCATAATGGCGTGTACCGAATGAGTGCAGATATGGCCGATTTGGTAGAAACATCAAATAATATTGCTCGAGTCATTGTAAAAAGCGGCGAAATATCCATTCAAAATTTAACGCGTTCTTCTGTAGAGAGTTCGAAATTCGACTTAGCCAATGCCTTGCGTTCGGCCTATGAATTGTTTGGCTGTGAAGTCACTTTTGGTGGAAGTTATCCAGGTTGGACACCAAATGTAAACTCCGAAATATTAGATGTTTTGGTCAATATTTACGAAAAGCAAAATGGTTCTAAACCAAAAGTAGTAGCGTGTCACGCTGGATTGGAATGTGGAATTTTAGGAACCAATTACCCTGGAATGGACATGATTTCTTTCGGACCAACCATTCATGGAGCGCATTCGCCGGATGAAAGAGCGTCAATACGATCATCGCAGAAGTTTTATAAGTTTGTATTGGATATATTAGAGCAAATTCCAGTTAAAAAATAGAGGAAAGATAATAGAGAATAGATAATAGAAAAACCCGTTTAAATTTAGACGGGTTTTTGATTTAAGGCTATTTTGTGTTTTTCATAAAATTGATGATTTCATCAACATTCTTGAAAAGGCAAAAGATATGATTAATCCAATGTAAAAATACCCAAATCGCGGTGTAATTTTCTAGCTTTTAGTTGTTTCATGAGGTGTTTTTTCATCCGATTTAGAAGTTAAAATTGATATCAGTTTTTTAATAATTGATTAAAATCGTGCCATAATTCCAGCATTAATTCCAAATGGATGCCCCGGTCGTAAACCTGCTGGTACTCTTGAAACTGCATAAGTACTATCAAACAAATTGATTATATTACCTATCAATGCTACTTTTTTGGTTAAAAAATATTTAGCGGAAGCATCTACGATAAAGTTACTATTTACTTTAACATTTGGAGCAATTTCACCTTGTCCAGCCAATGTTCGAAAGGCATCTACATATTTTCCACTCACTGCTGCGTCCCATTTTTTGTATTTAAATCCGAGTGAAATAGCCAATTGATTTTTTGCGATATACGGAATTTGATCGCCTTCGGTTACGTTGCCCCAAATTGGGCTATTGAAATTAGATTCTAATGTGGTATCTGTAAGTGTATACGATACAGTCAATGGCAATTGTACAGATTTGTAATTAACCAATTGATACGAAGCCAATACTTCTATTCCTTTCACTGTAGCTTTTCCAGCATTGAATAAATCGCCTGTTCCAGATCCGCCACTCGACATATTGTCAGCACCTTGCAAATTAAAAAAGCTATTGTAGTAGCCAATTAATTCACCTGAAAAACGATTTTTAGTCATACGAACGCCTATTTCAGTATTAAAACTATTTTCTGCATCTTCACCGATAGTAGTTCCAGGAGGTGAAAATCCTTTATGAGCACTAGCGAAAAAGTTATACGAATCGCTGTGTGAATACAAAATACCAAAACCTGGAATCCAAACGTCGGTCTTGTTTTCGGTTTCTACTAAAGAAGTTCCTATGCGATTCACATCATTTGAACCGTAATTTTTTGAGGTCAATTGAATGTTCTCATAACGAACACCTGGACTCAAAGTAAACTTGCCATAATTTAAATTCCACAATGCATGTGCAGCAGTTGCCTTGGCAGAGACGATACGATTAGCATCAGTACCAGGAGTTCCGAAACTGGTTTTAATTAAGTTTCCATTTTGAATTGCAAAGCCATCAACCCATTGAAAACGATCTTCAAAATCTTCGTGATAACGCACACCAAAATCCAATTCGTTTGATGTAGTTCCTACTATAAATTTATAATTACCAACAGTTTGAATTCCTTTAGCTTCATATTCTCGATTATTAGCTTTAATACCTAAAGCATTGTCTGCCGTATTGTTTTGTCCAGTTATTGCTAAATATTCGGCTTGATAAGTAATTGGATTTTCTAGGATAGCATTGATTGAGACGCGATTGGATCCCAAACGAACATAATCTAATTTATACCAATTTCGAGCAAAATCATTTCGATATACTTTGGTTGTAAACGATAAATTAGATGTTGGTTTTATGTAATGTGTTACCATTATTTGTTTGTGTTCTGTGTCGATGTAGTCTTCGTTTGAACCAATGTACCTTCTATACGGATTAGCATCAAAGTCGCTTTGAGTTAAACCCAAATAGGTTTCGTTTGATAGATCTTCAGAAAATTGAAGTTTGAAAGTTAACGATTGATAAATTTTAGCATCTGGATTGGTATTAATTTTAAATTTTCCTACGTAATCATTACCATTAAAGCCTGCATTTTTCTGACTGTTATCTATGGTTTTGAACCCATCAGAATTACGGTTGTTGTATTCTACGATATATCCAAAATTGGTAAAACTGTGACCCAAATTAATATAGGTTTTTTTGGTATTGAAACGTCCTACACTTCCAATAAAGTTTCCTGAAAAATTATTCGGAATTTGTGAAGAAATCATGTTTATGGCACCACCAGTTGTGTACGGTCCATATTGAATTTGACTTCCGCCTTTCAATATTTCGAACGATTGCATTCGATTTACGGTTGGAAAATAATAGGCAGCTGGAGCAGAATAAGGCGCCGGGGCAATCAATACACCGTCTTCCATTACTGTAATTTTTTCGGTACGATTCGGACTTGTTCCACGCATTCCAATGTTTGGACGTAAACCAAATCCTTCTTCTTCCTGAATAGAAACACCTGGAACAGTTCTGAAGATTCTAGAAACATCGTCATAATTAAATGTTTTTAATTCGGCTGGAGAAACAAAATAAGTCGACCCTGCTCTATTTTTCGCTTTGAATTTGCTGCCCACTAAAGCATCAGTTGAGATAATAACTTCATCAATTTGTAAGGTATCGTTTTGTTTTTTCTGCGAAAAACCTGTTGTACTTACTATAATTAATAAGGTCGGAAGGGATAAAAATTCATACATTTATTTAGAATAATTAAAAATAATATTGATTTAACGATGCAAATATAAATACGAGAATTCAAATAAAAAAGTTTATTTAGACTTAATATAAATAATAATTTCTAACGTATTGATTTACTTTTAACTAGGGTATAAAAAAAACCTTGCGTGATATTGCAAGGTTTTTTTTAATTACAAAATGTTCGATTTAACTACTCTTTTTTTTGCATTAAATAACTTTCGTTACTTAATTTTCCGCTTTGATTTCCGGATATTGTAATAGTAACACGTTTGTCGACTTTGAGCTCGTAGCGAATTTTTTTAGGGTAATCATGTTTCGGGTTTTCAAATACCAACAAGCTGTCGGCGTTTTCGGTGAGTTGAAATCGAGTAGGTTCATCTTTGTTTTCTCCTTTAACTGTTGCCGTGTAAATCAAAAAATCATCCTTTTGCATGAGCTCCATGGTTTCTTTATGCACTGTGTCCTTTCTTGGAGTCACAAAAAACGATTGGCCCACAAAAGTACTGTCGTCAAGTGCTTGCCATGATTCGGTTAAAATACCAAGAGAATCACTCTTTTCCCAATTGCCCATAAGCCAGCTTGCATTATCAATTTGTTCGTATTCCTTTATCAATTTACCATTGGCATCGTATTTATTACACGATTGTAATAGTAAACTGCTCAAAACTAAAAATAGGAAAGTTGGTTTAATCATTATTATTTATTTTTTTCATTGGAAAAGTTTCACTACTCATTTTTCCGTCTTTTAATCCAGATATGGTTGCGACTAAACTATCATTTGTGATTTTGTAGTAGGTTATTTTATTTGGAAAATCATGTTTCTGATTTTCAAATACCAATTCACTTTCGTTAGTAGTTGTTAAATAAAATGAAACGGGTTTTTCGTTGTTTTGATTTTTTACTGAAACAATGTAAAATAAACTATCATTGCGTTGGATTAAATCTACCTTTTCATAAAACACAGTGTCTTTTTGAACAATGATAAAGCTGTCTGCCGAAAAACTACTATCCGTTTCTTGTTTCCAGATTTCTTTCATAGTCATTTCGTTGGTAGCATTTTCCCAAGTTCCAATAAACCAATTGGCTTTTTGTAGTTGGGTGTAATTTTTTGCTAGTGCTACTGTTTTAGAGGCTTCTTTTTTGCACGATTGTAAAACAAACAGTAATAGAAGTATCGTTAAAAGTGATTTTGCTAATTTCATAAAGTTGTATTTTCTATTATACAATATTATGAAAATTATGGTAACTAGCCCAGATTACTTCACAAAGTGTTTGTTTTTAGTTGAGTTCAGTGAATGCTTTGCATTTGTAGTGTAAATCCTTTTATTGTTGCGGTATGAAACAATAAATGAGTGGAGCATATAGCTGGAAATAGCTTAAAAAAAATAAAAAAATTACACTATTTTTCACTAAATTTGCACACTTAAAAAAAGAACGACTACAAGATGTTAGACAGACTTCAATATGTAAAACAGCGTTTCGACGAGATTTCGGATTTGATTATTCAACCCGATATTATTGCCGATCAGAAGCGTTATGTGCAATTAAATCAAGAATATAAAGGCTTGAAAGCGTTGATGGAAAAGCGCGACGAATATGTTACTTTGGATGGGAATATTAAAGAAGCCAACGAAATTTTAGCCGATGGGTCGGATGCCGAAATGGTTGAAATGGCCAAAATGCAATTGGACGAAGCCAAAGGACGTTTGCCTGAATTGGAAGACGAAATTAAATTTTTATTGATTCCGAAAGACCCGGAAGACGCTAAAAATGTGATGGTCGAAATTCGTGCAGGAACTGGTGGCGATGAAGCGTCTATTTTTGCTGGCGACCTGTATCGAATGTACACGAAATACTGTGAAAATCGCGGTTGGAGAACTTCGGTGGTAGATATGAACGAAGGAACATCGGGTGGATTTAAAGAGGTAATCTTTGAAGTAACCGGAGAAGATGTTTACGGAACCTTGAAGTTTGAAGCTGGTGTTCACCGCGTACAACGTGTTCCGCAAACGGAAACGCAAGGACGAGTGCACACTTCTGCAGCCACTGTAATGGTGTTGCCAGAAGCTGAAGAATTTGATGTGCAGATTGATATGAATGACGTTCGTGTCGATTTTTTCTGTTCTTCAGGTCCAGGTGGTCAATCGGTAAATACTACAAAATCGGCAGTCCGTTTGACACACATTCCGACAGGTTTGGTGGCACAATGTCAAGATCAAAAATCGCAACATAAAAATAAAGACAAAGCTTTCGACGTATTGCGTTCGCGTTTGTACGAACAAGAATTAGCCAAAAAACAGGCTGAAGATGCTACTACTCGTACGTCTCAAGTGAGTTCGGGCGACCGTTCAGCAAAAATACGCACATATAATTACGCTCAAGGAAGGGTAACCGACCACCGAATTGGTTTAGACGTTTTTGATATGGATGGTGTGATGAACGGAAAAATTCAGAAATTTGTTGACGAACTTCAACTAGTTAACAATATGGAAAAACTAAAAGAAAGCGAAGTATTCTAAAATAAAAAAAACAGCGAAATTTTACTTCGCTGTTTTTTTTCAAAGTAACCCAATTAATTTAACCCTAAATTAATTATTTTTCCATAAGTCTCTACTAATTATTCTTGTTTAGTTTAAAGTTAGAGTGTATTGTGAGTACAAATTTCCAACAATTGCGCTGTTATTTTATTATAGAATTTTAGGTTATTGTTATATTTTTTTTGAAGCGACACGAGCGTAGCGAACTACTGAAGCAAATGGTTTGGGTTTTATCAGTAATCGCAATTCCCGCTTTCGTCATGCGCGGCATTTCCTTCAATCGGGGCTAGAAAATAAACCATTTGAATTTTTGTTTCCCTTTTACTATTAAACTTTGCAAAAACTTTGCGAACTTTGCGGTTAAATATTCTAAAATGACTACTCAAGATTTAATCGAAGAAATCCACAAAAAAAAAACCTTTCTGTGTATCGGTCTTGATGTTGATTTAACTAAAATACCACAACATTTACTTGAACTTGAAGATCCGATTTTCGAATTCAATAAAGCGATTATCGATACCACTCATGATTTGTGTGTTTCCTATAAACCAAATACTGCTTTTTATGAAGCCTACGGAATAAAAGGTTGGCAATCATTGCAAAAAACAATTATTTACATAAACCAAAATTATCCTGAAATTTTCACCATTGCCGATGCCAAACGTGGCGATATCGGAAACACATCTTCGATGTATGCCAAAGCTTTTTTGGAAGATTTGAATTTTGATAGCGTAACTGTTGCTCCTTATATGGGAAAAGACTCAGTAGAACCTTTTTTAGCTTTTGAAAACAAACACACAATTCTATTGGCTTTAACTTCAAACGAAGGTGCATTTGATTTTCAAACACAGCAAGTTGGAGCGAAAGAACTCTATAAAGTAGTCATCGAAACCTCTAAAACGTGGAAGAACTCCCAAAATTTAATGTATGTGGTTGGCGCGACCAAAGCCGACTATTTTGCTGAAATTCGTAAAATAATTCCGAATAGCTTTTTATTAGTTCCCGGAGTTGGCGCACAAGGCGGAAGTTTGCAAGAAGTATGTCAATACGGATTGAATGCCAACGTGGGTTTGTTAATTAATTCGTCTCGTGGAATCATTTATGCATCCAACGGATCCGATTTTGCTCAAAAAGCCAGAGAAGAAGCTCTGAAAATGCAACAAGAAATGGCGCAGATTTTAGCCAATTGCTACTGTTTAATTAACGTCACCGTTTTGATTTCTGTATTTGATTCAATCCTTATGAAATAGGTACCTTGTGAAAGGTGTGAAATATCTAAGGTGTTTTCGTTTGAATTTAAGTCAAAGGTGTTTAATTCTTGTCCTAAAATAGAATACAGTTTTGCTCTAGCTCCGATACTATTTTCATTCAATTGTACTTTTAGAAAATCGTTAACCGGGTTAGGATGTACTATAATATTGTTTGAAGTTGGTGTTTCTTCAATGGATAACGGACTTTCTTGATATACTCTTACATAATCAATTTCCATTGCCGATTGGATAAAACTCGGACTAATAATAGGCTCTATTGCAACATTTAACAACAAATATTGTGGTGCGTTAAAAGGCCAAGTGCTAACATTTTTTACCGCTGGATTGTATATGTAATGCACTACATTGTCTATGCTAAATATCATACGCTCCGACGTCCATTCTAAAGTATAAACATGAAACGCACTCGATGCTGTTGGAAGGATTTGACCGCCTTTATCTACCGTATTTCCTGAACTGGAAGGTGTATGCATGGCACTTTGCACAAAGTTTTGATTATCTCCCCAATGTTCCATAATATCGATTTCGCCACAAGCTGGCCAACCGACTGTTCCATGTGTACTTGTCCAAAAGGAACCTGGCTCAATCACGTTTCTTCCCAACATCCAAATGGCAGGCCATGTTCCTGCGCCAACTGGTAATTTGGCTCTTGCTTCAACGCGGCCATATTGAAAAGCAAATTTAGAATTCAATCGTGCCGATGTATATTGTTTGGTTTGTCCTTGATTCGAGTAAACTTCTTTTTTCGCTACAATGGATAACAAACCACTTGAAACGGATGAATTTACTAATCTGTTAGTGTAATGTTGTAATTCACCATTGTACCAACTGAATCCATTAGGAAGTTGGGTTTGATGAAACCAATTGGTCGAATTTACAGCACCATTTCCATTAAATTCGTCCGACCAAACTAAGTTGTTAAAGTTAGGGCCACTGTTAGAACCATCATAATAAAAGTCATCCAAATATGCGGTTACTTGTGAAGTGTTATTTTCACCATTGATTTGCAATAACACGCGATTAAAATCGGAACGATACATGGGATTTGGCAAATTACCATCTAAATTGATGTAAGTATCTGTTTCAAAATTAAACGTAATCACCTGCCATTGATTCAACACAATAGGTTTAATGATTTCCGATTGTGTAGACCATGGTTGGGAGAGCGCGCCATTTTGTAATTTTAATGAAATTTGGTTGGGTTGATTGCCTGTAATTCCGCTTGACGGGACATATATTTTAATTGAAAAAACTGGATTATCTGTTATATTAAGATTTGAAGTGGTATCAAATCGAATATTGGCATATTGTCCTCCAACGTCAGAGTATCGTAAAACTTTAGCAGATGTATTGATGCCCGTTGGGTTTGGATTATTGTTAATTGCAATACCACAATCGTCTCCCACCCAATTGACGATGTTTCCAGTTCCTTCAAAATTGTCTTGCCAAATTTGAGCGTTAAGCAAAGAACTTGAAAACACGAAGGTGAAATATAACAGAGTAGTTTTACGCATGGTAACTTTATTTTTTTTATTGTAACAAATATATTTTTTACAGCATTGAAAAATGCATTTTCAACCTATACAAAAACTATACTTAATCTGTGTTTCCTTAAATAAAGTAATAAATTTACCATCTTAAAGGATTTAAAAACATGACTACATTTTTTACCGATCAAATTGGAGTTTCCCACACTTTTGAAGCCTCACCAAAACGAATCATTTCACTAGTACCTTCTCAAACTGAATTATTATACGATTTAGGTTTGGAAGAGAGTATTGTTGGAATCACTAAATTTTGTCTGCATCCTTTTCATTTCAAATCCATCAAAACAATAGTAGGAGGTACCAAGAATGTAAAAATAGATAAAGTAAAAGCACTTCAACCCGACATTATTATTGCCAATAAAGAAGAGAATACTAAAGAAATGGTCGAAGAACTAAGCAAGATTTGCCCAGTTTGGGTTACTCATATCCAAACCATAGAAGACAACTTACAAATGATTTCCGACTTTGGGCAACTCTTCAATAAAAGGACTGAAGCTCAAAAATGGTCGGATAAAATAAATTTTGCTTTTCTAGATTTTCAAGAATTTATGAAACCAATAAAATGGATAAAAGCAGTTTATTTTATTTGGGCGAATCCCTACATGGTAGCTGGTAAAGGAACGTTTATTAATGAAATGCTTCAGCTCAATAAATTCGAAAATATTTATGCCAATAGAGAAGAACGTTATCCAGAAATTATAATCCAAAAAATGCGCATTCAAGGTGATCCTGATTTGGTATTTTTGTCATCGGAACCGTTTCCATTTAACGACGAACACGCTTTTGAATTAGGACGATTTACACATCATGCAAAGACTGTTTTTGTAGATGGTGAAATGTTTTCGTGGTATGGAAGTCGGCTTTTAAAAGCCTTTGACTATTTTAAAAAATTACATCAACGATTGGCCGAATAAAAAAAGCCAATGCTTTTGCAAACATTGACTATTTTTATAACTAACCAAACAAAATAATAAACTCTCATTTATTACATTATAAAGATACTAGCATTTGTGATTTAGACAGGTTAAGGATTTGTTATACTTATGTTATTGATTATAATGAATTTAATTGGTTTAGAGATACTTAGAGAACTGAAAACGGATTACTGTTTTCTATCCTGCATGGCAAAAACCTTTTTCAATAAATCAGAAGTTCTTGAACTTAAATTGGATCGAATGTTTTTTTCTTCTAAAGCAATCATTTTAAAAACACCTTCTAGTGCTTTATTTGTGGTGTAATCGGTCAAATCTGGATTTACTTTCTTCACCAATGGAAGACTGTTGTATTTTTTAATAATATTATACCATACTTTATCAGCACCCACTTTTGCAAACGAATTTTTAATTACAGGATTGAATTTGGCATACAAAGCAGTTGTAGTTACCCCTTGTAAATATGATGTTGCAGCCGTTTCATTTCCCATCAAGATGTTTTTAGCATCGGTAAAATTCATTCCCGTTATCGCACTAACAAAAATAGGTGATGCTTCTTTTACAGCATCTTCAGCGGCACGATTCAACACTTTTAAACCTTCGTCTGCCATTTTCGACAAACCAATATCACGTAATGCTTTATCTACTTTTCGCAATTCATCGGGAAGTAAAATCTTTACCGCTTCGTTTTTATAGAAACCATCTGTAGCGGTTAATTTTACTACTTGTTTGCTGATTCCGTTGTTCAACGCTTCTTTTAATCCGCTAGCAACATCTACATTCCCTTGTTCTAAAATTCCAGGTAATTGATTGGCAACTTGCTGCATTTCTGCACATCCCGTGAACGAGCAAGCCAATAAGGCGAGTAAAGTGATTTTTTTCATATGTAATTTTTTAAAGGAGTACGAATGACATCCATCTTCCAACTCAAAGCAAATATAGTGCCTCAAATTTACAAAAGATAAATCACATACTTTTTTTTAAAATTCGTAAATTGCACCCTCAAAAAATATCATTTCATTAAAATGGAGCCACAAGTACCGTATATTCCTAAAAATAAAGTTAGAATTGTAACCGCTGCCTCGCTTTTTGACGGGCATGATGCCGCAATAAACATCATGCGACGAATTATCCAATCCACAGGAGTAGAAGTAATTCACTTGGGTCATGACAGAAGCGTTGAAGAAGTCGTAAATACAGCCATTCAAGAAGATGCCAATGCCATTGCAATGACCTCTTACCAAGGTGGTCATAACGAGTATTTTAAATACATGCACGATTTGCTTAAGGAAAAAGGAGCTGGTCACATCAAGATTTTTGGTGGTGGTGGAGGTGTAATTTTGCCTTCTGAAATTTCAGAATTACACGAATACGGAATCGAACGAATTTATTCGCCAGATGATGGTCGTGCCATGGGATTACAAGGTATGATTAACGATTTGGTGCAACGCTCGGATTATCCAATTGGAGATAAATTGAATGGCGAGTTAAGTCATATAGAAGATAAAGTACCTACTGCCATTGCCCGATTGATTTCGGCTGCAGAAAACTTTCCAGAAATTGCCAAAGCGACTTTCGATACCATTCATAAAAGTAATGAAACATCAAAAATTCCAGTACTCGGAATCACTGGGACAGGAGGTGCTGGAAAATCATCTTTGGTAGACGAATTGGTCCGCCGATTTTTAATTGATTTTCCTGAAAAAACGATAGGATTAATTTCGGTTGATCCATCTAAACGGAAAACAGGAGGAGCGTTACTTGGCGATAGAATTCGTATGAATGCCATTAACAATCCAAGAGTTTATATGCGTTCGTTGGCAACGCGTCAGTCCAATTTGGCGTTATCAAAATATGTTTCTGAAGCCATTGAAGTGCTAAAAGCAGCGAAATACGATATCATTATTTTAGAAACGTCGGGAATTGGCCAGAGCGATACCGAAATAATCGAACATTCTGATGTTTCGTTGTACGTTATGACACCTGAATTTGGTGCGGCAACCCAATTGGAAAAAATTGACATGTTGGATTTTGCCGACTTGGTGGCCTTGAATAAATTTGACAAACGTGGAGCTTTAGACGCCATTCGCGATGTTAAAAAGCAATACCAACGCAACCATAATTTATGGGATGTTGACCCCGATAAAATGCCTGTTTTTGGTACCATTGCGTCGCAATTTAACGACCCTGGAATGAACACTTTGTACAAATCCATCATGGATAAAATTGTAGAAAAAACGGGAGCCAATTTGCAATCTACTTTCGAAATTACGCGGGAAATGAGTGAGAAAATTTATGTTATTCCACCACATCGTACCCGCTATTTATCGGAAATTTCAGAAAACAATAGAAAGTACGATGAAATAGCGCTTTCACAAGTGGAAGTGGCGCAAAAATTATACGGTATTTACAAAACAATTGAAACGGTTTTTGGAAGCAAACCACAGTTGACAAAAGCCGGAATCGAAGAAACTATCCTTCAATCGAAAGACGATAATAGAAATGAATTTTTAGATTTATTGGTAAAAGAATTCGATCGCGTAAAAATGAATCTCGATCCCTACAATTGGGAAGTTATTTTAACTTGGAATGAAAAAGTAAGTAGATACAAAAATCCAATATATAGTTTTAAAGTCCGTGACAAAGAAATCAAAATTGCCACGCACACCGAAAGTTTATCGCACTCTCAAATTCCGAAAGTAGCCTTACCCAAATACCAAGCTTGGGGCGATATCCTAAAATGGAACTTGCAAGAAAATGTTCCCGGTGAATTCCCTTTTGCCTCGGGATTGTATCCGTTTAAACGCGAAGGAGAAGATCCAAGTCGAATGTTTGCTGGCGAAGGCGGACCAGAGCGAACCAACATACGTTTTCATTATGTTTCTGCTGGATTACCTGCAAAACGTCTTTCAACCGCTTTTGATTCGGTAACCTTATACGGAAACGATCCACATATTCGTCCTGATATTTACGGAAAAATTGGAAATGCTGGTGTTTCCATTTGTTGTTTAGATGATGCAAAAAAATTATATTCTGGTTTCGATTTGAGTCACCCAATGACTTCAGTATCAATGACGATTAATGGTCCAGCACCAATGTTACTTGGATTTTTCATGAATGCAGCCATCGATCAGAATTGCGAAAAGTATATTATTGAAAACCATCTTCAAGTAGAAGTTGAAGAAAAAATCAACGAAATTTATAAGAAGAAAGGAACGGTTAGACCAAAATACCAAGGCCATTTACCGGATGGAAACAACGGATTGGGATTGATGCTTTTGGGTGTTACTGGCGATCAAGTCTTGCCAGTATCAGTTTATAATGACATCAAAATAAAAACATTAACACAAGTTCGCGGTACTGTGCAAGCCGATATTTTAAAAGAAGATCAAGCACAAAATACCTGTATTTTTTCTACTGAATTTGCATTGCGATTGATGGGTGACGTGCAGGAATATTTCATTAAAGAAAATGTGCGTAACTTTTATTCGGTTTCGATTTCGGGCTACCACATTGCTGAGGCTGGAGCCAATCCGATTACACAATTGGCGTTTACGCTTTCGAATGGTTTCACTTATGTGGAATATTATTTGAGTCGTGGCATGAACATCAACGATTTCGGGCCTAATTTGTCCTTCTTTTTCTCTAACGGAATCGATCCAGAATACGCTGTAATTGGTCGAGTTGCCCGTAAAATTTGGGCGAAAGCCATGAAAAATAAATACGGTGCCAACGAAAGAGCGCAAATGTTGAAATACCACATTCAAACTTCAGGTCGTTCGTTGCACGCTCAAGAAATTGACTTTAATGACATTCGTACCACTTTGCAAGCCTTGTATGCGATTTATGACAACTGTAATTCATTGCATACCAATGCGTATGACGAAGCGATTACAACACCAACCGAAGAATCGGTGCGCAGAGCTATGGCCATTCAGTTGATTATCAATAAAGAATTAGGGTTGGCGAAAAACGAAAACCCAATTCAAGGGTCGTTTATTATTGAAGAATTAACCGATTTGGTAGAAGATGCTGTATTGCAAGAATTTGACCGAATTACCGAGCGTGGCGGCGTTTTAGGCGCGATGGAAACCATGTACCAACGTTCTAAAATTCAAGAAGAATCGTTGTATTATGAAACCTTAAAACACACAGGTGAATTTCCGATTATTGGAGTGAATACGTTTTTGAGTTCAAAAGGTTCTCCAACAGTTATTCCGGCCGAAGTGATTCGTGCTACTGAACAGGAAAAACAATATCAAATTGACATGTTAACCAATTTACACCACACCGGTGCTGCAAAAGTAGCCGAGCACATTGCTATTTTGCAAGAAGCTGCGATTACCAACAAAAATATTTTCGAAAAATTGATGGAGGCTACGAAGGTGTGTTCTTTAGGACAAATTACGAATGCGTTGTTTGAAGTCGGTGGGCAGTATAGACGCAATATGTAGCACAATTCAAGTTTAGAAAAAGAACTTTGTCATATAACATAAAATAATTAATAAATTCCATCTGATTTACAGACAGTTCTATAATTTTTTTGGATAATTCAGCAGGAATGAGTTACTTTGAAATCATTTTTTATAAATTTAGCTATGAAAAAAATTACGTTTTTTTTATTGGGTTTTGTATCATTTTTAAGTTTTGCTCAAACAACTTATCTTTCTTCCGATTTTGCAGCTATAAATGATCAATTTATTGTTAGTCATTCCACAACAGGATTAGTTGGAAACAATTTTGTACAAACGGGAACCAATTTTAATTGGAATTACAGTACATTAATACCTAGCTCACAAGAAACGCTATCCTATCAAAATCCAAATAACACAGGTTATAAAACTATTTGGTGCTTTTTTAATGGTTATATATTCAATTGCAATACACAATTTAATGCTAATTTTAATTTAGCCACTAAGTTAACAGATGGAATCCAAATTCAAGGATATGGTTTAACCAATTTGATTGATCATTTAAAAGTTTCCCCTACTTTATTAGAAAATAAAATGTTAGGAGCCTCTATTACTATTGGAGGCAATACGTTACCAATTGTTGCCTCTTATCAAACTCCAGATATAGTCTATCAATTTCCAATTGCATTTAATGACAATTATACAAATAATAATGCTATAAGTGTTGATTTAACTAGTTTAGGTGTTCCAATTCAATATGCTTCTACCGGACAACGTACTAATTTAGTTGAGGGTTGGGGTTCGTTAACAACACCATTTGGAACTTTTCCTAATGTTTTGAAAATGAAAACTACTTTAGTAAATACAATTACGGTTACTGCAAATGGAGTTCCAACACAAAACACAGTTACAACAGTTTCTTATAAATGGTTTGATCCAGCCTACGGGATACCTATTTTAGAAGTCAATGGAAATGTTGTTGCTTCGCAATATGTAGCAACAAATATTACTTATTTCGACATTCAACGTTGTTTAACTCCAAACGCTGCTTTCGGTTTTTTTCCTGTTGTTAGTGATTTTAATACAGCCACTAATAATGCATCAGTTTCTTTTATTAATGCAAGCAGCAATTATGATACTTTAAGTTGGAATTTTGGCGATGGATCAGCCAATAGTACTAGTGTAAATCCGACTCATAATTTTACTTGTCCAGGAGTTTATCAAGTAGCTTTAACCATCACGAATGCATTTTGCAGTCCAGATGAAATTGATACAGTAACAATTCCAGTTACTATTACAGATACACAAAATGCATTTACAACAGCTGTAACGGTTACTCCAACATCGTTAACAGCCGACAGAACTTTGACCGGAACGACGTATCAATGGTTAGATTGTAATAATAATAATTTACCAATCAGCAATCAAACCGCCCAAACTTTTACGCCTACCGTTGATGGAAGTTATGCTGTGCAGTTAACTACAAATGGTTGCGTAAGTACATCAAATTGTTATCCTTTTAGTTTATTAAACAATTCTAATTTTGATTCGAATGGTGCTATCGTATTGTATCCGAATCCAACAACTGGAATTATTACTATTGCAAATGATCAATTAGAAAAAATAGCAAGTGTGGCTATCTATTCGTTATTAGGTCAATTTGTTACTGATAAATTAGATTTATCAAATCAACCAAATGGGATGTATTTTATTAAATTGGAAACGGATACTAGCTCTGTAGTTCAAAAGATTATAAAAAAATAGAAACAAAAAGTAAATTAGTTATTCTTTACTCTCATTAAACTTTCTCGCAATTGCTTTCAATTTTTCTTCCCTAGCGACTTTTTTCACTTTGGCTTTATCTTGCTCTTTGTGCAATTTGTCGTTATGTTTTTTAATGTTGCGTTCGTTGTTTCTTCCCATGTTATTGTATTTTGTCTAATTTTAAGTAGCCAATATGTAAGGCATCTTCTGTAGTTGTTTTGGAAGGTGTAATTTTCAATTCAAATAGCTCTGTAAAATGAGGAGCTAAAATGTCTTTTACATTAAAAATATCATCCACATCAATACCGAATTTATCGTCAATGTGTGATGTAGCTCCTTTAAATCCGCAATGTTTATAAAAAGCATTATTTTTTGATTTTTTTGTAGCTTCACCCATAGTGGCAGCAACGGACAAAACTTTGTAATGGTATTCTTCAAATTCATTTTCTTTGTAACCGCCAAGATTGACAAAAAATAAATTTTCATTTGATTTTGTTGTTGATGATTTGGGTTGGACTTCAATTTTATAATTATCTACCAATGTTACTTCACGCCAAGCATCTATATGGATGTTCCCTTTTGCTTCGGGCCAAAATGCCCTCATATTAGGAATCAACTCTTTTAAACCAGTTCCAATTCCGAAATAAATATCGTGCTGCTCAGTAAATCTCCCTTTTGGGCGACATCCCAACATAATCATGTATAATTTTTGCTCTTTTTTCATCCTTCAAAGGTACAAATTTATATGAAAAGTAAACTTTGGCACAAGTATTGAATAGTGTTTTACATCATTAATCAGATTGTCTATAGACCAATCATAAAAATTATAACCATGAAAAAAATGACTCTAGTTTTAGCTTTTATCGGTATGATAACGCTACAAGGTTGCACTGTGAATGAAGACGACAATGTTGATTTTGATACCATCGCACAAGTTTTTGAAGTTAATAGATCCTTTACTTCTGGAAACGGATATACAACATTGATTAGTTATCCGCCATCAATCAATCCAATTTACCCATCCGATATGGTACTAGCGTATCGTTTGGATAATGTGGTTAACGGAACTGATGTTTGGAAATTAATGCCACAGACTTTTTTCTTCGGCAATGGAACTTTAGATTTTAGATATGATTTTGATTTCACTATATACGATGTTGAAATCTATATGGAAGGTTTCGACCTAGCTTCTGTATCTACAAACTATAGAAACAATCAAATATTCAGAATAGTGGTTGTTCCAGCCGGATTTACAAATAGAACTTCAGTTGATTACACAGATTACAATGCTGTTATCCAGGCATTGCAAATAGACGAATCAAAAATACTAAAGATTAATTAATTGGGTTAAATAATAATTAGTTGAATGATTCATAAGTAGAGGTTGTTGGGAAACAACCTCTTTTTTTATTCCTCATCTCTTGCAGGTTTGTGATCTGCATCTGATTTTGATTTTTGTAAAGAAACCAAAATACCGATAAGTAATGATAATGCGATAAAAGCAAGCGATGCCCATTCAGGAATTTTTACATAACTATGTGCAAGCATTTTTACTCCAACAAAACTTAAAATTGCAATTAAACTGTATTCTAAATAGCTGAATTTTTCCAACATATTTGATAAGAAAAAATACATGGATCGTAAACCTAATATGGCAAAAATATTAGAACTAAAAACCAAAAACGGATCTGAGGTAATTGCTAGAATAGCGGGTACGCTGTCTACGGCAAATAATACATCCATTACTTCAATAATGATTAAAGCAACAAATAAAGGTGTTGCAGCTTTTCCTTTATTAGTTTGAATAAAAAAGTGTTCTTTATCGTGTTCAGAAGTAATAGGCATAATCTTGCCTAACGTTTTATAAATAAAAGAATGTTTAGGGTCAAAATCCTCACTATCTTTAGTGAAAAGCATTTTCAACGCAGTAAAAAGTAAAAACGCTCCAAATAGATATGTGGTCCAACTGAACTTATTAATCAAGGCTACTCCAAAACCAATCATCAAACCACGGAATACTATTGCACCTAAAATTCCCCAAAATAAAACACGATGCTGGTATTTCTGCGGAATTTTGAACGAGGCGAAAATAATGGCAATTACAAATATGTTGTCTACACTTAATGACAATTCAATCAAATACCCAGTAATGAATTTTAAAGCGGCATTGGTTTGTGATAGATTGTTTGGGTTTGCAATAAAATCGGTGCCATACAACCAATAAATGACACCTGAAAATACAAATGACACCGATACCCATATAGCTGTCCATTTACTAGCTTCTTTAGTGCTAATAATATGCGGTGTTTTATTAAACACACCTAAATCTAATGCGAGAATGGCAAATACCAATACGAAGAATAAAATCCAAACAACCATAGTAATCAATTATGAATTAAAAAAGAATTAAAAGTACGCGATTTCAATTTCCACAAAGGTATACTTTTTAAACAGTTATGAAAAATTCATAATTCACAATTTAAAATTCATATTTATATTTTTTACCCCTAAAAAAATAGGGTATAATTATTTTATTGTTCATTTATTATTATATTTGCATCAAAATAATAGGGTGTAACTTTCAAAATTTAATTTTATGTCAACTTTACGTTTTCAAGCACTAAAAGATGCATCAGGCAGAAAGCCTGTAAAATTTGAAGAAGCAGGAAGAAAATCAGATCTTTTTGGTTCTAATGTTTTTAATGATAAAGCTATGAAGCAATATTTAACTTCAGATGCATATAAAGGAGTGAAAGATGCAGTGCAACACGGTACAAAAATTGACCGAAAATTAGCCGATTATATCGCAATGGGTATGAAAGAATGGTCTTTGGCGAAAGGCGTAACGCATTACACACACTGGTTTCAACCTTTAACTGGAACTACTGCAGAAAAACACGATGCGTTTTTTGAAACGTCTTACGATGGTTCTGATCCAGTTGAAAAATTTGGAGGTAGTCAATTGGTACAACAAGAACCAGATGCATCTTCTTTTCCAAATGGAGGCATCAGAAATACATTCGAAGCTCGTGGTTATACCGCTTGGGATCCAACTTCGCCAGCTTTTATTTTCGGAACTACCTTATGTATTCCGACTGTGTTTATTTCATACACTGGAGAAGCATTAGATTACAAAACACCTTTGTTGCGTGCTTTAAATGCTGTCGATGAAGCAGCAACTGACGTTTGTAAATATTTCGATAAAAATGTAAAAAAAGTAACCGCCACTTTAGGTTGGGAACAAGAATATTTCTTAATTGATGCTTCTTTAGCGAATTCGCGTCCCGATTTAGTGATGACTGGTCGAACCTTACTCGGACACACATCTGCAAAAGGACAACAATTAGACGATCATTATTTTGGATCGATTCCGTCTCGTGCTTTGAATTATATGCGGGAATTGGAAGAAGAATGTATGTTACTCGGCATTCCGGTTAAAACACGTCACAACGAAGTAGCACCAAATCAATTCGAATTGGCTCCTATTTTTGAAGAAACCAATTTGGCAGTCGATCACAACTCTCTTTTAATGGACGTCATGTCTAAGGTAGGAGAGCGTCACGATTTTAAAGTACTTTTTCACGAAAAACCGTTCCAAGGTGTAAATGGTTCCGGTAAACACAACAACTGGTCGTTGGCTACCGATACAGGTGTAAACTTGCTTTCGCCTAGCAAAACACCAATGAGTAATTTACAATTTTTATCGTTCTTTATCAATACGATTAAAGCGGTAAATGAGTATGAAGAATTGCTTCGTGCAGCTATCGCAACAGCTAGTAACGATCACCGATTGGGAGCGAATGAAGCGCCACCAGCCATTATTTCTGTATTTATTGGAGAACAATTAACCAAAGTATTGGCCGAATTGGAAGGTGTTTCTAAAGGAAAATTATCACCAGAAGAAAAAACAGATTTAAAATTAAACGTGGTTGGTAAAATTCCGGATGTTATGTTAGACAACACCGATAGAAACCGTACATCGCCTTTTGCCTTTACAGGAAATAAATTTGAATTCCGAGCTGTTGGTTCGTCTGCGAATTGCGCGAATGCAATGACTACTTTAAATTCGATTGTAGCGAAACAATTGAAAGAGTTTAAAAAAGAAGTAGATACTTTAATCGAGAAAAAAGATTTAAAGAAAGACGAAGCAATTTTCAATGTTTTAAGAGAGTACATCAAAGGAACTAAAAACATTCTTTTTGAAGGTGATGGTTACAGCGAAGCATGGGAAAAAGAAGCAAAAAAACGCGGATTAAGCAATCATAAAACAACCCCAACGGCTTTGAAAGCTAAAGTGTCTCAAAAAGCATTGGATTTATTTAGCGAATTGAACGTAATGAACCACGTTGAGGTAGAAGCGCGTTACGAAATCGAATTGGAAGAGTACACTAAGAAAATTCAAATTGAAGGACGTGTTTTAGGAGATATTGCCCGCAATCATGTAATTCCAACGGCTATTCGTTACCAAAATACCTTAATTGAGAATGTACGTGGATTGAAAGAAATATTCGGTAAAGACTTTGAAAAAATTGCCAAAGAACAAATTTCATTGATTAAAGAAATTTCCGCTCACATTGAAGGCATCAACTCTAATGTAGAGGCAATGACCGAAGCCCGAAAAAAAGCCAATGTATTAACCGATGCTCAGAAAATGGCTGAAATGTATTGCGATAAAGTGAAACCGTATTTTGAAATCATTCGCGAACATTGCGATAAATTAGAGCTTTTGGTAGATGACGAAATCTGGACATTGACCAAATACAGAGAATTGTTGTTTACACGATAGTTTTCTTCAAAGAATACACAGAAAGAAATAGATAATTGATAAAAATACCTGCTTGATGAGAGCAGGTTTTTTTATTGGAACAACTTTTGTAACGATAATAGTATTTTTACGTAATTTCGTTATATGAATATGAGAAAACTTATTTTCCTGTTAGTACTTTTAAATGCTTTTATTTCTGCAAAAGCCCAAGAACAATTTGAGGCTTTTTTTGACAGTAATAAATTCAATTTGACTAAAATCGAAACTACCAAACTCCAAAATTGGATGATCAACAATAAAGACGCAAAAATTGTCGCCATCAATGGCTACACTGATGAAGACGGAAGCTCAGGGTTTAACGATTCTTTAGCCAATAAAAGAGTCAATTTTATTCTGACACAAATTCAGAATAAAGTTAAAATACGCGACGATTTTAAGTCCCGTAGTTTCGGTGAAAATTTCAAACAATCCACCAATAAAGCTGAAAATAGAAAAGTAACTATCTACTACATTTTACCGAAAGACTTAGCTCGAGAAGACGAAATTCTGGGCATAACCCGAGGCATAGCCGAACGGAGCGGAGCTAAATCAAAAGTAATCGAACCCGAAGTCATTGTTCCTATTGAAGAAGAAACGATGAATTTCCTAGAAAACGCAACTTTAGAACAAAAAATCGGACTCTCTCAAAAAGGGACATTGATTCGACTTAACGATATCAATTTTCACCTCAATACATTTGCGGTGATGCAAACATCCAAACGCGGTATCGATGAATTGATTTATGTGATGAACAAATATCCGAAGCTCAAAAT
This sequence comes from Flavobacteriaceae bacterium, assembly GCA_947491985.1. Taxonomy (GTDB): domain Bacteria; phylum Bacteroidota; class Bacteroidia; order Flavobacteriales; family Flavobacteriaceae; genus Flavobacterium. The sequence continues at coordinate 12,756 of CANLLR010000028.1, read as the reverse complement.
TGAAATTCAAGGACATATTTGCTGTGTCGACAAAGATGTAAAAAATTTGTCTACCGACAGAGCCCGACAAGTAAAACGTATTTTGGTTTCGGAAGGAATCAGCGAAAAACGCATTAAAACCACCGGATTTGGTGTGTCCAAACCCAAATTTCCTATTCCAGAAAAAAGTGAGTATGAAGCGGCACGAAATCGTCGTGTAGAAATTATGATTTTAGACAAGTAAAGATGATAAAAAAATACCTACATCTGTTTTTATTGTTTTCGTCACTTGGCTTTGCACAAGAAAAGCTCAATGTGTATTTTGATTTCGATAAATACGAATTAAACGACGATGCAGTCATAAAAATCAACACTTGGATAGCTGAAGGTAAAAATTATCAAGTGACCAAACTCTATGGTTTTTGCGATTGGAAAGGAACAAATCTATACAACGAAACTTTAGCTTTACAACGCGTCAATGAAGTGTATCGGTTTCTAAAAGAAAGTGATATTGATGTCAAAAAAGATATCGAAATTCGAGGCTTTGGCGAAGATTTTGAACAATCTAAAGTCCAGGGTGAAAACCGTCGTGTGACTATTATTTATCAAGAAAAATCAGAAGCTATCGAAAGTAAACCGATGCCTCCAAAAGAACAACTGAAAGAAAAAATGAAGTCGGCAAAAAAAGGTGATCTCATCACACTTGAAAATATTTATTTTTTCAATAATTCTGCCAAAACGGTTCCGAAATCAGAGTCTTTATTGTACGAACTTTTTTGTGTCATGGTTGATAATCCCAAATTAAAAATCGAAATTCAAGGCCATATCTGTTGCAAACGTCCCGATCAAAAAGAGGTCATTTCAAACGCTAGAGCCAAAGCCGTTTACAATTACCTTATTCGCAAAAAAATCGACAGAAACCGAATGACGTTCAAAGGATACGGTGTTTCGCGACCTGTGCATACTATTCCCGAAAAAAATACTCAAGAAGAGGACGAAAACCGTCGCGTTGAAATTTTAATTTTAGAAAATTAGAAGCAAATTCCGAAGCTTCGGGATTGGGCATTTTCAGCAATCCATTCCTGCCTGCAGGTTCCTGCTGCTTTTCCAAAACTTTTCGTCATCTCGAGCAAAGCCCGAGCGACAAAAAGGTTTTCCCCTTGCATCAGGGCTAGTCAACAATGCATTTTTCCTTTTGTAAAGCATCCCAAATCCCAAATCAAAAATTGATTCCTTTCTCATTGTCAAATTGGCACATTACACTTATATTTGCAGCACACAAAACAATCTAAAGTTACTTTAGAAAAAACTACTACAAAATGAGTTCTGATAACAGTCAACGTTACGCCATGCGCGGCGTTTCCGCTTCTAAAGAAGACGTACACAACGCCATTAAAAACATCGATAAAGGATTGTTTCCGCAAGCATTTTGTAAAATTGTTCCTGATTATCTTACCAACGACGATAACTATTGTTTGATTATGCACGCTGATGGTGCTGGAACTAAATCGTCTTTGGCGTATATGTATTGGAAAGAAACGGGCGACATTTCAGTGTGGAAAGGCATCGCTCAAGACGCGTTAATTATGAACATCGACGATTTACTTTGCGTGGGTGCTACCGATAATATCTTACTTTCTTCAACCATCGGAAGAAATAAAAATTTAATTCCTGCCGAAGTTATTTCTGTTATAATCAACGGAACCGAAGAATTAATAGACGAACTAAAAACATACGGTGTAACCATTCATTCTACAGGCGGTGAAACGGCCGATGTGGGCGATTTGGTGCGAACAATTATCGTCGATTCTACGGTTACGGCGCGAATGAAACGAAGTGATGTTGTAGATAATGCCAACATTCAAGCAGGTGATGTAATTGTTGGTTTGGCTTCATTTGGTCAGGCTAATTATGAAAAAAGTTATAATGGTGGGATGGGAAGCAACGGACTAACATCGGCGCGTCATGATGTTTTTGACCATTATTTAGCGGATAAATTCCCTGAGAGTTTTGATAGTTCTGTGCCGAAAGATTTGGTGTATTCTGGTACTGTAAAATTGACTGATGCCGTTCAAAATTTACCTATCGATGCGGGTAAATTAGTCCTTTCTCCAACAAGAACCTACGCGCCAATTATTAAGGCAATTCTAAATAAATATACACCTACCGAAATCCATGGAATGGTGCATTGTTCCGGGGGTGCACAAACTAAAGTCTTGCATTTTGTAGATAATGTGCATGTCATTAAAGACAATATGTTTCCTGTTCCGCCGCTCTTCCAGTTAATACAAGAGCAATCCAACACCAATTGGAAAGAAATGTACCAAGTGTTTAATTGTGGTCACCGAATGGAAGTCTATGTTCCTCAAAACATTGCCAATGACATCATCGAAATCTCAAAGTCATTTGGTGTTGATGCACAAATTGTGGGAAGAGTAGAAGCGAGTGCAACCAAAAAACTTTCCATTGAAAGTGCGTTTGGTGTGTTTGAGTATTAGTCGTTAATTTAAATTCAATTTTCTATCACTTAATGGCAATAGCTTTTATCATTAATTGGCTGATGGAAGTTTATTGCTAATTTTATAAAAAATAAAATATGAAACTCAACCTTAAAAACGGAGTCGATAAGTTGTTATTCGGTATGAAGCAAAGCGATGTTATTGCGATGTATGGCAATCCTGATAAGCAATTTGAAGATGATGAAAGCAATACCATCTTTTTATACAATAATGAGAAACTTAGGTTGACATTTTATGAAGATGAAGCCAATCGATTGGGATATATCATCACTTCAAATGCTGAGGTTACTTTATTTGATAAGAAGATTATTGGGAGAAATATAGAAGAAGTTAAGCAAGAATTGCCCTTTACTTCTTGGGAGCAAGAAGATTTTGATGCTACCGAAAATCATTTCAATGAAAGCAATTGGTTGATTTTGCAGAGTGAATTCGGAGAGTTAATTCGTGTTGAAATTGGTGCTATAATTAATGACAACGATTTATTTGATTGGAAGTTTAATTAGCATCCAAAAAAAAACCCTGAATTTCTCGAGGGTTAATTTTAAATTAGTTGTTGATTTTAAGTAATTCGACTTCAAAAATAACATCGCTTTTGGCAGGAATTTTATCACCATTTGCTTTATCTCCCCATGCTAATTGGTAAGGAATATAGAATTTATATTTTGAACCTTCCTTCATTAATTGTAAGCCTTCGGTCCAACCTTTAATTACTTGATTTAATCCAAAGTCAGCTGGGACTCCTCTTTTTATGCTGTTATCAATTTCTGTTCCTGAAGCTAACCAACCTATATAATGTACTTTTACATTGGTAGTTGCACTAGCTGGAGTTGCTCCTGTTCCTTCTTTCAAAACAATATACTTTAATCCACTTGCGGTTGTTTGTGCGTTTGCAAACTCTTTCAATGCATTGGCGTTAACGATAGCTCTATCATTCTCTTCTTTTTCTCTTTGTAATTTTTCTTCTGCATCTTTGTTAGTTAAATAGGTTGAGAAAACTTTTGCTGCATCAAATTTTTTAGCATCAGCTCCTTTTCTAATTACAGTAACTTTAGTAATAACATCGTCTTGAACTATAGTATTGACTACTTCCATTCCAGATACGACACTACCAAAAACGGTGTGCTTACCGTCTAGCCAAGGCGTTGCTTTGTGTGTGATAAAAAACTGAGATCCGTTGGTTTTCGGACCTGAGTTAGCCATGGATAAAATACCACCTTTATCGTGCTTCAAATCAGTAATCTCATCTTTAAAAGCATATCCAGGACCGCCTGAACCATTACCTAGTGGATCACCACCTTGAATCATAAAATCTGCAATCACTCGATGAAATTTTAATCCATCATAAAATGGCTTACCTTTTAACTTTTCATCCTTAATAAAAGAATTGGTGCCTTCTATTAAAGAAATAAAGTTAGCTACTGTTACAGGGGTTTTAACATATTCCAATCGAATTACAATTTTTCCTTTTGACGTTTCAAATTCGGCAAAAATTCCATCCGATGAATTTTGTGCTGCAACCGTTGTAGAATTAGCTACTGGTTTTTTTACTGTTTTTTTTGTTTGCGCAAAACTTAATGTTGTTCCTAAAACGAACAGAAAAAGTATTTTAAATGTATTCATAAGTTATAATTTATTTTTTAAAAAGTGTACAATAATACTAATTATTTTAATTTTTCAAGCATTTCTATTTCAAAAATTACATTGGTGTTCGGTTCAATTAATGGAGGGAAACCTTGTTCTCCCCATGCTAAGTTGGAAGGAATAAAAAGAATGGCTTTGTCACCAATTTTCATTTTCTCCAATCCTTCTATAAATCCAGGTATCAAACCTGTTTTAGTTCCTATTATAAAAGGTATAGGTTGATAACCGTGTTGCATTTCTTTTTGCTTATTTAATTTACCGTAACTTTCTTCAATGGCTTTTATGCTGCTGTCAAATAACATACCATCTTCAAAATAACCGGCATAGTTTATGAAAACATTCGCGCCATTGGCAGGTTTTTTACCCTTGCCACTTTGCGTTATTTTATACACTAATCCTGTTGTAGACTTGGTTGCTTTCAATTTTAGTTGGTTAAAATAAGCCAGTTTTCCTCCAATTAAAATTTTATTTTGTGCCTCATTTTTCTTTTGAATTTCAGCATCAATTTTCGCTTTTTTAATTTGGTTTTCACTTTCATATTTAAAGTAATCATTAAATACTTTTTGAGCATCAAACTTTTTTGCGGCTTCTCCTTTTCGAATAATTTTTACAGCAATGATATCGTCATTTACAGCTATTTCGTTTACGACTTTCATTCCGTCATTAATCACATAACCAAAAACGGTGTGTCTTCCGTCTAAATTTTGAGTGGGAACATGGGTAATAAAAAACTGACTACCGTTTGTTCCGGGTCCTGAGTTAGCCATAGAAAGAGTTCCTGATTTATCATGACTCAAATCAGTAAATTCGTCTGTGAAATTATAACCAGGACCTCCTGAACCATTACCCATTGGATCGCCACCTTGAATTACAAAATTAGGTTCTACACGGTGAAATTTCAAACCGTCAAAAAATGGTTTTCCTTTGAAATCTGGACTAACAAAATTATTTTTCCCTTCAGCTAATGTTATAAAATTCGCCACGGTTACAGGTGCTTTAGTAAACTCCAATTGAACGGTTATAGTTCCTTTTGATGTTTCAATGTCGGCATAAAGGCCATCAACTAAATTGGTATGTTCTTCTTTTTTACACGACCATAAAGCGGTTATAAGTACAAGTACTGAAATACATTTTTTAAGCATATTATTCGGTAATTAATTTAGAGTCAGGTTTAAAATCGGTCAGTGTTACTGTGCAAATCAAAGGCTCATTGGTGCCAATCTTTTTATTGTCGCCATGATAACCAAATGCCATGTGGGATGGGAATAGAAAGGTTACTTTTTCGGTTTTACGCATCAATTTGATACCATTTCTAAGTCCCATCATAATATTTTGTTTGTCTACTACATACGTTTGCGGTTTTAATTCGACTTCCGAATAAATTACGTTGCCATTCAAGTCTTTCACTTCATATACAAAATTGGCTACGTCTCCTTTTTTTGGTCGCAACGTGTCGGTTTCATTCTTGGTTTCATAATGATACCAATAGCCTTTGCTCGAAGCAATGTATTTTATTTTCGGATTGCTTTTTATAATTGAATCAATTTTTCCTTCTTCACCTTTAATGAGTTTTTTATTGCGCTCAGCCGATTCACTCAAGAATGTTCCCGATGATTGTGAAATAGGTCTTCTTGCTTGTTGTTGTTTGCAACTAATTATAACTGCAAGTACAAGAAAAAGCAAGGTAATAGATTTTATTTTTGACATTAGGATACGTTTATTTTTGTGATTAATTCTTCTAATTTTTTTACTGTGTTTTCTAACGAATCATTTGATTTTCCACCTGCAGCATTAATGTGTCCGCCGCCATTAAAATGGTCACGAGCAAACTTATTGACATCGAAATCTCCTTGAGATCTGAACGAAATTTTAATAATATTTTCATCGCGGTGCTCAATCAATATGATAGCAAAAATAATACCTTTTATAGTCAAACCATAATTTACAATTCCTTCGGTATCACCCTTTACGTAATTAAATTCATCTAATTCCTTTTGGGATAAAGTGATGTAGGCTGTATTGTATTGTGGCAATACCTTCATATTTTGTAAGGCTCTTCCAAGCAATTGCAAGCGATTGTATGAATTGTTGTCAAAAAGAAGGTTAGGAATCTCTGTATTTTCAACACCTAAATCAATAAATTCGGCTACAATTCGATGGGTTGTTCCAGTTGTTTTCGGAAATCGAAATCCTCCAGAATCAGTTAAAATACCCGTATACAAACAGGTAGCAATGGTTTTATCAATTAATGATTTTTGATTTAAAAAGCCGATTAAATTGTATATCATTTCACAAGTCGACCCAAATGAGGTGTCAGAGTAGGTGACAGTTGCATAAGAATCGGGTGCTTGATGATGATCGATCATTACCATTGGAACAGTGAGTGTTTTTAATACATTTTCCATTTCACCAGTGCGGTGCAACGCATTAAAATCGAGAGTGAAAACCAGTTCGGCTTCTTGAAGGATTTTGGTAGTGTTTGTCTTATCATTTTCATATACCAAAACCGTTTCTGAATCAGGCAACCACCCAAGAAATTCTGGAAAATCATTCGGTGCAATGACAACAGGTTTATGGTTCTGTTTTTTTAAGAAATGATATAAACCTAATGAAGAACCAATGGCATCGCCGTCGGGACTTCGATGCGGAATGATGGCAATTCTTTTGGGAGTTACCAATAGTTGCTGAATAGCTTGAATGTCTTTCTCGTTCATAGGTTGCGAAAATAGTAAAAATTAGAGAGAGAAGACACAGATTAACATAGATTTTTGTGTTTTTAGGATTTGACACAAATTGCACCAATTAGCATTAATTATTTAGCGCCAACTAAGCACAATTTGTGTAAAAATCTATTTTGAAATAATAAGTCCCAACCAAATTGCAAAAAGTCCCATAACAACACTCAAACCAATGTATAAAAATGCAAGTAACGAATTATTATTTTGAAACAAGGTGTAATTTTCATAACCAAAGGTTGAAAAGGTGGTAAAACCGCCACAAAAACCTGTGATTAAAAACCATTTTAAATTGGAATTGGCTAGGTTGTTTTTTTCTACAATTCCGATGATTAAACCTATCAAAAAGCACCCCAATATATTGGCAATAAAAGTCGCTAAAGGAAAATGGGCAGACCAATATTTACTAACCAAAACGGTGGTTAAAAAACGCAGTACGCTTCCAAATGCGCCGCCAACAGCAATATAAAATAGGGTTTTTAGCATTTGGATCTATTATTTGTCTATTAGCTTTTTTGGTTTGAAACAAATGTAGTAAAAATGGTTTAGTTTTCATATCGATTGTGGCGCCTAATTATTAATCTGTACTCTAGCCCAGACAGCAGTGTACCTACTTTTGTAAGGCAAGTTTGTTTTTTTCTTGTTGTAAAAGAGCGACCTACGGAAGCTGCTTTTATGACTTAGAAAAAAGAACTGGCTTGCAAAAGAGGGAAACGGATGACTGGATTAGCTTCTTCTGAAAAAATAAAATAATTTCCAAAATCCACTTTTTATTTTCCACCAAGAGTACTACTTTTGCACATGCAACATAACGTACTTATTTTAGATTTCGGATCGCAATACACACAACTTATTGCACGCCGTGTTCGCGAATTAAATATATTCTGCGAAATTTTCCCTTACAACAATTATCCAACTGATTTATCATCTTACAAAGCCGTTATCCTTGGCGGAAGTCCGTACTCTGTGCGTTCCGAAGATGCGCTTCAAATCGATTTATCGCACATTCGTGGCCTAATGCCTTTGCTTGCGGTTTGTTATGGTGCACAATATTTGGCCCACTTTTCAGGTGGAGAAGTTGCCGCTTCGAACACGCGCGAGTATGGTAGAGCTAATTTGTCGTTCATTAAAGAAGACGAACTTTTTTTCGAAAACGTAAATGTGAATTCGCAAGTTTGGATGAGCCACAGCGATACCATAAAACATTTGCCTACGAACGGAGTGAAATTGGCAAGCACTCACGATGTTGAAAATGCGGCTTATAAAATTGAAGGTGAAACGACTTACGCCATTCAGTTTCATCCAGAAGTGTATCATTCGACTGACGGGAAGCAAATTTTAGAAAATTTCTTAGTTAAAATAGCACATGTTCCTCAGAATTTTACACCTAACGCTTTTGTTGACGATTGTGTAAGCGATTTGCAAGAGAAAATTCAGGGTGATAAAGTAGTGCTCGGACTTTCAGGTGGAGTTGATTCGACAGTGGCTGCCGTTTTACTGCACAAAGCAATTGGTGAAAACTTGTATTGCATCTTTGTAAACAACGGATTGTTGCGCAAAAATGAGTTTGAAAATGTTTTGGAACAATACAAAGGAATGGGTTTAAATGTAAAAGGTGTTGACGCTTCGGCACGTTTTTTGAACGAACTCGCCAGTGTAGATGATCCCGAAACGAAACGAAAAATCATCGGTCGCGTTTTTATTGAAGTGTTCGATGACGAATCGAAAATTATAGAAGACGTAACCTGGTTGGCACAAGGAACGATTTACCCTGACGTGATTGAATCGGTTTCGGTAAAAGGACCAAGTGCAACGATAAAATCGCATCACAATGTGGGCGGTTTACCCGATTTTATGAAGTTGAAAATCGTTGAGCCACTTCGTATGTTATTTAAAGATGAGGTGCGAAGAGTAGGAAAAACATTAGGGATTGACCCTGAATTGTTAGGACGTCATCCATTTCCTGGACCGGGATTATCGATTCGTATTTTAGGCGATATTACACCAGAGAAAGTCTGTATTTTACAAGAAGTAGATGCCATTTTCATCAATGGATTGAAGTCGCACGGATTGTACGATAAAGTGTGGCAAGCAGGAGCGATTTTGCTCCCTGTAAATAGTGTGGGAGTGATGGGAGACGAACGTACCTATGAAAAAGTAATTGCATTGCGTGCCGTGGAATCGACAGATGGAATGACGGCCGATTGGGTACATTTGCCGTACGATTTTTTGATGAAGGTATCGAATGAGATTATCAATAAAGTGAAAGGGGTGAATCGAGTTGTGTATGACATTAGCTCGAAACCTCCGGCGACGATTGAGTGGGAATGATGATAAAATAGTATAAATTATAAATGTTGAATTATAAATTTTAAATTGTTAACGTTTCATTTAAAATTTATAATTCAAAATTTAAAATAATAAAAGATATGTTCAAAAAAGTTGTTTATATTTTGGTTTTACTGATTGGATTTACGGTCTTTGGACAAAATTACACCAAACACACCGTTGTTAAAGGAGAAACCATTGCTTCTATTGCACAAAAATACAATGTTACGCCGTTTGATATTTACAAGTTGAATCCCGATTCGCAAAACGGAATTCAATTGAATTCGGTGATTTTGATTCCGAAATCAGTAACCAAAACCAAAGAAACCACCCGAGGCGAATCCGAATCTAGCGTAGCTAAACCAACATCTAAATCGCTTTCTCAAGCGACTCAAATACATATTGTAAAGCCTAAAGAAACGTTGTACAGTTTGACAAAGTTGTACACTATAACTGTTGAAGAACTCGAAAAAAACAATCCTTTTTTAAAGACTGACGGATTGCAACCCGGACAAGAATTGGTTATTAACAAGAATGCCAATTCACCAAAAATGGACACCAATTCTAAAATGTTTACCCAACATGAAGTGCAACCCAAAGAAACCAAATACGGCATTGCTAACACATACGGTATTTCTGTAGAAGAATTAGAAAAACAAAATCCCGAAATAGTTGCTAGTTTGCCTGTAGGATACAAGTTAAAAATCCACGGAAGTGGCACTAAAACTGCAACACCAAAAGAAATAATTTCAGAAGAAAAAGCTGTTGTAAAAACAGATAACGTTTTTGAATACATCGTAAAAGCAGGCGAAACGTTATACAGTTTGACCAAACAATTCAATATTACAACTGAAAAATTAACATCTTTGAATCCGCAACTTACTGACGGAGTTAAAGAAGGAATGCTATTAAAATTACCCGCATCGATTTCGTATACCAAAACAAAAAAAAATCAGCTTGCCGATTTGACGCAGACGATTTCCAAAAAAGACAGAATAGAATTGGTGTTGCTTTTGCCTTTCAATATCTCAAAAATAGAAAGTGATACTTTAGTTTCGACAGCCAGCCGTTTAAAAAAGGATAAATTTTTAAACATGACACTCGATTTTTATTCGGGTGCGTTGATGGCGATTGATTCTGCAAAGGTTTTGGGAATGAACATCAATGTTAAGATTTACGATTCGCAAGAAACCAAATTCTCTTCCAATGCTGTTTCGATTGTGAGAGAAAGCGCTCAAAATGCTGATGCCGTTATCGGTCCGTTTTACCAAAATCATGTCGAAAAAGTGGCAGAGATATTAGAAAGTAAAAACATTCCTGTGATTTCTCCTTTATCGAAAGACTATGAAAAATCATATAAAAATTTATACCAAGCTACGCCCAACAACGATTTGCTAAAGCAAGCGATGTTCGATTACATGAAGTCGAAAAACGGAAATATCATCGCGGTTGTCGATTTGAAGAAGCCTGAGATAAAACAATATCTTATCGAAAATCAAAAAGATACTAAATTGGTTGGACCGACAGAAAAAGGGAGCTTTGTTTCTGACAGTATTCGAAAGTATTTTGTAAAAGACCGTTTGAATTTTGTGGTAATGGAATCGGAAAGTTATTACACTATTACGTCAACGTTAACGGCAATGACCAATGCTATGAAGGACTATCAACTACAACTGGTGATTTTAGAGCCCAACGAAATGTTAGACAATGAAGAAATTGCGTTGTCGCGACTCACCAAACTCAAAATGACCTATCCGTCGCTAACACGTGAAAATGAATCGCCTGAAGCAGCTCGTTTTGAAAAGACATTCAAAAAGAAAAATAGGGTTTTGCCCAACCAATATGCCGTTCGCGGATTTGACATTACGTTTGATACGATGTTGCGACTTTCACAAGAAAAACAGTTTAAAGAATCAGTGCAATCAACCGTAACTGAACAGATTGAGAATAAATTTGATTACGATCAGAAGGTAGCAGGAGGCTATATTAATAATGGGATTTATATTTTGTATTACAACACCGATTTAACTATAAAACAAGCAGAATAATGGCCACTTCCAAAGTAACGTATTTAGGCGATTTACGAACATCATCCATCCATTTGCAGTCGGGGACTGAAATTATTTCAGATGCACCGGTTGACAACAATGGAAGGGGAGAAGCATTTTCGCCAACCGACACTGTTGCCAATGGATTAGCGACTTGTATGTTAACTGTTATGGGAATCAAAGCACGTGATTTGGATGTTGATTTTTCAGGATCAACAGCCGAAGTAACCAAAATTATGGCTGTTGAACCACGCCGTATTTCTGAAATTCACATCACTTTTACTATGAATCTAGTGGTTGACGAAAAGACAAAAATGATATTGGAACGAACTGCAATCACTTGTCCGGTTCATTATAGTCTGCATCCGGAGATAAAAAGAGAAATTGCATTTAATTGGAAGTAAATCTTGCGAAACTTGCGAACCAACGTTTGCGTTCTTTGCATTTAAATAAATGGACATCCAACAAAAACAACTCATCAAACTTGCACACACCAAAATGCCATTCGGAAAATACGAAGGCTATTACCTAATCGATATACCAGAATATTATGTCGTTTGGTATAGCAATAAAGGATTTCCAAAAGGCGAACTCGGAGAACAACTCCAACTCATCTACGAAATCAAGTTGAACGGTTTGGAAGAACTCATTCGCAATATCAAAAAGCAATATCCAAAACCAATTTAATTTGAAAATTTGAAGATGAGATAATTTGAAAATTATGTTTCAAACACTTTTAAAAAGTAATTTTTTTCATTTTCAAATTTCCAAATTAACTCATTTTCAAATTAACTTTTATCCAATTTAATTTGTACTTTTGCCTCGTTTTTTACAACAACACAACAACTACAATACACTACAATGAATCAAACGAAATATATTTTTGTTACTGGCGGTGTGACTTCTTCTTTAGGAAAAGGAATCATAGCAGCATCTTTAGCAAAATTATTACAAGCTCGAGGGTACAGAACTACCATTCAAAAATTTGATCCGTACATCAATGTCGATCCTGGGACTTTAAATCCGTACGAACATGGTGAATGTTTTGTGACGGATGATGGAGCCGAAACGGATCTTGATTTAGGCCATTACGAACGTTTTTTAAACGTACCCACTTCGCAAGCCAATAATGTTACAACGGGTCGCGTTTACCTTTCAGTAATCGAAAAAGAACGCCGTGGTGAATTCCTTGGAAAAACCGTTCAAGTGGTTCCTCACATTACCAACGAAATCAAAGCACGCATGCAATTGCTAGGAAATTCTGGCGATTTCGACATTGTCATTACCGAAATTGGTGGAACCGTAGGCGATATCGAATCGTTACCATACATCGAATCGGTGCGTCAATTGGTATGGGAATTGGGCGAGCATAACGGTATCGTTATTCACTTAACACTCGTGCCGTTTTTAGCAGCAGCGGGCGAATTGAAAACAAAACCAACACAACACTCGGTAAAAACATTAATGGAAAGCGGAATCAAGGCTGACATTTTAGTGTGCCGAACC